>JAIOIW010000137.1 GCA_019912385.1 Notoacmeibacter sp. | reverse complement strand
GGCCGGGCGTCCGGGCGGTTCAACAGCGCGCGGATCTGGCGTTCGTGCAGTTCAGGCGTCATGCGCTCCACCATGTCGGTCAACGCGCCCATCAGGTCGCGGTCGTCGTGGCGGGCATCATGGACCATCGGCGGCAGCCAGCGTTCCGCCAGGGCGGTCATGCCGCGCGTATAGGCCAGTTCGACAAGCTCGCGGCGGCGCGGCTCCTCAGTCGTATTGCGCGGGTGGATGCCAGTGTCGAAAAGGGCGAGCTTGACGACCCTCTGCGGCGCCAGGCGAACCATCTCGAGCGCCACACGCGCGCCCATCGAGTGTCCGGCGACGATGACCGGACCTTCGCTTGCCGCAAGCGTATCGCGGGCCATGCCGGTTATCGAATCCTGCGTCGACAGGTCGGCGACAGATACTTCGGTCCGCGGCGTAAAGCGTGTGACGACCGGCTCCCAGACCGTACGGTCGGACAGGAGGCCGGGAATGAGAATGAGGGTGGGCAAAGTGTCGCTCATGCGTGTCAAACTAACCGACTTTTGCTTTCCGTAAATGAAAAAGGGCGAGCCGCGAAGGCCCGCCCCTTGAGTTTCTTTGAAGGAGATCCGGGTTTCGCCGGAAACCTTCGTAATTCGCCGATCTATCGCATCGCGCCGGAGCCAGGTGTCTTCACCCGACTGCAAAATGCCTCAGGCGGCGAACTGGTTCATCGTGTTGTCCTTGCCGGACGCCTTCAGCGCAGCCTCGCCGGCGAAATATTCCTTGTGGTCGTCGCCGATGTCGGAGCCGGCCATGTTCTGGTGCTTGACGCAGGCGATACCCTGGCGAATCTCGGCGCGCTGGACGTTCTTGACATAGCCCAGCATCGCCTGTTCGCCGAAATACTCCCTGGCCAGGTTGTCGGTCGACAGTGCGGCGGTGTGGTAGGTCGGCAGCGTGATCAGGTGATGGAAGATGCCGGCCTCGCGAGAGGCGTCGCGCTGGAAGGAGCGGATCCTCTCATCGGCCTCTGCCGCCAGTTCCGAACTGTCGTAATCGACGCTCATCAGCTTGGTGCGGTCATAGGCCGAGACGTCCTTGCCGGCTTCCACCCAGGCGTCGAACACCTGCTGGCGGAAGTTGAGCGTCCAGTTGAAGGACGGCGAGTTATTGTAGACCAGCTTGGCATTGGGGATGACCTTGCGGATCTCGTTCATCATGCCGCCGATCTGGCCGATATGCGGTTTCTCGGTCTCGATCCAGATCAGGTCGGCGCCGTTCTGCAGGCTGGTGATCGAGTCGAGCACGCAGCGCGCTTCACCGGTACCGGGGCGGAACTGGTAGAGGTTGGACGGCAGGCGCTTCGGGCGCATCAGCTTGCCGTCGCGCTTGATGACGACATCGCTCGGCGACAGGTCGTCGACCGTGACTTCCTCGCAGTCGAGGAAGGCGTTGTACTGGTCGCCGAGGTCGCCCGGCTCGCTGGAATAGGCGATCTGCTTGGTGAGGCCCGCGCCCAGCGAGTCGGTGCGGGTGACGATGATGCCGTCGTCGACGCCGAGCTCAAGGAAGGCGTAGCGGCAGGCGCGAACCTTCTGCAGGAAATCCTCGTGCGGAACAGTGACCTTGCCGTCCTGATGGCCGCACTGCTTCTCGTCCGACACCTGGTTCTCGATCTGCAGGGCGCAGGCGCCGGCCTCGATCATCTTCTTGGCCAGCAGGTAGGTCGCCTCCGCGTTGCCGAAGCCCGCGTCGATGTCGGCGATGATCGGCACGACATGGGTTTCGTGGTTGTCGATCTGCTCCTGGATCGACTTGGCCTTGACCTCGTCGCCGGCGGCGCGCGCGGCGTCAAGTTCGCGGAACAGGCCGCCCAGCTCGCGGGCATCGGCCTGGCGCAGGAAGGTGTAGAGTTCCTCGATCAGCGCCGGCACGGAGGTCTTCTCGTGCATCGACTGGTCGGGCAGGGGGCCGAATTCGGAGCGAAGCGCGGCGACCATCCAGCCCGACAGGTAGAGGTAGCGTCCCTTGGTGGAGCCGAAGTGCTTCTTGATCGAGATCATCTTCTGCTGGCCGATGAAGCCGTGCCAGCAGCCGAGCGACTGGGTGTAATTGGCCGGATCGGCGTCGTAGGCCGCCATGTCGCGGCGCATGATCGCGGCGGTGTAGCGCGCGATGTCGAGGCCCGTCTTGAACTTGTTCTGGGCGCGCATGCGGGCCACGGCTTCGGCCTCGATGGCATCCCACTTGCCACCCTGGGCGGCGATCAGTGTGCTGGCGGCCTTGATGTCTTCAGCGTAGGACATGAGGTCTTCCTCTGGTTTCGGTTTGTAAACTTTTGTCATTGCGCCCGGCCGGATGCTTTTACAAAGCGGCACCGAGCCGGCCACAGCACCTTTTCCAGAGTCGGAATTGCCGTACATGGGCTGATTTGTCACGAAATATCGCGATGCAGCGCGTCAATTTCGTGTCAGCCTGTTGCAATGCAGTAAAATCAGATTGTAAATCTGTAAAGAAATTTACATAGCTTTCCGTAAAGGCGCGGCCTCGCGCGGTTCGACAGGCGAGCCGGGTTGCCCTGGAATGCCGCCTCCGGACTGCCGGTGGGAGGGGCGAAGCCGGATCAGATGTTCGCTGGCAGCCTTGCGCGGGCGCCCGGCGCAATCGTCGGCGCGGCGGCGTTCAGCTTCTCGATGGCGAAGCCGGCGGCGGCCTTGTATTTCGCCATGAAGGCGGCGCGCTCTTCGGCGGGGATCACGTCGTCGATATTGTCGAATTCGCCGCCGCAGCGCTCGTCGACCATGTTCAGCAGGCCGAACGGGCCGGCGCCGCGGTTGCGCAGGATGAGTTCGGAGACCGGGCCGCACAACTTTTCATCGTAGGCGGCGAGTGCTGCAGCCGTGACGCCGTGCTCGAGCAGCGCGACGCCAAGCGCGCGGGCGTCGATGATCGCCTGGCTGGCGCCGTTGGAGCCGGTCGGATACATGGCGTGCGCCGCGTCGCCCATCAGCGCGACGCCGCCGTCGCGCCAGGTCGGCACCGGATCGCGGTCGATCATCGGGTTCTCGTAGGCGATGTCGGCGGCGCGCAGCAGCGCCGGCACGTCCAGCCAGTCCCAGGTCCAGCCGTCGAAATGCCGGATGAAATCGTCTATTTCGACCGGCTTGAACCAGCCGCTCGACTGCCAGCCCTGCGAATTGTCGACGGTCACCTCGGCGATCCAGTTGATCGTGGCGAGCCCGTTCGCCGGGTCCGGGTGCGAGATCGGGTAGATCACCATGCGGTGGCGGTGGGTGCCGAGCCCGACGAACGAAGAGCCGGTGCGGATCGGCCTGGCCCGGGTGGTGCCGCGCCACATGATCGCGCCGCCCCAGTGGATCGGCGGCTGGGCGGGATGCATCTGGGCGCGCACGGCGGAATGGATGCCGTCGGCGCCGATCAGCAGCGCGCCGGTCTCGCGCGACGTCTGTCCGTCCGCATGTTCGACGATCGCCGTCACCGTGCCGTCGGCATTGTTCTCGTAGCCGGTCACCTTGCAGCCGAGGCGTATGGCGTCCGCGCCTGCGCGCTCAACCAGCTTGTCATGGAGCAGCATGTGGAACAGGCCGCGATGCACGGCATATTGCGGCCAGTTGTAGCCGGCCAGCAGGCCGCGCGGCTCGGCATAGATGTCGTTGCCGTTGAGTCCGACCAGCGCCCATTCCTTCGCCGGCACGCCCACCCGATCGAGATCATCGGCGCCGATGCCGAGATCGTAGAGTTCGCGCACCGCATTGGGCTGGATGTTGATGCCGACGCCGAGCGGCCGCATCTCGCGCACCGCCTCGAACACCGTGCAGGGCACGCCGATCTGGTTGAGCGTCAGGGCCGTCGCCAGCCCGCCAATGCCGCCGCCGGCAATCATCACACGCGGTTCAGTCACGTCGTTTCCCCGGTCACTTTGGTTATGAGCTATAAGCTCTATAGTGGATGGCGATGGCGAGTCCAACATTGTGGCACGGAAACGGAGGGGTATTTCCGTTGCTGCCAAATGCCATCGTCTGCGATTTGGCGGGACGTCGCATTCTGTGCGCTGTCCTTGGGCTTGGCTCGGGACCGATGGCGTACCGTGTCGGGACTTGCGATATGGGGCGCCGGCCGACGCGGCGGCAATCGCGCGACGATGGCCGAATTGTCACATCTGCCACCGTTTCCATGTTACGGTACCGGTCCTCGCACGCAATCATGCGCGCTTGTCCAGATCAAGATCGGACATCATCATGAAAACCCCCATTTGGCTGTCACCCGCTCTCTATGGAGCGGCCGCGGGAGCGGCTGCGCTGGCATTCGTCGGATTCAACTGGGGCGGCTGGGTCACGGCCGGTACGGCGCAATCCATGTCGGCGGAGGCGGCCCGCGTCGCCGTCGCGACCAGCCTGACGCCCTATTGCCTGGCAATGGCCGAGGCCGATCCGCAATCCGCCACGGTGCTGGCGGAACTGGGTGAAGCCAAGGGCTACAATCGCCGGAGGATTATCGAGAAGGCAGGATGGGCGACCCCGCTTGGCGCTGAGCAGCCGGACCGGGCACTGGCCGTGGCCTGCGAGCAGGCCCTGGCGACGACCTGATTGCAGGTGCGGTTACGGCGCTGAAGCGCCGGAGCGAACCGTGTCGAACGGGCCCGTGGCTTCCGGCACGAGAGGGTGGGGCGGCTGGAACCCGCTTCGCCCCTTTCGTTCCATTCCGGTTCGTCATCTGAACTTCGTTCAGGCTTCGATGCACCTGACTGGCGGCCTTTCCGGAATCGGGTCCTCAGGCGCGTCCTGTCTCGATCAGGCGCTTCAATGTCTCGAGGTTGTCGATCATGCCGCGCTGGAAGAACTTTTCTGCCAGTGGTCCCAGAAGCATGGCCGGCCCAGTGAGGCCTTTCCCGGAAATCGTCCCGTCCAACTGCAACTGCGCACCCTGAGGCGAGGGTGACAGTTCGTAGTGATAGACAAACGGCGTCGGGCCCGAAACCGATGACAGCTCCAACGTTCGATCGGGTTCGAATGCGGTGACCTCGACGTCGTTGATGGTATCGCTGCTCCCCAATCTGCGCCTGAAGCGGAAGCGCGTCCCAACGCCAACAGGGCCGCTGTCAAGACGATGAACCGACGTCACCGCGGAATACCACAACGGCGCATTTTCGACCCGCGCCAGTTTGGCAAACACTTCACGAACCGGCCGGGCAATTGTCATTTCGATCGTAAACATGGTTGTCTCCGTATTTCCTTGGCGCCTGGGACGCCGATGGGCGCCCCAGGCCAGTGTCTGTTGGGTCAAGCGGATATCGGATTGCCCATCGGCGCCGGCTCTTGCCTTTCGCGCGCGAAGAGCCACACGAGGCTGGAGGTGGCAATCATTTGAACAAGAATCACGATGGCGAAGACCGTGCTCTGTCCACCGAGGATGGATTCGCCCACATTGATGGCGGCCGAATAGAGCGGAACCGATGCAAATCCGAGAGCCGTGATCAATCCAAGCAGTTTCCAGCTGCCGCGATAGATCCACCAGCAGAAGAGGCCCCAAAGCGATTCGAGCGCAAGTGCGGGCAGCGGCAGGTTCGAATAGAGCCCGGTTCCGTATTTTCCGTTGAAATAGGGCGCGAGAGCGATGTCCGGTGCATGCACCAACAGGTCGAGCACGACATGGGAAAAGATGCCGAGGGATATTGCCACCGCCACCGCGGATGCCGCCTTTCCGCCGCGCCAGAAAATGGCAAGACCGGCCAGAACAGCGATGAGCGCGCTTGTGAGGACTGAGTGCGAAAATGGCATGTGCACGAGATGGACGTCCGCAACCGAACGCATATCATCATCGATGATCGTCTTCTCGATACCGATGACGTTGAGACCGACCCACAGGTATTCGACCGCTTCGGTCGCCAGGATCAGCCCGAAGAGGGGTGCGGACGGGAACTTGCGTTTCAGGATGAGTGCCGTCGCGGCATGATTGATCGCTTGCATGGTATTTTCCTTTCGAGGTTAGCGTTTGCTCACTTCATGGTCAAAAAAAAATCAGGCCAGGCCGGACCTGAGCATTCGTTCGATCCCGGCCGCGTGATTGATTGCGGGACCTTCCAGCGCACCAAGGTATAACTGACGCACCAATTGGACGAGCGTCCCAACGACCAGGATCAACTGCAGGGGCAGATTCGTGTCATTCGAAACCAGCGTCTCCTGTCTGCCCTTCTCCAGGAGTTCGCGGGTCAGTGTGATAATCGTGCGATTGCGCATACTCTCCGAAGCCTGGGGCCACAGCGCCGCAAGATTGTCGGTTGTGAAGATCATCGCGTGAGGGTGGTCGTCATAGAATCCGATGAAGGCTGCGACATAGGCGCGGAATTGCAGAGAAAAGCCGCTATCGCGCTTCATTGCGAGCGTCAAACGGCTCATCAGTTCCTTGTAGCAGCGCTCAAAGAGCGTCAACGCAAGCTCCTCCTTCGTCTTGAAGTGCTTGTACAGGGCCGGATTGCTGTAACCGGTCGCGTCAGCGATGTCCCTGATCGACGTTGCGGAAAGACCGCGCTCGGCAAACAAGCGCAGGCCTTCCTCCAAAATCCCGCGCTTGGCCGGAGGATCATTGACAGAGATATAGAACGTTTCTTTCATCATGCGGATTAGTTAGCAAATGCTAACCATGCTGTCAAGCCATTTTGTGAACTGGTTGGAATCGGGGATTGCCCAGGCCGGGCGCATCCTCATCCCCGCTCCACGAAACTGTCCTGCATGCGCTTCTGCCCGGCCTTGTCGAAGTCGATGGCGAGCTTGTTGCCGTCGATGGTGGCGACGTTGCCGTTGCCGAATTTCAGGTGGAAGACGCCGTCGCCGTCGCCCTCCGGTTTCAGTTCTGCCCGGCGGTGAGCAGCAGTTCGTTCGGTCCCTCCCACCCGTCAGGCGTATTGAAAGAGCCGAGCTTGTCTTCGATCTCGGCCCACGCGGCCTCGCGCCGCGCCTCGTCGAGATGGCCGAGGATCTGGATAACGGGGCTGGCGGAAGTCCGCACGAAATCGAGATAGTCGCCGACGGAGGGCAGACGGAAGGGCGCGGCGACCCTGGTCGTCGCGACCCGCGAAAAACCCGCGGTTTCGAACAGCGTGTCGATCAGGCCGGGTTTTCCCAGGCTCAGCAGGCCGCCCGGCTGATAGGGATCGCGCGGCTGCAGACCGGCGTGCTTGAGCGCGGTCGAGAGCAAAATGGCGACGCATGGATTGCGGTCCGGCGACGAGAACACCATGGTGCAGACCCGGCCACCGGGTTTCAGCGCCCGGCGCATTTCTGCCAGGCCTTTGCCGGGATCGGGAAAGAACATCAGGCCGAGGCGGCATATGGCGGCATCGAAACTCGCCGCCTCGACGCCGAGCATTTCGCCGTCTGCCGTTTGCGTCTCGACATTGTCAAATCCCCGCAGGCGGGCGTTTTCCCTGGCGAACGCCAGGATGGCCGGCGACAGGTCGGTCGCGAGCACGGATCCTGCCGGCCCAACGCGGCTTGCGATATCAAGGGTCTGGTCGCCGGAACCTGCCGCCACGTCGAGCACCCGGGCGCCCGGCCTGACCCCGGCCATTTCGAGCATGGCCTCGGTCGATGCGCGAAGCCAGTCGCGGATCTCTGGCGTCTTGTTGTTCCAGCCTGCCGCGCAGGTGTCCCACTGGGCGCGGGTGGCGTTCCTGAAGGCGACCGGATCGAAGGCGGTTGGTGCGTTCATGGGGTGGCTCCTCGTCTGTACATGAAGGGAGCACTCCTTTTATGTCCTGGCCGGTGGCGGGGGCAGCAACAAGATTGCGCAAGGGGGCCGCAAAATTGCATAGTGAGCGATGTTCGACTGGGATGACCTCAAACACCTGCTTGCCGTTGCACGCCGCGGCAGCACGATCGCGGCAGGGCACGAGCTTGGCCTCAGCCAGTCGACGGTGCATCGCCGGCTGCTCGAACTGGAAAGACGCATCGGGCGTCAACTGGTGACCCGCCATTCCACCGGCTATCGCCTGACCGAATTCGGCGAGGAGTTGCGCGCCTATGCCGAGCGCGTAGAAGCCGCGGTCAAGGACCTGGAGCAGCATGCGACGGACTCGGCGCGCGAGCGGGCGGGGGTGATCCGCCTGACGTGTCCCGAGCCGATCGTTCCCCGCATGATGCCTTTCATTGACCGCTTCCATGCCCGCCATCCGAAACTGCGGATCGAATTCGTGACCTCCGACCGTTATCTCGACCTGCTCAAGGGCGACGCCGACGTGGCGTTTCGCTCGGGCGATACGGAGGATGAACTCGTCGGCCGCAAGATCGCCGAGTCGGTGTGGGCCATCTATGCCAGCGCCGCCTATGTCGAGCGCCACGGCAAGCCGGCGCATGTCGAGGATCTGGCGCAGCACCCGCTGGTCAGCTTTGACGACACCATGGCCCGGCACCGGGTTGTGCAATGGCTCAAGACGACGGCGCCGGACGCCCGGATCACCGCTCGCAACAACAGCGTTCTGGGGTTGGTTTATGCGGTCAAGTCGGGGTTGGGCATCGGGCCACTTCCCACGGCAATCGCCGACGGCGAGCCGGATCTGGTCTGCGTGCTCGGCCCGATCCCGGAACTGGCCCGCAGCTGGCGACTGCTGACAATTCCGGACTTGCGAAAAACGCCGCGCATTTCAGCGTTCTTCGACTTCGTCATGGAGGAACGCGAAGCGCTGAAGGCAATCCTGACCGGATAGGAGGCGGGCGTTGGGCGGGCAGGTGCGACTGAAGCAGCTCTGCTAATGCGCAGGTATTCGCTTCCGAGCATCGAAAGCCTAGGGATTTTCGCGGGCGACTTCGGGATGAACTGAAAAGAACACAGAGCACTCACGCTCTCGCTTTCCCCTCACACCCTCTCCACGAAACTGTCCAGTACCCGCTTCTGCCCGGCCTTGTCGAAGTCGATGGTGAGTTTGTTGCCGTCGATGGAGGCGACGTTGCCGTTGCCGAATTTCAGGTGGAAGACGCGGTCGCCGACGGCATAGGCGGACGGCGCGTTGGTGACGGACTTGGCGACCAGTTCGCCGTCGATGGTGCGGCCCTTGACCGAGCCTCTGCCCGCGCCGCGGGTGGAATCCGCCTCGCCATAGCCGATGCGCTCCACCGCGTGGCCGGATCGCGAGCCCCAGTTCTTCGCTGTGGCGCCGGAGCGGTTTTGTTGCGCGCGTTTCCAGCCGGGCGTCGAATAGGTGTTGGCGAAGGGATCGCCGGCGCCGACATTGTCGAACCTGGAGGCGCCATAGGGATTGTTGCGCGCGCCATACCCCCCTTGGGAACCCGCGCCGTAGCCGCCGTATGACGAGCCGGTCTCGATCACCTCGACATGGGCCTCCGGCAGCTCGTCGAGGAAGCGCGAGGGGATGGTCGACTGCCACAGGCCGTGGATGCGGCGGTTGGAGACGAACCAGATGTGCAGGTTGCGCTTTGCTCTTGTCAGGCCGACATAGGCGAGGCGGCGCTCTTCTTCCAAACCCGAGCGCCCTCCTTCATCCAATGCGCGCTGGTGGGGGAACAGGCCTTCCTCCCAGCCGGGCAGGAACACGGTGTCGAATTCCAGTCCCTTGGCGGAATGCAGCGTCATGATGGAAACGGCGTCGAGCTCGGCGTTCTGCTCGGTGTCCATGACGAGGGCGACATGTTCCAGGAACCCGCGCAGGCTCTCGTATTCCTCCATGGAGCGGATGAGCTCCTTCAGGTTCTCCAGCCGGCCAGGCGCTTCCGCCGAGCGGTCGGCCTGCCACATGGCGGTGTAGCCGCTCTCCTCCAGGATGGTCTCGGCAAGCCCGGTGTGCGGCGTGTTCTCCAGCATCGCCTGCCAGCGGCGGAAGTTCTCCACGACTTCACGAAGGGACGCGCGGGGCTTGGGCTTCAGTTCCTCGGTGCCGACGAGATCGGCGGCCGCCTGCAGCATGGAGCACTGGCGCGCGCGCGCGGTGTCGTGGATGAGCCGGATGGTGGCCTCGCCAAGCCCGCGCTTGGGTGTGTTGACGATGCGCTCGAAGGCGAGATCGTCGGCCTCCTGGGCTGTGACGCGGAAATAGGCCATGGCGTCGCGGATCTCGAGGCGCTCGTAGAAGCGCGGGCCGCCGATGACGCGGTAGTTGAGGCCCAGCGTGACGAAGCGGTCCTCGAATTCGCGCATCTGGAACGAGGCGCGCACGAGAATGGCCATGTCGTTGAGCCGGGCGCCGCGCGATTGCATGGCCTCGATCTCGTCGCCGACTGCACGCGCCTCTTCCTCCGAATCCCAGGCGGCGTGGACGGCGACCTTCGGATCGTCGGGGTCGGCGGCGTCGGTGAACAGCGTCTTGCCGAGCCGGCCCTCATTGTGGGCGATGAGATGCGAGGCGGCGCCGAGGATGTGGGCGGTGGAGCGGTAGTTTCGCTCCAGGCGGATGACTTTCGCTCCGGGGAAATCGCGCTCGAAGCGCAGGATGTTGTCCACCTCCGCGCCGCGCCAGCCATAGATCGACTGGTCGTCGTCGCCCACACAACAAATATTCGGCGGGGCCGAATATTTGCTGCCTTTGTTTGTTTGTGCAAACGCATCCGCGCTTGCGTCCGTTCGCGGGATGGCGCTTTCGCTGGTCGCGAAAGCTTGCCCTGCCACGGAGGGGGGGTCGCGCCTCGGTTTCGGCCGCTGCGCCAGCAGCCGCAGCCACATGTATTGCGCGGTGTTGGTATCCTGGTACTCGTCGACGAGGATATACTTGAACTTCCGCTGGTAGTCGGCGAGCACGTCGGGATTGTCGCGCAGCAGGCGGATCGGCAGGCACAGGAGATCGCCGAAGTCGACGGCGTTGAGCGTCTTCAGCCGGTCCTGATAGGCGGCGTAGAGCTCGCGGCCCTTGCCGTTGGCGAAAGCACGGGCGTCGCCTTCCGCGATCTCGGCGGGGGCAAGGCCCTTGTTCTTCCAGCCGTCGATCATCTGGGCGAACTGGCGCGCCGGCCAGCGCTTGTCGTCCAGCCCCTCGGCCTGGATGACTTGCTTGATGAGGCGGATCTGGTCGTCGGTATCGAGGATGGTGAAGTTGGACTTCAGCCCGGCGAGTTCGGCATGGCGGCGCAGCATCTTCACCCCGATGGAGTGGAAGGTGCCGAGCCAGGGCATGCCCTCGACCGCCTCGCCGACGAGGAAGGCGATGCGCTCCTTCATCTCGCGGGCGGCCTTGTTGGTGAAGGTGACGGCGAGAATCTGGCTGGGGAAGGCGAGGCCGAGGTTGAGGATATGGGCTATGCGCGTGGTCAGCACGCGCGTCTTGCCTGTGCCTGCGCCGGCGAGCACGAGCAGCGGCCCCTCGGTGGTTTCCACCGCGGCGCGCTGCTCCGGGTTCATGGCGTCGAGCCAGGGCGCGGCCTTGCGCTCGCGTTCGCGCTCGCGCGCGGCAAGGGCGCGCGCGGCGATACCGCCCGGGCGCGCGGGCATGTCGCTGTCGTCGAAGAACGGCACGTCGTCGGGAAAGCCTGTCATCCTGCGGAATGTAGTGATTCGGGGCGAAAAGGCCAGCGGCGCGGCGTAAATGGCAGGGGAAGCCTGTGGCCGGCCGGTCGCACCGGGCGGGGGATTTGGGCCGGGCGCGGCCGCCCTTGTGGACGGCCGCGACCAGTGTTGCCGTCAGCGGTCAAGCCGGCGGTTGGCGTCCTGCCACAGCTCGATGGCGGCCAGCAGGAAGACCAGCGCGCCGACGATCATGTGCAGCGTGCGCGTGGCACCGGCATAGCCGAGCGCGAAGGGCGCGATCACCAGCCAGGCACCGCACAGCATCTCCAGCCATTCCTCCCAGCGGCGCAGGCTGATAAACTCGAGCGCGCCGAGCATGACGATGAAGACGCCGACAGCGCCGGTCGAGACGTTCACGACGACGCTTTCGGGTGCGCCCATGATGACCGGCGCGGCAAGGACGACCACGCCAAGGATCATCGAGGCGACATCCTCCCACGGCCGGTGGGCGTCGAGACTGTACCAGTGGTGGGTGTCCAGGGTTGCCATGACAACCTCCTTTCACGTGCGATCAAAGGATCGGCCCGCGACGGGTCCATGGCCTTTCAATGTGCACGAGACCCTCGGGCCATTCGCACATATTATAAATTCTACGCCTCTTTTTGCGATGCGGCAAGGCAGAGCTCGGGAGTTGGATGGACGCAGGGCAGGCTTGCCCGTGCCATTGCCGGGTTCGTGCCCGTTCTCGGCGCCGTTCGCGCTTGGCTCGACGAACGGCGCACGCGAGACGCGGATGCCGGCCGGCTCTAGCTGTGGTGCCTCAACAGGTTGTCGCTGGTTAAGCCGAGGCGACTGATGGGTGGTTTTGAGTTTAGGCTGCCATGTGGGCGATGCCAATTGTACATGTGGGTCCAGACTGGCAGGTCGGCTGCGCGCTGATCTGAGGTGTGG
>JAIOIW010000136.1 GCA_019912385.1 Notoacmeibacter sp. | reverse complement strand
GTACGGAACGAACTTCGCCCAGCCCTTGTCGGCCGCCACCTTCGTCAGAGCAGCCGTCAGCGTCGTCTTGCCGTGATCCACGTGACCGATCGTGCCGACGTTCACGTGAGGCTTGGTGCGATCGAACTTCTCCTTGGCCATCTCTCTATCTCCAGTCTCTCGTACCTGTATCCGACGAATCCGTGATCAGCCCGCGGCCTTGGCGACGATCTCTTCGCTGACGCTCTTGGGCGCCTGCTCGTACGCCGCGAATTGCATAGTGTAACTGGCGCGCCCCTGCGACAGCGAGCGGACGTCCGTGGCGTAACCGAACATCTCGGCGAGCGGCACCTTCGAGGAGATCACCTGGACGGTTCCGCGCGCCTCCATGTGCTGCACGCGGCCGCGACGCGAGGTGAGATCGCCGATGATGTCGCCCATGTACTCCTCGGGCGTGACCACCTCGACCGCCATGATCGGCTCGAGGAGGACCGGACGCGCCTTCTTGGTGGCATCCTGGAACGCCATCGAGCCGGCGATCTTGAAGGCCACTTCGGAGGAGTCGACGTCGTGGAAGCTGCCGTCGTAGAGGTCCACTTCGATGCCCGAGATCGGATAGCCGGCGAGCGGTCCGTTCTCCAGCGCCTCGCGGATGCCCTGCTCGATCGGCTTGATGAACTCGCGCGGGATGACGCCGCCGACGATCTCGTTGTTGAAGGTGAACTCCGCCTCGGTCGTCGGCCGGATCTTGATCTTGGCGTGGCCGTACTGGCCGCGCCCGCCGGTCTGGCGGATGAAGCGACCCTCGCCTGCCGCCTCGATGGTGATCGTCTCGCGATAGGCGACCTGAGGCTTGCCGACGTTGGCCTGCACGTGGAATTCGCGCGTCAGCCGGTCGACGATGATTTCGAGATGGAGCTCGCCCATGCCGGCGATCAGGGTCTGCGCGGTCTCCGGGTCGGTGTAGACCTTGAACGTCGGGTCTTCCTGCATCAGCTTGCCGAGCGCCAGGCCCAGCTTCTCCTGGTCGACCTTGGTCTTCGGCTCGATCGAAACCGAGATCACCGGCTCGGGGAAGCTCATCGCCTCGAGGATGATCGGGTGATCCGGGTCGCAGATCGTGTCGCCGGTCGTCACGCTCTTGAGGCCGACCGCGGCGGCGATGTCGCCGGCGAGAACCTCTTCGATCTCCTCGCGCTTGTTGGCGTGCATCTGAAGGAGACGGCCGATCCGCTCCTTCTGGTCCTTGGTCGTGTTGATCACGCCGGTGCCGGAGGCGATCCGCCCCGAGTACACGCGGAAGAAGGCGAGCTGCCCGACGAACGGGTCGCTCATGATCTTGAAAACCAGACCGGAGAACGACGCCTTGTCGTCGGCCACCCGCTCGAGCGGCTTCTCGGTGCCCGGCTCGAGCCCCTGCACCGGCGGAATGTCCGACGGCGAGGGCAGGAACTCGACGACCGCGTCGAGCAGCGGCTGCACGCCCTTGTTCTTGAATGCACTGCCGCACAGCACCGGCTGCAGCCGGTGGGCGATCGTGCCGCGTCGCAGCGCCGCCCGGATCTCCTCCTCGGAGATCGCCTCGCCCGCCAGGTACTTCTCGAGCAGCTGATCATCCGTCTCCGCGACCACCTCGACCAGGCGCTCGCGCGCCTCGAGGGCGGCGTCCTTGAGCTCGGCCGGGATATCGACCAGCTCGTAGGCGGAGCCTTTGGCGTCGTCGCGGTACAGGACGCCCTGCATTCTGATGACGTCGATCACCCCCCGGAGGGTGTCCTCCTTGCCCCAGGGCAGCTGGACGACCGCAGGATTGGCGCCGAGCCGGGAGCGCATCATCGAAACCGTCCGCTCGAAGTCAGCGCCGACGCGGTCCATCTTGTTGACGAAGGCGATTCGCGGCACCTTGTAACGATCGGCCTGGCGCCACACCGTCTCGGACTGGGGCTCGACGCCGGCCACCGCGTCGAAGACCGCGACCGCGCCGTCGAGGACGCGCAGCGAACGCTCCACCTCGACCGTGAAGTCGACGTGACCCGGGGTGTCGATGATGTTGATCCGGTGCTTGTTCCAGAAACAGGTGGTCGCGGCAGCCGTGATGGTGATGCCGCGCTCCTGCTCCTGCGGCATCCAGTCCATCGTCGCAGTGCCTTCGTGGACCTCTCCGAGCTTGTAGTTGACCCCCGTGTAAAAGAGGATCCGCTCGGTGGTCGTCGTCTTACCGGCATCAATGTGGGCCATGATGCCGATATTGCGAGTCATCGACAGCGGGACTTGTCTCGCCATAAATTTGCGCCCCGAAGGTACGCTCGTATTCTCGTCCGTCAAAAAGGTGACATACATGGCGGCGAGAGGCGCCGCCGCGTCACCGCGGTTCCTGTACGACTACCAGCGATAATGGGCGAAGGCCTTGTTGGCCTCGGCCATGCGGTGGGTGTCTTCCTTCTTCTTGATCGACCCACCCCGATTCTCGGCGGCGTCCATGAACTCGCCGGCGAGCTTCGTCTTCATCGACTTCTCGCCGCGGCTCGAAGCGTTGCTGATGATCCAGCGGATCGACAACGCGAGCCGGCGGCTCGGATTCACCTCGACCGGGACCTGATAGGTCGAGCCACCGACGCGACGGGACTTCACTTCGACGGACGGCTTGACGTTCTCGATCGCCCGCTTGAAGACCTTGATCGGATCGTCCTGCGTCTTCTCGCGGACGATCTCGAGCGCGTCGTAGAGGATGCCCTGGGCGGTCGTCTTCTTTCCGGCCCGCATGACCACGTTCACGAACTTGGTAACCAGCTGGGAGCTGTAGACCGGGTCCGGCAGGACCTCACGCTTCGGAACTTCCCTTCTTCTCGGCATCTTTCGACCCTCAGGCCTTCGGCCGCTTGGCGCCGTACTTCGACCGGCTCTGCTTGCGGTTCTGGACGCCCACCGAGTCGAGCGTGCCACGCACCACGTGGTAGCGGACGCCCGGGAGGTCCTTGACGCGGCCGCCGCGGATGAGCACGATCGAGTGCTCCTGGAGATTGTGGCCGACGCCGGGAATGTAGGTGGTGACCTCGATCCCGTTGGTCAGGCGCACGCGGGCGACCTTGCGGAGCGCCGAGTTCGGCTTCTTCGGCGTCTGGGTGTACACACGGACGCAGACTCCGCGCTTCTGCGGCGCCTGCTGAAGGGCCGGGCTCTTGGTCTTGATGAGCTGACGCTCGCGACCTTCCCGGACCAGCTGATGAATCGTCGGCATCCTCGAACTCTCTCTCGTCGCCTGCTGCGCCCGCGGCTTCCGCAAGCGTACCCCGGGCGCGGATCTGTTCCCGCGTCCGGGTTCTTCCCTGTGTGATTCCGTACTGCCCGACTGGTCCTTGGGGACTACAGCGGGAGGGAGCGGAAGGATACCCCCTCCCCCGCTCGCCCGTCAAGCGCCTCCGGCGCCCCCTCCCGGGGGCTTCCGGAGGGACCGCAGCCCCGGGGACCGACCCGTCACTCCGCCTCGAGAACCTCCTGCGGCAGGGAACGGATCTCGTCCTCGCCGAACTCGAACAGGGCGTCATCCTCGCCCTCGGGCTCGTAAACCGGCAAATCCTCGGCCAGGTGGAAGTCGTGGTACGGCGCCATTCCGGTGCCAGCCGGGATGAGCCGGCCGACGATCACGTTCTCCTTCAGGCCGCGCAGGAAGTCGACCCGGCCCGAGATCGAAGCCTCGGTCAGGACACGCGTCGTCTCCTGGAAGCTGGCGGCCGAAATGAAGCTGTCGGTCGACAGCGAGGCCTTGGTGATGCCGAGCAGGAGGGGCCTGCCGATCGCCGCGCGCCCGCCGGCGGCGGTCACCCTCTCGTTCTCCTCCTGGAAGCGCCACCGGTCGACCTGCTCGTCGATCAGGAACTCGGTGTCGCCCACCTCGGTGATCCGCACCGAACGCATCATCTGGCGGACGATCACCTCGATGTGCTTGTCGTTGATCGCCACCGACTGCGAGCGGTAGACCTCCTGGATCTTGTCCACCATGTAGCGCTGCAGTTCCTTCTCGCCCAGCACGTCGAGCACGTCGTGCGGATTGATCGGGCCGTCGATCAGCGGATCGCCGGCGTGCACCCGCTCGCCGTCCTGGACGTTGACGTGCACGGAGCGCGGCACGAGGTACTCGCGCGACTCGCCCGAGTCCCCCTCGACCAGGACCTTTCGCATGCCCTTCTGGATCTCGCCCAGGTGGACGACGCCGTCCAGGTGGGTGATGATCGCCGGCTCCTTCGGGCTGCGCGCCTCGAACAGCTCGACGACGCGCGGCAGGCCGCCCGTGATGTCCTTAGTCTTCGCCGCCTCGACGCGCGGGATCTTCACCAGCACGTCGCCCGGAGAGACCTGGGCGCCTTCGTGCACCATCAGATGCGAGCCCGAGGGCAGGATGTAACGTCGCTCCTGCCCCTTGCCGCGGATGATGAGAGCCGGAATCCGCTTCTCGGTCGCCGACGCCTCGACGATGATCCGCTGCGACAGGCCGGTGACCTTGTCGGTCTCCTCGCGGACGTTCTCGCCCTCGGCGATGTCCTTGTACTCGATCTTGCCGCCGATCTCCGAAAGGATCGACGAGGTGAACGGGTCCCACTCGACCAGCATCGCCCCCGGCTCGACCTCCTGCCCGTCGTGGACGTGGAGGCGCGAACCGTAGGCGAGGGCGTAGCGCTCGCGCTCGCGACCCTTCTGGTCGACGATCACCAGCTTGCCGCTGCGGTTGACCACGATCAGGTCGCCGCTCTTCGCGTCGACCGTGGTGACGCTCAGGAAGCGGACGATGCCGGGGTTCTTCGCCTCGTGCCGCGACTGCTCGGAAACCCGCGACGCAGTGCCGCCGAAGTGGAAGGTCCGCATCGTCAGCTGGGTGCCGGGCTCGCCGATCGACTGCGCGGCGATGACGCCGACCGCCTCGCCGATCTCCACCACCCTTCCGGTCGCGAGGTTGCGGCCGTAGCACTTGACGCAGGCTCCGCGGCGCGTCTCGCAGGTGAGCACCGAGCGGATCCTCACCCGCTCGATTCCCGCCGCCTGGATCGCGTTCGAGAGTTCCTCGGTGACCTCGTCTCCGATGCCGATGAGCTTCTCGGTCGTCATCGGATCGTAGATGTCCTCCTGCGCCGTGCGGCCGACGATGCGATCGCGCAGCGGCTCGAGGATCTCGCCGCCCTCCATGATCGCCGACACCTCGATGCCCGAGATCGTTCCGCAATCGACTTCGTTGATGATCACGTCCTGCGCCACGTCGACCAGCCGGCGGGTCAGGTAGCCCGAGTCCGCCGTCTTGAGCGCCGTGTCGGCGAGTCCCTTGCGGGCGCCGTGGGTCGAGATGAAGTACTGCAGCACCGAGAGACCCTCGCGGAAGTTCGCGGTGATCGGCGTCTCGATGACCTCGCCGGACGGCTTGGACATCAGGCCGCGCATGCCCGCCAGCTGGCGAACCTGCTCGCGCGAACCTCGCGCGCCGGAGTCGGCCATCAGGGCGATCGGGTTGTATTCCTTGCGCGCCTCCTCGACCCGGCGCATCTCGCGGAACATCTCCTCGGACACGCGCTCCGTGGTGCGGTGCCAGATGTCGATGATCTTGTTGTGCCGCTCACCCTGGGTGATCACGCCGGCGGAGCGCTGGCCCTCGATCTCGACCACCTCGCGCCGCGCCGCCTCGAGCATCTCGTCCTTCGAGGCCGGCACCACCATGTCCTCGACGCCGATGGAGATTCCGGCGCGCGTGGCGTAGGTGAAGGTGACCTCCTTGAGGTCGTCGAGCATCTTCACCGTCAGGTCGTTGTCGTGGTGGATGAAGCAGTAGCCGACCAGGTCCTGCAGGCCGCGCTTCTTGAGCAGGCCGTTGACGAAGGGGATCTGCTCCGGCAGCGCCATGTTGAGGATGACGCGGCCGACCGTGGTCTCGATCAACGTCCGGTTCAGCTCCTCCACCTCGGCGTGGACGACGTCCTGGTTGTCGATCTGCTTGTCCAGGTCGATGTAGCGGCCGGTGTAGCGGACGCGAATGATCGAGTGGGTCTCGACGACGCCCTCGTGGTAGGCGACGAGCACCGACTCGAAGTCGGGGAACGCCTTGCCTTCGCCGCGGCCATCCTTGCGGGCCATCGTCAGGTAGTAGCCGCCGAGGACCAGGTCCTGGCTCGGGACCGCCAGCGGCCGGCCGTGCGCCGGAGACAGCACGTTGTTCGACGAGAGCATCAGCACCTGGCTCTCGATCTGCGCCTTCGGACTGAGCGGCACGTGGACCGCCATCTGGTCACCGTCGAAGTCGGCGTTGAAGGCGGCGCAGACGAGCGGGTGAATCTGGATGGCCTTGCCCTCGATCAGCTTCGGCTGGAAGGCCTGGATGCCGAGTCGATGGAGGGTGGGCGCGCGGTTGAGCAGCACCGGGTGATCGCGGATCACCTCCTCGAGGCAGTCCCAGACCACGTCCTCTTCGCGCTCGACCATCTCCTTGGCTGCCTTGATCGTGCCGACCAGGCCGCGCAACTCGAGCTTGTTGTAGATGAAGGGCTTGAACAGCTCGAGCGCCATCTTCTTCGGCAGTCCGCATTCGGACAATTTGAGCTCGGGGCCGACGACGATCACCGAGCGGCCGGAATAGTCGACGCGCTTGCCGAGCAGGTTCTGGCGGAAACGGCCCTGCTTGCCCTTGAGCATGTCGGAGAGCGACTTCAGCGGACGCTTGTTGGCGCCGGTGATGACGCGGCCGCGACGACCATTGTCGAAAAGGGCGTCAACCGCTTCCTGCAGCATGCGCTTTTCGTTGCGGATGATGATCCCCGGCGCGCGCAGTTCGATCAGCCGCTTGAGGCGGTTGTTGCGGTTGATGACGCGGCGGTACAAATCGTTGAGGTCGGACGTGGCAAAGCGGCCGCCGTCGAGCGGCACCAGCGGACGCAGGTCCGGCGGGATCACGGGGACGATCTTCATGATCATCCATTCCGGCCGGTTACCGGATTCCATGAAATTCTCGACCACCTTGAGGCGCTTCAGCAGCTTCTTCTGCTTCAGTTCCGAGGTTGTCGTCGCCAGTTCCTCGCGCAGGTCGACCGCGATCTTGGGCAATTCCAGCGACGCCAGCTTCTCATGGATCGCCTCGGCGCCGATCATGGCGGTGAAGGAATCCTCGCCATACTCGTCGACAGCCATCATGTACTCCTCTTCCGAGAGGAGCTGGTTTTCCTTGAGCGCGGTGAGGCCTGGTTCGGTGACGATATAGTTCTCGAAATACAGGACGCGCTCGATATCCTTCAGCGTCATGTCGAGCAGCGTGCCGATGCGGCTGGGCAGCGATTTCAGGAACCAGATATGGGCAACGGGCGCGGCCAGTTCGATGTGGCCCATGCGCTCGCGACGCACGCGCGAAAGGGTCACTTCCACGCCGCACTTCTCGCAGATAATGCCCTTGTATTTCATGCGCTTGTATTTGCCGCACAGGCATTCGTAATCCTTGATCGGACCGAAAATACGCGCGCAGAACAAGCCGTCGCGTTCAGGCTTGAACGTGCGGTAATTGATCGTCTCCGGCTTTTTGATTTCGCCGAAGGACCAGGACAGAATCTTCTCAGGGCTGGCGAGCGATATCCTGATGGAATCGAAATTCTGCACCGGAGCCTGAGGATTGAAAAGATTCATGACCTCGTGGTTCATGCCATTCTCCTTGACGGGGATGCGGCTGCATCCCTTTTCAATTGCCGGGCACGGCGGTCTTCAACCTGTCCGTGGCCCTTGCCATCGCCGTATGGATCGGTTCGATCCGCCGGCCCGCATTACGTGACGCGGCGCGGGCTGGCCCGCACCGCGTCTGGATGTCATTCGGCCGCGTCGGGCAGTTCGGCTACCCGCAGTTCGGAGCTCTCGGCACGCGCTGTCGTCAGTTCGACGTTGAGACCCAGCGAACGCATTTCCTTCACGAGCACGTTGAAGCTCTCCGGAATGCCGGCCTCGAATGTGTCGTCGCCACGGACGATCGCCTCATAGACCTTGGTGCGTCCGGCCACATCGTCCGACTTGACGGTCAGCATCTCCTGCAGCGTGTAGGCGGCGCCATAGGCTTCCAGCGCCCAGACCTCCATCTCGCCGAAGCGCTGGCCGCCGAACTGCGCCTTGCCGCCCAGCGGCTGCTGGGTGACGAGCGAGTACGGTCCGATCGAGCGGGCGTGGATCTTGTCGTCCACCAGGTGGTGCAGCTTGAGCATGTAGATGTAGCCCACGGTCACCTGCCGGTCGAATGCCTCGCCCGTGCGGCCGTCGTAAAGGACGGTCTGACCCGACGACGAAAGTCCGGACTTCTCCAGCATCGCGTTGATGTCGGCCTCGACGGCACCGTCGAACACCGGCGTGGCGATCGAAACACCGCGCGTCAATTGCGAAGCCAGGCGTATCACCGAATCATCGTCGAACTTGCGAACCGGTTCGTTACGGTCGTTATCGGGGATCAGATCCTCGATGGTCGCGCGCAACGGCTTGATGTTGCCGTTCTCGTTATACGCCTCGATCATTTCGCCGATCTTGCGGCCCATTCCCGCGCAGGCCCAGCCCAGATGCGTTTCCAGGATCTGGCCGACGTTCATGCGGCTCGGCACGCCCAGCGGATTGAGCACGATGTCGACATGTGTGCCATCCTCGAGGAACGGCATGTCCTCCACCGGCAGGATACGCGAGACGACGCCTTTGTTGCCATGACGGCCGGCCATCTTGTCGCCGGGCTGGATCTTGCGCTTCACGGCAACGAAGACCTTCACCATCTTCATGACACCGGGCGGCATTTCATCGCCGCGCTGCACCTTCTCGACCTTATCCATGAAGCGTTGTTCCAGCGCCTTCTTGGAATCGTCGTACTGGGTGCGCAGCGCTTCCAGTGTCGCCTGAAGCTTTTCGTCCTCGACGGCGAACTGCCACCACTGCGACCGCGGATACTCGTCGAGAATCTCCTCGGTCAGCTTGGTGCCCTTCTTGAAGCCCTTCGGTCCGGCGATCGCGACCTTGCCCGCAAGCATCTCGACCAGACGGCCATAGACGTTGCGATCGAGGATCGCCTGCTCGTCGTCACGGTCCTTTGCGAGCCGCTCGATTTCCTCGCGCTCGATCGCCATCGCGCGCTCGTCCTTCTCCACGCCGTGGCGGTTGAAGACGCGTACTTCGACGATCGTGCCGAAGGTACCGGGCGGCATCCGCATGGAGGTGTCGCGGACATCGGAAGCCTTCTCGCCGAAGATCGCGCGCAGGAGTTTTTCCTCCGGCGTCATCGGGCTTTCACCCTTCGGCGTGATCTTGCCGACGAGAATGTCACCGGGCTGAACTTCCGCACCGATATAGACGATACCGGCCTCGTCGAGGTTCTTCAGCGCTTCTTCCGAGACGTTCGGAATGTCGCGCGTGATCTCTTCCGGCCCGAGCTTGGTGTCGCGGGCCATGACCTCGAATTCCTCGATGTGGATCGAGGTGAAGACGTCATCGCGCACGATACGCTCGGACAGGAGGATGGAATCCTCGTAATTGTAGCCGTTCCACGGCATGAACGCGACCAGCACGTTGCGGCCCAGCGCCAGATCGCCGAGATCGGTCGACGGGCCGTCGGCGATGATGTCGCCCTTCTCGATCCGGTCCCCCACCTTGATCAGCGGACGCTGGTTGATGCAGGTATTCTGGTTGGAACGCTGGAACTTCTGCAACCGGTAGATATCGACGCCCGACTTTGCCGGGTCGATATCCTCGGTAGCGCGGATAACGATACGCGTCGCGTCGACCTGGTCGACAATGCCGGTGCGCCGGGCGGCGATCGCGGCGCCGGAGTCGCGGGCGACGATCGGCTCCATGCCGGTTCCGACGAACGGCGCTTCTGCACGCACCAGCGGCACGGCCTGACGCTGCATGTTCGATCCCATGAGCGCGCGGTTGGCGTCATCGTTCTCCAGGAACGGGATCAGGGCCGCGGCAACCGAAACGAGCTGCTTGGGCGAAACGTCCATCAGGTCGACCAGTTCGCGCGGCGCCATCATCACTTCGCCGGCATGGCGGCAAACGACGAATTCGTCGGTGAAACGGCCCTCCTTGTCGAGCGCCGCATTGGCCTGCGCAACGTAGTGCTTGGCCTCCTCCATGGCGGAAAGGTAATGCACATCGAGCGTGACCTTGCCGTCAACGACCTTGCGGTACGGGCTCTCGATGAAGCCGTACTTGTTCACGCGCGCGAAAGTGGCCAGCGAATTGATCAGACCGATGTTCGGGCCTTCCGGCGTCTCGATCGGGCAGATGCGGCCGTAATGCGTGGGGTGCACGTCGCGAACTTCGAAGCCCGCGCGCTCGCGAGTCAGGCCACCCGGTCCCAGCGCCGATAGGCGCCGCTTGTGAGTGATTTCCGAGAGCGGGTTGGTCTGGTCCATGAACTGCGAGAGCTGGGAGGAACCGAAGAACTCGCGAACGGCTGCTGCGGCCGGCTTGGCGTTGATCAGGTCCTGCGGCATGACGGTGTCGATCTCGATCGACGACATGCGCTCCTTGATCGCGCGCTCCATGCGCAGCAGGCCGACGCGGTACTGGTTCTCCATGAGTTCGCCGACCGAACGCACACGGCGGTTGCCGAGATTGTCGATGTCATCGATCTCGCCCTTGCCGTCGCGCAGTTCCACCAACGTGCGCACGATGGAAATGATGTCGTCCTTGCGCAGGACGCGAACCGTGTCCTCGACATCAAGGCCGAGGCGCATGTTCATCTTGACGCGGCCGACGGCCGAAAGATCGTATCGTTCGGAATCGAAGAACAGCGAATTGAACATCGCTTCCGCCGATTCGATCGTCGGCGGCTCGCCCGGACGCATTACCCGGTAAATATCGAACAGCGCGTCCTGCCGGCCCTCGTTCTTGTCGACGGCAAGCGAGTTGCGGATATAGGCACCGACATTGACGTGATCGATGTCGAGAATCTGGACTTCGCTGACGTTGGCGTCGATCAGGACCTTCAGCGTCTTCTCGTCGATCTCGTCGCCGGCTTCCAGGTAGATCTCGCCGGTTTCGACGTTGACGATATCCTCGGCAAGGTATGAACCGTGGACGTCTTCCTCCGTCGCCCGAATGGCCTTCAGGCCCTTCTCGGCAAGCTGTTTTGCCTGGCGCGCGGTGATTTTCTTGCCGGCCTCGACGACGACTTCGCCGGTGTCGGCATCGACCAGGTCGGTGATCGCCTTGAAGCCCTTGGCCCGCTCGACCGAATAGGGAATACGCCAGTCGTCACCATCGCGCTCGTAGGTGATGGAGTTGTAGAAGGTGGACAGGATTTCCTCGCCATCCATGCCGAGCGCCATCAGCAGCGACGAGACCGGAATCTTGCGGCGGCGATCGATGCGCGCGTACACGATGTCCTTGGCGTCGAATTCGATATCGAGCCAGGAACCGCGATAGGGAATGACGCGCGCGGCAAACAGGAGCTTGCCCGAAGAGTGTGACTTGCCCTTGTCGTGATCGAAGAAAACGCCCGGCGAGCGGTGCATCTGGGAGACGATGACACGCTCCGTGCCGTTGACGATGAAGGTGCCGTTGGACGTCATCAGCGGCATGTCGCCCATGTAGACGTCCTGCTCCTTGATGTCCTTGATCGACTTGGCCTGGGTATCCTCATCGATATCGAAAACGATCAGGCGCAGGGTCACCTTCAGCGGCGCGGCATAGGTCAGGTCGCGCTGACGGCACTCGTCAACATCGAACTTGGGCGCCTCGAACTCGTACTTGACGAATTCGAGCATCGCGGTTCCGGAAAAGTCGGAGATCGGAAAAACCGACTTGAAAACAGCCTGCAATCCCTCATCGGCGCGTCCGCCTTCGGGCTCTTCGACCATCAGGAACTGGTCATAGGATGCTTTTTGAACCTCGATCAGGTTCGGCATCTCCGCAACTTCCGGAATCTTTCCGAAGAATTTGCGTACGCGCCTGCGACCGTTGAAAGTCTGGGTCTGGGCCATCGTCGCTCCTCGTATCATGCACTGGCCGGCCGGCCAAATTAGCCGTTCGCGATGGAACGGATCTCCTAAACGGTTAAAACCCGTTTCCTGAAGGCCCGCGGGAGGCACTCAGGAAAAGGGCTGTTCGGGCAATCGCCCGTCGTCCCCGATACGCGGGACCGGCGGACGGGGGTTGCCCCGCCCGCCGAACGCATAAGCGGCTCTTATTTGAGCTCGACCTTGGCACCAGCCTCTTCGAGCTTCTTCTTGATCTCGTCGGCTTCCGCCTTGGCAACGCCTTCCTTGACGGGCTTCGGAGCGGCCTCGACCAGGTCCTTGGCTTCCTTCAGACCCAGGCCGGTGATGGCGCGGACTTCCTTGATGACGTTGATCTTCTGGGCGCCGGCTTCCATGAGGACGACGTCAAATTCGGTCTTTTCCTCAGCGACTTCGGCGACAGCACCGGCACCGCCGGCAGCAGCAACGGCCACCGGAGCGGCGGCGGAGACGCCCCACTTCTCTTCGAGCATCTTGGAAAGCTCGGCCGCCTCCAGGACGGTCAGAGCCGACAGGTCTTCAACGATTTTGGCAAGATCAGCCATTTTTCAATTCCTTTACAAGGTTCGAACGTGTGTTTCTTGCTGAGAACGGCCTCACACCGTCTCGTCCTTCCGGGCATAGGCGCCAAACACGCGGGCCAACTGGCCTGCAGGTGCCTGGACAACGCCTGCGATCCTGGTTGCCGGGGTATTGATCATCGCGATGATCGTTGCCCTGAGCTCGTCGAGCGACGGCATGGTGGCAAGCGCCTTCACACCATCGGCGTCGAGCACGGTCGGGCCCATCGCGCCACCGATAATGACAAGATTGTCATTGGTCTTGGCGAAATCGGCGGCGACCTTGGGTGCCGTAACCGGATCGTCCGAATAGGCAATCAGCGTCTGTCCCTTGAACAGCGCCGACATCCCCTCGGATTCAGTGCCCTGAAGAGCGATCTTGGCGAGGCGGTTCTTCGCGACTTTGACGGAGCCTCCAGCCGCACGCATCTTGGAACGAAGATCGTTCATCTGCGCGACGGTGAGACCGGCATAGTGGGCCACGACCACTGATCCGGTGTTCGCAAACACCGCATTCAGGCCCGTGACGAATTCGCGTTTTTCCGCTCTGTCCACAGCCTCTCTCCAGTTGACCGCCGCACCATCTGGTAACGGCCGGTCGGGTTGGCGTTTACCGCCCTGGCATGCCCGGGATCCCGGATGCCTGGACGGCGTTCTAGGATCCTGCCCCCTTTCACCGCCGGATGGCGGCAAAAAGGCCTACACGGTTCGAACCATCTGCGGGGCGGAATACCCCGTATCCGGTCTAAACCCCGTCTCATGCAGGCTCGAATGAATTAAGGCGAGCCACCCGCAATCTCGGACAGGATGTCCGGAAGTTTCCTTCCGTATCCAGACTAATATGTCCGGAATTTTCTTGAGGAACAAGTACTTGATACCTGTTCCTCATTTTTAACTTCAGGCAGCGGAAATGCTGCCGACGTCAATCTTGAGGCCTGGGCCCATGGTCGACGAAATCGCCACGCGCTTCAGGTAATTGCCCTTGGCGCCCGTAGGCTTGGCCTTGATCACGGCATCGGCAAAAGCGCGGACGTTCTCTTCCAGCGCCTTGGCGTCGAACGAAGCCTTGCCGACGCCGGCATGGACGATACCCGCCTTCTCGACGCGGAACTCGACGGCGCCACCCTTGGACGCCTTCACCGCGCCGGCGATATCCGCCGTCACCGTGCCGACCTTCGGGTTCGGCATCATGCCGCGCGGACCGAGCACCTTGCCCAGACGGCCGACCAGCGGCATCATGTCCGGAGTGGCGATGCAGCGGTCGAAATTGATCTCGCCCTTCTGCACGGTATCCACCAGATCCTCGGCGCCGACCACATCGGCACCGGCAGCCTTGGCTTCCTCGGCCTTGTCGCCGCGTGCAAACACGGCGACCCGCACGGTACGGCCCGTGCCGTTCGGCAGGTTGACGACACCACGGACCATCTGGTCGGCGTGACGCGGATCGACACCCAGGTTCATCGCCACCTCGATCGTCTCGTCGAACTTGGCGGTTGCCCGCTCCTTGACCAGCGCGATCGCCTCATTCAGACCGTAGAGCTTGTCGCGGTCGAGACCCTCGCGCGAAGCGGCAATACGTTTTGCAATCTTCTTTGCCATCGGATCAGCCCACCACTTCCAGGCCCATGGAACGGGCAGAACCCTCGACCATGCGCATTGCAGCCTCGACGTCGTTGGCGTTGAGGTCCTTCATCTTGACTTCGGCGATCTCGCGTACCTTGTCGCGCGAAATCTTGCCGGCGGTCTCACGGCCCGGGGTCTTGCCACCAGACTTCAGGTTGATCGCCTTCTTCAGCAGATAAGAGACCGGCGGGGTCTTCATCTGGAAGGTGAAAGACTTGTCCTGGAAATAGGTGATGGTGCAGGGAATCGGCGACCCCTTCTCCATTTCCTGCGTGGCGGCATTGAACGCCTTGCAGAATTCCATGATATTGATGCCACGCTGACCGAGCGCGGGACCAATCGGGGGCGACGGGGTCGCCGAACCGGCCGGTACCTGCAGCTTCAGCTGGCCTGCAACTTTCTTAGCCATTTGAGCTCTGCCTTGTCATTTCTGCCGGCGTCGCCGGCGGTTGCAAAGTGGTGGTGCGGGCTTCTCAGCGACCGGCCAAAGCCGCCTGCCCTTCCACCGATTGAGAACGCCCTGAGGCGCCCCGCCCGGTCAGACCTTCTCGACCTGACCGAATTCGAGATCCACCGGCGTCGCGCGCCCGAAGATCGAAACTTCCACCTTGAGGCGCGAACGCTCCTCATCGACTTCCTGGACGTAGCCATTGAACGACGCAAACGGGCCGTCCGACACGCGCACCTGCTCGCCGATCTCGAACGTGACCGACGGTTTCGGCCGCTCGACGCCTTCCTGCACCTGCTGCAGGATAAGTTCTGCTTCCGAATCGGGAATCGGCACCGGCTTGGAGTCCGACCCCAGGAACCCCGTGACCTTCGGGGTGTTCTTGATCAGGTGGAACACCTCGTCGGTGAGATTGGCCCGCACGAGCACATAGCCGGGAAAGAACTTGCGCTCGGCATCGACCTTGCGGCCGCGACGCACCTCCACGACCTTTTCCGTGGGCACCAGGATCCTTTCGAAATGATCCCAGAGTCCCTTGGCCTTGGCCTTCTCCTCGATGGCTTCGGCGACCTTCTTTTCGAAGTTCGAATAGGCGTGGACGATGTACCAGCGCGCAGTCATGAAATGCGTTCCTCGTTCTCGCGGTTAGCGGCCGATGCCAAGAATGAATTCGACGGCAAGCGCCAGAACCTGGTCCGAAAGGAAAAAGAATATCGCGGCCAGAAACGCCATGGCCACCACCATGACCGTGGAGATCATCGTCTCACGGCGCGACGGCCAGGTTACTTTCCTGGTCTCCGCACGCACCTGCTGCAGAAACGTGAATGGATTCTTCGTTTTCGACGCCATAAATGCCGCTCTATTCTATTCGAAACCGCCCGAAGACCGTTCCTTCAATTACCCGCCTTGCGCCCGCAACCCCGCATCGGCCGCAATGCCGGAAGCGTCCGCCAACGCGAACGCACGAAATTCACCACCAGACAGGGAGTTCGCGGCAACCATCCAATCGTTACCATCTGAACCAATTGGCCCTCTCGGCGCGAATCAGCGCCTTCAAGCCACGCAATTACGGCACGTAAAGCTGATAGCAGCCCCACGCACCGCGCGTCTGTCCGAACTACATAAAGCCTCATCGCCTCTCACGCAAGAGGCAATTGCGGCATTACGCAACACCCTTCATCGAGTCGCCACCTAGCGGCAAACGACCGGAATGGCAGGGGCAGAGGGGCTCGAACCCCCGACCTGCGGTTTTGGAGACCGCCGCTCTACCAACTGAGCTATACCCCTATCGGGCGGTGTCTTTACTCTGCTCCGCCCGCCAAGACAAGCGCCGCGGGACGGGAGCGGCTGTTTTTTGGTGTCCACACCGCCAATGACCGCCCCGCACAGGCCAAGCCAACAGTTTGCGGTCCGTCAAATGCGGCGGGGCAGCGCGACCGGTCTCGGGCTCAGGCGTCAGCGCCGCGCGGGAGCGATCTGGTCCGGCCGCAATTCCCCCGCCAACAGCGACTCGGCATCGTCACCGTCGAGCAGGTGAGAAGAACCGTCATCCAGCGGCAGATCGGCATCGTTCCAGCCGCGCACACCAAGCTTCATCGAGTAGACATCCGAAAACCCGATTTCCTGGAGGACGACAGCCGCAAGGGCGCTACGGTTTCCCGACCGGCAGATCACGATGACCGGCCGCTGGCGCGCTTCCACGAGTTCGGCCACCGTTTCGGGATAATCCCACTCGGCCGCCGCCTCCAGAATTCCGCGCGGCACGTTGAGCGAGCCCGCAATGTGCGCCCTGTCGAACTCGTCGCGTTCACGAATGTCGAGCAACAGCGTGCCTGGATGCCCGCCAATAAAACCCTCAACGTCCCATGGCATGATCTCGGCGATCTGCGCGGCGGCTTCCGCCGCCAGTTGCCGATAGGTCTTGCGCGCCAAAACGGCCTCCCTGCCTGTGCGACTTCCGATGCGAGATAGGATCCCGCTCGCGTTCATGCCAGTCCGGATTGCCGGGACAACATGACGCGGTGCAACTGCAAGGATATCGCCCTGACGTTGCCGGTGACTTGACGGCGGGTGGAAATGCCGGCTGCAGGGCGGTAGGCAAAAACATCATTTGCCGGCGATATCGAGAAATTCCGCGAGATCGCTCGCATAATTTAACATTTTATATTTTTTTTACTCCTGTCCCCGTAACGTGCCCGGCACTCGAGTTGGTCCGATGACCGAAGCATGACGCTGTACCCGAGTACCGGCCCGCCCGGATGTTCCCAATCAAGAAAAGATCGGTGGCTCCATGAGCGGTCCTTCCGGTGCGCAAGTGCACCTTTCCGAATTCTGCAGCGGCGAAAACGCGCCGGCCCTGGTGAGCCAACTCCTGGAGCGGCAGGGCAGTGACCTCGTGGTCGATGCTTCGGCCATAGAATTCATCGATACACAGTGCGTCGAGGTCCTGGTTGCGGCGGCGCATCAGTGGGCTGGCGACGCCCTCTCCATTCATTTCGAAAATCCCTCCGAAGGGTTTCTCAGGGGGTTATCCGCCCTGGGCCTCGATCGGAGTGCCGTTGAAATCGCGAGGACTAATGATGGCCGCTAAAATCCTGACGGTGGACGACTCCCGCACCATGCGCGAAATGCTGCGCCACTGCCTGACGAATGCCGGATTTGAGGTCGTTACCGCCGAGCATGGCGAGGACGGGCTGCAAAAACTCGAGGAATCCCTCCCGGACGTCATCATCACCGACATCAACATGCCCGTGATGGACGGCTTTCAGTTCATCGAGGGGGTGCGCGCCATGCCGAACCGCAGTCGGCTCCCCATTCTCGTGCTTTCGACCGAATCGGATGCGGAAAAGAAAAGCCGCGCGCGAAAGGCCGGTGCGACGGGCTGGATCGTCAAACCCTTTGATCCCGAAAAGCTGGTCAACGCCGTGGAGAGGGTGCTGCCCTAGTCCGATCTGGCGACCGCAGGCATGCGGCGCAAGCGAAAACGGAACACGACCGAGAAAACCATAGAGGGCTGCCGTGAGCATCGACGACATCAAAAGTACCTTCTTCGCCGAGTGCGCCGATCTATTGTCCGAACTCGAGGACGGGCTGTACCGCATCACCAGTGATGGCGCCGACATGGATACCGTCAATGCCGTGTTCAGGGCGGTTCATTCAATAAAGGGTGGAGCGGGCGCTTTCGGGCTGGATTCCCTGGTCAGCTTTGCGCACATATTCGAGAATGCCCTCGATATCGTGCGCAACGACCTTTCCACGCTGACCGAAAGCAGTGCTTCGGTGTTGTCCGAGGCGGCCGACAAGCTGTCCGACATCGTGGCGTGCGCGCAGAATGACGAGCCGGTCGAGGGCGTCGAGCCGATCCAGGCGAAGCTTGCCAAGGAATTCCACATCCAATCCTCCCATAAGGAGGCTGCCGAAAGCATCGATTATGCGCCGGTTGCGATTTCGCTTGGTGATCTTGGAGCCGAAGAGGCCCCTGCGGGCAACTCGTACACGATCACGTTCAAGCCCCACTTCGATCTCTATCTGCGCGGCCACGATCCGCAGCGGATTTTTCGCGAGTTGAGGGATCTTGGCACCTGCACGATCTCGTGCGACACGGCGAGCGTACCTCCGCTCGATCGGTTCGATCCGCAGCAGACCCATCTTTCGTGGACGATCACCCTGGAGTCCGAGTGTTCCGAGGATGACATCCTTGCAGTTTTCAACTGGGTCGAGGGTTCCTGCGAGTTCACGGTCACCGGCGGTGCGGCCGGGAGTGCAGACGGCGAAATTGATATCGATGCGTTCTTCGAGAGCCTCGGCGCGGGCGATGGTGGAGAAGCGGACCCGGAAACCGCCGAGTTGCTTGAATTCGGCACGCCGGGCATTGTCGATAACGGCGAGCTTGCGCCGGAGGAGGCGCATGCCGCTCTGGACGGGCCGAAGGATGCCGAGGCCGCGCAGGTCGGAGCGAAGAAGCTTGATCCGCAAAACGCGCGCGCCGACAGCGACTCCAAGCCGGCCAAGACGATCCGCGTGGAATCCAACAAGGTCGACCGGCTCATCAATCTGATGGGCGAACTCGTCATCAGCCAGTCGATGCTGGCGGAGAAGATCAACGAGGCCGGTTTCGGGACCGCCTCTCCGCCCTCACTGGCGTTGACGGAACTGCAAAACCTCACGCGCGAGATCCAGTCGAGCGTGATGTCCATTCGCGCGCAGCCGATCAAGCCCGTCTTCATGCGCATGTCACGCATCGTTCGCGAGGTCTGCGGCATTACGGGCAAGAAAGCCGCGCTCTCCCTGGAGGGCGAATTCACCGAGGTCGACACGACGGTCATCGAAGGGCTGTTCGATCCCCTCACGCACATGATCCGCAACGCAGTGGATCATGGAATAGAAAGCGGCGAGAAGCGCCGCGAGGCGGGGAAACCTGAGTCCGGGACGATCCGGCTTTCGGCTTCGCATAATTCCGGCCGCATAGCGATTGTGGTGGCGGACGACGGCGCGGGCATCAATCGCCCGAAGGTCTTCGAGAAGGCGGTCGAGAAAGGGATCATCGCGCCCGATGCAAAACTCAGCGATCAGGAAATCGACGAATTGATCATGGCGCCGGGTTTTTCGACCGCCGATACGATCTCCAATGTCTCCGGTCGCGGCGTCGGCATGGACGTGGTCCGCCAATCCATCCAGTCGCTTGGCGGGCGCCTTTCGATCTCATGCGAGCCGGGAACCGGTACCGTTTTCACATTGAGCCTGCCGCTTACCCTGGCCATTCTCGATGGAATGCTTGTCCGCACCGCCGAACAAGTCCTGGTTCTGCCCATCGCCGCGGTGCTCGAGACATTGAAACCCCAAAAGCAGGATCTGGTCGAGATCGCTCGCGGCGAGATGTGCGTCAGACTGCGCAATGACCTGGTCCCGATCGTGGACATCGGCCATGAGTTGGGATTTTCGGATCGGAAAACCGAATTTTCCAGCAGCATTGCCGTCATCGTCGAATCGGCGAACGGGACGCCTTTTGCTTTCGCGGTCGACGCGATCGAAGCGCAGCAGCAGGTCGTGATCAAGAGCCTGGAAAGCAACTATTGTCACGTTCCATGCATTTCCGCCGCGACAATTCTTGGAAATGGCAAAATCGCACTCATTCTCGATGTCGATGAATTGATCGCCAGCGGCGGACGACGGCAGGCACAAAAAGATCGGCAACAATTGGTCGCATAGGGGGATCAAAATGGACAACCAGGCACACGAAAAAATGAACCAGGAAGAGTTCATCGTTTTCAAGACCGGCGCGCAGGAGTTCTGCATAGACATCCGGTGCACGAAGGAGATCAGGGGCTGGACCGCTTCCACCCGCCTTCCCCACTCCTCCGATTACGTCGTCGGCGTGATCAATCTGCGCGGAACGATCCTACCGATCGTCGACCTTGCGAAGCGCATGGGGCTGGATTCGGCCGGTCCGGGCGAGCGCCACGTCATCATCGTGGTGCAGCTCAACGACAAACTGTTCGGTCTGCTGGTCGACTCGGTGTCCGATATACTCAATGTCAAAGCATCGGACTTGCGCCCCGTTCCCGAGGTCAATGCGAATACCGCGGGTAACATCTTCCGGCGCGTCATCGTTCTGGAAAGCCGCATCATCTGCGAGATCATGCTCGACTGGGTTCTGCCCGAGATAGGGTCGATCGCAGCATGAGCACGGCGCGCGCAACCGCCGCCTCAGTACAGGGCGATCCGGCAGGCTCCCGCCTCTCGGCGGCCGAGTTTTCGGCGATTTCCGTGCTGGTTCAGAATTCGTGCGGAATCAACCTGACGACCGACAAACTCGAACTGGTGAATTCGCGCTTGCAGAAGCGGCTGCGCGCACTTCGGCTCGATGCGTTTGCTCAGTACATCGAGTTCGTGAATAGCAGCGCCGGCGCCGATGAGTTCAACGAGATGATCTCGGCGCTGACGACCAATGTCACGAGTTTCTATCGCGAATCGCATCATTTTGAGCATTTCGCCCAAACCTGCCTCCCCCGTCTGGTGACCAAACTCAACGCGGGCGAAGCCGTGCGGATATGGTCCGCCGGCTGCTCCAACGGTGCCGAAGCCTTCACGCTCGCCGGTGTCATCCTGGAGAGGATGCCCGATGCGGCCAGGCGCAACTTGCGGATCCTGGCAACCGACATCGACCCGAAATCGATCGAAAGAGCCAGGAGGGGAACCTACAGCGAGGATTTCGTTCAGAAGTTGCCTGGCAACTATTTGAGCAAGTGGTTTTCACCCTCCGCAAACCAGTACCAGGTGAACGACGAACTGCGGAACCTGGTCAGCTTCAATATCCTCAACCTGATGGAAAAGTGGCCGCTCAAGAAGAAATACGACGTCATATTCTGCAGAAACGTCATGATTTATTTTTCCAGACCCACCCAGGAGAAGCTATTGCAGCGGTTCTCGGACCTCATGAATCCTGGATCCTTCCTTTACATCGGCCATTCGGAGCGTGTCGGGGGACCGGCGGCCAGCAGCCTCAAACCCGCCGGTATGACGATTTATGAACGCTATTAGGAACGCCGCAATGCCCGTGCGCACATTGATCGTCGACGACTCGCCGACAATCCAGGTCCTGCTGCGCAGCATCCTGGAGGCCGATCCCGAGATCCAGGTTGTCGGCACGGCATCCGATCCGCACGAAGCGCGCGCCATGATCAAGGCGATCCCCGTCGATGTGCTGACGCTTGACGTCGAAATGCCAGGGATGAACGGGCTCGAGTTCCTGGAAAAGGTCATGCGGCTGCGTCCAATGCCGGTCGTGATGATTTCCACCCTGACCGCCAGCGGAACCAGGACCTCCATCGAAGCTCTCGGCATGGGTGCTTTCAGCTGCCTCCCCAAGCCGAGGCTGGACGACGAAGCGGCGATGGCGAACATCCGGGAAACCGTCAAACAGGCCGCCAACTCTTCGGCGGCAGTAAAACGACTTGCTCGCATCTCATCTCAACCCAGGCCCGAGGCGAAGGTACTGGAAAGGCGGCAGAACGAGCCGGACCTCGTCCTTATCGGCTCGTCGACGGGCGGCGTCGAGGCATTGACCACCGTATTGTCGCGGTTTCCCGCGGACTGTCCGCCCGTCGTCATTGCCCAGCACATGTTGCCCGGCTTTACCAAAAGCCTGACCGAGCATCTTAACCGGTCTTGTCAGCCTCAGGTCCGGGAGGCGATGGAAAATGGCATCCTCCAGCGGGGAAACGTCTATTTCGCGCCATCCGGTCAGGGGCACACGACGATCGAACAGAGGGGATCGTTGAAAGCACGCGTCAGGATGGGGAGCCCGCGCAACGGGCACATGCCATCGGTGGACGAGTTGTTCGACTCCGCCGCGCTCGTGAAGGGAATGTCGATCGCGGCCGCACTGCTCACGGGTATGGGCAAGGATGGAGCCGACGGCCTGCTCAAGCTGCGCCAGGGCGGCGCGAGAACGATCGCCCAGGACGAGAACAGCAGCCTGATCTACGGAATGCCCCGCGCTGCGGCAGAACTCGGCGCGGCAGACGAAATCCTGCCGCTGGAATCGATTGCAAACGCACTATTGCATGGTGATAGATGGAGAAACACGAATGTCGCTTAGCCAATCCCTGTCGGTTCTCGTGGTCGACGACCACATTACGAGCCGAATGCTGACGGTCGAGGCCCTGCAGTCTCTGAACGTCAAGAACATCACCATCGCAAAAAACGGCAAAGACGGCTTCGCAAAGGCCATCAACGCCAATATCCACCTGGTGATAACCGACCTGCACATGCCGGAAGTCGACGGGTTGCAACTCCTGAAGGCAATCCGTTCGCACAAGAACACCAGCCGTATGGGAGTTATCATCCTCACGGGCAGCAGCGATCCGAAGATGTTGAACATGGCACGCCAACTGGGGGCAAACAACGTGATGTCGAAGCCGTTTTCGGTTCCCCAGCTCAAGACCGCCGTGGAAGCTGTCGTCGGTCGCCTCAACTAACGAACACGCAGATGAAACGGCTGACAGTAATCCAGGGCAACTACATCATTTCCGATGATCCGGACGTGCTTCTGACGACCGTGCTCGGCTCCTGTGTTGCGGCGTGCGTTTACGATCTGAATACTGGTGTCGGCGGAATGAACCATTTTCTCCTGTCCGAACAGGGCGACGGCGACGACGGCCGGGACAGCCTCTACGGCTCCTACCTGATGGAAGTGCTCCTTAATGACCTTTACAAGCGAAACGCCCGGAAAAGGGACATGAAGGTCAAGCTGTTCGGCGGCGCGAAGATGTTCGACTCACGGTTCGATCCCGGGAAGAGAAATTCCGATTTCATCACGCGGTTCATGCAGGACGAAGGATTTGACGTCACCGCAGCCAGTCTCGGCGGCACACGCGGCCGGCGGATAGAATTTCATCCGGTGTCCGGCCAGACGCGACAAAAGATGATGACCGCTGATATCGATGAACAAAAAGTCTGCGCAAGCCTCAAGGTGCGCAATCACGGGGAACTGGAGCTGTTTTGATGCCTTTGAACAAAAAAGAATCCGCGCAACCGATCATTGGCGAATCGGCAATGTCGCGGTTGATCGAGGTCCTTGTGGCGGAATTGTCCCATATTGCCGGCGAGATCGAGAAATTCCCGATCGCCATGGGGCACGACTATACTTCGGAGGAGATCGAACTCCTTCAGAGCATCGATTTTTCGCGCCAGAAACTGAACGACATTTCAGCGGTGCTGCGTTCATTTTCAGCCGTCGACAACGGCCTGTCGGTCGACTGGGAACTGATGAGAAACAACATCAAGCTCGAGACCGTACGAGCCAAAATCTTGTAACGCAGGACCAACGACGTGGTGCCTGAAGGACTGGTATCCGCTCAAACCCTCCAGGATCATTCCGCTTCATAGCGCTGTTGGCCGGTCCCGTTTCCGCGACGACCGGCCAGAAAGCCCACGAGACAGGAATTGCCGGGTAACTTCTTGCGCCTCAAGGCGCGTTTGCGCTGCGGCACGCAGCCACGCGGCCTGCTGACCCACGTCGGGAATATCATCCCGTTTTCCGATGCCGATCAATCGGCCAATTAACATTAATTTAGCTATATCTTTATTAGAACATATACGGGGACATGAAGTTCCAGTCATCCCGACACAACGTAAAGCGTGCGCTTTAACGTGTGATCGGCCGGCATGTGCCGCGCGCCACGATTGGCGTTCGAGTTTTTGGGGCAAAGTACAATGAACAAACAACAGGCTTCCAGCATTGCTGATCGTTTGAGGTTTATGGACCTGGACGAGGATGCTTGCAAAAGCATCCGCCAGATCAAGCCTCTCATCGAACGGGAACTGCCAAAAGGGCTGGACAAGTTTTACGAGAAGGTGAGAAACACGCCGGAAACCCGGCCGTTCTTCTCCTCAGACAGCCATATGAGCCACGCCAAGGGCGCCCAGGTCAATCACTGGCAATCCATCGCCAACGGCAAGTTCGACGATGTCTATGGCCAGCGGGTCGAGGCAATCGGCAAGGTCCATGCGCAAATCGGGCTTGCGCCGCGCTGGTACATTGGAGGCTATGCCCTCATTCTCGAACACCTGATCGAAAGCCTGGTCAAGGAGTACTGGCCAAGCGGGGGATTTCTCAGCAAAAGCAAGACAACTGCCGACGAATTTTCCGCGGCCGTCGCGAACCTCGTAAAGGCGGTCCTGTTCGACATGGACCTATCGATATCCGTTTTTGTCGACGAGGTGAACGCCGAGAACAAGAGACAGGCGTATAGCCAGGCCCTCGAGGCGGAGCGCAAGACGGTCATCGATTCGTTTGGCGCAGCGCTCTCGAAGGTCGCCGAGAAGGATCTGGACTACCGGATGACCGTGCCTGTTCCCGAGGCATACGAGATCCTCAAGAGCGACTTCAACAATGCCATGGATCAGCTTTCGGGCACGATTGCTCTGATCGGCCAGTCGGCCGGTCACATCGCCTCGGGTTCCGAAGAGATAAAGGCTGCGGCCGGAGACCTCGCAAAGAGCGCCGAATCGCAGGCCGCCTCGGTCGAGGAGACTGCCGCCGCGATCGCGCAGATCACTTCGGGCGTGAAAATCTCGACCGAACGGGCCGAAGAAGCCGGCAAGCTGGTTTCCCAGACCAGGCAGAATGCGGAGCATTCCGGCCAGGTCGTCGAAAAGGCCGTCATCGCGATGGACAAGATCGAAAAATCCTCGTCGGAAATCGCCAGCATCATCGGGCTGATCGACGATATCGCCTTCCAGACCAACTTGCTGGCCCTTAACGCCGGCGTCGAGGCCGCACGCGCGGGCGATGCGGGCAGAGGTTTTGCCGTCGTGGCACAGGAAGTACGCGAACTCGCGCAACGCTCGGCGAACGCCGCCAAGGAGATCAAGAAGCTGATCAACTCGTCCGGCGACGAGGTGAAGGCCGGTGTCTCCCTGGTCAACGAAACAGGAAAGGCGTTGCAGAAGATCGTTGCAGAAATCCAGGAAGTCACGACCCATGTCGGAGCGATCGTCGAGTCCGCGCGCGAGCAGTCGGCGGGGTTGGGCGAGATCGACATCGCGGTCGGATCCATCGATCAGGGTACGCAGAAAATCGCGGCCATGGCGGAGGAAACGACCGCGGCGACACATTCCCTGGGGGACGAAATCGCCAAGATCAACGCGATGCTGAACGAGTTCCAGACCGGTGCGCGGACGGCAAAGCCCAGAGTGGCAGTCACCACCCCGGCGACGCAAGGTGTCATCTCGCCGGCCCGGATTCTGAACAAGCGGGTTGCGAACGCCTTCATGCACGGCAACGCGAAAGCCGACGACAACACCTGGGAAGAATTCTGATCGGGAAACAGCGCTTCCGGCCTTTCGGCCGGAGCGCATTCCGCACAGGCCCTGCCCGCACAGGCCCTGCACGTGCAGGAATTCCCTGGCGCGGGTAACGGTTGTGCCCGACGTGTTCGGACAAAGCCAATTATCCTGTTCATTGATATTGATGGTGAGCGCGCAGGGGCTCGAACCCTGGACCTACTGATTAAAAGCGGCTATTTTCTGAACAAAGGCGGAACCTTATGAACACCTATGAACGCCGCATTCCACTGTATTGCAAGGATTTTTCGGTTCGGCTATGTTTGTGGCCGTTCATTCGAGTTTTGCATTCTCGGAACCCATACGGAACCCAAGGCCGGATAAGTAGGCCGAACGTAAGTAGGTGGAACCCATGCCGCGCAAGAACCTTACCGCCCGTTTTTGCGAGACGGTGAAGGTCGATGAGCGGACCGATTTCCAAGACGAAATGGTCCGCGGCCTGGCCCTCCGCGTCTCACCCAATGCGACGAAAACCTGGAACGTAGTCTACACGCGGGAGAGCGACGGCGCCAAGCAGCGCGTGAAGCTTGGCCGTTATCCGGCCATGTCACTCGAGAAGGCTCGCACGGCCGCTCTGAAGCTCGTGACGGCCGTTTCTGAAGGCGAAGATCCTTCCGAGGAAAAGCGCGCTCGCAAGGCGGCCATGACCGTCGAGAAGTTGGGTGAGCTCTACATCGAGAAATATGCGAAGCGGAACAAGAAGACCTGGGCCGAAGACGAGCGGCTCTTGAAGGTTGAAGTCTACCCTGAGATCGGCCGCATGAAGGCGATCGCCGTCAAGCGACGGGATGTCCTCGATATCATCGAAGCCAAGGCCGATGCCGGCTACGTCGCACAATCGCGACAGATCCTCGCGGTCGTCCGCAAAATGTTCAACTGGGCGGTCGATAGCGATTACCTGGAGACATCGCCGGCCACGGGCATCAAGCCCCGTGGCCGGGCAGTGAAGCGTGATCGCGTCCTTTCCGATAACGAGATCAGGGCGATATGGACTGCCCTCCCCGACGCCGCCCTCGCTGATCAGACGCGCGACGTTATCCGCTTGTTGTTCATGACGGGGCAGCGCTCTGGAGAGGTCTGCGGCATGACGCGGAGCGAAGTCGACGTTGACCGCGCGCTCTGGACCCTCCCAGGCAAGAGGACAAAGAACGGCCTTACGCACGTTGTCCCGCTGGCACCGGCGGCGCTCGAGATCATCGAACGAGCGCTGGACAAAACCGAAGACGAAAGCGAAGCGCCTCTCTTCACGCGCGTCGGTGTTCCGATCGAAAGCAACGCGATCTCCAAGGCGGTACGCCTGAAGCTACAGGTTGCGGATTCATCCTGGACGCCGCATGACATCCGGCGCACGGTCGCCACCGGCATGGCCGCCTTGGGCGTCCAGCCGCATATCATCGAGGCGTGCTTGAACCATATCTCCGGCTTCAGGGCCGGAGTCGCGGGCGTCTACAACCGGAACCAGTATGAGCCTGAGAAGCGCCGTGCGCTTGACATGTGGGGTGATCACCTTGGTGACCTCGCGGCATCAAGCGACCAGAAAATTGTGCCGTTCCGTGTTCGCAAAAGAACGACAGTTGACAATTAAGCATTATAGTGAATGCTCGTGAAAGCGTCCGCCTGGAGACGCTTCGCTCTGCGAGACAACCGCAATCATGCACCAGGCATTGACACCCGAACCGCTGGCGCAGGCCGGCATCGAAATGAGTGTCAAGAAGGTGCATGATGAATCACCAAGAAATTGTGCGGTCCGAGAACCGCTTTATCTCGATCAAGGAAGCGTGTCGGATCACTTCGATTTCGCGGACCAAACTTTGGCAGCTCTGCCGCGACGGTCAATTTCCTCGCCCCGTCACAGTGGTTGGCAGTCGCAAGGCTTTTGTCCTTTCCGAGATTAACGCCTGGCTTGAAGAGCGCATCGCCGAACGCGATGCGGCCTGACCATGCCCGCCGATCAGCCGCCGATCGGCGGCACAACCGGGCTCAGCCATGAGCGTTCCGCAAAGGCGCCACGCGGCTCCAGCGGCATATCCGCGAACCAACCGGCGAGCCTCTTCTGGTTCAGGTTTGAACCGGCCAGATGGTTCAGTGCAACGCGGATGCTGGAAGCAGGTCACAAAGGCATCTTCATGGATCTTCTCGGTCACATGCTGGAGACCGGCGAACCTATCGAATTGGACCATCTGCGACTTGGTCGGCTGTGCAATGTCGCTCGAAAAGACACGATAAAACGGGCGATCGATGCGCTCATTTCCGAGCGGCTGATCGAGCTTACGGAAGGTCGACTTTGGAGTGCCTGGGCGCAGAGCGCCATCGATCATGCGTTGGAAAAGTCCAGAAACGCGCAA
>JAIOIW010000135.1 GCA_019912385.1 Notoacmeibacter sp. | reverse complement strand
GGCGAATGCCCCTTTCCATGCGCCCGCCCGGCACCTATATTCGCCCTGTCAGCTTGTCTGACTATGGCGATAAACGGCCGATGTAATAAGCCATTCGGACCCGGGGGCGGTACCCGGCGCCTCCACCACGAAATGCCGAAGACGCGGCATCTGGTGATGGGGGCGAAACAGGATCGACGAGGGTGTAAAGATCGGACTTTTGCCCGGCATGATACCACCGTTATCGGGTCAAACCTGTAGTTGCAAACGACAACTATGCTGAGGCACGTCTCGCTGCCTAAGGGCGGTGCGACAGTCTCGAATTAAGTCCTGAGGGTTAGCCCCTTCAGGCGGGGTCCGGAGGCGCCTGGCAACAGAAGCCTCCACTTCTCCCTATCAAAGCCCCCGAGCATCCGTCCCCCTATACGAAATCACCGTGTCGCCGGCGGCGAGGCTGGAACCATCGGGATTGGCGTAGCTGCCGGTCAGCTCATAGGCCACCGCGTAGAAACCGGCGGCTTGGGCGACCCCTTCACTATCGTTAGCGTCCATCAGGATGGTCGCGTTTCCGATGCGATAGGTGTGCGTCTCGTCCGAGACGCCCAATCCACCGCCGGTCTCGGCCGGATCTTCAATGCCGGCACCATAGCCGCGATTGTAGGCATCCATGGACAGAATAGCGAGGAAGAGGTCTTTTGAGATAGCCATTGCTACATTCTCCGCAATCCACCGATTTCTCGGGGCAATGTGTTCGTGAAAGGATTGTTTGGGTCGGCTCGGTAATCTTCCAGGTGATTAATCCACCCCAGCACCTTCTCCACCCTCCCCTCGGTCACCGGCTCGCCGGTGATCGTGAGCGTGACGGATGTGAGGCGAGTGCCGGGGCCGAAACTCGCGGCGAGATTGTCCGGGTCGACGCGCTTCACCGTCTTCGGGTCGGCGATGTCGCCAAACGTGACCATCAGGGGGTAGTGGTTGGGTGGAATCTCCCGGCTTTCCCTCATGCCCGAGAGCTTGGAAAAGATGCTCCGGCTCGAATGCGGCGGCAGCAAATCCTGGAACACGGTGATCGCAACGGACATCATGTAGTCGGGGCCGCCGGGGCCGCGCAGCAAGACGAAAAGAAAGCCCCCGCCGGGAATCTCAAGCACGGCGGCCTCGCCCCTGAACGAGCGCCTGATCGGCGGAATCTCGGGGAGGAGTTTCGGCTGGAAGGTGACGGCGACTTCGCTGACGCTCGATGCGGACAGGGTGTCGCCCTCCGGCGTCTCCACCGTCACCGTCAGCTTCTGGCGCCAGCTGTAGCTCGGATAGGCGAGCCGCCAGCCGAGCCAGCCCACGAAGGCCGCGCCGGCGATGACCGCGAGGATTTTGGTCCCGCGCTTCACGCCTTCCCCGCCCCGCCAGCCGCGCCATAGCCGCGATTGTAAGCATCCATAGAGAGGTTCGCGAGGAAGAGGTCCTTACTGATAGCCATGGTTATTTCCCTTGGATGAAGTCGTTGCGGCGCAGGTCCGACGAAAAGGTCTTGAAGTACAGGTTTCCCATGCCGCCGCGCTGAAGGGCGTCCCTGTGAATTGAAGCCCAGAGTTTGAAGAACTGGTCCCCCAACACCTCTTCCACCTTGCCTTCGGTCACCGGCTCGTCGGTGATTTCCAGCGTGACGGATGCGAGGCGAGTGCCGGGGCCGAAACTCGCGGCGAGATTGCCCGGGTCGACGCGCTTCACCGTCTTCGGGTCGGCGATGTCGCCAAACGTGACCATCAGGGGGTATTGGCCGGGCTGCAAATCGACAGGCGGCTGCCCTTCCGCGGCTGCGACGAGGCGGACAATCGGCATGAGCGAGTCGGTGTCGGGCGGCAACGGTTCGCCGCTGAATGCGCGCAGGGCCCGCCGTTCGCTCCCGCCGATCAGCGCGAACAGGGTGCGCCCGCCGCCAATGTCGACGAAAGTCGCTTCACCGCGCATCGACGAGGTCACGTGCGGAGCATCGGGGAAGAGGTCGGGCCCGTCATTCCACTCGACCGCGACAACGCTGCTTCCGGTCTTCACGCCCGCCGGCGTCTCGACAGCCACCGTCAGCTTCTGGCGCCAGGAATAGCTCGAATAGGCGAGCCGCCAGCCGAGCCAGCCCACGAAGGCCGCGCCGGCGATGGCCGCGAGGATCTTGGTTCCGCGTTTCACGCCTTCCCCGCTTCACCGCCCGAACCATAACCGCGATTGTAGGCATCCATGGAGAGAATCGCGAGAAAGAGGTCTTTGCTGATAGCCATCATCTATCTCCTGATAAACTCGCCGTGCCGAAGCTTGGCTTCAAATGAGAAATCCGTCGGGCTAACCTTCGGTAGAACTGACGGTTCTGGATACTTGCTCAACCACCCCAGCACCTCGTCCACCTTGCCCTCGGTCATCGGCTCGTCGGTGATTTCCAGCGTGACGGATGCGAGGCGATAGCCGGGGCCGAAACTCGCATCCATGTCGTCCGGATCGACGCGCCTCACCGTCTTCGGGTCGGCGATGTCGCCAAAGGTGACCATCAGCGGATAGAAGACGGACGGAACCTCGCGCGATTCCGAGAGCCGCGAGAAGGCGCGCGCGGCCGGCAGCGTCTCGTCGCCCTTGACCATCTCGTAGCGGTCGCGGAACACCCTGTGGGCGAGGAACTGCTGGGCCGGCAGCAACACGAACAGGATGCGCCCGCCGCCGAGATCGACCACCGTGGCCTCGCCGCGCATGGTATTGCTGCGGTTGGCGGCGTCCGGCAGAACCTGCGGGATGGCTTTCACCGCCAGCGCGATCACCGCCGAACCGGCCTTCACGCCCTCCGGCGTCTCCACCGCCACCGTCAGCTTCTGATGCCAGGAATAGCTCGGATAGGCGAGCCGCCAGCCGAGCCAGCCCACAAAAGCCGCGCCCACGATCGCCGCGAGGATCTTCGTACCGCGCTTCACGCCCGCCCCGCCGCGTCGCCCGCGCCGTATCCACGGTTGTATGAATCCATCGAAAGAATAGCCAGAAAGAGATCTTTGGAAATAGCCATAATAAATCAGTCCTTTTTCCAGTTCACGCTGCTCAGCAGGTCATGTTGTTGGGGCGAGAGGTCGCTCCAAATTCGCTTCAATGTCGTTCCATCGCGAAACCACCCCAGCACCTGCTCCACCCTGCCCTCGGTCACCGGTTCGTCGGTGATTTCCAGCGTGACGGATGCGAGGCGATAGCCGGGGCCGAAACTGGCGGCCAGGTTGTCCGGGTCGACGCGCTTGACCGTCTTCGGGTCGGCGATGTCGGTAAAGGTGACCATGAGGGGGTAGTTTTCATGCCGAAGCTCGACCGCGCCCTCGATTAGAGGGATGAGTGCCAGCCATTCGCCGCGCTTGCTCGTCGGCAGTTGCTCGCGCACCGCCCGGTAGAACCGCTCCTCCGAACCGTCGAGCAGGGCGAACAGAATGCGTCCCGGCGCGACCTCGACGACCGTGGCCTCGCCTGTGACGCCGTAGTTCACCTCGCTGGCGCTCATCAATTGCTCGCCGAAATTGGCGACGATGCGCGTCACCGCGCTGCCCGATACAACGCCCGCCGGCGTTTCCACCGAAACGGTAAGCTTCTGGTGCCACTTGTGTTTCTCTTGCCAGCAGCCGGAAAGGCCGAGAAGCGCGGACAGACTGGCAATCGCGGCCACCACCCTGATGCGCGTCCTCACGCCTTCCCCGCCCTCAATTTGTCAAGCATTTCCTTGTCCACTTGCCCGGCGGCGACGGGATGAATGAACATGTCCGGCGCGGCGACTACCCCGCCGCCATCGTTCGGGTTTTCGGCTGTTTCCACGGGCGCTTCTCCTTCTGCCGGTTTCGCCGCTATGGCGCGACCGTAGTCGGCCGATACTGAAGAAAGCTCTAAATTTATTCTGACAAACAATTTCGATCCATCGACAGGAGTCGGAGGAATAGTTGCCGCGATAGGAAAAACGCTGTCTTTCGCAGTATATCGAATGGCTGGCTGCGGCGGGCGGATCGGCGCACATCCCGTTTGCGCGGCCCGCCGTTCTGCTTTACATCTTGGCCGAGGAATCGAGGAACACGGCAGGGCAATGGCCGACGACCAAATACGCTATGACATTCTGGCCCAGGAAGCGCTGCGCGGCGTGATGCGCAAGGTGCTGGCCGAGGTTGCGCGCACCG
>JAIOIW010000012.1 GCA_019912385.1 Notoacmeibacter sp. | reverse complement strand
CCATGGATCCTGCTCTCACGTCATCTCGGCCGGGCGAAGCGCGCGCGGGCCGCGGTGACGCCGGCGTGGCACCGAGACGATGATGCCGGGACGGCAATGAGCCCTCGCCCGACAGCGCGTCAGCGTGCCGACACCCGCAGCGCGCGCGCCTGGCAACGCATGCTGTCGGGGCGGCGGCTCGACCTGCTCGATCCCGCCCCGCTCGACATCGAGATCGCCGACATCGCGCATGGCCTCGCGCGCGTGGCGCGCTGGAACGGACAGACCAAGGGCGCGCACATTTTTTCCGTCGCCCAGCACACGCTCCTGGTGGAGGCGATGGCGCGCCGGCGCCATCCGCGGCTCGACCGTTCGCTGCGACTTGCCATCCTGCTGCACGACGCCGCCGAATACGTGATCGGCGACATGATCTCGCCGTTCAAGGCGGTGGTCGGCGGCGGATACAAGGCGGTGGAGTTGCGGCTCCAGGCGGCCATCCACCTGCGCTTTTCCCTCCCAGCCCAGCTACCGGCCGCGCTTCAGAAGGCGATCAAGCGTGCCGACCAGATCGCGGCCTGGTTCGAGGCGCGCGAACTCGCCGGCTTCGGCGACGCGGAGGCGGCAAAGTATTTCGGCCGGCCGCGCGGCATTACCGGAGAGGGGTTCGATCTGGAGCCCAAGCCCGCGAAAGCCGTGGAATCACAATTCCTGAGCCGGTTTCACGCATTGGAGGCGGCCTGCGGAACGAAACAGGCGGCGCTGCCTTTGCCGGTCAACGCTCAAGGCGGTCGATGAACCACTGGGTCAGCTTGATCCAGACCGTGTCCTTTTCCGCACTGTCCTCCACGCCATGTTCGAGATTGGGGTTGTCGTTGACCTCGATGACCACGACGCCGTCGCCCGTTTCCTTCAGATCCACACCGTATAGTCCGTCGCCGATGCAACGCGCCGCGCGAACCGCCGTGTCGATCACCTCGGGTGGCGCATCGGCAAGCGAGAAGGAGGCGAAACCACCCTCGATCGGCTTGCCGCCCCTGTCGTGATTGACGATCTGCCAGTGTTTCTTGGCCATCAGGTACTGGACGGCGAACAAGGGCTGGCCGCCGAGCACGCCGACGCGCCAGTCGAAGTCCGTCGGCATGTATTTCTGCGCCAGCAACAGATCGGAATCCTCCAGCCACCTGGCGGCGAGGCGCTTCAACTCGGCCGGATCGTTCGCCTTCTTCACCCCGCGCGAAAAAGCGCTGTCCGGGATCTTGAGTACCATTGGGAAACCCAGCGTCTCGGCCGCGTGCTCGAGATCGCCCGGCCCGGCAATGACCACGGTCGGTGGCACCGGAATGCCGTTGAGCGTCATCAACTCATGCAGGTAGACCTTGTTGGTGCAGCGGATCATCGACAAAGGATCGTCGATGACCGGCATGTTTTCCTGCTGCGCGCGCCGGGCAAACCGATAGGTGTGGTTGGAGATCGATGTCGTCTCGCGGATGAACAGGGCATCGTAATTGGCAAGACGGGCAAGATCCTTACGCGTGATCGGTTCGATCTCGACGCCCATCTTGGAGGCGACGCGGGACCAGTGCTTCAGGCTTGAAATCGAAGACGGCGGCAATTCCTCCTTCGGATCGATGAGCGTGGCAAAGGTGTAGCGTGCCGGCGTCTTGCTGCGCGAATCGCGCCATTCGCGGGCCGTGTAGGCCTCCATGCAGCTCATGAAGCGTTTCTTTTCGCCCGCATCGAGCCGGTTGACCGGGGCAAGGGCGACGCGCCTGACACGGATCCACTCGCCCTCCTCGATCGTCACCTCCAATGCTGGTGCGCGAAACCAGTCGAACAGCAACCGGCCGAAACGGTCCCAGTTTTTCGACGGTCCCATGCCGAAATAGAATCGCACCTTCGGCGCCAGTTCCTCGGCGATCGCCTTGCGGATGGTATTGAGCGCCTGCTCCAGATCGGGAATGGCGTTCTCGTATAGTTTGGGCTCGGACAAGTCGATCATCGTCTCGACGGAGGGGATCACGCGGTGCCCGCGCGAACTGGCCAGCAGCGAGGCGTAGTAGCCCCGGCTCTGGTAACCGTAGCTCGTCGACAGGTTGATGATCTTCGGCCGCTGCCCACGAAACAAGTTCGGGTGGGTGAGGTAGTCTCGGTTGGTTATGACCTTGTGCGGCGTCGACGCCTGGTCGATGTCGATTGAGCGGCCGGTGAGAATGACCCAGCTCATTGCGTTCGTTTCCCAAGAAAGACGGCCGCTCTCAGCCCTTCGCGGCCGAATTGCGCCATGGACATGAACAATGCGTTCGGTACGGGAATGTTGGCGGCATCGGCGACCGTCTCGCCGCGCTCCTCCTCGACCCACGGATCATGGATGAAGATGTGGTCGGCGTCGGCACCGATCGCAAGAACCCAGTGCGGCACTTTCTTGCCGAACATCATGTAGCCGCTGACGAGAACCGCGACCAATTCCCCGCGGGACAGCCCCGCGCGGATGTCATCGAGGGTGAAACTGGCGATCTCGACGGAAATTGCCTGGGCCTCGGCACGCGCCCGGAAATCGGCCTGGGCCAGTTCCATCACCCGCCGTTTCTCCGCGTTTCGCACGGACTGCAGGAAGAGCGGGCCGTCGATCGAAACAAGGATTCTCGCGGCAAGACCATGCTCGCAAGCGGTGACCGCGAGGCCGTATGGCTCGCACCCTCCCGGTCCGGACATCATGAACACCGTCGTCGCCTCGCGCCAAAGACGTATCTCCATTACCGGATCGGGCACAAAACCCGGCTTGAAAGCCGACATCGCCATCATCAGGCAAGCCGGTCCGCAGGTGAAGTCGGCAGTCTGCTCGAAATGAGGCACGCCCGCACTGGCGGGCGGCGCGCCGCGCAACAGCTTTTCGAAACGCAAGGCGCTGGAGTGGTCGGCATAGTAGTCCGAATGGCGGCCGAAACGCCGGTAACCCCGCGATTCATAGAGCGCGATGGCGCGTGCATTATCTTCGCGCACCTCGAGGCGCAAGAACAGGCGACCGTGATCGTAGGCCGTCTTTTCGGCAACTTCCAACAGCCGGCGGCCGATCCCCCTGCCCGCGTGTTCGGGCGCAACGGCGATCGAATAGAGCCGAGCGACGCCGCTTCCGCGCCTGAAAAGCACCATGACGTAGCCCGCCACCTGCCCGTCCAGGGTGACGACCTTCGTTTCGGCCGTGTCCCGCTCGATCAGCAGGCGAAAGGATCGCCGCGATATGCGGTCGCTTTCGAATGCCGCATTCTCGATACGCACGAGCGCGTCAATGTCCGAGGGGGTTGCGTCGCGGAATCCAGGTTGCATCATCACCCGAAGTTACCCGGCCCAGGTTGATACGCTAGTGTCCCGACGCTGAAATTCGTTTCATCCGATATCAGCCTTCGGTCGAATTTCAGAGCGAAAGGACACCAGCTACACAATAATTCTAGCGTGGTTTCAGTTTTGAAGTCCGTTTGGAAGGTCGGCGTGAACAATGAAACGAACTTCAAAACCACCACACTAGCCTGACATGACACGTCAGTCCGCCGCGCGCGGCCATCATTCGCGCGAGCAGCAATTGCGCTATCGCTCTTGCATTGAGGCATAATTGTGACCGTTCCGCCAGCTGCAATCAAGACCGCATCGCTCACGAGCGAGGCCCCATGCAGCCACCGGATCCACCCGTCAGAAAAGCTGAACGGTCCGTCAGCGTTTTTGGATTGCACATCGCCGCGCGTCCTTTAACTTCCGCCGACCATCTGGAGACAAAGACATGTCCACCCGAGCCGCAGCCACCGCATCCCGCCTTCCAATCCTGATCGTGATCTGCGGATGCATCATTGCAGCGATGGGTTTCGGCCCGCGATCCGCAATGGGCTTCTTTCAGTTGCCGATGCTGGAAGAAAAAGGCTGGGACCGGACCACGTTCGGACTCGCCATGGCGATCCAGAATATTTTCTGGGGTTTTGGCCAGCCGGTGTTCGGCGCCATCGCCGACCACTTCGGCACCTGGCGGGTCCTGGCGCTTGGCGGGGTGATCTATGCCGCCGGCCTGTTGCTGATGGCGACGGCGGATACGCCGGCCATGCTTCACCTGGGCGGCGGCGTGCTTGTCGGCCTGGGAGTCGCCGCGTCTTCGTTCGGCATCGTTCTGGCGGCATTTGCCCGCAATGTGCCGGCCGAAAGCCGTTCGGTGGTCTTTGGCATCGGAACGGCGGCAGGCTCGGCCGGCATGTTCCTCTTCGCGCCGATCAGCCAGGGTCTGATCGATACGGTGGGCTGGTCCGACACGCTGGTCTGGCTTGGCATCGCCATGCTCGTCATTCCGGTGCTGGCGATCCCGCTGACCGGCAACGCAAAGAGCGGCCGGGTTTCGCAGGCCGAATATGAGCAGACCGCCGGCGCGGCGTTGCGTGAGGCGTTCGCGCACCAGTCCTATGTTCTGCTGGTCACCGGCTTCTTCGTCTGCGGCTTCCAGGTGGCCTTCATCACCGCGCATTTTCCGGCCTATCTGGGCGATGTCGGCATCGAGGTGCGCTACGCGGTCCTCGCTATCGCCTTCATCGGGCTGTTCAACATCGTTGGCTCGCTCGCTTCCGGCGTCATCGGCCAGCGCTACTCCAAGCCCGCCTTCCTTTCCCTGATCTATGTCAGCCGGTCGATTGCCGTGACCGCCTTCATCCTGCTGCCGGTCACGCCCACAAGCGTCATCGTCTTCTCGATCGTGATGGGGCTCTTGTGGCTGTCGACCGTGGCGCCAACCAACGCCCTGGTGGCGACATTCTTCGGCACCCGTCATCTGGGCATGCTGGGGGGCATCGTCTTCCTGTCGCACCAGGTGGGGTCTTTCCTCGGAGTCTGGCTCGGCGGCTATTTGCGCGACGTCACCGGTTCCTACGACATCGTCTGGTGGCTGGGTGTGGCGCTCGGCCTGTTCGCCGCAGTCGTCCATTGGCCAATCGCCGAGGCGCCGGTCGCCCGGCCGCAGCCGCTTCCGGCGGAATAGCCGCCTTTATTGCGCCGCGCGCGCCAGCACCCGCTGGTAGAACAGGCCGATTCCGATCAGCGTGATACCGAGGCCCATGAAGGAGACCGCGCGCAGCACGCCTTCCAGTTGCGCCATGTCGACAAGGAACACCTTCAGCACGGTCAGGACCACGACGGCGCCCGAAATGGCGCGGATGGTCCGTGATCTGGTGCGCATGCCGGCGACAAGCAGGCCGATGCCTATCAACAGCCAGACGGCCGAATAGGTGTAGGTTTCGCCCGGCAGCGTCTCCTTCCAGGCGCTGATATACGGCCCCTGCCAGAAACGGCGGACGGTCAGGCTGATCCAGGCGAACAGGGACGCACCGGCGAACACCGCAAGCGCCGCCACATAGTGCCACGGCCGGCGGCTGCGCGCATACCACCACACCAGCCCGGCAAGCAGGGCAGGCAGGAGATAGCCGACCGCGATCATGTTGAAGACCGGGTTGGCGCCGGTATTCTCGCCGCTCCACAACGGGTTGAACCAGAAGAAGTGATTGAACGCGGCGAAGACCAGGCCGCCATAGCCGACGATCATCGAACCCAAGCGAAACACAGGGCTTGGCGCGCGATCGTCGAGGCGGATCAGGGCAAGTGAAGCGCCCAGCGACAGGATCGTATAGACGGTCTGTTCGCCCAATGTCGCCGGAAGCCCGAGTTCCAGCAAGCCGCCGTGGATCCAGTGGCGGGCAAGCATGGCGAGGCCTGCGAGCGTGGTGACGATCGCAAGGGCCTCCATGACGCGGCGCGGCGCGCTTGTGCCGTCCCGGCCCAGCAGCCAGGCGGACACCGTGAAAACGGCAGCGGGAATACCATATCCCGCGAGAATCCAGTTGAACACCGGCGTCGTCGACAGCGGTGCCGCCCCGGTGATTGCCGGATCGATGCCGAAGCGGACAAGGACCACTGCGCCGGCCGCGACCGCGAGCCAGGGCAGGACCGGATGAATGCCCCGCGATGCCGCCAGCACCAGGGCAAGCGCGACCACGGCAAGGGCGATGCCGGTCCATGCGGGAACGGTGAGCAGATGAATGGCGACACCAAGATGGACGGACGCCGCGGCGAGCAGCAAGGCCGAAGCACCGGTGAGACGATTTCGCGGTTCTTCGCGCCGGGCAACGGCCAGGCCGGCGGCAGCGATGACGGCGGCCAGCAGGAGGCCGGCAAAGCCGTAAGCATAATCGGTTTCAAGATCGGCATAACGGCCGACCGCGCTGGCATAGGCGGCCAGCGGTATGATTGCAGCGGCGGAGGCCCACAGGCGCGAAAGCGGGCGATTGTGCCCGTTGAGCCAGGCCATCGCGACGCCGAACGCGGCGAACAGGACGCCGATCGCCGACGCATAGGCGATGAACAGGCCTTCCGCGACGCCCTCGCCTCCCGCCGCAACGACGCGGTCCGGTTCGGCGACGATGATCCCGACCGGCCCGATCCCCCACAGGACAAGCTGAGCCAGGACAGCGAGCGCCAGGATGATCGCGCCGGGAACGGCATAGGCCCCTTCGCGGCGCCAGGCCGCCAGGACCAGCGGCAGCGCCATCATTCCAAAGAGGACATTTCGTACCGGCGCGGCTTCGATATCGGTGAAACGGACCATGACGAGGCCGGTCAGCACGATTGCCCCGACACCGGCAATGACCGGCCAGCCGACCGCCGAATGCAGCCGGTCGAACAGGCCCTGTTCGCTTTCGCGGTCACGCAGCCAGATGAAAGCCAGCGCCGCGACAATGGCGACGACCGAGACGAAAGCCGCATAGGGCTCTGGTTCAGGCGAGAACCGTGCGTCGAGAACAAGCCACGCACCCAGGCCCGCGATCCCTGCGATCATCATCCACGAGGTGTCGCGCAGTCGGGCAAGAAATGCCGTCGCCACCATGACGAGGGACAGGTAGGAGAACAACGCCCACGGATTGGGGCTTTGCGTGCTCACCAGCAGCGGCGTGGCATAGGAGCCGACAAGGCCGAGCCCCGCGAGGATGCTGCCGTGCAGGAGCGACAGCGCGATGGTCGCCAGCGAGACCAGGCCAAGCAGGGCGAAAGCGGTGCCAGGCCCGATGAAACCGTAAATGCCATGGGCGGCGTAAACGACACCGAACAGGATCGCCGCGCCGGAAGCGGTGAGGATGGCGGGGACGGGCGCGAAACGGTCCTCGCCCAGTTCGAGCCTGACATCGCGGCGGCGCACGAATTCGCCCGCCGCCAGTGCCGCAAAGCCCGCCACGGCCGCCATCGCAAGGCGCACCGCCGGGCTGAACATGCCGCGCTCGATCGAGTAGCGGACCAGGAACAGCCCGCCCAGAGCGAATGCCAGGCCACCGACCCAGATCGCCCAGCGCGAACCGATTGTCTGTTCCAGCCGTTCGGCTCCGCCGGCGGACAGCGGTGTCGCGGTAGTGTCGCCTACGGTTGCGCGGGCTTCTGCGGGCTCGGATTCCGCTTCAGGCTCCCGCGCCCATGGCCCGACGGGTTCCGTGCCAGCTATTTCCCTTTGAGCCGGTGACTCGACACGCGCCTCGTCCGGTTCGGTCGCCAGGGAGCCTTCCGGTGCGCCACCGGCAGTTAGCGCGCCGACACGGACTTCCAGGGCGCGCAGGTCGCGGCTGAGCGCGACGAGCCTCTTGCGCGTGCGCAGCAGCGCAATGGCGAACAAGATGGCGAGAACCAAGAGAACCTGTGTAAGCATTCCGCCCCCTCCGGCGTGTCTTCCCGGCCACAGCGCCGTGCGTCCTTCAGGACGCACAAAGGACGCTGTACATCATTGAATTTGCGCGTCGTGCTTTCCGAAAACCGATTCCGGTTTTCGGGCCGATGCGTCAACCCGGCATACGCAATATGGAACAGGTTTCGGTGCCGAAGGCGAGGACTTTCCCTTCAGGTCCCTTCAGCGTCGCTTCCGATACGGCGAGGTTGCGGCCGCGATGAACCACCCTGCCCTCGCAGACCACTTCCCCGGTTTCGGGCACGATCGGGCGAAGCAGGTTGACCTTGAACTCGACTGTCGTGCTCGCCTCGCCCTTTGCGCAGGTCGTGTGAACCGATGCGGCAAGGGCGGAATCCATGATGGTTGCGGCCCAGCCTCCGTGGATGGTTCCCATCGGGTTGAGATAGTCGAATTTCGGCCAGCCGCGAAAAACGGTTCTGCCCTCTCCGACCTCGGTGAGGATGTAGCCAAGGGTACCGGCGATCGGCGGCTGCGGATAGGTACCGTCGAGGATGCGGTGCATCAATTCGAGACCGGAATACTCGGTGATATCGGCGGGTGGAATGATGCCGAACTGGCCAAGGCGCCAGATCCCCTCCATCCGTTTGCGATATTCACTCATGCCGCCGAGCCTTCCCGTTCGATCTGGCGCTGCAGCGCGTTGATCAACCCGGCACGGGCCTCCGGTTCACCGATTGCCCGAGGCTCATAGACATGGCGATTGAAGAAGTAACCCGTCAGGCGCAGCGCATCGCGAAGCGACTGGGCGTCCGCCCTGACCGCGTTCCTGCGGTCCAGGAATGCCGGCAATGGCAGCATGCGCTGCTCATAGGGCGCGCCGGCCGGACGCGAGACCGCGCAGCCCGATTTCGGCGAAACATAGGCCAGGTCCTCGGTTGTTCCGGTCGCCGCGCAACGGGTCAGGTCGAGGCCGAAACCAAGTTCGTCGAGCATCATCAATTCAAAACGCACGAACAGTTCGCCCGTTGCCTGCGGATCGTCGAGATGCTCGATGATGAGGGCCAGCATCTCGAAGAGGCGGCGGTGGGAATCGCGCTCCGGCAGCAGGCGCAGATGGGCGGCGGCGGCCTGAATTCCATAGACGCCGATCGCAGTTTGAAGGATTCGCGCGGCATTATGCGCCAGTGTCTCGGCCTGGAAGGTTCCCAGGTGCTCGTCAAGGCGTGCGCGCCAGACCAGTTCGGCGCGATTGCCCGGCTGGAGGGCGGGCTGCATGCGGGCCGAACGGCCGCCGCGAACGAGGCCGAGATGACGGCCATGGTCGCGGGTCATGACCTCCAGGATGACGCTTGTCTCGCCATGCCTGCGGGTGCCGAGAATGATTCCTTCGTCGCGCCATTCCATCTGGAGAGATTGACGCCTCAGCCGGGGAATTCAAGCCCCATTTCCCGGTAACGCTCCGGGTCGTCGCCCCAGTTCTCGCGCACCTTGACGAACAGGAACAGGTGGACCGGCTGTTCGAGGATGGCGCCAATCTCTTCGCGCGCGGCCTGGCCGATGGCCTTGATCGTCTCGCCCTTGCGCCCCAGAACGATCTTCTTCTGGCTGTCGCGCTCGACATAGATGACCTGCTCGATGCGCACCGAGCCGTCCTTCTGCTCCTGCCAGCGCTCGGTCTCGACATGCGAGGAGTAGGGCAGTTCCTGATGCAGGCGCAGGTATAGCTTTTCGCGCGTGATCTCGGCGGCGAGCAGGCGCATCGGCAGATCGGATATCTGGTCCTCGGGATAGTACCAGGGACCTTCGGACGCAGCCGCGGCGAGCCAGCCCATCAGGTCGTCGCAGCCCGAGCCGTTGAGCGCCGAGATCATGAAGGTGCGATCGAACTCCGCCTTCGCATTGGCCTTCGCGGTCAGTTCCAGAAGCTGCTCGCGCTTCACCCGGTCGATTTTGTTGAGGATCAGCGCCTTGGGTTGGCGAACGCTCGCTATCTTGTCGAGGATCGCGGCGGCATCGCCGGCGATGCCGCGCTCGGCGTCGATCAGGAAGAGGACGAAGTCGGCGTCCCTGGCGCCCGACCACGCGGTCGAAACCATGGCGCGATCGAGACGGCGGCGCGGCTTGAATATCCCTGGCGTGTCGATGAAAACGATCTGCGTGCGATCATGAACCGCGATGCCGCGCACGATCGAGCGGGTGGTCTGCACCTTGTGCGTGACGATCGAGACCTTGGCGCCAACGAGCCGGTTCAAAAGCGTCGACTTGCCGGCGTTCGGCGCGCCGATCAACGCCACGAAGGCCGACCGTGTCGGTTCTTCGCCGCTTGCGGCTTCCTGCGGCAGGTCGTTTTCCATCTGTCAGGCCTCCTTGCCGGCCGGCCATACGCCTTCGCGCATCAGCATCGATTCCGCGGCCGCCTGCTCGGCCTCGCGCTTGGAGCGGCCGGCGCCCCGGGCAGGTTCGATCCCTTCGACCCCCACCGCGACCGTGAAAACGGGATCGTGGTCGGGCCCTTCGCGCGACACGACGGTATAGACCGGAACCCTGCTGCCGGACAATTGGTGCGCCCATTCCTGCAATTGCGTCTTTGCATCGCGCCGGGCGGCGAACTCGCTCCTGGCCCGTCCCGACCAATGCGCATGAATGAAGGGGCGCACGGCATCGAGCCCGCCGTCGAGATACATGGTCGCGATGACCGATTCCATCACGTCGGCACGCAGGTTCTGCCGTTTGCGTCCGGTCAGGGACTTGATCTCGGTGCCTGTGATGATGAATTCGTGCAAGCCGATTTCCTCGGCCACCGCCGCGCAGGTTTCGGCGCTGACCAGTTGGTTCAATCGCACCGAGAGTTCGCCCTCGTCGGCTGCTGGGTAGTCGCGAAAGAGCATTTCGGCGACAACGAGGCCGAGCACCCTGTCGCCGAGAAACTCCAGCCGCTCGTAATCGGCGCCGTCACGGCCGCGCGCGCTTGCATGGGTCAATGCGCGTTCCAGCCGTCCGGGCGCGGCGAACCGATGGCCCGTCACCTTGCCCAGTTGCCTGGCAAGCTCGTCAGCCGCGAGTTTTTGGCGAGTCATGCCGCGGAACCGTCAATCGATCCAATCAAACAGGCGGTCGGGACGCATTTCGCTCGGCCAGCGCCAGATTTCCAGCGGGCTCGCGCCACCTGCGATCGAGAAGAAGATGATGTTGGCCTTGCCGACGAAATTCTCGAACGGCACGAAACCGACTTCCAGACGGCTGTCATTGGAATTGTCGCGGTTGTCGCCCATCATGAAATAGTGGCCGGGCGGGACGATGAATTCCCGCGTATTGTCCGAAATCCCGTTGGGCGTGATGTCAAGCGTGTCGTAGCTGACGCCGTTGGGCAGCGTTTCGCGATAGACATCGACCGGCCCGTTCATGTCAGTAATGTCGGGGTTGTCGATCTGACCGATCTTCTCGCGCTTTACCGCCTCGCCATTGATGAAGAGCGTACCCGACTTCATCTGGACACGGTCGCCGGGCAGGCCGATCACCCGCTTGATGTAGTCGACGGACGGATTGGGCGGAAACTTGAACACGGCGACATCGCCGCGTTCCGGCCCGGACGCCCAGATGCGGCCTGAAAAGATGTTCGGCGAAAATGGCAGCGAATGGCGCGAATAGCCGTAAGACCACTTGGTGACGAACAGATAGTCACCTTCCAGCAGCGTCGGGCGCATGGAACCGGAAGGTATTGAAAACGGCTGGATGAGCACCGAGCGGATAATCAGCGCAAGGACGAGAGCCTGGACGATTACGCTGACGGTCTCGATAAATCCGCCGGACTTCTTCTGGGTCTTGTCGGTCACGCTCATATATTCCTCGGTTCTGCCGCGCTCGTCATAACGTTTGTCCGCCGCATCCGCAATGTCGTGCGGCGCGCCATCGCATACCCGTCAGTTTTCGGCAACCGCCTCGATAATCACAAATGCCTGCGCGAGCGGGAAATCATCGGTGATCGTGAGATGGACAAGGGCGCGATGGCCTTTCGGAACGAGGTGTCCGAGACGTTCCGCAGCGCCATTGGTAAGATGCATCGTGGGCTTGCCGCCCGGCAGGTTGACCACGCCCATGTCGCGCCAATAGACGCCGCGAGACAGACCTGTCCCCAGCGCCTTGGCGCAAGCTTCCTTGGCCGCGAAGCGCTTTGCGTAAGAGGCGGCGCGTTCCTTGCGCCGTTCCGACTTCACCTTTTCGATATCGGTGAAAATGCGGTCTATGAAGCGCGAACCATAGCGTTCCAGCGAACGCTCGATACGGCGAATGTCGATCAGGTCACTTCCGATACCGACGATCATGGTTTCCTGCCATTCATCTGTCCGGCCGCCAAACCGCCCCTTGCCAGGACAGCGCCCAGAGTCCCGCGGTCAGTTGGCCGCTACCTCGCTCGGCATCTTGGAATGCAATACCTCGGCTGCGCGCCGCGCGCGGATGCGGGCGCGCTCGGCCAGACGCCGGCGCCGCTGCTCCCTGAAGGCGATGACCGCCCAGCGGGTCAACACATAGGCGACCAGAGCAAACGCGATGCCGACCGGAATCGAACCGATGGTCATCGGCTTGATCAGCGGTCCCCACAGGGCATCGAACTCCATGTGGCGCAGCCTGGCGCCGATCGCCAGCGAATTGCCGGCACCGCTCACCGAACCGCTCAGGATGAACTGGCCGGTCTCGTAGGTCGCCACCCAGATGAACGGGAAGGTCAGCGGATTGCCGATCGCCGTGCCGAGCGCGGAGGCGAGCATATTGCCGGCAATAATCCAGGAAATCGCCGCGGCAATGATGAAATGGAAGCCGAGAAAAGGCGTGAAAGAAGCAAATATGCCCGCCGCGACGCCCGCCGCTATCGCATGCGGTTTGGCCGACAGCCGGAGCACGCGCTTGATAAAATACTGGGCTGAACGGGCGAAGGAGCGGCGCGGCCACACAAATGTTCTCAGTCGTTCCAGGAAAGCAGCCGGTTTCCGTCGCCTGAAAAGCATCAACACATCCTATCGCCCGGGCGACAATCGTGCCCGTTGACACGACGCTAACACGCCGGTCGTTAATCGTTTCTTGGCCTAGCAAAGCCCCGTCCGCACGCTTCGCACGGAATCCGTGGCACCATATAAGCGTCTGGCCGCGAAAGCAGCAAGAAACAATCTCTGGATGGCGCTGGCCGGACGTTCCTGCTGCTCCGCCATGGCGGCGGAAATACGGCAGGCCCGATCCGCCGACAGCGGCAGGCCGGGTGGCTCGTCAGCCGTTCACCCGCTTTGCCTCGCCGACACTCGTCAGTTCCTTCAGATCGCCGATGAGCCGGTTGAGGTGCTTGATGTCCCAGACCTCGAGATCGATGACCATCTCGGTGAAATCCGGCGCCGTCTCGACCATCGACAGCTTGTGGATGTTGGCATCGGCCGAGGCGACCAGGTTGGCGATCTCGGCAAGCGAGCCCGGCTCGTTGATCGCGGTAACCGAGATGCGCGCGGGAAAACGCTCGCCGGTCGTCTGGTCGATATCCCAGCGCACATCGATCCAGCGGTCAGGCTGGTCGTCGAAGGCCACGAGTGCCGGCGACTGGATCGGATAGATGGTGATGCCGGCACCCGGCGTCAGTATGCCGACAATGCGATCACCGGGCACTGCCCCCTCGGGCGCGAAATGGACGGGAAGGTCGCCATGGACGCCGCGGATCGGCAAGGCATGGCGCTGGTCTCCGCCGGAAGATGCCTGGCCGGGAAACTGGAACAACATGCCTGCGGCGTTGCGCAGGTTGAACCACCCTGCCCTTTTTGCCGGCTTGGCGGGCGCTGCGGCGCGCTCGTCCTTGAAATCGGGGAACACGGCCTTCATCACGTCGGCCGAAGGAAGCTCGCCGCGACCGACGGCGGCAAGCACGTCCTCTATTTCCTTGTGCGCTAGGCGGTGCAGCACCGGTTTCAGGGCGTCCCTGGTGAAGGTCTTGCCGGCGCGTTCAAAGGCGCGCTCGAGAATCCGCGTGCCGAGGCCCGAATATTGCTTGCGGATAGCGGCGCGCGTCGCACGGCGAATGGCGGCGCGGGCCTTGCCGGTCACCACGACCTGTTCCCAGGCAGCCGGCGGCACCTGCGCTTTCGAGCGGATGATCTCCACCTCGTCGCCGTTCTTCAATTCGGTCATCAGCGGCATGATGCGTCCGTTGATCTTGGCGCCGACGCAGGTGTCGCCGACATCGGTGTGCACGGCGTAGGCAAAATCGATAGGCGTGGCTCCGCGCGGCAGAGCGATCAGCCCACCCTTGGGCGTGAAGCAGAAGACCTGATCGTGAAACAGTTCCAGTTTCGTGTTTTCCAGGAACTCCTCGGGATTGTCGCCCTCGGCGAGTTGCTCGATCGTGCGGCGCAGCCAGGCATAGGCATTGGTGTCGCGCGACACGGCATGATCGCCGTTATCGGCAACGCTGCCGCGGTCCTTGTAGAGTGCGTGAGCGGCAACGCCATACTCGGCGATGTCGTTCATCTCGATCGTGCGGATCTGCAGTTCGACGCGCTGGCGCGACGGGCCGACGATGGTGGTGTGGATCGAACGATAGTCGTTCTGTTTCGGCGTCGAGATGTAATCCTTGAACCGTCCGGGCACCATCTGCCAGCTGGTATGGATCGCGCCGAGCGCCCTGTAGCAATCCTCGACGCTGCCGACGATCACCCGAAACCCGAAGATGTCGGACAATTGCTCGAAGGACAGGGTCTTGGATTCCATCTTGCGAAAGATCGACCAGGGCTTCTTCTGCCGGCTCTTGACCTCAGCCGTGATGCCGTATTTCGCGAACAGCGCCGAAAGCTGGCGCTCGATCTCGTCGATCACGTCCTGGTGACGGCTGAGCAACCCGGCAAGGCGCTCGGTGACCATGCGCCAGGCTTCGGGATTGATATGGCGGAAGGACAGTTCCTCCAGTTCCTCGCGCACGTCCTGCATGCCCATGCGGCCGGCCAGCGGTGCGTAGATCTCCATGGTCTCTTCGGAGATGCGCGCACGCTTGTCCGGGCGCATGTGTTCCAGCGTGCGCATATTGTGCAGCCGGTCTGCGAGCTTGACCAGGAGGACGCGAACGTCCTCCGAGATCGCGAGCAGCAGCTTGCGCAGGTTTTCGGCCTGTTCGGCCTTCTTGGAGACGAGATCGAGCTTCTTGAGCTTGGTCAGTCCCTCGACGAGGCGGCCGATGTCTTCGCCGAACAGCTCGTCGATCTCCTTGCGGGTCGCGGTGGTGTCCTCGATCGTGTCATGCAGCAATGCGACCGCAATCGTCGCCTCGTCGAGCCGCATGTCTGTCAGGATCGCAGCAACTTCCAGGGGATGGGAAAAATAGGGATCGCCGGAGGCACGTTTCTGGTGGCCGTGCTTCTGCATCGCGTAAACATAGGCCTTGTTGAGCAAGGCTTCGTTCACGTCGGGCTTGTAGCGCTGCACGCGCTCCACAAGCTCGTATTGACGCATCATGGCCGGCAATCTCCGTTCTCAAACGCAAACATGCGCCGCGCAGGGGGCGCGCGGCGCATGTCATAGATAGTCGCCTTGCTGCGGAGGCGAAAGCCCCGCGCTTGGGCCGATCGATCAGAAATCGTCGCTTTTCTCGGGCGCCACGAGGCCCTCGATGCCCGCCAGAAGCTCTTCTTCCGACATGCGGTCGAAGGTAACGGGCTCGTCTGCTTCAGGCGCCTCGGCTGCCATTTCCTCAGCGGCAGCGGCCGGTTCGATTGCCGGCACGGCTTCCGCCTCCGGCTCGTCCACCTCGACATGCTTCTGCAGGGAATGGATCAAATCTTCCTTCAGATCGCCGGGCGACAGCGTCTCGTCGGCGATTTCGCGCAACGCCACAACCGGATTCTTGTCGTTGTCGCGGTCGATCGTGATCTGGCTGCCCTGAGAGATCAACCGGGCGCGATGGCTGGCAAGCAGGACGAGGTCGAAACGGTTCGGGACCTTGTCGATGCAATCTTCAACGGTTACGCGGGCCATTGACTGCCCCTTTCATTTCTGTTCCGGACGGGAAATTGCTGGCGCGTGCATACATGGAAGTGGTTCCGAATACAAGCATCATCGCCGGAGGCCGGTTCAACCCCCGGACGAGAAAAACAGCGAAATCGTCAATTATTTGGCACTTTCGCGCAATTGGCCTTGGAAACGGACAATATCCCGTTTAACCGGGGCCCGATATCGACATGTTGCGGGAGCCGCAATTGCCAAATTCTCCGTCTTCACCCTGAACCATTGTCACTGAATCATTGCCGAAAACCTGAACTCATTTCCGAAAAAGGGCTTTCTTCATGTTTGATCCCCGCGAAAAAATCGCGTTGTTCATCGACGGCGCAAACCTCTATGCAGCCTCAAGGTCGCTCGGTTTTGACATCGACTACCGCAAGCTCCTGACGGCGTTCCAGAAAAAGGGCTACCTGCTGCGCGCCTATTATTACACGGCGCTGGTGGAAGACCAGGAATACTCGTCGATCCGGCCGTTGATCGACTGGCTCGACTACAATGGCTATAAGCTGGTGACCAAACCGGCGAAGGAGTTCACCGATTCCGCGGGCCGACGCAAGATCAAGGGCAACATGGACATCGAACTGGCCATCGACGCCCTGGAATTGGCCGACGTGGTGGACCACTACGTCATTTTTTCCGGCGACGGAGATTTCCGCACGCTGGTCGAAGCGCTGCAACGGCGCGGGCGCAAGGTCTCGGTAGTGTCGACCATGAGTTCCCAGCCCCCGATGATCTCCGACGACCTGCGGCGCCAGGCCGACAACTTCATCGATCTCGTCTCGATGAAAGGAGAGATCGGGCGCGATCCCTCGGAGCGCCCGCCGCGGCGCCAGGACGTTGAAGAAGACTACGAAGACGACCTGTGAACGGATCGTACCCGCCGTGAATTCCGACACGGAACCAGCACGCGATTGCGCCCTTTGCCCCCGGCTCAGCGGTTTCATTGCCGGGTGGAGGGAGCGCGAGCCCCTGTGGCACAACGCGCCGGTGGCGACATTCGCCGACCCGCGCGGCGACGAGCATGTCCGCCTGCTTGTCGTCGGCCTGGCGCCGGGTCTGCGCGGCGCGAACCGGACCGGGCGGCCTTTCACCGGCGATTACGCCGGCGACCTGCTCTATTCGACGCTCGGCGCGTTCGGGTTCGCGCAGGGGCGCTTTGACGCCCGGCCGGACGACGGCCTGGAACTGGTCGGCACCGCGATCACCAATGCGGTGCGTTGCGTGCCGCCGGAAAACAAGCCGGTTGGAGCCGAGATTGCCACCTGCCGGCGCTTCCTGACCGCCACAATCGGCCGCTTCCCCGAGCTGAAGGCCATCGTGACACTGGGCAAGATCTCCCACGATTCGACCATTCGGGCGCTCGATGGCCGGGTAACTGCCCATCCCTTCCGTCATGGTGCGCAGACCAGCCCGGGCGGCGTTGCCGTGTTCTCCAGCTATCACTGCTCGCGCTACAACACCAACACCGGGCGGCTGACGCCTGCCATGTTCCAGAATGTGTTCGCCGCCGTCGCAACCTATCTGAGGACATAAAAAAGCCCGGCAGCGGGACTGCCGGGCCTTACAAATGCGAAATCTGTCGATCAGACCAGAGCGCCGCCCTGCATGCGCCAGCCCGCAATGCCGGGGCGGTAGTTGCGCACATCCGTGACACCCGCCGACTGGAGAATCTGCATGGCCATGGAAGAGCGGCCACCCGTCGCGCAATAGACGATGATCGGCTTGTCGGTCGGAACATTCGCCGGATGGAAGTTGGACAGCGGAATGTTGATCGAGCCATCGATGTGGCCCGAGCGGTGCTCGTGCACTTCGCGAACGTCGATGACGGTGTACTGGCCGGAGGCGATCGCCTCGACCATGTCATCATGGGCGATAACGCCCATCGGCAGCGGCGAAGCGGAGCGGTTGAGAAGTCCGTTCAGAAACATGGTGTATCCCTTGTCAGTTAGCCTGGCGACGGAAGCGTCGTGTCAGATTTTTGCTATATATGAACATTCGTGCATGTTTCAAGGCGAACTGTCAAGCGGCGAATTGAGGCCCCTCACCCGTGCTGTTTGAGCAGGCGCGCCTTTTCCCGGCCCCAGTCACGCTTCTTCTGATCCTCGCGCTTGTCGTGCAGCTTCTTGCCCTTGGCCACACCGAGCAGAAGCTTGGCGCGCCCGCGGTCGTTGAAATAGAGCTTGAGGGGAACCAGCGTCATGCCCTCGCGGTCTATCGCCTTGGCAACATTGGCCATTTCGCGCTTTTTGAGCAGCAGCTTGCGCAGGCGCCGCGGCTCATGGTTGAAACGGTTCGCCTGCAGATACTCCGGAATGTAGGAGTTGATCAGCCACAGTTCCCCGTTCTCGAAACTCGCATAGCTTTCCTGGATGTTCGCCTGGCCTTCGCGCAAAGACTTGACCTCGGTGCCGGTCAGGACCAGCCCCGCTTCGATCGTCTCCTCGATCGAATAGGAAAACCGCGCCTTGCGGTTCTCGGCAATGATCTTGCCGCGCGTTTTTGCGTCCTTGCTCATATCGAATGCCGGGGCGCCCTTGCGCGCCTAGGCCCTGTGGACGGATTGGAGGCGGATTTCGCCGGAGCGATCGGCGTTCAGGGCCAAGAAAAACCGACGCCCGCGATTTCGCCCCATCGGGACGGAGGTTTTTCGACGGCTTTGGGCGGCAACCGCCCGGCCCCGCAAGCGAGACAGGAGGCGTCGACCTGCCGCAAGAAGCCCCTCAGCCGTACTTGCGGTACGCCCTTCGTGTCTTTTCGCGGCATCTCTCGCCTCTTGTCTCACGTAATCCATCTCCAATCCGTCCGCAGGGCCTAGGGGATCGCGGCCCATAGCATGCGCCGTATTGCGCGCCAATGGCCAATGAGGCGATTACTGGTAGCGCAGGGCCTCGATGGGATCCATGCGCGCGGCGCGGCGGGCCGGGAAGAAGCCGAACAGGATGCCCACGAGGGCGGAAAACAGGAATGCCAGCGCGATGATCGAAGGGTCCGGCTGGAAGGGCACGGACAGCCAGCGCGCGCCGATCAGGGCAAGCCCCAGCCCGAGGAGGATGCCCAGAAATCCGCCGATCAGCGACAACACGATCGCCTCGACGAGGAACTGCACCAGAACCTGACGTTCCGTCGCACCGATTGCCAGGCGGATGCCGATTTCGCGCGTCCGCTCGGTCACCGACACCAGCATGATGTTCATGATGCCGATGCCGCCGACCAGCAGGCTCACCGCTGCGACCGCGGATAAAAGGCCGGTCAGCACGGTTGATATGCCGGTAAGCATGGAACTGATCTGCTTCATGTCCATGACGCTGAAATCGTCGTCCTCGCCGGGCGCAATACGGCGGCGTTCACGCATCAGCCTTTCGATCTCGCCCTTGGCCTTCTCGGTCGATGCGCCGCTGTGCACCGCCACGAATATGATGGAGACGTCCTGGTTTCCCGCGATGCGGCGCTGGAACGCGCGCACGGGCATGAGTATCCGGTCATCCTCGTCCGAACCGAAGCTCGACGCGCCCTTGGCTTCCAGCGTGCCGATCACCCGGCAGGAGATCTGTTTCAGCCGGATGGTTTCGCCGACCGGGTTGTAGTTGCCGAACAGCTCCTTGACCACGGTCGCGCCAAGGATGCAGGAGGCCGCGCCGGACCGCAGTTCGCTCTCGTAGAACTGCCTGCCGTCGCTGATCTGCCAGTCGCGGGCGATCAGAAAGCGGTTGTCCGTTCCGGCGACGCTGGTTGTGTAATTTTCGTTTCCGAACACCGCGGTCATAGAGCGCGCCGTACTCGGCGCGGCAGCCCGCACGCTGTAGATCTGCTCCTCGATGGCGTCAGCGTCCTTGAGCGTCAGGCTCTGGGCATACGCCCCTCCCGGCGAACCGGGGCCCTGGCCCGCCTGACCGGGCCGGATCATCAGCAGGTTGGTTCCCAGCTTGGACACGTCACTCTCGACCTGGCTGGTCGATCCCTGACCGACCGTCACCATCGCGATGACGGCACCAACGCCGATGATGACGCCCAGCACGGTCAGGAACGAGCGGAGCGCGTTCCTCATGATGGCGCCGAATGCCAGCCGGACCGTTTCCCAAAGCATCTCAGGCCACCCTGTGCGCGTTCGGCCGGTCGGACTCGACCCGCCCGTCGACAAAATTGACGATGCGATGCGCGTACTCGGCCATGTCCGGTTCATGTGTCACCATGAGGATCGTCACGCCGTCCTCGCGGTTGAGCTCGCTCAGCAGATCCATGATTTCGCGGCTGGTGACTGTATCGAGATTACCCGTCGGTTCATCGGCAAGCACCACTTCGGGCTTTCCGACAATGGCCCGTGCAATGGCGACACGTTGCTGCTGGCCACCGGAAAGCTCGGAGGGGTCGTGGGTTTCGCGGCCTCCCAGGCCGACCCTGGCAAGCGCATCAAGCGCCAACTGGCGCCGCTGGGCACCACGTATGCCCTGGTAGATCAGGGGGAGTTCGACATTGTCGAGTGCGGACGTGCGCGCAAGAAGATTGTAGCCCTGAAAGACGAAACCGAGGAAGTTGCGCCGCAGCAGCGCGCGCTGGTCCCGCGTCAGTTTACCGACCTCATGGCCATCGAACCGGTAGTATCCGGATGTGGGGGCGTCGAGGCAGCCGAGAATATTCATGGCCGTAGACTTGCCGGACCCGCTCGGCCCCATGATGGCGACGAATTCGCCACGTTCGACTTCAAGATCGATGCCCCGCAGGGCGTGGACCGCGGCTTGGCCCGCACCGTAGATCTTGGTCACGCCTTCGAGAACGATCAGTGGAGGCCCGGCGCGCGCGCCGGCAGCTTCCCTGGCGGGAGCTTCGCTCGTCATTTTCCCGTCGCGCCCGTGATCACAGGGTCACCTTCCTTGAGGTCTCCCTCGATGATCTCGGTTTTCCGCCCGTCCGTCACGCCGGTGCGGACCTGCAGCGCAACCGCCTCATCTCCCTTTTTCAACCACAAGGTCCGCATTCCGCCCGCGGTCGGGTCATTACTGGTTACCGGTGCATTCGACGGGGGCCGGCGGAACAGCATGCCAAGCAGCCCGGTCGGTGCATCTTCCTGCGCCTCGTCGGCTGTTTTGGCGGGCGCATAGCGCAGAGCCGCGTTGGGCACGGTCAGCACCTGCTCGACTTCGTCGACGGTAATCTCGGCCGTCGCGGTCATGCCCGGCCGCAGGAGCAACTCGGCATTGTCGATTTCCAGAACCGCCTTGTAGGTGACCACGCCTTCCACGGTTTCGGGAGCATAACGGATGTGCGAAATCTTCGCTGGAAAGCGCTTGTCCTGGAATGCCTCGACCGTAAACCCGGCCTGGTTGCCCACCGAAACCTTGCCGATATCGGCCTCATCGATATCGACCAGGAGTTCCATTTTCCGCAGGTCTTCGGCAATCGTGAACAACACCGGCGCCTGCAGCGACGACGCGACGATCTGGCCCACATCGACATTGCGGTCGAGTACCACGCCATTGATCGAAGAGCAGATACAGGCTTTCGCCAGATTGGCTTCCTCGACAACGAGGTTCGCCTGGGCGACGCGCACATCTGCTCTCGCGCTCTTCAATGCGGCCTCGGCCCGGTCCAAAGCGGCCTTGGCGGCTCCATACTGCTCCTGGGTTCCGATACCGCGCTCGGTCAGCGTACTGGCACGCTTGAAGCTTTCCAGTCGCTCCGCGAGAGTCGCTTCTGCTTCGCTGACCCGCGCTTGCGCCGCAACAAGCGAGGCGCGGCGCAGTTCCACTGTGGCTTCCAGCTTGTCCGTATCGAGCCGAGCGAGCACCTGGCCGACGGTCACTTCGTCATTGTAGTCGACTTCGACCGTGCGCACCGTCCCTGAAAGTTCGCTGGAGATATCGACCTTGTTGGTCGGCTCCACCGTTCCTGTGGCGGTCACGGTGACGATGATATCCGCAATAGCCGCCATGGCGGTACTGTAGGTCAATTTATCCTGCACTAATGACCGCACGGACCAGTACCAGTAACCGCCGCCGGCCACGGCAAGCAGAAGTACACCCGACACGATCGCCCGCCAGCGCGACCGGCGCCGGCCTTTCGCGACGATCGCTTCGATGCTCATTGCATTGCTCATCGGGCCTGCTCCGTTTGGCAAGGCATTAAGTCATGCCGAGCGCCAGTTCCTTGACAGCCATCAACCCGGATGCCTGGCCACATATGCCTGATCTGGGACCCGGTCATGCTGTGCGGAAGATCAAACCAGCAGGAATCGGCTGCGCCAAATCGACGCTGACAGTTTAATCCTTGATATAGGGCTTGCCGTCCGCAGCAGGCGGCCGGGCGCGTCCGATCAGGCCGGCAACCAGAACAATAGTCGCGATATAAGGCGCCATTGCAAGGAATTCCGCGGGAATCGGCGTACGCAGAATTGCCAGTTTCTGCTGCAGCGAATCGGCAAACCCGAAGACCAGGGCCGCCATCAACGCGCCGACGGGATGCCAGCGCCCGAAGATCATGGCAGCAAGCCCGATAAAGCCGCGCCCGTTGGTCATGTTGTCGTCGAAGCGCCCGACCGAACCGAGCGTGAACCATGCCCCGCCGAACCCGGCAACCATTCCCCCAAGCGTCACGTTGAGATAGCGCAGGCGATAGACATCGATGCCGAGCGTATCGGCGGCCTCCGGATGCTCGCCGACCGCACGCGCCCGCAGTCCGCTGCGCGTATGGAACAGGTAGTAGGTTGCTACCGCGACCATGATCAGCGCGCCATAGACGAAGATGTTCTGCTGGAAAAGTACGGGGCCGATCAACGGCAGGTCGCTGAGGAATGGAATATTGATCGAGCGGAAGACCGGCGCATTGTTGAGTTCGCGGTAATGGGTCAGCACCTGGCTACTGACATAGGAAGTTAGCCCCAGCACGAGCAGGTTGATCGCCACGCCGGCGATGATCTGGTCGACGCGATAGGTGACCACCAATGCGGCAAGCAGAAGACCGAACAGACCGCCGACGAGCACCGCTGCAACCAGGCCTCCGGCGCCGCCCAGCGTCGAGCCGACAACCGCACCGGTGAAGGCGCCAGCGAGCAGCATGCCTTCGATCGCGATGTTGACCACCGCCACCCGTTCGCAAAGCACGCCCGCAAGGCCGCCAAGCGCAATGGGTACGGCGCGAACGATCGTCGCTTGCAGCATGCCGGTCAGCGAGAAGGACTTGTCCGCCGTGGCCCAGGTCAGAAATGCAGTGACAACGAGAAACAGACCGATGCCGAGAAGAAGACCGGACCAGCGTGCGGCGCCCGGAAGAAATTGGCGAATACCGAAAAAGGCGAGCAACGCGGAGACGACATAGGCGTATGGCGCCGCCGGGACGACCAGATTGGGAATGACGAAGGCGTCACCGGGGTATGCCAGCCTGAACGACGCATCCCCTGTCACCGGCACGGCGAAAACCACCGCGACAAAAACGGAGAGAAAGAGAAGAAGCCATCCCGAGATCAGCGTCTGGCGACGCCGCGCATATCCGATGGCCTTTGTCCCGCCGGGGGAAACTTCAGTAACTGCCATGCCGAGATCCGCCTACCGTCTTGCCTGCTTCTGGAATGCGAAGGAAAACACCGCACGCATCAGTATTGGTGCGGCGATGAAGATGATGATCAGCGCCTGGATGATGGCAATCAGGTCGAGGCTGACCCCGGCCGATACCTGCATCTGGCGTCCGCCCGCCTGCAATGCACCGAAAAGCAGGCCTGCGAGCAATACCCCGAACGGGTGGGACCGGCCGAGAAGCGCAACGGCGATCGCGTCGAACCCGAGGCCGCCCGAGAAGCCTGGAGACGCCCGCCCGAGAACGCCAAGGACCTGGTTGGCACCCGCCAGGCCGGCCAGCGCGCCCGCCACACCCATGACGACGACAATGATCACGCCAGACTTCATCCCCGCGAAACGCGCTGCATCCGGATTGAGACCGGATGCCCGGAATTCGAATCCTATCGTGGTGCGGAAAAGCAGCCAGTAGACGAGGATCACGGCCAGGACGACGATGACGATGCCGGCATGTACGCGCATGTTCGGGTCCAGCCAGGACAGGAGTTGCGGCAGTTGGGCGCTTTCGGTTACGTTTTTTGAGATCGGGTCCGCCCGGCCGGGTTTCTGCACAAACGGGCTACGCAACAAATAGTCGACAAGGCGAAACGAGATCAGGTTCAGCATGATGGTGGTGATAACCTCATGCGCGCCCGTGGCCGCCCGTAACCAGCCGGCGATCGAAGCCCAGAAGGCGCCTGCGGCCGCGCCAGCCAGCAGAGCCATCGGCAGATGGATGTAGATCGGCAGGCTTTCGAAGGAGAAGCCGACGATCACCGCGGCCATGCCGCCGATCAGGACCTGTCCCTCGGCACCGATATTGAACAGCCCGGCACGGAAGCCGAGCGCGATACCCAAACCCGCAAGCGTCAGGGGGGCAGCCGCGGTCAGCGTCTCGGAGATGGCTGAAATCGAACCGACGGACCCGGTAAACAACGCGACGAAGGCGGTGCCGATCGCTCCGACCGACACGCCGGTCGCCAGCATGACGAGTCCGCCGAGCACGATGGCAGTTATCACGGCCAGCACCGGCACGATCACGAGATCCTCGAAGTCGGTCCGCCCCGGCGCAGCGCGTTTCATCAATTCCGCGGAAAGGGCCGCGCGTCCGTTTTCTTCGCTCATGCCAATGCCCCCGCCATTGCAAGGCCGATATCGTTCTTGTTGGCGGGACGGGCGCCGGCGCCGAATTCGGCCACGACCCGACCCTTGAACATCACCAGGATGCGATCCGACAGCGCCAGAATCTCGTCGAGCTCCGAAGAGACTATGAGGACGCCGTCACCCTCGTCGCGCGCAGCCACGATCCGCTTGTGAATGTATTCGATCGAACCGACATCCAGGCCGCGCGTCGGTTGTGCGGCAATCATTAACTTGGTATCGCGCGAGAGTTCGCGTGCCACGATCATTTTCTGCTGGTTGCCGCCGGACAGATGCCCCGCCGCCTCGAAAATCGATGTTGCGCGGACGTCAAACGCCGTCGCGTATTTCGCCGAATTGTCGGCGACCGCTTTCCAGTCCATGACGATTCCGTGCGAGTAGGGCTCGTCGTAGTAGGTATTCAGGGCCATGTTCTCCGCGATCGTGAAATCGGTGATCATGCCGGCACGCTGGCGATCTTCCGGCACATGGGCAAAGCCCATGCGATGGCGATCGCGCACGGAGGCCCCGGTGATGTCCTTCCCCTGGAACGTGACGGATCCCGTTGTCACGCGCCTCAGGCCGGTCAGCGCTTCGACGAGGGCCGTTTGGCCGTTGCCCTGAACGCCTGCGATGCCGACGATTTCGCCGCTGCGCACGCTGAAGGTCACATTGTCGACCGCAACGGAATCATCGTCGCGCAGCACGGTGAGGTTGCGGATATCGAGAAGAACCTCGCCGGGTTCGAATGTTTTCTTCTCAACCTCGAAAGTGACCGGGCGGCCGACCATCATCTCGGCAAGATCCTGGTCGGATGTCTTTCCAGGAAGCCCTTCGCCGACGATCTTTCCGGCCCGCAAGACGCTGATACGGTCGGCGATCCCGTGAATTTCGTGGAGCTTGTGGGTGATGAATACGATTGCTTTGCCCGCATCGCGCAAGGACCGCACGATCTTGAAAAACTCGGTGACTTCCTGCGGTGTCAGCACGGCGGTCGGTTCGTCGAATATCAACACGCTCGCTGAACGGAACAGTACCTTGATGATCTCGACGCGCTGCTGGATGCCGACCGGCAGGTTTTCGATCAGCTCGTCCGGATCGACCTCGAGGCCATATTCCTCGTTGATCTCGCGGACCTGCTCGCGCGCCTTCCTGAGGTCGAGATAGTCGAGCATTCTGGTGGGTTCGACACCGAGCACGACATTTTCCGCGACGGTGAAGACCGGAACGAGCATGAAATGCTGGTGCACCATGCCGATGCCGGCGCGTATCGCGTCGCCGGGACCGCGGAACGATACCGGCTTTCCGTCGATCAGGATTTCGCCCTCGTCAGGCCGATAGAGCCCGGAGAGGATGTTCATCATCGTCGACTTGCCGGCGCCGTTCTCGCCGAGAAGGCCAAGCACTTCGCCAGCCTTGATGCTCAGGTTCACGCCGGAATTGGCGACGAGATCACCGAACCGCTTGGTGATGCCGCGAAGCTCGATATCCAATGGTTGCCGCCCCTTCCTGACCGGGTTCGTCTATTAATATCACGCCCGCCATCTCGGGATTTGAAGACGGCGGGCCATGAGCTTTACCGGGTCAAGGCAGGATTACATGCCCTTGACGTTGATCGAGCCGTCCTTGATGCCGGCGGCGATCGCATCGAGTTCGCCCTTCAGTTCATCGGACACCTCGGACTCCAGATCGTGGTACGGCGCGATTCCGACACCGCCGCTCGCCAGCGTACCGACGATGACACCGCCCTGGAAGGTACCTTCCTTGACCTGCCTGATGGCTTCGACAACGGTCGAATCCATGCGCTTCAGCACGGAGGTCAGGAAGACGCCCTTGTGTTCCGGATCGGTCAGATACTGATCGACGTCGACGCCGATGATCTTGAGCCTGTCGGTGCCCATTTCAGAGGCGAGCGCCGCAGATCCCTGGCCGACCGGTCCGGCAACCGGCATGACGATGTCGGCGCCTTCCTCGTTCAGGTTCTTGGCGAAGGCCCTGCCGTCATCGAGGCTGCTGAAGTTGTTGGTGAACAGGCCTTCCCTCTTCTCGACATCCCAGCCGAGGACCTGAACGCTCGTGCCCTTCTGCTTGTTGTAGTAGTTCACGCCGTGCACGAAGCCGTCCATGAAGATGGTGACCGGCGGAATGTTGATTCCGCCAAAAGTCCCGACAATACCGGTCTTGGAGACGCCTGCAGCAAGGTAGCCGGCGAGGAATGCCGCTTCGTCGGTCGCATAGACCTGGCCAAGGATATTCGGCACCACCGGATCATAGGCAAAGTCGACGATGGAGAACTTGGTGCCGGGATTGGCCTCTGCCGCAGTCTTGGTCGCGTCTCCGAGCAGGAAGCCGACCGTGATGATGATGTCGCACTTCTCGGAGATGAACGAATTGATGTTCGGCACGTAGTCCGTCTCGGCTTTCGACTCGAGCAGCTTGCCTACCACGCCGAGTTCCTTTTCGGCATCCTGGATCCCTTTCCAGGCCGTCTGGTTGAAGCCCTTGTCGTCGACGCCGCCCGTATCGGTGATCTGGCAGGCCTTGAATTCGGCCGCCGATGCGAAGGCGCTCAAGATCATCCCGGTGCCCAGGACCGAGGCAAAAAGGCTCTTCTTGAAAAGTGAAGTCATCTAACGCTCCCTTTGATAACGCGTTACCGTTCGCTGTAGAAGTGTCACACCGTGGCAAAACCATAGCCCCGAAAATTGCCGATGCCAAGCGCCCGCAGATGGTCGGTCAATGGCTGCTGAACAGCTAACTGCGGTTCTGGCGCCGCCGCCCTTTGGCGAGTGTCAGCCGTCCTTCTCATTGTTTCAGTATCCGGGCAGCGATCCGCAAATAGGCTTTCGCGAGCTTGGGCCATTTTGCCGGTGTACGCGGATTCCTGTCGCGCAGATGATCGATACAAAGCCTGGCCCGCAGCATGCATCTGAATACACCGTAGGCGGTCAGCAACCTGGGTGTCGGCGCGTTGCCGATACGGCTTTCCAGCGCTTGCAATAACATCGGACGGACCCAGTCCGCGCCGAGCAGCATGCATTCTATACCCAGGTAATTCACCTCATCGTACATATCGATGAAAAGCATGTCGGGATCGAATTCGAGGCGGTCGAAAATCACCGGTTCGGGGAGCAGGCATATGTGTTCAGGGCGCAGGTCTCCATGCCCCTCGACCACCATGTGGGTCGCCACGCGAAGCTGGACTTCATAACCAACCTCGTCGACCAGGCGTTCGCAGGCATCGATGAGTTTCTTGCTGAAGGCGCGACCAAGATGGGCACGCATGGCCTGGAGATGCGACGCGTTGATCAGGCATTCGCGCTTGAGATGATCCAGATAAGGATAGCCGAGCTTCCTTTTCTGGCGTTGATGCTGATAAAATCGGTCAAGGACCGCAATGACATCATTCAGTTGATGCGGCGTCACCGTGCCGGCCAGAAGGCGCCGGTCGAGCAGGAGGTCCTCGGGCAGGCGTTCCATCTCCACCAGCCAGTCGATGATTCGCCCCTTGCCACCGATCGACATCGTGCCGTCCTTGGCTCTCGCGAGGCACACCGCGCGCAGATACACCTTTCCCGCGAGTTCCTGATTGAGACGTATCTCTTCGTGGCAATATTTCTTGCGCGACTCCAGATGCGCAAAGTCGAGGTAGGGGAAACGAACGGGCTTCTTCAGCTTGTAGGCGCGATCATCCGTCAGGAAGACGAAGGAGGTGTGGGTTTCCCGCACGATAACGGACGACGTCGGTCGCGGATAGGATTGCGGCCGTGTCAGGAACCAGACTTTATCTCCCAACGGCATCTGTCAGCTTCCATTGTCGTCCAATCGAATGGCAGTCAGCCCTGCCACGAACCGGGCGGCTGTCAGTCAGGCGATCCCATCGGCGCATCTCCAATATGCCCACACCCAGGATCTCAAAACGCCTTAGGGCCAGAGATCGCGAATGTGGCTGCGCATCGCGTTTCGAACCTGTTCGATCTCGCCGGCGGAAACCTTTTTCTCCAGAAGCCCGAACACCGCGGAAATCGCCATTTCCGGGTCGCCGAGAGGTTCCTGCTCAAAGGCACGCATGATTCTCGCAACGAAATCGTCCTTGCTCCGCGGATGGACAGGCGTAGACGAGGGATTCCAGCCCTCGTAGTAGATTCCGCGGACAAGCAGCGGCAATTGCGCGGCCAGATCGGATGCTTCATCCACAGTCAGCCAATCGCGTACCGCATGCAAAGTCGTGCGAAGCAGCAGATATGCGCGGCGGTTTTCTGTCCAATCGAGCCTGTCACACAGTCCATTGAGCCATTCGGCCACGACTTGCGGCGAATGATCAATGGCCGTCAATCCGGTCACGCCCATTTGAATCTCCTGTCCAAATCCGATTTCGGATATCCTCTGCCCCAAATTTTTCAGCGGCATTGACAGCCATCAACTTGCCCCGGACAGTTCCGCCATCAATGGCGAGCAGCCAGGACGCGATGACCCATGTCAATGAAACGAAGCAAGAATCGATAATAGTTGGCGGCATGCTATTCTTTGCGCTCAACGGATCGGACAGTCTGGGAAAAGCGATCGCCGAAAGCGGCGGATTTCCGCTCGCCATTCATGAGGAACGCGAATTCGAGGGCGGTGAACACAAGACCCGGCCGCTGCAGAGCGTGCGCGGGCGCGATGTCTATGTGCTGCACAGCCTGAACGGCAGGGAAGGGGCCTCGGCCAATGACAAGCTTTGCCGACTGCTCTTCTTCCTGGCCGCATGCCGCGAAAACGGTGCGGCGCGGATCACCGCGATCGTCCCGTACCTCGCCTATTCGCGCAAGGACCGACAGACCAAGCCCCGCGATCCGGTTACGACCAGGTATGTCGCGACGCTGTTCGAGGCGGTCGGTATCGATACCTTCGTTTCGCTCGAGGTCCACAACATCGCTGCATTCCAGAATGCGTTTCGTTGCCAAACGGTCCACCTCGACGCGCGCAAGCTCATGGCCGCAGAAATTCTGCGCACCGCCAAGTCCGGCGGCGTGCCGGCCGAACGGATGTCGGTCGTCTCTCCGGACGGCGGCGGCGTCAAGCGTGCCGAACTGCTGAAGGAAATGCTCGAGGCGATGTGCGGCAGACCGGTCGGCTTCGGTTTCATGGAGAAGCGGCGCAGCAGCGGCGTGGTGAGCGGTTCCCTGTTTGCGGGCGATGTCGCCGGCCGCGACGTATTCATCGTCGATGACATGATCTCCAGCGGCGGAACCGTCTTGCGTGCCGCGAAAGCATGCCGGGACCGTGATGCGGCGAGCGTGCGGGTCCTCGTGACGCACGGTTTGTTCACGGAGGGCAGTGCGGCCGTCCTCGCCGACCGGGCAATCGACGAACTTCTGGTGAGCGACAGCGTGGGACCTTTCGACATTCCCGACAGTGTCGGCAATGAGAAACTGCGCGTCATATCAGTTGCGCCTCTGATGGCGGAAACGATCACGAGGCTGCACAAGGGGCGCATGATCGGCGATTTACTGGAGCCCTGAACTTGCGGTTCCGTATTTCCGATGGCCCGAAACGACAGGAATTCACATGAGGAAAAGGATGGTGGAGATGCACTCCAGCGGCAATGAGATGATCCTCTGGTTCGAACAGACCGGCCGCGGCGACGTGGCCCGCGTCGGCGGCAAGAACGCATCGCTGGGCGAAATGGTCAATGTGCTCGCGCCGCGCGGCATCGCCGTTCCGCCGGGTTTCGCAACTACTGCGGATGCCTATTGGCACTTCCTGAAGACCAATAACCTCGAAGGGACGATTGCCGGCGCGATCGGCGATTACCAGGTCGGCAAGGTGACATTGGCCGAAACCGGCAATGCGATCCGCAAGGCCTTCCTGGCTGGCGAATGGCCCGACGACCTGGCAACCGGAATCGTCGACCATTACAGGCAATTGTCTCAGCGCTTCGGCAAGCCGGACGCCGATGTCGCGGTACGCTCCAGCGCCACCGCCGAGGATCTCCCGGATGCGAGCTTCGCAGGCCAGCAGGAGACTTACCTCAACATCCGCGGCGAAAAGGCGCTGCTCGACGCATGCAAGCGATGCTTCGCGTCCCTGTTTACCGACCGGGCGATCAGCTATCGCCAGGTCAAGGGTTTCGACCACCTCAAGGTCGCGCTCTCGATCGGCGTCCAGACCATGGTGCGCTCGGACAAGGGCGGCTCGGGCGTGATGTTCTCCATCGACACCGAGACCGGTTTCGACAAGGTGGTGGTCATCAACGCCGCCTGGGGCCTGGGCGAGAACGTGGTCCAGGGCACGGTCGATCCGGACGAATATGTCGTCTTCAAGCCGCTGCTTTCGGATTTGTCGCTGTCGCCGATCGTGGAGAAGAAGATCGGCGCGAAGGCGATCAAGATGATCTACGCCTCCGGCTCGCGGGCGACGCGCAATGTCCCGACCTCGAAGGTCGAAAGGGCAGCCGCCGTCCTCGACGATGCAGCGATCCTGACGCTTTCGCGCTGGGCTACAGAAATCGAGGCACATTACGGCATGGCCATGGACATGGAATGGGCCCTGGATGGCGAAACGGGGGCACTCTATATCGTACAGGCCCGTCCCGAGACCGTTCAGTCACAACGAGACAGCGCGTCCTTCAAGGCTTATGAAATAACGTTGAAGGGCAAGGTTCTCGCCAAGGGGCTTGCAATCGGCGACTCGATCGTTGCCGGCGAAGTCTGCCTGATCGAGAGCGCCGACGATATCGACGACTTCGTCGACGGTTCCATTCTCGTCACCTCGACGACCGATCCGGATTGGGTGCCGGTCATGAAACGGGCCGCCGGCATCGTCACCAACCATGGAGGGCGCACATCGCATGCCGCCATCGTCAGTCGCGAGCTCGGCCTGACCGCCATCGTCGGAACCGGCGACGCGACGGCAGTCCTTCACAGCGGCCAGGAGGTCACACTCTCCTGTGCGGAAGGTGACGAAGGCTTCATCTACGAAGGATCCGCCACGTTCTCTGCCAGGGATGTCACACTGCATGACGTGCCGGCGACGCAAACGAAGGTCATGCTCAACATGGCCAATCCGGCGGCGGCGTTCCGCTGGTGGCGGTTGCCGGCAGATGGCGTCGGCCTTGCGCGGATGGAGTTCGTGATTTCCAATCATATCCGTGTGCATCCCATGGCGCTGGCGCATTTCGAAAGGGTAGGGGACCCTCAGGTTCGCGCCCGCATCGAGGAGTTGACCCGCGGCTACACCGACAAGACCGAATATTTCGTCGATCGCCTGGCCCGGGGTCTCGCCCGGATCGCGGCTGCGTTTCATCCCCGGCCGGTGATCGTGCGGATGAGCGATTTCAAGACCAACGAATATGCCGACCTGCTTGGCGGCAGCGGATTCGAACCGGACGAAGAGAACCCCATGATCGGCTTTCGCGGCGCCGCGCGCTATTATTCGCCGGCCTATCGCGACGGTTTTGCGCTTGAATGCCGTGCCATCTCCAGGCTGCGCAATGAACTGGGTTTCACCAATGTCGTCGTCATGATCCCGTTCTGCCGCTCGGTCAGCGAAGCCGATCGCGTACTCGCTGTCATGGCCGAAAACGGCTTGAAGCGCGGCGAGAGCGGGCTCGAAGTCTATGTGATGTGCGAAATACCGTCCAATGTGATCCTGGCGTCGCAATTCGCGCAGCGGTTCGACGGGTTTTCGATCGGCTCGAACGATCTGACGCAACTGACGCTCGGCGTGGATCGCGATTCCGAATTGTTGTCCGACCTGTTCGACGAGCAGGACGATGCCGTGAAATGGATGATCGGCAATGTCATATCCGAAGCCCACAAGGCCGGTTCCAAGGTCGGGCTTTGCGGGCAGGCGCCGAGCGATCATCCCGAATTCGCTCGCTTTCTGGTAAGTTGCGGCATCGATTCAATTTCTGTCACGCCGGACAGCTTCTTCAAGGTCAAGGCGCAGGTCGCATCAGCGGAGGCGGAAGGATCATGACCGGTGCTTGATTGTCTGTTTTTCGGCACAGGGTAAGAAACGTGGCACGCATTCTCTCGATAGTCTTCAATCCATCCGTCGACATTTCCTGCGACGCGGAAAGCGTTCAGCACACCATGAAGGTGAGGACGCATAACTTGAAGCAATATCCCGGTGGCGGCGGCACGAATGTCGCCCGTGTCGTCGCCGAACTTGGGGGGCACGCCGAACTGCTCTACCTTTCGGGCGGAGCCGTCGGCTCGATGTTCGAAAAGCTGCTGGCAGCCGGTTCCCTGGCCGGGCATCGGTTTCCCATTGCCGACGAGACGCGTATATCGCTTGCCGTGCGCGAGGAGCAGACAAGACGGGAATATCGTTTCGTCCCCGAAGGTCCCGTCGTGACAACCGCTGAATTGCAGCCGGCACTTGATTTCATAGCTGACTATGGCGCCGACTACATCGTTGCCAGCGGCAGCCTTCCGCGCAACGCTCCGGCCGACACCTACGCCCGCATCGCCGCGATCGCCAGCCGGACCGGTGCGCGCTACATTCTCGACACGTCCAGGCAGGCACTCAAGAGCGCCGTGGAAAAGGGCGGTATTTTCCTGCTGAAACCGAATGTCGGCGAACTGGAGAGTATCGAGGGTACCAAGCTTGACGAAGAGGGAGCGACCCGCGCCGCGCTTGCGATCGTGCGCCGGGGGGCTGCTGAGCATGTCGTCGTGACATTCGGGCGCGAAGGCGCATTGCTGGCCGGCTCCGGCGGCGTCCTGCGCGTGCCTGCGCGCCATGTCGAGACTGTCTCGGCGGTCGGCGCCGGCGACAGCTTTGTCGGCGCCATGACATGGTCACTGGCTGAGGGCCACTCCATTGAGGAAGCGTTCCGCTTCGGCGTCGCCGCGGGCGCTGCGGCAGCGATGACGCCGGGCTCCGAACTTTGCCGCCGTGCCGATGTATTCGCACTCTACGAAGCAGGTTCCCGGACGATAAACTAGTGGAACGAATTTGACATTCGATACCCGTTTGATGTCGATCTCGAAATCGAATGTCAAATCTGAAAGTTCCACTCGATTCATGAACTTGCCGATGGTTTCCTTGTTTCCAGCATTTGCCCTCGTAGCCGATGCAAATGGGATACAGATGTTGGAAACGAACCATCAGGATCGGGGTCGCTTGACCGGCATCAATGCCAGGGGCGAACCGGCGTGCCAATCGAGAAGAGATCGTGCAGGCTGCCATTCCGCAAGAACACCGTGCGATGGGAGATTGGGAGAAATAGCGCTATGACGAAGAAATCGAGCCAGACGGACGCCGAGGATGTCGATCTGTCGGTGCCGCTCAAGACTGTTTGCTACATCGTTTTCAAGGCGCGGGAATTCGACGCCAAGGTTCCCGATTCCGATCCTGACTCCGGCTCAAATCCCGCCGACGACAAGAGCGCGGACGTACTCGAAGAGCACGAGGACGATCCAGTGCTTGAAGAGCTCACCTCGCTGATCTCCGAATTGTCCGATGACGAGCAGGTCGATCTCGTCGCGCTGATGTGGCTTGGGCGCGGGGACTACACGGCTGCCGACTGGGGGGAAGTACGCGCCGAGGCAGCCGATGCCCACAACGACCGGACAGCCGAATATCTCTTGGGCAGCCCGCTACTCGCCGACTACCTGTCCGACGGACTGTCGCTGCTCGACTATTCGTGCGCCGATTTCGAAAAAGAGCACCTGTGAGGCCGCAACCGGCCTTCACAACGCAACGCGCTTGAAAAGATACCGGCCATGACGCATACAGCGCCATGCTGGATGGGTGGCCGAGCGGTTTAAGGCACCGGTCTTGAAAACCGGCGTGCGCGAGAGCGTACCGTGGGTTCGAATCCCACCCCATCCGCCACAATATATTAAATATCAAAGACTTAGACCCTTTTTCCAGGCCGTGACATAACCTATGGCCTAACATCTCAGCGGGCTCCGTTGGTCTCCAACACATTCTGGAGTATTTTGGCGCCTACCGAATCACTCAATCCGTAGGCATTGACATGGCCAGAATTGATCCTCGAGAGATGTTGAAGAGAGCGCCGGATCAGTGGGAGGAACTGAACGAACTCTATGAGCAGATGGCAGCTCGGGAACTGGAGAAAGCAAGCCTCGTCGAGACAAAGCTCAAACCTGGTTCCGGTGATGGGACCAGCTTTCTGTGGCGTGTAACGGAGCTGGGCAGTGATGCTCGCGCCTCGACTTCCACGTAGTACCCTCCGGGGCGCTTGGAGACTCTGGGTCGTCGCCGCGGTTGCATGGTCCGCCTACTTGGTGTGGCAGAGCGACGTTGCCTGCCCGCTACTGCTGCTCGGAATCCAACCATCGTCGAAGCCTTGGTGTGACTATCAGAATGCCGAACCTATCATCTACTACGGCTGGCTGCTCATGAAGATGGTTGTAGGCTCGCTTGTCGCGGCACTAATAATTGCGGCCGGTGTCTGGATTTTTGCCGGCTTTCGTTCGGGGACCGCAGGCGAGAACTGACATCAGGTCATCAAAGAATGGCTTTATCTGAATGCGATTTTCGACTGACCCAACTTGGGGCGCGACAGCTGTCGCGGCCGCAGCGACAATTGGCAGGCAAACACAAAGGAGCCTGTCATGGATTCGAACTACCTCACCGATCTTCGCACCCGCCTCGAAACGCTTGATGCGGCGCTCATGCGCGCCGAACGCATCGGCGATCGGGCGCTGTTTGATTCGGCTTTCGCAGGCTGCGAGGCTGTCATAGACGAGATCGCGAGCTTGCCCATTTCGGGGCACTCGGCTGTGTTCGCGCTGAAGGCGCGAGCTGCGGCCTGGTGCGCCGATGATCTCGAGGACCTGCTGAACGCGGACACGCGCGATGTCCGCTTGGCCGCCCAGGTGGTCGCCGGCCTGCTCGAGCGACCATCGGTCGAGTGATAGGAACGCTTCATTCCCGCAGGACGGCGAAGATCAAAGCTTCTTTTCGCGGTAGACGATGAAAACTCCGCCCTCATCGTCCTTGATCCGATAGCCGTCGCATGATGCGTCTTCCGCCATCTGCTGCCGAGCTACCAGGTTCAGGTCTGCCGGCGAAGATGAATTCGTTTGGATCGTTCGGAGCACACTAGAATCGTCCGGTCGATCCCAATTAACGGCCAACAATTCAATGCTGTTCATCGGTGCATCCCCATTCTTGTCGAGCAAGCACACGGTAGATTGTACTGTACGCGACATTTGCGTCAAGGTTGCCGGACGCCAGTGAGCCGGTGTCATGTGTCCAGGAAAAACCGGACGGCGTTCTCGCCGCAGCCGCGGCACCGGATCTGCGATTCAATCTCGGCAAGGCTGGCGTAGGCATTGCCCGCGATTTGTGTCTTCGTCACGCGGCCGGTGCGATGGCAGCTCAGGCATTCGGCCTCGAGCGCAGCATCATTGGGAAGCTCGAAGACGAGTGTGTCGGGCGTGAGGGACATGGGGAACCTGCGGATAGTTGCGCGCCGTGGCGAGGAAAGGAAACTCGTCGGGCAGCGCGCGGCCTGGTCGGGCATGCGATAGACCAGGCGCCCGATGGTGGTGGCGGCCGGGTTCCGGCCGGCCGCCGATCGCGGTGGTGCGTGACGCCAATCAGGACCACCGCGAGATCGTCAGGCGCCTCAGGCGCCGGGATTGTGGTAGGCCGCTCGCCAGTCGAGCAGCGCGCATCCAAAGTGCAGGTGACAACGGAACCGGCTTCCGAGAACCTCCCAGGCCTCGGTCCGCTCGACCTGGGGGCCGGGGTATCCGTCGAGATAGGCGTGCGTGAGCACCGGCCTGCTCGAGGGCGACCCGAACAGGAACCAACCTGTTCCGTCGAGGCGATCTTCGACCGCCACCTTCAACTTTTTTGAGAAGGGGTTCACGTCGTCGACCGTCGCCGCCTGGATCTCTGCCACGATCTTTTCGGCCGTGGTCTCGAGCTCAGGACCGACCAGCAGGACCTCCGGAACGACGCCATTTTTGCGGTCGCCTTCGACGGATGTCTGTCGCCTCATGGCGACCCGGGCTCCGTCGAGCGAAGTGACGGATAGCGCTGCCGCTACACCCAGGTTGCTACGGCTGGCATGGAAGGCGGGCGTCCCGTCGTCCATCGTCAGCGTTCCGGCCGCGTGGCCGGACAGGACGTCGTAGAATTTGTCGCCTTCGGTTTCGGCCGCCGCATCGGCGAAACCTTCGACCAGGTCGGCGAAGGCGCCGAGATCGTCATTCACAAGCAAGTGGAAGCTCAGATCGATCGCCCGCGCGTAGGACGCGATCTGAAGCGCATCGCGTTCTTCGGAGAGCGCGCCGTGCAGGATCTCGCCGTTCTCGCCGAGGGGCAGCAGCTTGGGATTTTCGCCGCGCCGCAGGAGGCTCATCTTGCGAAAGTCTTTCGCCGTCCGCTCGCGGCTGAGTGCTTTCAGAACCGATGCCTGGGCGGTGAACCGCTCCATCAAGGTTTTTCGGATGCTGTTTTCCAGCAGCATCGGGAAGTCGCCGGTCGAAAGTGATCGGCTCTGGAGCCAGGGTGTCGGCCGGCCGGTCATGGCCTGGGCGATCGAGGTGTCAGTGAGGGAGCGGGCATCGATGCCGATCGCCTCGAAGAAGGCGCGGCCGATCTCGAGCGGCGACCGCGATCGCAGCGGATTTTCCGCCATTGTCGGGGTGCCGCCGAGGTGCGCGATTAGCGCATCCTCGACCTGGTCATTGAAGTTCGCTCGACCGGATAGCGGCAGTGCGCCCGCATGATTGGTGCGGATTTCCTCGTCCTCGGCGTCGAGCTTGTCCATCAGCTGCTCGCGGAAGTCGGCATAGGATTTGCCATCCTTCAGCGCGCCGCGAACCAGATCAGAGCCGGCCTCAAAACCGAACCGTTTGCCGAGCGAAATGATATCGGCATCGACGTTGGCGCGGTCTTGGTGGCGTGTCTGTCGTTCTTCATCGAGGGCGCGACGGGCTTCCGTCGGCGTCACCTGACGGGTTGAATTGGAGGCAGGCATGGGAGGTTCCTCTTTGGTTGCGGCGCGGGAGGATGCGCCGGCATCTGCGGGGACAGGGACTGCGGAGAGTTCGAAGGGCTCCCACTTCACGGCGGTGCGGACAGGGATTTCGTCGTCGCTCTCGGTGTAACTGTGGATCCGGTATCCGACAGAAACCGGAAACGGCATGCCGTCTGCCAGATCGGCCAGGAGTTCGGCGGCGCGGACTTTCGAAAGCTGGACGGTTGCGAGCGCCTTGCCGCCCTCGATCCGGAGCGAACCGGCCAAGACAACGCCGAGCCGAGCTTTCATCGACCAGCTGTCGTGGGAGTCGAGCAGCGACATTGATCCACCGTTGAGCCGATCAGCGATGATCGAATCCTTGGAGATCGCCAGAATCTCATCGAATTGGCCGTTGTAGTTGCGCCGGCGAACCGGCGCCTCGGTGGCGAACACGACCTCGACGGTCCGCTTTTCAGAATTGAAAGTGTCGAGGCGAAGATCGGCGGTGCGCGTTGTCAGATCAGTGTTTGGCATCGCGCTGAGCTTCTTTCGGGATCGAATATTCGGACAGGAAGGGTCGATCCTTGTCCCTGGCTGCCGCGGCAGATTGGAGAGTGCTTGCCAGGCGGCGCATCTCATCGGAGGTGAGGGTGAAGATGTGAGCGGTGCCGTTCCAGACGGCGACGAGTTGCGATTCTTGGGTGATGAGAAGTTTGCCGTTCAGATCGTCCAGGTTCACCGGTTCAGCTGGACCGAATTCGGTTTCGCGCGGATCAGGCATGGCCTTTCGGCTCCTGCCGGTAAGCGGCCATCAGTGCGAAAGCGTCGCGCATCATGTCGCTGAGATTGATGATCACGCATCCCGGGTTTGCCTCGATGAAGTCGAGGGCGGCTTCGGGATTGTTGGTCGCGAGGACCTCGAAACGCCCCATGGGATCAGGCTGAAGAGCTGACATCAGACGCCAGTTCTTGCCTTGGGCACTGTCGGCGATGGCGTCGGCGAAATGCTGTTCCGCTGCTGTGGCGATGTCGATGGACGCCGCTTGGCTCAACCCGCGTTCGTTCAATCGAAGCGCAAGGTGAATCACGATGACATCCTTGGCCGTCCAGCGCCGGGCCTTGCCGGCACCAGCCGACCGCGTGACCGGGAGCTTGTGCGAAAGGTCGATCAATGAGGCCCGAGCGATACTCAGCCCGGCCTCAACTTCACGGCTCGAAAACGTCTGATCAATCTTCACTGTTCAACCTGTCGAGTCTTCGGTAGGTTTCTCAGGATGCATTTTTGAACAGAAAAGGCAAGACCCATGGCCGCGTCAGCTCGAGAAGCCCGCCTAACACTCAAACTGCTGGACCGAGTATCCGGTCCTGCGAAGACAATTTCGGCCGCGCTTCGCGGCTTGAATGCTGTGACGCAGCGCTTCGCTGCCGCATCGATGGCGCCGGCCAGGGTGATCGGCGGTCTCGGGCGGAACATGCGGAGTTCCGCCTATGCAGCGTCGGGCATCGCCGCTCCATTGACGATCGCCGGCGCGGCGGCGGCGAGGGCGGTCTTCGAATACGAGAAGGTGGGCAACAAGATGCGCGCCTTCGGCCTGCTGACCGAGGAACAGCGGGAAAAGCTCGAGGCCTATGCTCAGACACTGAACAAGGATTTTCCCTTCACCAACAAGGATATCCTGCGGGCCGCCCAGGAACTTTTCAGGGCGGGCCTGACATACGATCAGGCCATGGGCGCGCTTCGCGGTTCCCTGAATCTGGCATTGGCCGGCGACATCGACATCAAGGAAGCGACCGACATCGCGACGAACGTGATGACGGCGATGAAACTGCCAATGCGCACATTCGACCAGGTGCAAGATTCACTGCTCCGGGTGAACGACGCGCTCGCATACGCGGCAACGAATTCCAACACCGACGTGAAGCTGATGGGCGACACGTTCCGCTATGTCGCGCCGCTGGCAGCCGCCGCCGGCATGGAACTGGAGCAAGTCGCGGCCGTGTCCATGGAATTGGCCAAGGCCGGCATCAAGGGCAGCGAAGCGGGCGTGGCGTTGCGTTCGGCGCTGGTTCGCATGGCCAAGCCGACCAAGCCGATGCTTGCGGCCTTCGAGCGGCTCGGGATCAACATGAAGGATTTCGTCAGGTACCGGAAGGAACTGGACGTAGGGGGCGTCATCGGTTCCCTTCGGGCCTCGGGTTTCGTGGTTGATGACTTTGCTCCGGACCTCGAGGCGATCCTGAAGGACAAGGCCCTCCAGGCCGCGCCGGCCCGCATGATCGCGGAACTCACCGACACGATCGTGAAGGGCATCGGTGACGAGGCTATCCGCGAGGAAGTGGCGAGCGTGATTTCGGACGCGGTAACGGCCGGGGCGCAGGAGGTGGATCTCTTCAAGTTGCTCGCCACATTGCGCGACAAGAACGCGACGCTTACGGACATTGCGCAGATCTTCGATGTTCGCATGGGGTCACGATTGGCGGCAATCCTTTCGGCCGATCTCGACGAGGCAACGGCCAAGCTGAAGCGCGAGTATGCTGGCCATGGCGGCAAAGTCGCCGGCTACATAGTCGACGGAATTGTCGGATCGACCTATCGCGTCAAGGCAGCATTGGAGAATTTCGCGATCCGGCTAGCCGAAAGCGGCGTCATGGACGCGGTGGCAAGTGCATTCGAACGGATCAGCAACGCGGTTGGCCGTCTCGCAAAGGCCGATCCTC
>JAIOIW010000134.1 GCA_019912385.1 Notoacmeibacter sp. | reverse complement strand
CAGCACCGCCGCCTCGGCGATCAGCTCGCCAGCATAGGGGCCGACGATGTGGACGCCGAGCACCTGGTCGGTGGCGGCGTCGGCGAGCACCTTGACGAAGCCGTCCTTGGCGAGCATGGCGCGCGCCCGGGCATTGGCCGAGAACGGGAACTTGCCGGCGCGGTATGCGACGCCCTCGGCCTTCAGCTCCTCCTCGGTCTTGCCGACCGAGGCGATCTCCGGATGGGTGTAGACCACGGCCGGGATGACGCCGTAGTTCACATGGCCGGCCTGGCCGGCGACGATCTCGGCGACGGCGACCCCTTCGTCCTCCGCCTTGTGGGCGAGCATCGGCCCGCGGATGACGTCGCCGATGGCGTAGATGCCCGCGATATTGGTGCGGAAATGCGCGTCGACCGTCACCCGCCCGCGCTCGTCGACGGCGACGCCTGCTTGCGTGAGGCCGAGCCCTTCAGTGTAGGGGCGCCGGCCGATGGCGACGAGGACGATGTCGGCGTCGAAAGTCTCCGCCGCGCCGCCCGCCGCCGGCTCGACCGCCACCTTCAGGGCCTCGCCCGAAGGATCGACCGAGGCGACCTTGCTCGACAGGTGGAAGCTGATGCCCTGCCGGGCGAGGAGACGCTGCGCCTGTTTGGCGACTTCGCCGTCCATGCCGGGCAGGATGCGGTCGAGGAACTCGACGACGCGCACCTCGGCACCGAGCGCGGCCTCGTCGTCCCGGTCGTCCGCGACGCCGACCGGATGTCGATCGCCGAGATCGAGAAGGCGATCGCCGGGCTCGCCGTCCGCGCCCGCGACGGGTCGCTCACGATCGAGGAGATGCAGGGCGGCACCTTCACCATCACCAACGGCGGCATCTACGGCTCGCTGATGTCGACGCCGATCCTCAACGCGCCCCAGTCGGGCATCCTCGGCATGCACAAGATCCAGGAGCGGCCGATGGCGATCGGAGGTCAGGTCGTGATCCGGCCGATGATGTACCTGGCGCTTTCCTATGACCACCGCATTGTTGACGGCAAGGAGGCCGTGACCTTCCTGGTGCGGGTCAAGGAGAGCCTGGAGGACCCGGAACGCCTCGTGCTCGACCTTTGAGGATGGCGGGCCCGACAAGTTCCCGTTTGCGGAAGGATGCCTGACATGAAAGAAGCCGGCAAAACAGTTCTCGTCACCGGCGGTTCGCGCGGTATCGGCGCGGCCGTGTCGATCGGTGCGGCGAAGGCCGGCTGGCGCGTTGCGGTGAATTACGTGTCCGACACGGCGGCCGCCGATGCCGTGGTCGCCGAGATCGAAAAGGCCGGCGGCGAAGCCTTCGCGGTCAAGGGCGACGTCGGCTCGGAAGCCGATGTGCTGGCGATGTTTGCGGCAGTCGACGACCGCTGGGGCCGGCTCGATGCGCTGGTCAACAATGCCGGCGTGGTCGACAAGACGGCCCGGCTCGACGAGATGAGCGCGGACCGGTTCGAGCGGATGATGCGCATCAACGTGACCGGATCGCTGCTGTGCGCCCGCGAGGCGGTCAAGCGCATGTCGACCAGGCATGGCGGCAGGGGCGGGGTGATCGTCAACCTGTCCTCGGCGGCAGCAAAACTCGGCAGTCCGGCGCAATATGTCGATTACGCGGCTTCCAAGGGTGCGATCGACAGCCTCACCAAGGGTCTCGGTATCGAGGTCGCCGCGGAGGGCATTCGCGTCAACGCCGTGCGCCCTGGCATCATCGACACCGAAATCCATGCTTCGGGCGGCGAGCCGGACCGGGTCGAGAAAGCGCGCGGCGCGGTGCCGATGAAACGCGAGGGGACCGCGACGGAAGTGGCCGATGTCATCCTGTTCCTGATGTCCGACCAGTCGTCCTACGTCACGGCATCGATCGTCGAAGCAACCGGCGGGCGTTGAACTGTCCCGGACCAGCCCCGCGGCACTGAACGGAAAGAAAGAGGATCATCATGGCAAAAGCCTATGACGTCGTCGTTATCGGAAGCGGCCCCGGCGGTTATGTCTGCGCGGTCAAGGCCGCGCAGCTCGGCCTCACGGTGGCAGTGATCGAGAAGCGCACCACTTTCGGCGGCACCTGCCTGAACATCGGCTGCATCCCGTCAAAGGCGTTGTTGCACGCCTCGGAGGTGTTCGCCGAAGCCGGGCACAAGTTCGACGCGCTCGGCGTCGAGATCGCGGCGCCGAAGCTGAACCTTGAAAAGATGATGGCGCACAAGGACGCCACCGTGAAATCCAACGTCGACGGAGTGCAGTTCCTGTTCAAGAAGAACAAGATCGACACGTTCAACGGCACCGGCAAGGTGATCGGCGCGGGCAAGGCGGCGGTGACCGGCGAGGACGGCAAGGAGACGGAAATCGAGGCGAAGAACATCGTCATCGCCACGGGATCGGACGTTGCGGGCATTCCCGGCGTCGATGTCGCCTTCGACGAGACGGTGATCGTGTCATCGACCGGCGCGATTGCGTTGCCGAAGGTGCCGGAACACCTGGTCGTGGTCGGGGGCGGCGTGATCGGGCTCGAACTCGGTTCGGTCTGGGCACGGCTTGGCGCCAAGGTGACGGTCGTCGAGTTCCTCGACACGATCCTCGGCGGCATGGATGGCGAGGTCGCCAAGCAATTCCAGCGGATGCTGGCCAAACAGGGCATGACGTTCAAGCTTGGCGCCAAGGTGACGGGCGTGGCGAAGGACAAGAAGGGCGCGAAAGTGATCTTCGAGCCGGTCAAGGGCGGCGCGGCGGAGACGCTTGAAGCCGATGTCGTGCTGGTGGCGACCGGCCGCAAGCCCTATACGGAGGGGCTAGGCCTGGAAAAGGCGGGCGTCGTGCTCGACGAGCGGGGACGCGTGGAGATAAACTCGCATTTCCAGACCTCGATCCCGGGCATCTATGCCCTTGGCGACGTCGTGCGCGGGCCGATGCTGGCGCACAAGGCGGAAGACGAGGGCGTTGCGCTTGCCGAGATACTCGCCGGCCAGGCGGGCCACGTGAATTACGACGTCATACCGGGCGTCGTCTATACCAGCCCGGAAGTCGCATCCGTCGGCAAGACGGAGGAAGAACTGAAGAAGGCCGGCGTCGCCTACAAGGTAGGCAAGTTCCCCTTCTCGGCCAATGGCCGGGCGCGGGCGATGCTCGCCACAGACGGGTTCGCCAAAGTGCTGGCGGATGCCGAAAGCGACCGCGTGCTCGGCGTCCACATCGTCGGCTTCGGCGCCGGCGAGTTGATCCACGAAGCGGCCGTACTGATGGAATTCGGCGGTTCGTCAGAGGATCTGGGGCGCACCTGCCACGCGCACCCGACCATGTCGGAGACGGTCAAGGAAGCCGCGCTGGCGACCTTCGGCAAACCGATCCACATTTAGGACAGGTGCGGCACAGGTGCCGCGCCGTGGGAGACTGTCCGCCGGCACAACGCCTCCGCCGAAGCGCGGAGGCTCTGGGCATTCGGCCGGGGCTTTGAGCGTTACTCGGCCGCCGGCTCTTTGCGGATTTCTTCCGCGATAGCCTCGCCGGTCATTTCCGTCGAGTCGCCCTTTGCCGCGTCATTGCCCGTCGAAAGCGGGGCCTGGATGCTGGCGGTCGTCATCTGGTCCTGGCCGGCCGTCTGGTGGAACCCGCAAGCAGCCGCGGCCGGCGCGGCAATGCCGATGGCGGCCAGTGTGGCGAGAAGGGTCTTCATGGCGCGATCTCCTCTCATGCGGCGCGATGATAACCGCAGGCCGCCGGATGCGCCAAATCACGATTTCGGGACCCGGCCCTCTCAGCCCGCGGGCGTGACCCTGTAGCCTGCCTGGCGCAGCAATTCGACAAGGCCTTCGTTGCCCGGCAGGTGCAACGCGCCGACGGCGATGAAGGCATTGCCCTTGTCGAGAAAGGCCCCGGCGTTTTCGGCCATGGTGCGGTTGCGGGCTGTAACCATGGTTTCCTCGAAGGCGGCATAACCGTCGTCCGCGTCACCGGCCTTGGCCGACACGGCACGCAACAGCGGCCAGATCATGCCGGTTTCCTCGCGCTTGTAGAGCACGATCATGGTCTCGATCATGTCGTCGAGCCTGTTGCCGAGCGCCAGCGTGTCGACCAGCCCCTCGACATGGAGTTCGACCGGCAGCGAGTTCATCGCCTCGAGTTGGCCGATCATGGTCTCCAACCCGCCAAGCGTCTTGCCGGAGGCCTTCGCGTCGTGGGCGAGCCTGGCGTCGAGGAACGGCGCGCCGGCCTGCTTGCGGGCCATTTCGCAGGCCGGCAGCGCGACCGCGGTGGCGACGATCCAGGGTTTCATCAGGTTGACCGCTGCCAGCGGAATGCCACGCTTCTCAAGCGCCTGCGCAACCAGCGCCTCCTGTTCGTCGTCAAGCAGCGCGGTCAGGGTCGTGCCGTCGGTGAACATTGTCAGGTCCGGGCGCTTGGCGAGAGCCAGCGCCGCCTGCTGCGGATCGACCGCATCGGTCGCCTCGATGACCACGGTGGCGGCCTCCTCGAAGGCCGCGCGGGCTTGCGGCGTCAGGTCAACGACACGCGGATCGGTCACGTGCATGGTGCCGAACAGCCAGGACGGCGCGGTTCCCGGTTTCTCGATCTTCCACAGCAGGCCGGTGCCGTTGGGAACTTTCGCCGCCTCGACGCGGATTTCCGCCAGGCTGCCGGGATCATCCGTGGCCATGGCCGCCAACAAGTCCTGGCCGGAGCACACCGGCATGCCGGCCCGCGCTCCGAGCACCGACAGCGTCACGAAGAACGCTGCCAGGAAGGCGATGTTGAGGAAACCGAGCACGGCGAGCGCCGGGCCGGAAAGGACGTCGAGGGTGGTGGTCACGTTTTTCATGGCCACGGTTTGCCACAAAATTCCGGCTATTTTGTTAATGGGCATGGGCAAAATGCGCCGATCAGGCGCGCGGATGGGCGGAATCGTAGACGTCCAGCAGGCGGGCGGTATCGACGCCGGTGTAGATCTGCGTGGTCGACAGGCTGGCGTGGCCGAGAAGCTCCTGGATGGTGCGCAGGTCGCCGCCGCCGGCCAGCAAATGCGTGGCGAAGGAATGACGCAGCGCGTGCGGCGTCGCCGTCTGCGGCAGGTCAAGGGCGGACCGCAGGCGTGCCATGTCGCGCTGCAGGACTGCGGGATCGAGCCTGCCGCCGCGCGCGCCGCGAAACAGGGGCGAACCGGGGACGAGCGCATAGGGGCACAGCCGCCGGTATTCCGCAACGGCGCGGAACGCGGCAGGGAGGACAGGAACGAGACGCGTCTTGCCGCCCTTGCCGGTTACCCGCAGCACGGCTTCCCCGGGGCTCGCCAGGGCTGACCCCTCGAGGCCCAGCGCCTCGGAGATGCGCAGGCCGAGAGCGTAGAGCAGCGTCAGGACGGCGGCATTGCGGGCGGCGATCCAGGGTTCCTCATGCAACTGCTCGTCCGCCGAAACCACGCGCCTGGCATCGGCGGCAGTCAGCGGCTTGGGCAGCGATTTCGGCTGCCTCGGGGCGCGGACCGCCCCGGCGCCGGCGGCGTTGACGAGGCCGCGGCGTTCGAGGAAGCGCAGGAAGGAACGCACGCCGGCGAGGTTGCGCCCGAGCGAACGGGAACCCGCGCCGCCATTGCGCCTGGACGCCAGGAAGGCGCGGAAATCGGCCGGGCGCAGATCGGCGATATCGCCGATCCCCGGCGGTCCGGCGAGATGACCGGTCAGGAACAGCAGGAACTGCCGGGTGTCGCGCTCATAGGCTTCATAGGTCGCCGCCGCCAAGCGGCGCTCATGGGCCAGCGCATCCAGCCAGGCTGTGCGCTGGCGCATCAGTTCGGGTTTGGCAAAGACGAGAAGTTCGCGCTTGGTCATGCAACGAGAATGCGGGCAAGCGGTTAGGGAAGTGTTGATCGGAGGTGGTGCGTTGTCGTCGCGGCGATTTGCGGCTATCTGCGTGCATACAGAGATGGAGCACGCGATGGCGCAAGCCGGCAAGAAGGTTCACATGGCGACGATCGGGGCGCCGCACGGCGTGCGCGGCGAGGTGCGCGTGCGCACGTTTACCGGCGATCCGCTGGCGCTTGGCGACTACGGCCCGCTTGCCGATGAGAAGGGGCGGAAATTCGCGGTGCTCGACATCCGCCCGGCCAAGAACGTGGTCGTCGTCCGCTTCAAGGGCGTCGACAGCCGCGAGAAGGCCGAGGCGCTGAACGGTGTCGAGCTTTTCGTCGACCGCGCGGTCCTGCCCGACGAGGAACTGGACGACGACGAATTCTTTTGCGAGGACCTGATGGGGTTGAAGGTCGTCGATACCGACGGCGCGCCGCGCGGCACGGTCATCGCGGTGCATGATTTCGGAGGCGGAGACATTCTCGAGGTCGGCGGAGCGGGCCGGAAATCCGTTCTGATCCCGTTTTCGCAGGCGGCCGTTCCCGCAATCGATTTCAATGCCGGGCAGATCACCGTCGAACCGGTGGCGGCCGGACTCGTGGAGCCGGAGGACGGTAAGGGCGGAGAGCCAGGCACATGAGTTTTCACGCCACCGTGCTGACGCTCTATCCGGAGATGTTTCCAGGCCCGCTCGGCCTGTCGCTCGCGGGCAAGGCGCTTGAAGCGGGAACATGGGCACTCGAAACCGCCCAGATCCGCGATTTCGCCACCGGCAGGCACCGCAATGTCGACGATACGCCTGCCGGCGGCGGCGCCGGCATGGTAATGCGTGCCGACGTGCTCGCGCGCGCCATCGATGCCGCCTCGCCCGAGGGCGATCCCCGTCCCCGTTTGCTGATGAGCCCGCGCGGAAGACCGCTGACGCAGGCCCGCGTGCGCGAACTCGCCGTCGGGCCGGGCGCGGTGATCGTCTGCGGACGGTTCGAGGGCGTCGACCAGCGGGTGATCGAGGCGCGCGGCCTGGAAGAGGTCTCGATCGGCGACTACATCCTGTCGGGCGGCGAGCCGGCGGCGCAGGTGCTGCTCGACGCGGTGGTGCGGCTGCTGCCGGGCGTCATGGGCAACGAGGCGTCCGGCGAGGAGGAAAGTTTCGAGAACGGGCTGCTGGAGCACCCGCATTACACGCGGCCGGCCGATTGGGAGGGACGGACGATCCCCGAGGTGCTGACCTCGGGCAATCACGCCATGATCGCAAAGTGGCGGCGAGAGCAGGCGGAGAAGCTGACGCACGAAAGAAGGCCGGATCTGCTGGCCACCGGAAAAACGAAATGATTGCGCCGGCACAGGGGTGACAAAGCTGCAAAAGGCGTGTATGAGCCCGCCCGAAGCCGGAAATTCCGGTCGATCAAAAGCAACAGATGCGTGAACTCGCCCTGCCAACCAGGTGGTTGGCCCTTCTGTCGCGGTCATGAACTGCGGAAGGCTGGCGCTCTGGCGGTCGCAAGAACAAGAGGACAAGACCGATGGACCTTATCCGTCAGCTCGAGGCCGAGCAGGCCGCCAAGATCGCAGCCCAGCGCACCCTTCCCGATTTTTCGCCCGGCGACACCTTGCGCGTGAACGTGCGCGTGACCGAGGGCACCCGCACCCGCGTGCAGGCCTATGAAGGCGTGTGCATCGCGCGCTCGGGCTCCGGGCTGCAGGAAAACTTCACGGTGCGCAAGATTTCCTATGGCGAAGGCGTAGAGCGCGTGTTTCCGGTGTTCTCACCGCTGGTCGAGGGTGTCGAAGTGGTGCGCCGCGGCAAGGTACGCCGCGCCAAGCTGTATTACCTGCGCGACCGTCGCGGCAAGTCGGCCCGCATCACCGAGAACACCAATGCGCGTTCGCGCAAGCTGAACGACGCGGAACGCCAGAAGGTCGTCGAGGAGAAGGCGCGCCTGGAAGCCGAGAAGATCGCGGCCGCCGAAGCGCTTGCCGCCGAGAAGGCCGCAGCCGAGGCCGCGGAGGCGGCAGCCGCCGCGCAGAACGAGGCTCCGGCCGAGGCCTGATTCCTCCTTTCAGACAAACTGCGGGAAAGGGAGCGCCTGGCGCTCCCTTTCTTGTTTGCGTTTCGCCATGCATTGGCACTGCGCCTTGCGCGGTCGGGATGGCACTGTAGCGGCGAACCGCTCTAACGCGCCTTGACTCCGGCGCGATAAGGCTGCCCGGCGGCAACCGGCGATGCCCGGACCAGCCATCTGATCAGCCATTCCAGTGGACCCTGGCTGAAAAAGTGCAGATAAAGTGGCGCCGCAATCAATTGAGACGCGGTTATGGCGGCCGCGATCAGCGCGACCTGGTAATGTTCCAGCGTACCGAACAGCGCGAAACCAAAACCATAGAACAGGAAAATGCAGGCGACGGTCTGCAATATGTAGAGCGTCAGCGCCATTCGCCCGCAGGCTTCCAGACGGCGGGTCAGCCAGCGGGCGCGTCCGGCCCTGAGAGCCAGCGCCAGCAGGGCGAGATGGGCGAGCGCGAAGGCGAGGCGGCGGGGATCGTAACCTACGGCCGAAACCGCGTCCGCGATCCTGGCGATCAGGGAGCCCTCGGCGAATTCCGTGTTTGACAGGTAGCCCAACACCCAGCCAAGACCATAGCCGCCGGCAGCCGTCGTGGCATAGCGCCTGGTTGTCCAGGCGCCGGTCAGGAAACCGTTTTTCAGAAGCGCCATGCCGAGAAACATGAAGGTGACGACATCGAGGAAATGATGGGCGAACACTTCGGTCGTCTGCTCAGCGAAGGATTGTGGCGCAAGTGCTGCCATGTTGGCGAAATAGCCCGCATGGCGCGCGGCGATTTCCTCCCCGATGGCGGAGACCAGTTGCTGGAGATCCTCGTTATCGGTTGTCCCGGCGTCGATGGTGTTCCCGGCGGGGAAGGACGCCTCGATATCCGGATTGACGCGGGGTTCGATCCCCGACTGCGTCTCGACGGGCTGGTCCGGCTTGCCGGCGGACTCGGAATATTCGAAAGCCCCCTGGACAATCGATCCGGCCATCAGGACCGCCGCCATTATCACCAGCGTGCGACTTTTCAGATTGCGGAAGGGGAACAGGAACAGGCCGAAAAGCCCGTAGAGATAAAGGATGTCGTAGGGCCAGAGCAGCAGATAGGCGTGGGCGAGACCGAAGGCGATGAGCCAGAGCAGGCGGCGATAATAGGGATCCAGCGCCGCAAGCCCGGTATCCGCGCGAGTGGCGTTGGTCATCATGAGCAATGCAGACGCGCCAAAAAGGATCGAGATCATCGCCCGCATCACGCCGTCGACGAAAATGCCGACCATCCGCCAGGTCTCGACATTGAACGAATAGGAAACCCGGTCGGTGTCGCCCCAGATGTCCGGTATGGCGAGGGCGCCGTAGGGGATGGCGAAAATGAAGATGTTAAGCCAGAGAATGCCCAGGATCGCGAAGCCGCGGCCCGCGTCCATCAGGGCATGGCGCGCCGGAAGCGGCGGCATGGAATGCATGAGTGCGATCTTTCCAAATCCGCGGCGCTCGCGGCAAGTCACGCGCAAATTCGCGTTACTCCCGGCGCTGAAACTTGGCAACATGATTTGTGAACCCGCTTGCCATGCTCGCCCGCGCGGCGATGATGTATGTCACTCGACCGCACGGAAAGGAAATCACCATGGGCAATAGTGGACAGCAGCGCGCTCTCGACCTTGTCTATGCGGCCGGTACGCCGCAGGAACTCGATGCGGCCTATGCCGCCTGGGCGGCGAGCTACGACCGCGAGACGGCCGAAATGGGGTATTGCCTGCCTTTCCTGGTCACGGCCTGGGTTGCGCGCCATGTGCCGGCATCGGCCGGACCGGTTCTCGATGCGGGATGCGGTACGGGCTTGTCCGGACCGGCCATGCGGGCGCTCGGTTATGGCGAGGTCGAGGGTCTCGACTTGTCGGCGGAAATGCTCGCGATCGCCAGGAGCCGCGCCTGCTACACGGACCTGAAACAGGCGCGGCTCGGCGACCGGCTGCCCTGGGCCGACGATCATTTCGCCGCCTTCTTCTGCACCGGGGTATTCACCCAGGGCCACGCGCCGGCTTCGGGGCTTGTCGAGCTCACCCGGATCACGCGGCCGGGCGGTTTCGCGGTCTTCACCGTGCGCGAAACGATCGTGGAGGAGGGCGGGTTTAACGCCGTCTTCGATGAACTGGAACAGACCGGGCGGTGGATGCCGGTCGAGCGAAGCGGGCCATTTCGCGCTTTCGCGATCGACGAACCGGAAGTGACCGTGACGGCCCATGTCTACCGGATCACCGGATGAGCGCGCCGGCGGCGCTTGTCCTTGACGCTCCCGCCCGGCAGGTGCATATGACGGCCACGAATTACCCGGCATTATGGCGCAAGGAAAATCCGCGATGACCGCACCGCGTACGCTTTACGACAAGATCTGGGACGACCATGTCGTCGACCGCCAGGACGACGGAACGTGCCTGCTCTATATCGACCGGCATCTGGTGCATGAAGTGACGAGCCCGCAGGCCTTCGAAGGGTTGCGCATGGCCCGCAGAGCGGTGCGGCATCCCGAAAAGACGCTCGCCGTCGTCGACCACAACGTGCCGACCACAGACCGCAGCCACGGCATCGCCAACGAGGAGAGCCGCATCCAGGTGGAAGCGCTGGCGAAGAACGCGGTGGAGTTCAGTATCGACTATTTCAACGAGGTCGACCCGCGCCAGGGCATCGTCCACATTGTCGGGCCGGAACAGGGCTTCACCCTGCCGGGCACGACCATTGTGTGCGGCGACAGCCACACCTCGACACATGGCGCGTTCGGCGCGCTGGCGCACGGCATCGGTACGTCGGAAGTCGAACACGTGCTGGCGACCCAGACGCTGATCCAGAAAAAAGCGAAGAACATGCTGGTGCGCGTCGACGGGCAATTGCCCGAAGGCGTCACCGCCAAGGACATCATCCTGGCGATCATCGGCGAGATCGGTACAGCGGGCGGTACCGGCCACGTGATCGAATTCTCCGGCGAGGCGATCGAGGCGCTGTCGATGGAAGGTCGCATGACGGTATGCAACATGACGATCGAGGGCGGCGCGCGCGCTGGCTTGATCGCACCGGACGAAAAGACCTTTGCCTATATCAAGGACAAGCCGCGCGCGCCCAAGGGGGCCGCGTGGGACATGGCGATGGAGTACTGGAAGCAGCTCAAGACCGATGAAGGCGCGCTTTTCGACAAGATCGTGGTGCTCGACGCGGCCAACTTGCCGCCGATCGTGTCATGGGGTTCGTCGCCGGAAGACGTCGTGTCGATTACCGGGGTGGTGCCGGATCCCGAGTTGATCGAAGACGAGAACAAGCGGGCATCGAAGAAGCGGGCGCTCGACTATATGGGCCTCACCGCGGGCACGAAGATGACCGATATCGCAATTGATCGCGTGTTTATCGGCTCGTGCACCAATGGCCGCATCGAAGACCTGCGCGCGGCCGCGGCCGTCATCGGCGGCAAGAAGGTCGCCGACACGGTCAGTGCGATGGTCGTGCCGGGTTCCGGCCTGGTCAAGGAACAGGCGGAAGCCGAGGGGCTCGACAAGATATTCATCGAGGCGGGCTTCGAATGGCGCGAGCCTGGCTGCTCGATGTGCCTGGCCATGAATGACGACCGGCTGAAGCCGGGCGAACGTTGCGCATCGACCTCGAACCGCAATTTCGAGGGCCGGCAAGGCTTCAAGGGCCGCACCCATCTGGTTTCACCGACCATGGCCGCCGCCGCCGCGATCGCGGGCCACTTCGTCGATATCCGCGACTGGGCCTGAGACCAGCCGGCTGCCGCGCGGGAACAATGCCCCGGCGATCGCGCATCGCCGGGCGGCGCTTGACGGGCATGTTTTCTCTTTCTTCATAATTATGCTGAAAGTCTTGAACGGCAGGACAACAACCGGTCCTGCCGTAGGGGCATAGAGAGAGTATGACTTCGGGCGGCGGTTTCGTCTTCGCGATCAATATTGCCTTGGGTTTGTCATTGCTTGGCGGATTCGGCGGGGCATGGCTTTATGACCGGCGGCGCCTGGATGCGTTCTGGTGGTTTGCAGCGATCGCGATGGCCCTCGTGTCTGCCGCGTTCGAGCTGTCGCTGGCCTATCTCGACAATGCGCGCGCGCCGCGCTTCCTGCTGTTTGCCACCCATCTCGCGGCGCTCATGCTGTTTGTCCGCGGCGTGGCGGCACATTACGGCAGGCCGTTCCGCTGGACGCCCATCCTGACCTTCTATGCCGCCTCGCTGTTGCTGAACATCGCGATCATCGACCTGCCGCGCCAATCGCTGGTCCGGCTCGCGGTCTATCAGTCGCCCTATTTCCTGATGACCATGCTTGGGGCCCTGCTGATCTTTCGCGACATGCGCGGAGCGCTCGAAAAGACCTTTTTCGCGTGCACCCTGATCTTTGCCCTGCAATTTTCGGTCCGCCCGGTAATCGCGGCGCTCGCCGGCGGACAGGGCCAGTCGCCGGCCTTCTACCTGGGATCGGCCTATGGCTTGCTGACGCAGGCGATTTTCGCCCTCTCCTCGCTCGGCATGGCGACATTGATGCTGGTATTGGTCATGCGGGCCATCATCCTCGATTTGAGGCAGAAAGGCCTGCACGACCGTGTGTCCGGACTGCTGAACCAGTCCGGGTTCGAGGAAGAAGTGTCGCGCCATGCCGCCCAGACCAATGGCGGAGGCAACCATGCCGCGTTCGTGCTGTTCGAAATCGACAACGCCGATGCGATCATCGACCATGGCGGGGACGAGGGCCTGGAGTCGGCAGCCCGCGTGGTCGGGCAGCTCGTCCAGAGGCACAAGAGCGAGACCGATATAGCGGGGCGGCTGGGCGGGAATACCTTCGCGGTGCTGTTCCCGAAACTGGACACGACGGCGGCCGCGGAGTGGTGCGAGGAGCTGCGCGGCATGATGGCGTTGAATTCCACGCAGTGGGACCGCGGCAACAAGCGCATGACGGCAAGCTTCGGGGTTACCCGCCGGCGCCCGGGCGAAGAGTTGGGCGAACTGTTGAAACGCGCGCGTGAGGCGATCTACCGTGCCCGGCAACTGGGCGGCGACAATATCTGCGTGCGGGACCGGCAGCGCTACGTGTTGCCGCGGACGGAATGAAGCCGGACCGGGCGTTCAGCGACAGGCGTCGGGAATGACGGCGACCTGATGGCGCTCGAGGCCGTACATGTAGCCGCGGCCACGCACCACGGTGGCGCCGCCCCTGCAGCTCAGCCCGTGAACGACGACGCGGCGATGCGGCTTTCCGTGCCTGACCCTGGGATTGAGATAGATGACGTCGGGTGCGCTGATTTCCTCGGCGTAGGGACCGAGGCCGATCGCCTTGCGGTACTCGTCGATGCGGTAGCCCTGGCCGACGATGATCTGCTTGTAACCTGCAACGCTCAGCACGACGATATTGCCGTAGCCGTCGACATAGACGCGGTCGTGGACGCCGCCCGCACGGGCGGGGAGCGATGCAAATACAGCGGCGCCAGCAAGGGCGGCGGCTGCAAGCATGGTGCGCATCGAAACTCTGAACAAACGCATGGCGCGTCCTCCTTTCGGAAGCACGGCCTCCTCGAAGCACAAGTTAACGCATTCTTAACGATTGTCACCGGATGCCCGGGATCGATCCCCGGCAATCGGCAAACATGGTTAACGCGGCCGCGCCGGTCACGTCAGCGAAAAAGGCCGCGCTTGCGGCGCGGCCCCTGCATCATTCCACGTCGGCTGGGTTACATCCGCCGTTCCACCAGCATCTTCTTGATGTCGGCGATGGCCTTGGCCGGGTTCAGGCCCTTCGGGCAGGCCTGGGTGCAGTTCATGATGGTGTGGCAGCGGTAGAGCCGGAACGGATCCTCCAGATCGTCGAGCCGCTCGCCGGTGGCTTCGTCGCGGCTGTCGATCAGCCAGCGATAGGCCTGCAGCAGCACGGCGGGACCGAGATAGCGGTCGCCGTTCCACCAGTAGCTCGGGCAGGAGGTGGAGCAGCAGGCGCACAGGATGCACTCGTAGAGGCCGTCCAGCCTGGCGCGGTCCTCGTGGCTCTGCAGCCATTCCTTCTCAGGCTCCGGCGTCGTGGTCTTCAGCCAGGGCTCGATGGAACGGTGCTGGGCATAGAACTGGGTGAGGTCGGGCACCAGGTCCTTGACCACGGGCATGTGCGGCAGCGGGTAGATCTTCACCGCGCCCGACACTTCGTCCATGCCCTTGGTGCAGGCGAGCGTGTTGGTGCCGTCGATATTCATGGCGCAGGAACCGCAAATGCCTTCGCGGCAGGAGCGGCGGAAGGTCAGCGTCGGGTCGATCCTGTCCTTGATCCAGATGATCGCGTCGAGGATCATCGGCCCGCAATCGTCCATATCGACGAAATAGGTGTCGATGCGCGGGTTGTCGTCGTCGTCCGGCGACCAGCGGTAGATCTTGAACTCGCGCAGATTGGTCGCGCCTTCCGGCTTTGGCCAGGTCTTGCCTTCCTTCGGCTGCGAGTTCTTGGGGAGGGTGAGTTGGACCATGGAGTTTCCCCTTAGTACACCCGCGCCTTGGGCGCGATCTTCTTCACGTCGATACCGCCTTCGGCAACCGTCGTCAGCGGCTCGGTGTGCACCGGTCGGTAGGCGAGCTTGACCTTGCCCTTTGCGTCGATAGTGGCCAGCGTGTGCTTGCGCCAGTTCTTGTCGTCGCGGCTGGGGAAGTCTTCCTGCGCGTGCGCCCCGCGGCTTTCCTTGCGCGCTTCGGCGGAATACATCGTTGTCACCGCGCAGGCCATCAGGTTTTCCAGTTCCAGTGTCTCCACCAGGTCGGAATTCCAGATCATCGAGCGGTCGGTAACCTTGATATCCTCAAGACCCGCCCAGACTTCCGAGATACGCTTGCAGCCGCTCGACAGCGATTCGTCGGTGCGGAACACCGCCGCATCCTCCTGCATGGTGCGCTGCATCCTGTCGCGCAACCGGGCCGTCGGCGTACCGCCATCGGCGTGGCGGAGCCTGTCGAAGCGGGCAACGATCCTGTCGCAGGCGGCCTCGTCCGGCGTCGGCACCTTGGACGAACGGTCGACCACCTGGCCGGCGCGGATGGCCGCGGCGCGGCCAAGCACGACGAGGTCGATCAGCGAGTTGGAGCCGAGCCGGTTGGCGCCGTGCAGCGACGCGCAGGCCGCCTCGCCCACCGCCATCAGGCCGGGCACGACGCGGTCGGGTTCCTTGGCGGTCGGGTTGAGAACCTCGCCCCAGTAGTTGGTCGGCACGCCGCCCATGTTGTAGTGACAGGTCGGGATCACCGGGATTGGCTCGCGGGTAACGTCGACGCCGGCGAAGATGCGCGCGCTCTCGGCAATGCCGGGCAGGCGTTCGGCGATCACTTCGGGCGCCAGATGGCTGAGATTGAGGTGGATGTGATCCTTGTTCGGTCCGACACCCCGGCCTTCGCGGATCTCCAGCGTCATGCAGCGCGAGACGACGTCGCGGCTGGCGAGATCCTTGTAGCTGGGCGCGTAGCGCTCCATGAAGCGCTCGCCCTCGGAGTTGGTCAGGTAGCCGCCCTCGCCGCGCACACCCTCGGTAATTAGACAGCCGGCCCCGTAGATGCCGGTCGGGTGGAACTGCACGAACTCCATGTCCTGCAACGGCAGGCCGGCGCGCGCGACCATGCCGCCGCCGTCGCCGGTGCAGGTGTGGGCGGAGGTCGCCGAGAAATAGGTGCGGCCGTAGCCGCCGGTTGCCAGCACCACCATCTTGGCGGAGAACCGGTGCAGCGTGCCGTCGTCGAGATTCCAGGCGATGACGCCGGTGCAGGCGCCATCCTTGTCCATGGTCAGGTCGAGGGCGAAATACTCGATGTAGAATTCCGCATCGTGCCTGAGCGACTGGCCGTAAAGCGTGTGCAGCATGGCGTGGCCGGTGCGGTCGGCGGCCGCGCAGGTGCGGGCGACCGAGGGTCCCTCGCCGAATTCGGATGTCATGCCGCCGAACGGGCGCTGGTAGATGCGGCCCTCCTCGGTGCGCGAGAACGGCACGCCGTAGTGCTCCAGTTCGTAGACGGCGCGCGGCGCCTCGCGCGTGACATATTCGATGGTGTCGATGTCACCGAGCCAGTCCGAGCCCTTGACGGTGTCGTACATGTGCCACTGCCAGTGGTCGGCGCCCATGTTGCCGAGCGAGGCGGCGATGCCGCCCTGGGCGGCCACGGTATGGCTGCGGGTCGGGAAGACCTTCGAGATGCAGGCCGTCTTCAATCCCTGTTCGGCCATGCCGAGCGTTGCCCGCAATCCCGCGCCGCCGGCTCCGACAACGACCACGTCGAAAGCGTGATCGACGAAGGCGTAGGCCTTGCCCCTGGTTGCGGAAGCGGTTTCCTTCTTTGCCATCTTTCAGTTGTCCTTCACGCGCCGAATGCCAGCTTGAGCAGGGCGAAAACGGAAATGAGCGCGACCGCGCCCGTGAAAAAGCTGTTGAGCATCAAGAGCACGAGTTTCGCGCCTTCGCCGTGCACGTAGTCCTCGATGACCACCTGCATGCCAAGCTTCATGTGCCAGGATACCGACAGCAGGGCGGCGATGGTCAGAAGCGAAACGAAGGGATTGGCAAGCGCGGCGCGGACTTCCCCATAGGAAGCGCCGCTGAGGGCGATGATGAGGACGACGAAGAAGATCGTCAGCGGGATGTTGGCGACGGAGGTCAGCCGCTGATGCCAGAAATGGCTTGTCCCGTTCTTGGCGGAGCCGAGGCCGCGAACCTTGGCGAGCGGTGTGCGCATATCGGTCATGGTTCCCTCCCTCAGCGCGCCATGTAGCCGATGATCCAGACCGCGAAGGTCAGGACAACCGAGGCGACGATCTGCAACCTGGCGATGCGGGTCGCGAAGTTCTTCTCGAACCCGTAGCCGAGATCCCAGGCGAGGTGCTTGACGCCGCCGAGCAGGTGATGGATCAGCGCCCAGGTGAAGCCGAACAGGACCAGCCGGCCGATGAATGATCCAAAGATCGCATTGACCCAGTCGAAATAGGCCTCGCCGGAGGCGGCGGCGATCAGCCACCAGGCAACCAGCAGGGTGCCGAAATAAAGTCCGGCGCCGGTGATGCGGTGGGCGATCGACATCATCATGGTCGGAATCGGCTTGTAAATCTGGAGATGCGGCGAAAGAGGCCGCGCGCGCGGAGTCGTATCCTGGCTCATTGATCCCTCGTCGGGCTGCGTTCGACAGCGGGCGCCCGATTGCCGGTCCGAAGCGCCTCGTCGCGATCTGGTTTAGCGGCCTTTTTGCACTGCGTCAAAGTGTCATGAGCCCGAAAAGCATCAATAATTCGGGTAATTCGCGATGCGGCGGAACAGGCGAACCCATTCAATCGATTAAAGGATTTGCCGCGTCCTTTCGCCGTCAGCGCCGGCAGGCGAGCGGCTCCTTGCCGGTCACGAACCAGAGAGCTTCGCGGCCATCGAGAACCAGCGCGTAGGGCGGGTTGCCGTATCGCGTCGTCGAGTCCGGCGGCGAGGCCGGCAGCGTCACCTCGAGGCCGCGCGGGGTGAGTAGTTTTACCGACCGTCCCAGATTCTCCACGCGCAGCGGGCCGGCACCGTCGCAGTTGTAAGTCGCGATGCGTGGCATGGCCCCCGGCCTGCCGGCGCTTTCATAACCCCCGGAGACGCAACCCGACAGCGCTGTCACGGCGGCGAAAAACAGAGGGATGCGGGCGATCGCGGCGCGGGGGTTCATCATGAATCACTTGATAAGCGCAGACGCGGGCAAGGGGAAGTGGGCATTTGCGCTTTGCCGGGATTGCGCCGCTCGGCGTGCCTGATCACGTGCTCGTGTGCGGGCGTGAATTGCAATTGCCGGCAGAGCGCATACCCTTTCGCGCCAGACACGGAGGATTGCATGAAGCGGACAATCGCGCGGGTGGCCCTGGCCGCGGGCATCGCAATGGGCCTTATTCCGTCGCTGGCGGCGGCGGAAACGCAGACGGCATTGTTTGCCGGGGGCTGTTTCTGGTGTGTCGAATCCGACATGGACGCGGTGACGGGCGTGAAATCGACGATATCGGGCTACGCCGGTGGCGAAACAGCCAATCCCACCTATCAAGACTACAGTTCCGGCGGTCATCGGGAAGTCGTGCAGGTGGAATTCGATTCCGCCGCGGTTTCCTACAGGACGCTGGTCGACATTTTTCTGAGGACGATCGACGTCACCGACGCTGGCGGGCAGTTCTGCGACCGCGGCCACTCCTATTCGACGGCGATCCATGCGCTTGACGAGGAGCAGGCAAAGGCGGCCAGGGATGCTGTCGCAGACGCCGCCAAGGCGCTGGGCCGCGAAATCGTCACGCCCGTGGAGGGGCCGGCCCAATTCTGGGCGGCGGAGGACTACCACCAGGGCTATTACATGAGCGAGGCACGCCAGCTTACCCGGTTCGGCTACGTGACGCGTGCCTCAGCATACAAGGGCTACCGCAAGGGCTGCGGGCGCGACGCAAGGGTGCGCGCCGTGTGGGGCGATGAAGCCTACAAGGGCGTGCATCACGGATCGTGACGGCTGCAAGGCTCTTTCAAACCGGATCAGAGAAGCGCTTTCAACCGCGCGACGATCTCGCCGCTGGCGGAAACGGATTCACCTTCGGCTTCGATCAGTGCAACGGCGAGCCGTTCGGGTTTCTCCACGCCGAGGAATTTCGAGGTCAGCAGCGTCGACCGCAGGCCCTCGAGCGCCGACTGGCCACTGCGGTAGTTGAGGCGGGCCGCCTCGGCCGGATTTCCGGCGGAACCGAGAAAGGCGATCTGCAGCGCGATATCGCGCTCGTGCGCCGACAGGGCGAGGAACGGCACGATCAGCAAGGCGCCATGGTCGGGTCCCTCGATGCCCATCGGGAAGGTCATTTCGTCGAAACGCTCGTGGAGAAAGATGCCGGCGAGGATGGGCTCGGGAAAGCGGACCTTGCCGCTTTCCATGATCTGCGGCTGGGCGGCTTCGAGATCGAACCGGCGAACCTTCTCCAGCCGGATCGCCAGCGCTTCCATGCCCGGCAGGCCGTGGCGCTCGAGCCAGACCACCATCTCGGCCGCCGCATTGGCGAGGTCGGCGGGATATCCGTTGGCAATCGCGGCGTCGCGGCACAATGCGGCGATATCGTCGCAGCTTATCAGTTCATGCACGGGGCAGGACCTTTCGGGTCGCAGATGATCGAGGCCGCGCGATAACAGCTATGGCGCGGCCGATCAAGTTTGCCCGCTACCGGTCGGCCTGCCGGCACCACTACCTTGCGCGCATCGGATGCCACCGCGCTAGATCGCCTCACCGCGAAGCAGGCGGGGCGTGTCCGGCGAAAGGCCGGCTGCCTGGCGGATGAAATACCGCTTGAGCGCGGGCATGCGGTCGACGAGGCCGAGCCCGAGGTCGCGCAGCGCGCGCAGCGGGCCGAGGTCGTTGGAGAACAGGCGGTTGAGCACGTCGGTCGTCACGCCCATCTGGAAGGTGTCGAAGCGGCGCCAGGTCTCGTAGCGTTCGAGCACGTCGAGCGTGCCGATGTCCTGGCCGAGCCGGTCGGCCTCGACCACCACCTCGGCCAGCGCGGCGACATCGCGATAGCCCATGTTGAGCCCCTGACCGGCGATCGGGTGCATGCCGTGCGCGGAATCACCGGCGAGCGCGAAACGCGGCGCCACGAACGACCGGGCGAGCGTGAGGCCAAGAGGGAAGGCGCGCGGCTTGTCCTCGACCTTGATGTCGCCGAGCTTGAACCCGAAACGCGTCTCCAATTCGACCTCGAAGACAAAGGGATCCTCGGCGACCAAGCGGGCGGCGTCGGCGGTACGCTCGGTCCACACGATAGAGGAGCGGTTGCCGGTCAGCGGCAGGATGGCAAAGGGGCCGGCCGGCAGGAAATGCTCCTCGGCGCGACCCTCGTGCGGGCGCTCGTGGGCAACAGTGCAGACAATGCCCGACTGGCCGTAATCCCATGACACGGTCTTGATGCCGGCCATGTCGCGCAGCCGCGAGCGCACGCCGTCGGCTGCCACGAGCAGGCGCGCCTCGAGTTCCGCACCGCCAGAGAGTGTGGCGGTGATCGCGGCGGTCCCGGTTTCGATCGCCTCGACGGAGGTTGACTGGAGGATTTCGATGCCGAGTTCGCCGGCACGGCGGCGGAGAGCCGCAACCATCTCTGCATTGGGCACCATGTGCGCGAAGGGCTGGCCCGGGGCGACGTCGCCGGAAAAGGTGAGAAAGACCGGTCGAACGGGATCGGTGGTGCGCGAATCGGTTACGATCATGTCGTCGATCGGTTGCGCATGGGGCGCGATTTCGGCCCATGCGCCGAGCTGGTCGAGCATGGCGCTGGCGGCCGCCGCGATCGCCGAGGCGCGCGGATCATTGCGCCACACGCCTTCGGGCGCGGCATCGACGACCATGATCTCAAGGTTCGGGCGCGCGGCCTTGATCGCCACCGCGGCGGCGATGCCGACATAGCCGGCGCCGGCCACGAGGATATCAAGCTTCGTCGGGGTTTCCGGTTTCCTGGCCATCACGCTCCAGCCTCACTCTGCCTTGACTTGCCTGCGCCTTCCTGATCGAAACCTAGCGCGCCGGCCCGAATACCGGTATCGGTTTCCGGAAAGCACGACGCTTGGATTCCACAACATGAAGCGTCCTTCATGCATCCTGAAGGACGCACGGCGCTGTAGTAGGTCCTCATCCTATCCCAGTGCAAGCACCGATCGAAAGGCCGAACATGTCCGCGGCAATGCAGGAACTGCTCTCAATCCTCGATTTGGAACGGCTGGAACACAATTTGTATCGCGGCAACAGCCCGCAGGTCGGCTGGCAGCGCGTTTTCGGCGGCCAGGTGATCGGGCAGTCGCTGGTGGCCGCGCAGCGCACGGTCGCCGAGGACCTGCATGTTCATTCGCTGCATTGCTATTTCATGCGGCCGGGCGATCCTGCGGTTCCGATCGTCTACGAGGTCGACCGGATCCGCGACGGCAAGTCGTTCACCACCCGGCGGGTCAACGCAATCCAGCACGGGCACGCGATCTTCTCGCTGATCGCCTCGTTCCAGGTGGACGAAGAGGGCCTGGAACACCAGTTCGCGATGCCGGGCGACGTGCCGGCGCCCGAGACGCTGCTGTCGGAAAAGGAACTGATCAAGCAATTCATCAACGACCTGCCGGAGAATATCCGCCGCTACTGGGAGCGCGAACGGCCGATCGAGATGAAGCCGACCGAGATCAAGCACTTCGTCAGCCGCGAAAACCTGGCGCCCAGGCAGAATGTGTGGTTCAGGACCACGGGACCGGTACCCGCCGACCGGGCGATCCAGGCGGCTGTGCTCGCCTATATTTCCGACATGACGCTGCTCGACACGGCGACATTCCCGCACGGGCGCGCGGTGTTCGACCGCGATCTGCAGGTCGCCAGCCTCGATCACTCGATGTGGTTCCACCGTCCTGCCAGGTTCGACGACTGGATGCTCTACACGCAGGACAGTCCGTCGGCACAGGGGTCGCGCGGATTGACCCGCGGCTTCCTCTATACCCGTGAGGGAACCCTTGTCGCGTCGGTCGCGCAGGAGGGGCTGATTCGCCTGCGGGCGACGCCTAATTTGTAATCAATATTTCTTTTTTGCCTAATGTTTAGGCAGTAACATCTTGTCAACGAATGGCACGGTTGTCGTCGTGCTGCGTATTACCCTTATATTTCAAAAACTTGCATAGTGTCTCGGGCAGTTGGCACGGGGCTTGAATGATCCTTCGCAATCGCCTGCTGCGCTGCCGGCAGCCGATGATCGGAAACGCGGGCAACCGCACAACGCGAAGGATGATTCTTGATGAAAATCGTGATGGCTATCATCAAGCCGTTCAAGCTCGACGAGGTGCGCGAAGCGCTGACCTCGGTCGGCATTCAGGGCCTGACCGTGACCGAGGTCAAGGGCTACGGGCGGCAGAAGGGTCACACCGAAATCTACCGCGGCGCCGAATACGCGGTGAGCTTCCTGCCGAAACTGAAAGTCGAAGTCGCGGTGCCGTCCGACATGGTCGACAAGACCATCGAGGCGATCGCCGGGGCTGCCAAGACCGGGCAGATCGGCGACGGCAAGATCTTTGTCTACACCATCGACCAGGCGGTACGCATCCGTACCGGCGAGGCCGATGGCGAAGCGCTTTGATGTACAAGGGAACTGATCACATGATTCGCAAATTCACGACTGCGGGCATTACTGCCCTATCGGCCGCTGTGCTCGCCTTCCCGGCACTCGCGCAGACGGCGAGCGAAGCGGCACCAGCCGCCGCCACGACCATGGACAAGGGCGACACCGCCTTCATGATGATCGCCACCGTCCTGGTGCTGTTCATGATCCTGCCGGGCCTGGCGCTCTTCTACGGCGGCCTCATGCGCGCCAAGAACATGCTGTCGGTGCTGATGCAGTGCACGATGATCACCGCAGTGGTGGTGGTCGTGTGGACGCTGTACGGTTATTCCTTCGCCTTCGGCGGCGGCACCAGCCCGTTCTGGGGCGGCCTCGGCAAGTTGTTCCTGTCCGGCGTGACGATGGAAAGCGAAGCCGCGACGTTCACGGAGGGCGTGGTCATTCCGGAATACGTGTTCATCGTCTTCCAGATGACCTTCGCGGCAATCACGCCGGCGCTCATCGTCGGCGCTTTTGCCGAACGCGTCCGCTTCAGGGCGGTCATCGCCTTCGTGGTCCTTTGGGTCACGTTCGTCTATTTCCCTGTCGCCCACATGGTCTGGGATGGTTCCGGCCTGCTGTTCAACCTCGGCGCGCTCGATTTCGCCGGCGGAACGGTCGTCCACATCAATGCCGGTGTCGCGGGCCTCGTCGGCGCGATCCTGGTCGGCAAACGTACCGGCTACGGCAAGGACATGATGGCCCCGCATTCGATGACGCTCACGATGGTCGGCGCTTCGATGCTGTGGGTCGGCTGGTTCGGCTTCAATGCCGGATCGAACCTGGAAGCCAATGCCGGTGCGGCACTGGCGATGATCAACACCTTCACCGCCACGGCGGGCGCCATCATCGCCTGGTCGGTTGTGGAGTCGCTGGTCAAGGGCAAGGCCTCGATGCTGGGTGCGGCCTCGGGCATGGTTACCGGCCTGGTCGCGGTCACGCCGGCCGCCGGCTCGATCGGCCCCGTCGGCGCCATCGTGCTTGGCGCGATCGCGGCTGCGGTGTGTTTCTTCTTCGTCGACGTGGTGAAGAACAAGTTCGGCTACGACGACAGTGCGGACGTGTTCGGCGTCCATGGCATCGGCGGCATCATCGGTGCGCTGGGAACAGGCGTGTTCACCGCGCCCGGACTTGGCGGTACCGGCGGCGAGGACTTCTCCATCGCCTCGCAGGTGTTCATCCAGGGCGAAGCCGTGCTGGTGACGATCGTGTGGTGCGGCGTCATTTCCTTCATCCTCTACAAGGTGGTGGACGCCATCTTCGGCCTGCGTCCCAGCGTCGAGGACGAGCGCCAGGGTCTGGATCTCACCTCCCACGGCGAGGCCGCCTACCACAGCTAAGCGGATCGGGCCGCGGCGTAGCGGCCGCGGCCCCTCAAGTCCCGTCGCAGTACCTCCCAAGGTGCTGTAGACTTGGCCCGGCTTCGGCCGGGTCTTTTTTTGCCTATCGATTATGCATTCGCGGCCGGACCGAACATTTGATGCATAACGGTTATGCAGATCATCCTACCTGTCTGCCGGAAAGGCGCGTAATCACGGCATTTGCCGGTTTGGCACGCGATTTGAATCCCGGAGCGCCACAAGCCCGCATCAAGCGGGCAGCAACGCGACGGGACAGTACATCATGCAAGAGAACGCTATGGGAGGGGACGTCTTCTTCGTCCTCGTCGGCGCCATCCTCGTATTCGCCATGCATGGCGGCTTCGCCTTTCTCGAAGTCGGCACGGTCCGCCACAAGAACCAGGTCAATGCGCTGGTCAAGATCCTGGTGGATTTCGCGATTTCGACGATCGCCTATTTCTTCGTCGGCTTCGCGGTCGCCTACGGCGTGACATTCTTCGTCAACGCGACGGTCCTTTCCGGGGCGGACGGCGGAGAGATATTCCTGCCGCAAGGCTTCACGCTGGTGAAGTTCTTCTTCCTGACGACCTTTGCCGCCGCGGTGCCAGCGATCATTTCCGGTGGCATCGCCGAACGCATGCGGTTCGCGCCACAGTGTTTCGCCACCGCGGCACTGGTCGGGCTGGTCTATCCGTTCTTCGAAGGCATCGTGTGGAACGGCAATTTCGGCATCCAGGCGATGATCGGATCGACCTTCGGCGCGCCGTTCCACGATTTCGCGGGCTCCGTGGTCGTCCATGCCGTCGGCGGCTGGGTCGCACTTGCGGCGGTCCTCCTGCTCGGCGCGCGGCTTGGCCGCTACACGGCTTCCGGCAAGTCGAACGGTATCCCGCCATCATCCTTGCCCTGGCTGGCGCTCGGTTCGTGGCTGCTGTGCACCGGCTGGTTCGGCTTCAACGTGATGAGCGCCCAGTCGATCGGCGGCGTGTCGGGGCTGGTGGCGCTGAACTCGCTGATGGCCATGGTCGGTGGCATCGTCACGGCCCTGATCGCCGGACGCAACGACCCCGGGTTCGTGCACAACGGCGCACTTGCCGGCCTGGTTGCGGTGTGCGCGGGTTCGGACATCTTCCATCCGGCGGGCGCGCTGGTCGTCGGCGGAGCGGCCGGCATCATTTTCGTCAAGGGCTTCTCGTGGTGCCAGGAAAGGCTGCATGTCGACGACGTGCTCGGGGTCTGGCCGTTGCACGGCCTTTGCGGGTTGTGGGGCGGTATCGCAGCCGGCGTCTTCGGTCTCCAGTCGCTTGGCGGGCTGGGCGGGGTCACCTTCGCCGGCCAGCTCGTCGGCAGCCTGGCGGGCGCGGCCTATGCGTCGGCGGCCGGTTTCGTCGTTTACGGCATCCTCAAGGCAGCGATGGGGCTGCGTCTTTCGGAAGAAGACGAAATGCGCGGCGCCGACCTGTCGATCCACAAGATCGGCGCCAATCCGGAAGCCGAAATCCGGGGCGTCTGACGCCCGACGCCGAACGGGATCTGCCGGCCCGGCCACGTGCCATGGCGAGGCCCGGCTTCTCGTGCGCCAAGACCCATGGTTAATGGGGTCTTAACCTTCCCGGTTCTAGGGTTGCATCCAGGAATCTGCCGGTGCCGCGAGTGGCGCCGGCGGTCGGTTGCCCGACGGCATGCCAGCAGGCGATGCCGCAGGCCGCCGAAAGAGAACTGGGATTGAAGATGCGCTCAGCTTACTCCGAACAGATCGGCCTGGTTGAAACGCGGCAGGGGTTACCCGGCTTTGTCAGGCGGCAGGTGCTACGGCTTGCCGGCGTGGCCCTGTTTACGGCCGTTGCCTTCGTGCTTGCAAGCGTCGCGACATGGAACGTCGCCGACCCGAGCCTCAGCCACTCGACGGCCAATAGCGTGACCAATGCGGGCGGATATGCCGGGGCGGTGGTCGCCGACCTGGCGATGCAGTTCTTCGGCCTGGCCGTGGTCGCGGCGGTGGTGCCCGCCGTGGTCTGGGCCTGGCTGCTCGCGGCGGGACGTCCGCCGGCGCGCGCGCTGCGGCGCATTGCGGCCTGGTCCGGATACGCGTTGCTTGCTGCCGGTATCTTCTCGTGTATCTCGCCGCCGGATACCTGGCCGCTGCCCACCGGGCTCGGCGGCGTGTTCGGCGACATGGTGCTGCGGCTTCCCGGCCTCCTGTCCGGCGGCTATCCGACCGGGCTGTTTGCGGCCGTCGTAGCCCTGGTGCTGCTTGCCCCGGCAAGCTGGATGTTCTGGCTGGCCTGCGGCCTTTCCCGCACCGGCGCGCCGGCCATCGCGCCTTCGGCCGGCAAGACGCGGACGGATGAAGATAGCGGCTTCGACGATGACGATGGCGACGATGATTACGGATTCCAGACCCTGGGGCTGCTGACGCACTGGTGGCTTTCGGCGCGCGCGCTTCTGCGCCGCACGACCGGCTTCGGCATGGGCTCGCGCGGCCCGGCGGGCCGTCGGCGCGAAGACGACGACGATTTCCTGGCAGCCGTAGTCCCCGGCCGGGAAGGCCGGATGGAACCCGAGTTCGACGGCGAGATGCACGGGATCGGCGCGGCGATGCATCGCGTCGACACCGCATTCGACGACGACGACGATGAACCGCTGAAACCGGTGCCTGGCCCCGGCGCGTCCGCGCAGTCCGGCATGCGGGTCGACGCGCCGGTCTCCGCGCCGAAACCGGGCTTGAGGATCAGGCGCGAGGCGCAGGCCTCGCTCATTCCGTCCGCCGAGTTCGAGCTGCCGTCGCTGCATCTCCTGTCGGAACCCAAGAGCGCCGGGCGCAGTCCCGGCCTGTCGAAGGATGCGCTGGAGCAGAATGCGCGGCTGCTGGAAGGGGTTCTGGAGGATTTCGGCGTCAAAGGCGAGATCATCCATGTGCGGCCCGGGCCGGTCGTGACATTGTACGAACTGGAACCCGCGCCTGGCGTCAAGTCCTCCCGCGTGATCGGGCTTGCCGACGATATCGCCCGCTCGATGAGCGCGATCGCCGCACGCGTCGCGGTGGTGCCGGGGCGCAACGCGATCGGCATCGAACTGCCCAACTCCACCCGCGAAACCGTCTATCTGCGCGAATTGCTGGCGAGCCGCGATTTCGAAGGCACGAAGGCGAAGCTGGCGCTGTCGCTGGGCAAGACCATCAACGGCGAGGCGGTGATCGCAGACCTCGCCAAGATGCCGCATCTCCTCGTCGCCGGCACCACGGGCTCGGGCAAATCGGTGGCGATCAACACCATGATCCTGTCGCTGCTCTACCGCATGACGCCCGAGCAGTGCCGGCTGATCATGATCGATCCGAAGATGCTGGAACTGTCGGTCTACGATGGCGTTCCGCACCTGCTGACGCCGGTTGTCACCGACCCGAAAAAGGCCGTGGTGGCGCTGAAATGGACGGTCCGCGAAATGGAGGACCGTTACCGAAAGATGTCAAAGGTCGGCGTGCGCAACATCGACGGCTTCAACCAGCGCGTCGCCCAGGCAGCCCGCAAGGGCGAGCGCATTGCGCGCACGGTGCAGACCGGCTTCGACCGCGACACCGGCGAAGCGATCTACGAAACCGAGGAGCTCGACCTGGCGCCGATGCCGTTCATCGTGGTCATCATCGACGAGATGGCCGACCTGATGATGGTCGCAGGCAAGGATATCGAGGGCGCGGTCCAGCGGTTGGCCCAGATGGCGCGCGCGGCCGGCATTCATGTCATCATGGCGACCCAGCGCCCGTCTGTCGATGTCATCACCGGCACGATCAAGGCGAATTTCCCGACCCGCATTTCCTTCCAGGTGACCTCGAAGATCGACAGCCGTACCATCCTCGGCGAACAGGGCGCCGAACAGCTCCTCGGCATGGGCGACATGCTCTACATGGCCGGCGGCGGCCGCATCCAGCGCGTCCACGGGCCGTTTGTCGCCGACGAGGAGGTCGAGAAGGTCGTCCAGCACCTCAAGATGCAGGGCGTGCCGGAATATCTCGATTCGATCACCGAGGACGACGACGACGATGGCGATGCGGGCGGCGGCGGTGGCGGCAGTCCGGGCAATCTCGGCGATTCCGACGATCCCTACGACCAGGCGGTGGCGGTGGTGCTGCGCGACGGCAAGGCATCGACCAGCTATATCCAGCGGCGCCTCGGCATCGGCTACAACCGCGCCGCATCGATCATCGAACGGATGGAGGAAGAAGGGATCGTGGGTCCGGCCAACCACGCGGGCAAACGGGAAATCCTGGTGCCGCAGCCAGACGAGGACGTGTTTTGAGGACGAGCCGAGACGGCGGGACCGGACGGTCAAAGTTCGGCCCATATCGCCCGGTAGTCGAGAGCGAACCAAGGAGCTTCGACATGAATTCAGCCAATAGCCGCGCGAGATTCCGCGGGCGCCTGAGAGTGGCTGCGCTCGCCGGCCTTGTCGCGATCGCATCGACAACCGGCAATTCCGCTGCCCAGGTCAATTCCTCGGCGCAGCAGATCGCAGATCACTTTTCGTCCGTCAGGACCATGACCGGCGAATTCGTCCAATTCGGTCCGCGCGGCGAACAGACCGCCGGCACGTTCGCGATCGCGCGCCCGGGCAAGATCCGGTTCGACTACGAGCCGCCCGCCGCCTTCAAGGTGGTTTCCGACGGCAGCCACGTCCTGCTCAACAACCGCAAGCTCAGGACCTACGAAACCTATCCTCTGTCGAAAACGCCGTTGAAGATGCTGCTCGACGACCGCATCGACCTGTCCAATGGCAAGGTGGAAGCGGTGCGCGAGGATGACGACCTGACAACAATCGTTCTCGCCGACAAGTCGATCTTCGGTAATTCGAAGCTGACGATGATGTTCGATCCGAAAACATTCGAGCTGCGCCAGTGGACCATCACCGATGCGCAGGGCAAGGACACCACGGTGATGATCTTCAACGTCAAGGATGGCGTCGCGGTCAATCCGGACATGTTCAAGATCGATTACCGAAAGGCCGCCGAGGCGGCGACGCGAGGGTTGGGCAACGGCCGCTGACCCCTCGGCGCGGCAAAAGCTGTGGACCATGCGCGGGCTCGCCATCAGGCGGGCCCGTTTGCTTGAAAGGCGAACGGGACCCTGCCAGTTTGCAGGCCCGCCTTCTCCTTGCCGGACAGGAATTCCATGCCCTTTTCGATCGCCACCTGGAACATCAATTCGGTTCGCCTGCGCCTTCCGCTGGTGGAAAGGTTTCTGCTCGAACATGCCCCCGACGTGCTGTGCCTGCAGGAAACGAAATGCCCGAACGACCAGTTTCCGACGAAGGCATTCCGGGCGATCGGCTACGAGCATGTCGAGATAAACGGGCAGAAGGGCTATCACGGCGTCGCAACGCTGGCGCGCCGGCCGATCCGGCTTGCCGAGAAGCGCGAATTCTGCGCCATGGGCGACACGCGCCACTTGTCGGTGACGGTCAACGCCGGATCCAGGGATCTGCTGGTGCATAATTTCTACGTGCCGGCCGGCGGCGACGAGCCGGACCCGGCGATTAATCCCAAGTTCCGCCACAAGCTCGATTTCCTGGACGAGATGCGGTCGGTGCGCGCCGACCAGGGCGAAGCGTCGGCAAGCGTGCTGGTCGGCGATCTCAACATCGCACCGCTGGAAACCGATGTCTGGTCGCACAAGCAGTTGCTCAAGGTCGTCAGCCATACGCCGGTCGAGACAGAAACACTTGAAGACCTGCGCGTGCGGGGCGGCTGGGTCGACCTGATGCGCCGTCATATCCCGCCTGAAGAACACATCTATACCTGGTGGAGCTATCGCGCGAAGGACTGGGACGATTCCGACCGCGGGCGGCGCCTCGACCACGTCTGGTCGTCCGACAATTTGGCGCCGCATCTTGCGTCGGTGGAAGTGCTGCGCGAAGCGCGCGGCTGGGACCGCCCGTCGGACCATGTGCCGGTCATCGCCCGGTTCGATCTCGACTGAGGGATCGTGGGAGAGGGAATCTCAGTCCTCGAACCGCCGCTTGAGGGAGGCAACCTGGTTGGCCAGAGCCAGCAATTCCTGCGACATGCGGGCATGGAGCTTGTGTGCGATAGCCGGATATTCCTCCAGGATCCGGCGGAACTGGGTCCGGTTGACGCGAATCAGTTCCGCGCTCGTGCGAACCGTCGCCGTCGTCCTGCGCTTGACGGGAGCGATCAGCGCATATTCGCCGAGAATGGCGCCAGGGCCCACGGTGCGGGTCACCGCCGTCTTGCCGCCCTTGGTCTCGGCGATGTCGATTTCTCCGGCGGCGACGACAAACGCGCAGTCGGCCGGCGCTCCTTCGCGATAGAGCTCGCGGCCGGCGGTCAGGCGCATGTTCTCGGCACCGAAGGCGAGCAGGCGCAGCTGTTCGCCCGACAGATCCTGGAAGAGCCCGACGGCGGAAAGGACGCGGATGTCGTCGTCAAGCGCCATTCTGCAACTGTCTCCCGCCCGGACTTCCCGACGAAAGTGGCTGGCGGGCGGGGCGCCGTCAAGGAATCAGCTTGTATCCACCGCTTTCTGTCACAAGTATTTCGGCATTGGACGGGTCGCGCTCGATTTTCTGGCGCAAGCGGTAGACATGGGTTTCCAGCGTGTGCGTGGTGACGCCCGAGTTGTAGCCCCATACCTCCTCGAGCAGGACATCGCGCGTGACGACTTTCTGGTCCGCCCGATAGAGGTACTTGATGATGGCCGCTTCCTTCTCGGTCAGCCGCGTCTTGCCGCCGCGCTGGTCGATCAGCAGCTTCTGGCTCGGCTTGAAGGTGTAAGGGCCGACGGCGAAGGTGGCGTCCTCGCTGTGCTCGTGCTGGCGCAACTGGGCGCGGATGCGGGCGAGCAGAACGGCAAAACGAAACGGCTTGGTGACGTAGTCGTTGGCACCGGCTTCGAGCCCGAGAATGGTGTCGGAATCGGTATCCTGCCCGGTCAGCATGATGATCGGCGCCTTGAACCCGCCCTTGCGCAGGAGCTTGACCGCCTCCCGGCCATCCATGTCGGGCAGGTTCACGTCCATGATGAGGAGATCGATGATGGCATTGCGCGCTGCATGCACGCCCTTGGTCGCCGAAGCCTCCTGCAGGACCTGGAACTCCTCGTACAGCGAAAGCTGCTCGACCAGAGTCGAACGCAGGTCGTCGTCGTCATCGACAATCAGGATTGTCCGTGCTGTCATGTCTTGTTCCGTTCGTTGTCGAACCGCGTGGTCCGCACTCCTTATCCGGTGCCGGGCATGCTTGAAACCAGATCACCATGATTTGTAACCCATCACAACTTTACTCCAAAAAAGGTGAATTGAAGGAATCTGGCCGGAAGAAGGGAAAAAGGCTGAGGCTCATCACGGTTCGTACCGCGCCTGGCGACCGCACCATGGGCCTCATCAATGCCGGGGGAACCGTCATTGCCTGCGCGCTCGGACGGTCCGGGATTTCCGCGCAAAAGCGCGAGGGCGACGGGGCGACGCCGCTTGCGTCAATGGCGGTCCTTTCCGGCTACCTGCGCGGCGACCGTGAAAAGCGGAAGTCGGGCGGCATCGCACTCAGGATCACGCGGGCGGGCGATGGCTGGTGCGACGCGCCGAACGATGCCAACTACAACCGCCCGGTTCGCCTTCCCTGTCCGGCGAGCTGCGAGGCGATGTGGCGCGACGACCGGCTCTACGACATCTGCCTGGTGCTCGACTGGAACATCCGCTCGCGGCGGCGCAATCGCGGCAGCGCGATCTTCTTCCATCTCGCGCGGCCGGATTTTTCGCCGACGGAGGGCTGCATCGCGATCCAGCCGGCGGTGATGCGCCGGCTGCTGCCACTGCTGAGGCGGGGAACGGAGATCAGGGTTTTGGGTTAGGCTCAGGACCAGCCCTCCGCCATGGCTCCGGGCGTTCGTTGCTCGAAAAGCCAAATTGTCGGCTTTTCCTTCGCTGCGCGGAACGCTCCTTACCCCCACCAGCCGATGATCGCACCCATTATGAGCGCGACGCCGAGCCAGTGGCCGCCGTCGATCACGGTCAGGTCCCATCCGAAGGACTGGTAGCGGTGGTTGACGGTCAGCGTCGTGGCGATGAAACCGAGCCAGACGAGGAAGCCGGAAACGATTCCGCCGGTCACAGTCATGCCGCCGGCATGCATGATGACGCCCGCCAGCACCCAGCCCATGACGAGTTCGCTTGCGAAACTGGTGATGAACAGCACAGGCGACATCTTCGCTTCCTCGGGCTTGATGCGCGCCGCCTTCATCCAGGGCTTGCCGAGCGTGCCGTAATAGACGGCGCCGAAGGCAAAGGCGGCAACGGCGGCTACGACGATCGCGACGTAGTTGGGGCTGACGGCTTCCATGGCGTATCCCTCCTCCACAGACCGGTTGGCCAAAACCGGGCCACGATAGCAGCGCCGGTGCGCGAGGCAACCGCCATCCGCGCCTTCTCACGCCTCCGCCGGCCTGGGGGCGATCATGGCGAAGGTGCCGTTGGCGCGCGCCACGAGCCTGCCGCCGGCGACCGCGGCGACATGGTCCATACCCGTGTAAAGGTCATGGCATCCCCGCATTCTCGTCGCGCCTGATTTCAATTCCTGCCGAGTATCGGTGGCAAATTGACCCCGGGCAGGCGCGGCTTGTCGATCGTGGCAACGGACCGCGCGAGTGACGTTGTCAGGCGATCCCCAGCACGTCCATGCCGCCGGTCGGCGACGGCAGACGATGTTTCGAGCAATGGCGCGGTGAACTTCTTCGCCTGGAGACCGGGATTGCGCGGCTCGGCACGCTCCTTGAGTTTCCCGAGCAGTTGCGCGGCCTTGATGCGCGTCGCATCGTCCTTCGCATCGCCGGAGCTTCGCTGCAAAATCGCGCCAAAGGCGGAAACCGCCCGACTTACCGCCCCGAGTTTCAGCAAGCTCATGCCTATGCCGTACAGGGCAGCAAGCAATTGGGGATCGAGCTTGATTGCCTCGCCATACGCGGTCACCGCTTCCATGTGCTGGCCCAGTTCCTGGAGAGCATCTCCCAGCCGGACCCAGCCCTTGGCCCGATCCGGCGCGACTCTCGTAAACATCCCGAATGTGTTTGCCGCGGCGTGGTGGTCCCCCAGGTCGGCTTGCAACTGGCCGAGCCCGTAAAGGGCGGGGGCATGGGCCGGATCGGTGTCCAGGATTTGGCGATAGATCTTCTCGGCCCGCTCAAGATTGAAGGCTTTGTGATACCGACTGGCCCGGCGGAACACGGTCAAGAGAGAGCGGGGGTCCAACTTGTCACCCAGGTTGCGGCCGGAACGCGTGCGCACAGTCCTGCTCTTGATAATGGTCTCGGTTGCTCCGAAGGAGTATTTGTAGGACTCGTTTCCCCGCAGGAAATCGTAGGTGCGGAAACCGTTTTCGATGGCGTGGCGAATGCTGTAGGCGTGCAATACGGTACCCGGCGGCAAGATATCAACACCCTCGTCACGGCCGGCCATATAAAACAAATAGGCCCTCTTGACCGGATCCATAAAGATCGCCAAGGCACCGAGCGGCTTCTCGCCATGCCAGAGAACGGGAAGAAACAAGCTGGCGTCGGCGAAAGCGTTCAGTAGCACTTGCCGGTTCGTTCGCAGGATACCGGGAACGCGGTTACCCTTGCGAGGTCCCCATTTGATCCGCCAGAACTCGAGCAGAATCCCTATATCGCGCTCTACAGTCGAAGAATCCGGCAATGTGATACGGAACTGGTCGGACTCTTCGGCCTTGCGAAGCAGCCGTTTCAATTTCTGGCGTGTATTCGAACTGACCTTCTGCTCGAGATAGGCATCCCACGTCTCGGGCAGTTCGACGGACGGACACCTGCCGTTGTCGATATTGTCCAGTTCTACCACTTGGCTCTCTTTGCGCACCGTGAGCCGCCTGTCCTCGAGGTTCTCGAGGAATGCCCGTTCCCTGCCATGAGACATGCGGAGGCCTGTGAGATGCAGCTTGGACCAGTGCATTTTCCTCAGGTGCTTGGCAAATGCCGACATCGCCGCCTGCGCGAATTCCGGAGCGCAGACTGCACCGTTGTAGTCCGCGACATAGGCTCCGCCCATGTGGATTTCGTTGTGGAAATACCCGGCCTTGCTGTTCATCGCGGTCCCCAGCCGCAGCGGCATCAGCGCCACATAAGGTGATCGCTCCGAGCCCCGGCGGGCCGCCAGAACGAACCATTCGCCTTCGAACTTGCGAAAAAAGGATGAAATAAATGGCCAAGAAAGGAAGTACTGGGCGTCAGGGTCAGCCCGGTAGAGATCATCCCAATTCTGTCTCAGCCCATTCAGTTCATTGCGGCTGGATATCACATCGATACGCATTACTCTCAACACCCGCTACGCAAGAAACCTCCTCATTGGGTATTTGAACGCCTATTGTTTCCTCGCGTCAAGGTGGCACCGACATCGGATTGCACTTCGCCGCAGAAACCGCGAGCCCCCCGTGACCGGTCCGTCGCAGGTTGCGCGTGTCTTGAAACCCGTCGCTGGAAGTTGCCGGCACGCGGTCCGCCATGTGACGCTGGCGGGCCGGGCAACCGCCATCCACGCCTTCTCACGCCTCCGCCGGCCTGGGGGCGATTATGGCGAAGGTGCCGTTGGCGCGCGCCACGAGCCTGCCGCCGACAATCAGGTCGGCATCGACATTGGCAGTGGTGCGGCCGCGGTGAATGACCCTCGCCTCACATTCCAGCAGGCCCGGCATGGTGACGGCGCGGAAATAATTCATCTTGATCTCGATCGTCGCGCAGATCTGCCCGGGCTCCAGCGAGGAATAGACCGCCGCCCCCATGGCCGTGTCGGCCAGCGCATAGGGAACGGCGCCATGCACGATGCCGTGCGGATTGAGATGGTGTTGCGCGATGCCGATCCGGCCGCGGGCGCTGCCGTCCTTGACGCTGTCGATCTCAAGGCCGACCAGATTGCCGAACGGGTTCTTCATCAATTCCTCCCAGGATCCACGGGCCTCGCCGGTTCCGGCGCAATGAATTGCCAGACCGTGGTGCGTTTGACTTCGGCGTCCTCGAGAGCGCGGGTCACGGGAACCTGATAGGTCGCCAGTTCGACGAGCATGTCGCGCGGCAGGTAGGACCGGCCGGGATCGCCGACGAGGACGAGCGCGCCACGGGCGGACAGTTGCGCGAACCAGGTCTGGAGCCGGTCGGCGAGGGGCCTGTCGTAGAAGACATCGCCGGCAAGCACGACATCCCAACCGGCATCCCGGCCGACCAGATCCTCGCCCGTGAAGGGGATGGCGACACCGTTGGCTTCGGCGTTGAGGCCGATCGCCGCGGCGCAGAACGGATCGATATCGGCGGCAATGACGCGTGCCGCGCCGGCCCTGGCCGCGGCAATGGCGACAAGGCCGGAGCCGGAGGCGAAATCCAGCACCGCCTTTCCCGTCACGAGGCCGGGATTGTCGAGGACATGGCGGGCGAGGCCCTGACCACCGGCCCACGCAAAGGCCCAGAACGGCGGCGGCAGGCCGATGGCAGCCAGTTCCTCCTCGGTACGCTTCCACAGGTCGAAGGCCTCGTCGGCGAGATGCAGGCGGATCTCGGGGACGTGCGGCAGGGCGGCCAGCGCCGTGTTGGCGAGGATGAACTCCCGGATCTCGCCGGGCACAAGCGGTTGGCTGCGGCCGGCCATCAGGCGCTCATCGTCAGGGCGCCGGGTCCAGTCCGCCCATGCGGCAGACCTCGCGCCACTCGGCTTCGGTTACCGGCTGCACCGACAGGCGCATGGAGGTGACCAGCGACATGCCGGCGAGCTTCGGGTTCGCCTTTACGTCCTTCAGGCTGACAGGCTTGGGCATATCCTTGACGGCGCGGATGTCGACGCATTCCCAGCGCGGGTCGTCGGTGGTGGAATCGGGGTGGATTTCCTTGCAGACCTCGACGATGCCGACGACCGCCAACCCCTCGTTGGAGTGGTAGAAGAATCCCTTGTCGCCCAGTTTCATTGCCCGCATGTTGTTGCGCGCCTGGTAGTTGCGGATGCCGTCCCACTCCTCGCCGGCATCCCCTCTCCTCTTCTGGTCATCCCACGACCATTTGAACGGCTCCGACTTGAACAGCCAGTAATTCATTGCGTCGCTTGCCCCCGTTTCTACACGTCTTCGGATTTCAAAGGCCGCGACAGCAGCGCGCGGACGGCGTCAAGTATGGTGAGCCGGCCGTCGAGGACCGACGAAACGGCGTCGACGATCGGCGCCTCTATACCGCGCTTGCGGGCGATCCGTGCTGCAACCGCCGCCGTCGCGACGCCTTCGGCGAGCGGCCGGTTTTCCAGGCTTTCGCCGGCGCCGAGCGCGTGGCCGTAGGAAAAATTGCGCGACTGGGCGGAGCCGCAGGTGAGAATGAGATCGCCGAGGCCGGAGAGACCCATCAATGTTTCCGGCCGGGCGCCGTAGGCCGCCGCGATACGGCGTATCTCGACGAAACCGCGGGTGACGATCGCCGCCTGGGCGCTGGCTCCGAGCCCGGCGCCGATGACCGCGCCGGCGGCGATCGCCAGCACGTTCTTCAGCGCGCCGCCGATCTCGACGCCGGTGATGTCGGTGGTGGAATAGCAGCGGAAGGCCGGCGCGCTGAGCAGAGCCGTCAAGCGGGCCGCCAGTTCATTGCTCGCCGCAGCCACCGTAACCGCCGTCGGCAGGCCGCGGGCGACGTCGGTTGCGAAGCTTGGGCCCGACAGTGCGGCTGGCGGGTTGGCGGGAAGCTGTTCCTTCGCGATTTCCGACAGCAACCGACCGGTGGAGTTCTCGATGCCCTTGGCGCACAGCACCAGGGGAACGCCGTCGCCGACATGCCCGTGCAGGGAAGCGAGCAGAGCGTGCGTCGATTGCGCCGGCACAACGGCCAGGACGCAGGTGGCGTTCGAAAGGGCTTCATCGATGTTACCGGTCGCAACCAGCGCCGGTTCAAGCGCGATACCGGGGAGGTAGCGCGGATTGGTGTGCGCGGTGTTGAGGCTTTCGACAATGGCCGCGTCGCGGGCCCAAAGCACGGTGTCGTGGCCAGCGCGGACCATGGTTGCCGCGAGCGCCGTTCCCCAGGCGCCGCCGCCCATCACCGCGATGCGCGTTCTGCCGCTCATGCCTTCATGCCCCTGCGGCCGGCGCCGATGCGCGGGGCGGCCGCGGTGTCGAGCGGCCAGCGCGCGCGGGGCTCGAAATGCATCGAATCCCCCGAAACCATACCGGCGCGGATACGTTCGATGCCGGCCCAGGCGATCATGGCGCCGTTGTCGGTGCACAGGTTGAGCGGCGGGGCGGCGAAGCGGAAGCCGCGATCGGCGCAGAGCTGCTCCAACATGGAGCGGATGGCGGCGTTGGCGGCAACGCCGCCGGCGACGACAAGGACCGGATCGCCAAGACCGGGGAATTCCCGCCGGAACCGGTCGAGGCTGAGCGCGACGCGGTCCTGAAGCGTTAGCACGACGGCGCGTTGGAACGAGGCGCAGATGTCGGCGATGTCTCCGTCGCCGAGCGGAGCTATAGCGCTCGCGGCCTGGCGGACGGCCGTCTTGAGGCCGGAAAAGGAGAAATCGGGCCGAGTCTCGCCTTTAAGCGGCCGGGGAAAGGCAAAGCGGCCCGCATCGCCGAAGGCCGCCGCGCGTTCGACATTCGGTCCGCCGGGATACGGCAGGCCGAGCAGCTTGGCGGTCTTGTCGAAGGCCTCGCCGAGCGCGTCGTCGATGGTCGTCCCCCAGCGCACATAATCGCTAACGCCGCGTACCAGCACGACCTGGGTGTGGCCGCCCGAAACCAGCAGCAGCAGATAGGGGAATTGCCTGGCGTCGCCAGTCAGCCGCGCCGTCAGCGCGTGGCCTTCGAGGTGGTTGACGGGAATGAGCGGCTTGCGCGCGGCGGCGGCAATCGCCTTGGCCGTCATCAGCCCGACGATCAGGCCGCCGATCAGGCCCGGTCCGGCGGTGACGGCAACCGCGTCGACATCGTCCAGCGCCGTTTGCGCCTGCGTCAACGCGGCGGCAATGATGCCGTCCAGCGCTTCGACATGGGCACGCGCGGCGATTTCCGGAACGACGCCGCCAAAGGCGGCGTGATCGGCGATCTGGCTCAGCACGACGTCGGAGCGGATCTCGGCGCCGCGTTCAGCCGACCACGAAACGATCGCTGCGGCGGTTTCGTCGCAGCTTGTCTCGATACCGAGGACAGTCAGATGATCGACGGATGGGTCCATGATTGCCGCAGCGCGCTTATCCCGTTAGACAGACCTGAGCAAACTTGCGTGGCTTCGCCAACGCATCGTCTGCCTGGATCATTTACCTGACGCAGGCTTTTACCGGAAAACCGTGGAACACTTTTCCGAAACCTGCTTAGTGAAGACGGCCTAGCATGGACATTCCTCAATGCAAACACAGCCTTTGAAAATCGGCACGCGCGGCAGCGAACTGGCGCTGGCCCAGGCCCGAGAGACGCGTGCGCTGCTGATGGCCGCACACGGCCTCGAGGAACAGGACTTCGAGATCGTGGTCATCTCGACGAGCGGCGACCGCATCCAGGACCGGCCGCTCAGCGAGGCGGGCGGCAAGGGGCTGTTCACGAAGGAAATCGAGGAGGCGCTGCTCGACGGGCGCATCGACATCGCGGTGCATTCGTCGAAGGACATGCCGACCGTGCTGCCCGACGGGCTCTATCTTTCCGCTTTTCTGGAACGGGAAGATCCGCGCGACGCATTCATCGGCCGGACCGCGAAAACGATCCACGACCTGCCGCAGGGCGCAACCGTCGGTTCGTCGTCGCTCAGGCGCCAGGCGCTGATCCGGCACATGCGGCCCGACATCAACGTGGTGATGTATCGCGGCAATGTGCAGACGCGCCTGCGCAAGCTTCAAGAGGGGCAGGTCGATGCGACGCTGCTGGCCAATGCCGGGTTGAGGCGGCTCGGACTGGCCGATGTCATTACCGACCTCATGGGCGTGGAGACATTTCCCCCGGCGCCGGGCCAGGGCGCGATCTGCATCGAATCACGGATGGGCGACACGCGCATCGACGCCATGCTGGCGCCGATCAACCACGAACCGACCCGCTGCGCGCTGATGTGCGAGAGGGCGTTCCTTGCCGCGCTCGACGGTTCCTGCCGCACACCGATCGCCGGCCTTGCGCGCATCGTCGGCGACACGATCCGTTTCGAGGGCATGATTCTGACCCCTGATGGCGTCACCGCGCACAGCGTCAGCGATTCGGGTCCGGTCTGCGAAGCCGAAGCGCTGGGCCGGCGGGCTGGCGAAGACGTGCGCAAGCGCGCCGGTGAGGCTTTCTTCGAAGGCTGGGGCTGAATGGCCGCGCGCGTTCTGGTCACACGGCCCGAACCGGGCGCGTCGAAAACGGCCGCGCGGCTCGCCGAACTCGGCTTCGAACCGGTCGTCCTGCCGCTTTCGAAAATCGTCCCGCGCGACCCGCAGCCGCTCGGGCGCGCGCAATTCGATGTCGTGGCGGTCAGCTCCGCGAACGCGGCGCGCCATGCGCCGGCAAGCCTGATCGCGCGGCTGGCGGCGCTGCCCTGCCACGTTGTCGGCGCCGCAACGGCGGCGGCGGCGCGTGCGGCCGGATTTCCGATTGTCCTCGTTGCCGCCGGCGACGCGGCTGCGCTCGCCCGCCAACTGTGCGAGCGCAGCGATCCCGGCACGCATGTTGCCTATCTTTGCGGTCGGGTGCGAACCCCGGCGCTCGAAGACGCGCTGGCAGCGTGCGACATGCCGGTCACGGCCATCGAGACCTATGACACCGAAATAGTCAGTTACTCAACTGACGCTCTTCGCCGCAGCCTCGGTTCGCGAAAACTGGATGCCGTGCTGGTCTATTCGACTGTCGCCGCGCAAGCGGCGATCGAACTTGCCGCACGTCCGGAACTGGCGCATCTCTTTGAGAAAACAAAATATTACTGCCTTTCGTCACGGATCGCCGACGTGATCTCCCGGTACGGCGCGGTGCATCCTGGCGATTCGACGGAAGATGCCCTCCTGGATATCCTGCGCCGCGCCCCTTGAACTGATCGAGCGCTCGGTCCTTTGCCATCGAGGCGGATGTGCTATCAAGGTACCGGAGCGGCGCTGACGTGCCGCGATCGACTTTCGCATGCATAGTGGAGCCGCTGCATGGCCAAGACACCCGGCAAACGCCATTCCGGTTCAAACAAGGAACCGGTGACCATCGATCTCGACAGCGATGACGTGAAGCATATCGACGAAACAGCGAAAGACGCCGACGTCACTTCGGATTCGGACCGGGCCGCAAGGGACTACGGCGCGGGCGAAACGGCGGATACGACAGCGCGGGCGGCGGATGCCGCTCCGGGCGAAGGCTCCGTCGGCGACGCGGAAGGCCCCGGCCGGCCGCCGGAGGCAGACACGGCCGGGGAGGCGGCGCAGCCGGATGAAAATGCGCCCGAAGCCGACCTGGCGGCGAAAGACTATGGTGCAGGCGACGAATCCAGTCGGCCGGCCGAAACGGTTGCCGGACAGGGGGGCATGGCGGCTGCCAGGCCCGCGCCGCGCACGTCGGTGCTTTCCGCGGTCGGCGGCGGGATCGTCGGCGCGCTCGTGGCGCTGGCCGCGGCGGGCGGCGCTTCCTATCTCGGCATCGTCCCGACGGGTGGGGGGACCGCGAGTGCCGAGATCGAGCAGCTGAAGGCCGGTCTTTCCACGGTGCGCGACCGGTTGGCCGCGGAGGAGGCTGCGTCAAGAGAAGAGATCCCGGCCGGCGTGTCGCAAGCGCTGGACGAGGCGCACGGGGGTATCGATTCGCTGACGAAATCGATCGAGTCGCTCCAGCGCGACGTCGCCGATCTCAAGCAGGCGGTTTCGACGGGCGCCACGGTTGCCGGTAACGGCGCCCAGCCCGACGGTACCGTTGCAAGGCTGGACGCGCTGGAAAGCCGGATCGAGGAAATCGCCGGCACGGCCGGCGCGGCGAAACAGGCGGCGAGCGATGCGGCGGGCAGGGCCGATCAGGCCTCAGGGGTTGCGGCGAAGGCCGCCGAATCGGCCAACGAGGCAGCCAAGGCCGCCAACCAGGCGGGCAGCCGGCTCGATGCGCTGGAGAGCGAGATTGCCGCGCTGGCCGGCAAGGTGTCGGAGGGAACCGGACAGGGTGAGGTCGCCCGCGCCATTGCCGCGACGGCATTGAAATCGGCGATCGATCGGGGTTCACCCTTCATGGGCGAACTGGAGACCTTCGCGTCGATTGCCGGCGACGCGCCGGCGATCGACGCATTGCGCGCGATGGCGGCAGGCGGCGTGCCGACGCGCGGCGAGATATCCGAGGAAGCGGGCGCCGCCGCCTACGCCATGATCGAGGCGGCCGAGGCGCCACCCGTGGACGCCAGCCTGCTGGACCGGTTGGCGTCGAGTGCCAAGTCGCTGGTCAAGATACGCCCGACGGGCGATGTCGAGGGTGAAAACGCCGCCGCGATCGCGGCACGGATGGAGAGCGCGGTCAAGCGCGGCGACTATGCCAAGGCGCTGGAGGAATATGACACGCTGCCCGAGGCTTCAAAACAGGCCGGTGCGGCTTTCGCGGCCAGGATCAGGGCGCGGATGGAAGCCGACCGGCTGGTTGACGACGTCTTGTCGTCGGCCCTCAAGGTGCAGGAATGAGGACTGGCCGATGATTCGCATTCTCTTCTTCCTGATCGTTGTCTTCGCGCTCGGGCTGGGCTTTGCCTGGCTGGCTGACCGACCCGGTACCATGGTCGTGGAATTCCAGGGCATGGAATACCAGGTCACGCTGCTCGTCGCCGCGGTCGGCGTTGCCGCCGTGGTTGCGGCGGTCATGCTTGCCTGGTGGGTGCTCAAGAGCCTGTGGAACAGCCCGCGCGCCGTGACGCGCTATTTCCGTGCCCGCAAGCGCGACCGCGGCTACCAGTCGCTTTCGACCGGCATGATCGCGGCCGGCGCGGGGGACGCCGAACTGGCGCGGCGGATGAACAAGCAGGCGCTGCAAAATCTCAGTTCCGACCAGGAGCCGCTCATCCACCTGCTGGAAGCGCAAACCCTGCTGCTGGAGGGCAACGTGGCGGGCGCGCGCAAGAAATTCGAGGCGATGCTCGACGATCCGGAAACGCGGATTCTCGGCCTGCGCGGCCTGTTCCTGGAAGCCCAGCGCGAGTCGGAGCCCGAAGCGGCGCGCCACTATGCCGAACAGGCGGCGCAAGTAGCCCCGCAGCTCGGCTGGGCCTCGAGTGCTGCGCTTGAAGCGCGCGTCGTCGAAGGCGACTGGGACGCCGCATTGCGGCTGCTGGAACGCCAGGCGTCGTCGCGCCAGATCGCCAAGGAGGTTGCCAACCGCCGGCGGGCAGTTCTGCTGACGGCGCGGGCGATGGACCAGCTCGACGCCGACCCCACCGCCGCCCGCAACACGGCGCTTGAAGCGGTCAGGCTTGCGCCGGACCTGGTGCCGGCTTCCGTCACCGCGGCCAAGGCACTGGTGCGGCTCAACGATTTCCGCAAGGCGGCCAAGGTGCTGGAGGCCATCTGGAAGCAGCAACCGCACCCGGAGGTTGCGCAGGCCTATCTGCATCTGCGTCCCGGCGATTCGGCGCATGACCGGCTGAAGCGCGCGCGGAAACTGGAATCGCTGAAGACCTATCACCCGGAATCGTCGCTTGCCGTGGCGCGGGCGGCCTACGAGGCGGGTGAATATGACGAGGCGCGGCGCGCCATCGAGGCCGTGCTGAAACAGCAACCGCGTGAAGGCGCCTATCTGCTGCTGGCCGATATCGAGGAGGATGAGACCGGCGACCAGGGGCGGGTGCGCCACTGGCTGGGACAGGCGGTGCGGGCGCCGCGCGATCCGGCCTGGACGGCAGACGGCTACATCTCCGAAAAGTGGGCGCCGTTCTCGCCTGTCACCGGCAGGATCGATGCCTTCGAATGGCGGGTACCGGTGGAAAAGCTGCCGGCGCCGATCGAGGCGGCAACGCGGGACAAAGTGGGGCCGGCGGTGACAGCCATTCCGGTCATGGTCCCGGCGGCGCCAGCTTCCGAAAAGCCCGAAAAGGCCGCCGAGGAAGGAACCATCGCTGCCGGGGGCAAAACCGGGGCGGTTGAGGCAGCCGCATCGCCACTAAAGGCCGGCAGAGAGACGGACGAGGCGGCGACAGACGGAATTGTGCCGGCTGCCGCGGCGTCCGGTGACACGGATATGCCTGCGAAAGCGGCCGGCCCCGGCCGGTATGCCGCGGAAAGCCCGGTGGAGATATTGCCGCCGGGCGGTGAAGCCGAAAGCGAGGCCGGGGAGACGGCGGAAACCTACCACCAGCCGGACGACCCGGGCGTCGATCCCAACAAGCCGCCCGCCGAACCAGCATCGCGTTTCCGCCTGTTCTGACCCGATGCGGAACCGCGCCCTTCGCCTGGTTCCATTCGGCAATCCGATGTTCTAAAACCGAAGGCCTCACTTGTTTCCGAGACGTATCGCATTCCATGTTTGATCGCATAGCCGGCTTTTTTCAGCGCTTGGGGGACGGCCGTTCCGGCGAAGGCGCCCTGACGGCGGAGGACGCGCGTGTGGCAGCGGCGGCGCTGATGTACCATGTGATGGACGCCGACGGGGAACGACGCGAGGAGGAAAGGCGGAAGCTGGTTCAGGCGATTGCCGGCACCTATGGCCTCGAGGGATCCGAACTGGCCGCAGTGCTGGCCGCCGGCGAGGCGGCCGACAGCGACGCGGTCGACCTCTATGCGTTCACGCGCGTCATCCTGCGCGATCTCGACGAGGCGGCGCGGCTGGAATTCATCGAACTGATGTGGGAAGTGGTCTATGCCGACGGAATCCTCCACGAACTGGAGGACAACACCGTGTGGCGGGTGGCCGAACTGATCGGCGTTTCCAACCGCGATCGCGTGCTGCTGCGCCGCAAGGTCGCGCGCAGCCGGGGTGTGGCGCTGCCGTCGGGTAGCGGGGAGACGGATGACTGACGACAGGGAAAAGATCCTGATCATCCTGCATCAGGAGCATTCCAGTCCCGGACGCGTCGGCCAGATCCTCCGGGACCGCGGCTACAGCCTGGACATCCGCCGGCCTCCGCTCGGCGATCCACTTCCCGAAACGCTTTCGGGCCATGCCGGCGCGGTCATGTTCGGCGGGCCGATGAGCGCCAACGATCCGGAAGACTATGTCCGGCGCGAGACCGAATGGCTTTCCGTGCCGCTGAAAGAGAAGAAGCCGTTCCTGGGGATTTGCCTGGGCGCGCAGATGCTGGTCAATCACCTGGGCGGCCGCGTCGAGGGACGGGCCGACGGGCATGTCGAGATCGGGTGGTATCCCATCGAGGCGACGGCGGCGGGCAGTGCGCTGATGGACTGGCCGGGCATGGTCTACCAGTTCCATCGGGAAGGCTTTTCGCTGCCACATGGCGCAACCCTGCTGGCGCAGGCCGAGGTCTATCCCAACCAGGCCTTCCTCTATGGCGACAATGCCTGGGGCATCCAGTTCCATGCCGAACTCACCCGGGCGATGATGCACCGCTGGGTGGTGCGCGGCGCGCATCGCTTCGAACTTCCCGGCGCGCAACAGGGCCGCGACCACCTGGAGGGACGCTTCGTGTGGGATTCCAGGCTCAGGGCATGGCTGGAGCGGTTTCTCGCCAGGGTCTTTCACATGCACGACCGCGAGCCGTCCGGGAGCTAGTGGAGCGAATTTGACATTCGATACCGGCTTGATGTCGACCTCGAAATCGAATGTCAAATTCGTTCCGCTACAGCGCCAAGCGCCCCTTGGTCCGCGCATCGTGCTTTCCGAAATCCGATTCCGGTTTTCGGGCCGACGCGCTAGGGCCGCCCGTCGAGATGGCGTGCGTGGCGCAATTGCGGAAACAGCCAGGCCCACAGGCCGGCGATGCCGACCGCACCGATACCGCCGAGCACGACCGCCGGTACCGTTCCGATGAAGGCCGCCATGGTGCCCGCGCGGAATTCGCCCAGTTCGTTGGACGCGCCGACGAAGACCATGTTGACGGCGTTGACGCGGCCGCGCAGCCGGTCTGGTGTCCACAACTGGATCAGGGTTTCGCGGATATAGACGCTGATCATGTCGGCGGCACCGAGGGCTGCAAGCGCGGCGATCGAAATCCAGGTGATGGTGGATACGCCGAAAACGACGGTGAAGAACCCGTAGAGCCCGACGAAGAAGAACATGATCAGCCCGGCGTGATCGCGCACGGGATGGCCGGTCAGCCAGACGGCGGTCAGCACGGCGCCGATGCCCGGCGCGGCGCGCAGCAGGCCGAGCCCCCAGGGTCCAAGCACGAGGATGTCGCGGGCGAAGACGGGCAGCAGTGCGACCGCGCCGCCGAGCAGGACGGCGAAGAGATCGAGCGAAATGGCGCCGAACACGATCTTCTCGTGCCAGATATAGCGGAAGCCGGCGAAGATGGTCGAAAGCGACGGCCGTTCGGTTTCCGAGTGCTGCGCGGGCCTGGAGATCGACAGGACCAGCAGGCCGGCGGCGAGCATCATGGCGGTCGCGACGCCATAGGCCGATTCGGCAGACAGGCCGTAGAGCAATCCGCCGGCAACGGGTCCGACGATATTGGCCGTCTGCCAGGCCGATGAGTTCCAGGCGACCGCGTTGGCGAAATCGCGCGCGGGAACGAGATTGGCGACCAGCGAGGCGGCAGCCGGGGCAAAGAAGGCGCGCGCGACGCCGAACACGCCGAGAAGCATGAAAACGGGCGTGGGACCGGTCAGGCCGCGCCAGCTCAGCCACAGCATCGCACCGGCGCAGGCTGCTTCCAGCAGGGCCGACAGGCCCATGATGAGGCGACGGCCGAACCGGTCGGCGACCGCCCCGGTAACGAGGACGAGAAAGAGCGCCGGGGCGAACTGGATCAGCCCGACCAGCCCCAGATCGAAGGGGTCGCGGGTCAGATCGTAGATCTGCCAGCCGACGGCGACCGACACGATCGCGGTGGAAAAGGTGACCAGAAAGCGCGCCGACCAGAAGCGCAGGTAGGCGGAATGGCGGAAGGCCGCAAACCGGTCATCGGTCGGGGATTGATTGACGGCGGTCATGGGCGATCCGTTGAAAATGCCGGCCGGCCCGCCGCGCGGCGACGGACCGAACTTCGCGATACCCTGTTTTCCGGTTCCGGCAAAGGGGTAGCGGTCCAAGAAGCGGGCAGCTCTAAAGCGCGTTGCGTCCCTTGGGACGCACAACGGAGGCCGCAAGTCACTGGATCTGCGCATCGTGCTTTCCGAAAACCGATTCCGGGTTTCGGGCCGATGCGCTAGAGAAAACTCTGCGGATCGATGTCGACCTGGACGCGGATCTGCCCGCGCGGTTTCGGTCCGGCTGCCAGCATGGCGCGAATGAAACCCTGCAGGTCGGCGCGCCGGTCGCCGTGGATGAGCAGGCGCCAGCGGTGGCGGCCCCGCACGAGTGCGAGCGGCGCTTCGGCCGGCCCGAGTACGGCGATGTTGGCGGCCGCGGGCGCTGCGGCGCGCAAGCCGCGCGCGTGGGTCTGCGCCTCTCCAGCCGTCGGCGCGGAGACGATGATGCCGGCAAGCCGCCCGAACGGGGGAAGCTGCGCGCGCTCGCGCTCGGCGATCTCGCGCTGGTAGAAGTTTTCCGGATCGCCCGAGATGATCGCCTTCATCACCGGGTGGTCCGGCTGGTAGGTCTGGATGAGGCCGGCGCTGCGGCGCCCGGTGCGCCCGGCGCGGCCGGTCACCTGACTCAGGAGCTGGAAGGTGCGTTCGGCGGCGCGGGGATCGCCGTTGGCAAGACCGATGTCGGCATCGATGACGCCAACCAGCGTCATGCCGGGAAAATTGTGTCCCTTGGCCACCAGTTGCGTGCCGATGATGATATCAGCCTCGCCGCCGGCAATCGCCTCCAGCTCGAGGCGCAGGCGTTTGACGCCGCCCAACAGGTCCGACGACAGCACGATGATCCGCGCTTCAGGGAAGAACGCCGCCGTCTCCTCGGCGATGCGCTCCACGCCCGGGCCGCAGGCGACCAGGTGGTCGAGCGTGCCGCATTCGGGGCAGGCCTGCGGTTTCGGCTCGTGGTGGCCGCAATGGTGGCACATCAGCTGGCCGCGGAAACGGTGCTCGACCAGCCAGCTCGAACAATCCGGGCAGCGGAACCGGTGACCGCAGACGCGGCACAGTGTCAGCGGGGCATAGCCGCGGCGATTGAGGAACAGCAGCGATTGCTCGCCGCGGACCAGCGTCTGCTTCATGGCCTCGACGAGGACGGGCGAAAGGAAGCCGCCGCGCTCGGGGGGATCGGAGCGCATGTCGATGGCGCGCAGTTCTGGCAGCGCGGCACCGCCATAGCGGCTGGACAGCACCATGCGCTCGTAGCGGCCCTGGTCCGCATTGACCCGGCTTTCGACCGAGGGCGTGGCCGATGCCAGGACGACCGGGAAACCGCCGAGGTGGCCGCGCACGACCGCCATGTCGCGGGCATTGTAGAAAACGCGATCCTCCTGCTTGTAGGCGGCATCGTGCTCTTCGTCGACGACGATCAGGCCGAGTTCGGCGAAGGGCAGGAACAGGGCCGAGCGTGCACCGGCGACGACGCGGACGCGCCCGTCGGCCACCTGGCGCCAGACCTGCTCGCGCGTGCGTGGCGCAAGATCGGAATGCCATTCGGCGGGCCGCGCGCCGAAGCGGTCGTGGAACCGGTCGAGAAAGGCCTGGGTCAGCGCGATCTCCGGCAGCAGGATCAGCACCTGGCGGCCCTTGCGCAACGTCTCGGCGACGGCTTCGAAATAGACCTCGGTCTTGCCCGAGCCGGTAATGCCGTCGAGCAGGGTGACGCTATAGCCGCCGGCCGCGACTTTCCGTGTCAGTGCGGTGGCGGCGTCGGACTGTTCGTCGGTCAGTTCGGCCGGCGCGTGGGACGGGTCGGGTTCGGGGACGACCGGGCGCGGCGGGATCTCGACGGCCTCGAAGACGCCCTGGTCGCGCAGCCCGTCGACAACGGACAGCGAAACCCCGGCGGCGTGCGCCAGGCCGGAACGCGTCCATGCCAGGCCGTCGCCCGCCAGTTCGATGACGCGCCGGCGCGCCGGTGTCAGGCGCTCGGGCCGGGTGTCCGTGATACGCAAGCCTTCGGCCGGCATCTCGGGATCGAAGGCGGCCGGAACGCGCAGGACCATGCGCGCCACCATGCCGGGCGGAGAGAGCGTCCAGCCGGCCACCCAGTCGATGAAACGCCGCATGCCGGCGGTCACGGGCGGACAGTCGAAGACCTCGCTGAGCGGGCGCAGCTTCGAGGGATCGACCGCGCCGCCAGGTCCTTCCCAGACAAGCCCGGCGACTTCGCGGGGCCCGAGCGGCACGCGCACGACCGATCCGGGAACCGGATCCATCCCCTCCGGTACCCGATAGGTATAGGGTCCTTCGGCCGGCGTTGGCACGAGCACGGGGACCGATCTGAATTTGCGCGAATCTGCCGTCATCACGGGTGACCTTGCCCCGAGTTTCCGCTAAGGGGAAGCCGAACAATACGCGCAGGAGCCCCGCGGCCTCCCGCGCACGGAAATCAGCGGAGCGAACAGATGAAATTCTTTGTCGATACAGCCGAAATCAACGAAATCCGCGAACTGGCGGCGACCGGTCTTCTCGACGGGGTGACGACCAATCCCTCGCTGATCATGAAGGCGGGGCGCGACATCACGGAAGTCACCAGGGAGATCTGCGCAATCGTCGACGGACCCGTTTCGGCCGAGGTTACCGCGACCGATTATGACGGCATGATCCGCCAGGCCGATATCCTGTCGAAGATCGCCGACAATATCTGCATCAAGCTTCCGCTGACCTTCGAGGGGCTGAAAGCCTGCAAGACGCTTTCCTCCGACGGGCGGATGACCAATGTCACGCTCTGCTTTTCGGCGAACCAGGCACTGCTGGCAGCCAAGGCGGGCGCGACCTTCGTCTCGCCGTTTCTCGGGCGGCTCGACGATATCGGCCTCAACGGCATGGACCTGATCGGCGAGATCCGCACGATCTATGACAATTACGGCTTCAAGACGCAGATCCTGGCTGCGTCGATCCGCACCGTGAACCATGTCAAGGAAGCCGCCATGATCGGCGCGGACGTGGCGACCATACCGCCGGCGACGCTGAAGGCGCTGGTCAAGCATCCGCTCACCGACAAGGGTCTCGAGGCGTTCCTCGCCGATTGGGCCAAGACGGGACAGGACATCGGCTGAGGCCGCGTCGCCGCGAGACCATTTTCGCCGGGCAGCCGCGTTCGGGGCGGCACGCACAGTCCGATTAAAGCTTTGCTTAACGCATGTCGCGATATGAGCTAAGGGCATTCGGATTGGCAAGATGTCGGACGACGAAAAAAGCGACTGGTTGGTTTCGGCCGGGTACAAGAGCGCGGACGATGTCGTGCAGCGGCAGTTCGCCATGCTGGCATCGACAATACCGGTCCTCTATCTCGGGTTTTTCCTGTCGGCTTTTACCGGTACCGCGATCGTGGCGGTGGCCGCCCCGCTACACGTGGCGCTTCTCATACCATTGGTCTTCCTGGCGCTTGCCAGCTGGCGCATTCCCTTCTGGCTGAAGCAACGGCACGAAAAACCGTCGGTTCCGGAAATGCGCCGTCAGTTGCGCCGGGTGACCTACATCGTCCCGATCAGCAGCGCATTGCTGGCGATACCCGCTTCCGGATTGACGGCGGTTTTCGGCACCGAGCATCTCAGTCTCGCCATCGTCGCCTGCATCGCGGTCTCCACCATCGTGAGCGGTTCGACCTATACGATGCTGCCGATCGGCGCGATCGCGATGTTCGCAGCCGTGCAGCCAGCGCTCTATTTTCCCGCCGTCTGGCACCAGTCGGCCCTGATCTTCGGTCTGGCTGTCCTGTCGTCGGGTGTTTCGGTCAGCCAGGCGTTCATCATCCTTCGCCAGTATTCGCTTGTGGTGCGGCTTGTGGAGTCCGAACGCCAGGCCGCCGAAAACCTGAAGAAGGCGGCTTCCATCGAGCATATCAAGGCAAAGTTCATCTCCGGCATGGGTCACGAGATCCGCACGCCGCTCAATGGCGTGCTGGGCATGGCGGAACTGCTGTCGCGGTCCAAGCTCGACGCGCGGCAGCGCGGGTTCGTTTCGGTGATCATCGACTCCGGCAACCGGCTGCTGAGCACGATCAACAACATTCTCGACTATTCCAGGATCGATGCCGGCCTGCTGACGCTGGACATCGGACCGTTCCGGCTTGCCGATGCGATCGAGGATATCGTGCACGAGGTGAGTACGCGTGCGGCAAAAAAGCGAATCGAGCTGATTCAGCGGATCGATCCCAACCTGCCCGAATATGTTTGCGGCGACGCGAGCCGATTGCGTCAGGCGCTGAAGAACCTGATCGACAATGCGGTGAAGTTCACCGATACGGGCTATGTGCTGGTGGACGCCAGCGGCTCGGTTTCCCACGGCACGGCCTGCATCACCATTCGCGTGGAGGATACCGGTTCCGGCATCGCCGCGGAGCGGTTGCCGGAGATCTTCCGCCACTTCGCGCAGGCTGGCGATCCTGCGTCGCGCCGATACGAGGGAACGGGGCTTGGGCTCGGTATTGCCGCGCGGCTGGTGCACCTCATGGACGGAGAGGTCGGTGTGGAGAGTGAAGCCGGGGATGGCTCGACGTTCTGGATGACGATACCGTTCAAGATCCACGAGGTGACGGAGGTGCCCCGGCACGTGCCGATCGACGTGTCGGGCGCGCGGGTGCTGGTCATCGATGACAATGAAGTCAACCGGTCGATCATGACCGAACAGCTCAAGCACTGGGAATTCGATTGCGTGGCAGTCGAGAGCGGGCCGATCGGACTGGCCGTGATCGAGCACGCGATCGAGATGGATGCACCAGTCGACTGCGTGGTCCTGGACTACCAGATGCCCGGGATGAACGGCGGCGAAATCGCCCGGGCCCTGCGCGGCCATCCGCTGATGCGGGACATCCCGCTGATCATGCTCAGCTCGGCCGACGACCGGGAACTCGACGATCTGGACCTGAAACCCGGACTGGCGGCCCGGCTGACGAAACCCGCACGATCGGCGGAACTTCGAAATGCCCTCGTCGAAGCCGTCCACAACGCCAGAAACCGGGTCGTCCCGCCGCCGGCGCCCGGGCCCGAAGCAAGGAAGGTGCTGCAGGCGGAGAAGGACGAATGGATCGCGCGCGCCCGCTCCGCTGCGCACAGGGCGGCTTCTGCGGTGGATATCGTCGTGGCCGAGGACAACGAGGTCAACCAGATCGTGTTCAACCAGATCCTGGATCTTACGGACCTTTCCTACAAGACCGTACCCAACGGCCGGAAGGCCGTGGAAGCCTACCTGCAATACAATCCGGAAATCATCCTCATGGATGTCGACATGCCGGAAATGGACGGGCTGGAGGCGACGCAGCAAATCAGGCAGATCGAACGCGATGCCAGCAGTCGCGTCACCATTATCGGGGTGACAGCGCGGGCGCTGCATCACGAACAGCAGGCTGCGCTCGACGCGGGCATGGACGATTGCATCGCGAAACCGATCTCGCCGCAGATGCTCCTGGAAGCGATCGCGCGGGCCATGCCGGACAACAAGCAGATCGGGGCGCTCACCCGCTGACCGGCCGGAAGGCCGTCCGCGGAGCGCGGTCAGGAACCGCCGGCGCCGCGTGCCTTGCGGATATCGAGAACCAGGGCAAGGTGGAGCACTTCTGCGAGTTCGCGGGCCGCGCGATCCTGTGCGTCGCGTTCCGCGCGATAGTCGGCGAAGGGTTGCATCGGGCGGTCGAAAGAGGCCGACACCGCGCGTGTTCCGGTCGCGACGACACTGCCATCCGCGACGTCGCGGATCGTGTAGGTGCCGGTCATCACTATGCCGCCGGCCGTCGGCTCCTCGTCCTGCGTCGCATTCTGGATGACGGCAACCGACTCCGTCTGGCTGATCACCGACAATTCCACCTTGTAGGCGGGGTTGGCCGGCTGGCCCTGGCCACCATTGGCCAGGAAGATCAAGTGGTTGCGCACCTGCTGGGCTTCGCGGGAGCCGACCGGGGCGAACTCCATGGAAGCAATGCGCGCGCCGGACGGATCGACCGCGCCGGTCTCCAGCCGCCCCGCCGATCCGTAGAGCGGCTGCACTTTGCAGCCGCCGAGCGCCAGCAAGGCGCAGAACGCGGCGGCTGCCGGCAGCAGCCGGCCATACTTGTGACGGGGCAGGTCAGACGACGACATTGACGATCCTCTGCGGCACCACGATGACCTTGCGCGGGGGCTTGCCCTCCAGCGCTTTCTGCACGAAGTCCAGCGCCAGAGCCGCCGCTTCGACGGCAGCATTGTCCGCGTCGCGCGCGATTGTCAAATCACCGCGCTTCTTGCCGTTGATCTGGACGGGAAGGGTGACCTCGTTCTCGGTCACGAGCGTGGAATCGAATTCTGGCCACGGTTGCCCGGCGACCAGTCCGGTGCCGCCGATCACCGTCCAGCATTCCTCGGCCAGATGCGGCATCATCGGCGCGAACATGATGACCAGCATTTCGGCCGCCTGCCGGCAGGCGGCGACAGTCTGGCCGTCCGCCCGGCCCGCGGCGACGTCGCCGAACGGCACCGAGATCGCGTTCACCAGTTCATAGAGGCGCGCGACGGCCTTGTTGAAGGCGAGCTTCTCGATGTCTTCGCCGACCGCTTTCACGGCCTTGTGCGCGACCTTCGAGACCGAAAGCGCCTCCCCTTCGCCTGCGGCAGCCGGTTGTGCGGCCGAGAGCGCCGGGCCGGCCTCGCCCAGCAGGCGCCAGACGCGCTGCACGAAGCGGTGCGCGCCTTCCACACCCGCTTCGGTCCAGATCACATCGCGGTCGGGTGGGGAATCCGACAGCATGAACCAGCGGGCGGTGTCGGCGCCGTAAGAGGCGATGATGTCGTCGGGATCAACCACGTTCTTCTTCGACTTCGACATCTTCTCGATCGGGCCGATCGTGATCGGGTCGCCGGTCGCCTCGAGGAAAGCCTTGCGATTTTCGCCCTCACCCTCGATGCGCACCTGCGCCGGTTCGATCCAGCCGCCGGTGCCCTTGTAGGTCTCGTGCACGACCATGCCCTGGGTGAACAGGCCCTTGAACGGTTCGTCGATATCGAGGTGGCCGGTCTTGCGCATGGCGCGGGTGAAGAAGCGCGAATAGAGCAGGTGGAGAATCGCGTGCTCGATGCCGCCGATATACTGGTCGACGGGAAGCCAGGCGTCAGCGGCCGCCGGAATCGTCGGATCGTCGGCCCAGGGCGCGGTGAAACGCGCGAAATACCACGAGGAATCGACGAAAGTGTCCATCGTGTCGGTTTCGCGCAGCGCAGCGCGACCGCATTGCGGGCAGGCGACATGGCGCCAGTCGGGATGACGGTCGAGCGGATTGCCGGGGCGATCGAAATCGACGTCCTCGGGCAGTTGCACCGGCAGATCCCGCTTGGGAACGGGAACGACGCCGCACTCGTCGCAATGGATCATCGGGATCGGGCAGCCCCAGTAGCGCTGGCGCGAAATGCCCCAGTCACGCAAGCGGAACTGCACCTTGCGCTCGCCCTGCGGGCGGTTGCCGATGGTGACGGCTTCCAGCCGCGTGGCCACCGTGTCAAAGGCCTCGACCGGGCGCATGCCGTCGAGAAAGCGCGAATTGATCATCACGCCGTCATCGACATAGGCTTCCTCGGTGATCTGGAAGGTTGCGGGATCGCCGTTCTCGGGCATGACCACGGGAACCACGGGCAGGCCGTATTTGTTGGCGAAGTCGAGGTCGCGCTGATCGCCCGACGGGCAGCCGAAAATCGCGCCCGTGCCGTAGTCCATCAGGACGAAATTGGCGACATAGACCGGCAGCGTCCAGTTCTCGTCGAAAGGGTGCTTCACGCGGATTCCCGTGTCGAAGCCCTTTTTCTCCGCGGTTTCGAGGGTGGCGACAGACGTGCCCATGCGGCGGCACTCGTCGCAGAAGGCTTTCAGCGCGGCATCCTTGTCCGCCGCCTTTTTCGCCAGAGGGTGATCGGGCGCGATCGCCATGAAGGAGGCGCCGAACAGCGTGTCGGGCCGCGTGGTATACACTTCCAGCTCGATTTCGCCGGCCGGTGCCGTCGCGGCATCGATTTCCCAGCGGATCAGCAGACCCTCGGAGCGGCCGATCCAGTTGCGCTGCATCGTGCGCACCTTCTCGGGCCACTGGTCGAGCCCGTCGAGAGCCTCCAGCAGGTCCTGGCTGTAATCGGTGATCCTGAACACCCATTGCGCCAGTTCGCGCTGTTCCACCGGCGCGCCGGAGCGCCAGCCGCAGCCATCGATCACCTGCTCGTTGGCAAGCACCGTCTGGTCGACGGGATCCCAGTTGACCTTGGAAACCCGACGGCCAACGAGGCCGGCCTTGTGGAAATCGAGGAACAGCATCTGCTGGCGATGGTAGTAATCGACGTCACAAGTGGCGAATTCCCTCGACCAGTCGAGCGACAGGCCCATCGACTTCAATTGCGTGCGCATGGTGTCGATGTTCTGGTAGGTCCACTTGGCCGGGTGCACATTGTTCTGCATCGCGGCGTTTTCGGCCGGCATGCCGAAGGCATCCCAGCCCATCGGGTGGAGCACGTTGAAGCCCTTTGCCCGCTTGTAACGCGCCACCACGTCGCCCATGGTGTAGTTGCGCACATGGCCCATGTGGATGCGCCCGGACGGATAGGGGAACATCTCCAGCACGTAGTATTTTGGGCCGGGGTCGTCGTTCGCCGTTTCGAAAAGCTTTGCTTCGGACCAGGCTTTCTGCCATTTCGGCTCGGCGGTGCGCGGATTGTATCGTTCGGTTGCCATGACCGGGATTTCACTTAAAACATCAAAGATAGTCGTCTGCGGCGGACCTTCACCACGGTTTGGGGGAGGCGTCAACCGCCGAGCGGGGGCGCGGATCGATTTGAGGCGGGAAACAGGGCATGGATAGCGTGGTCAGCCGGCTTGAAGCGGTGAAGGCGAACATGGCGGCGGCAGCGGCCGAGGCCGGCCGGACGGCGGGCGAGGTATCCCTCGTCGCCGTCTCCAAGACGTTCGACGCCGACGAAATCCGCCCGGTGCTTACGGCCGGTCAGCGGGTGTTCGGCGAAAACCGCGTCCAGGAAGCGGAATCGAAATGGCCCGGCCTTCGCGTGGAATTCGAAGGCATCGAACTGCACCTGATCGGGCCGCTGCAATCCAACAAGGCCAGGGAGGCCGTTGCCCTGTTCGACGTGATCGAGACCGTCGACCGGGAAAAGATCGCGAAGGAACTGGCGCGCGAAATGGCGAAACAGGACCGGCATCCGCGTCTTTACGTCCAGGTCAACACCGGCGAGGAGCCGCAAAAGGCCGGGGTCGGCCCGCGCGAAGCGGTGGAGTTCGTCCAGCGCTGCCGCGATGTCCACGGCCTGGCGATCGAGGGGCTGATGTGCATCCCGCCGTTGGACGAGAATCCCGGTCCGCATTTCGCGCTGCTGGAAAAGCTCGCGCGCCAGGCCGGGGTCGAAAAGCTGTCGATGGGCATGTCCGGCGACTACGAGACGGCAATCGCTTTCGGGGCGACGAGCGTGCGCGTGGGGTCTGCCATCTTCGGGACGAGGGAGCAGGTGCACAGTACGCCGGTTTCCCGGAGTCGTCAGTGACGATGACCGGTTGCAGCGGATGCGGATCGAATGTCTAATTTGAACAGTCGGCTTCGAATGCTAAGAAGCGCGCGACCATTGCCGTTCGGCCCGGGCTGCCCGGTCCTGGAGGAGACGCCGGCCGGCACGCCACCAAGGAGGACCCCATGACTGCCCACACCCATCCCGTAAAGCCTGAATGGAAGAAAGACGCACTGATCGACAACGAGACCTATCTCGCCTGGTACAAGCGCTCGGTGGACGATCCGGAAGGCTTCTGGGCAGAGCATGGCAAGCGCGTCGACTGGATCAGGCCCTATACCAAGGTCAAGAACACGATCTTCGGCCACCCCGATGTCTCGATCAAATGGTTCGAGGACGGCACACTCAACGTCTCGGCCAACTGCATCGACCGCCACCTTGAGAAGCGCGGCGACCAGGTGGCGATCGTCTGGGAGGGTGACGATCCGGCCGAAGACAAGAAGATCACCTATCGCGAATTGCACGAGCACGTTTCCAGGCTCGCAAACGTGCTGAAGAAGCACGGCGTCAACAAAGGCGACCGCGTCACCATCTACATGCCGATGATACCGGAAGCGACCTATGCGATGCTCGCCTGCGCGCGCATCGGCGCGATTCATTCGGTCGTGTTCGGCGGCTTCTCTCCGGACGCACTGGCAGGCCGCATCGTCGATTGCGAATCGACTTTCGTCATCACCGCCGACGAGGGCCTGCGCGGCGGCAAGGCAATCCCGCTGAAGGAGAACACGGACAAGGCGATCGACATCGCGGCCAGGAATTTCGTGATGGTCAAGAACGTGCTTGTCGTGCGGCGCACGGGCAACAAGGTCGGCTGGGCGAACGGCCGTGACATCTGGTATCACGAAGCTGTGGCCGAAGTCTCCGCCGTCTGCCCGCCGGAGGAGATGAACGCGGAGGACCCGCTGTTCATCCTCTACACTTCGGGCTCAACCGGCAAGCCGAAAGGCGTGCTGCACACCACAGGTGGCTACCTCGTCTACGCATCGATGACCCACGAATACGTGTTCGACTACCACGAGGGCGAGACTTATTGGTGCACCGCCGACGTGGGTTGGGTCACCGGCCACTCCTACATCGTCTACGGGCCGCTGGCCAACGGCGCCACGACACTGATGTTCGAGGGCGTGCCGAACTATCCTTCGCCTTCGCGGTTCTGGGATGTGTGCGACAAGCATGACGTCTCGATTTTCTACACCGCACCGACGGCGATCCGCGCGCTCATGGGCGCCGGCGACGAGCACGTCAAGAAGACCTCGCGCAAGAGCCTGCGCGTGCTTGGCTCGGTCGGCGAGCCGATCAATCCCGAAGCCTGGGAGTGGTATTACAGGGTCGTGGGCGACGAGCGCTGCCCGATCGTGGACACCTGGTGGCAGACGGAGACCGGCGGCATCCTGATCACGCCGCTGCCGGGAGCCACCGACCTCAAGGCGGGTTCCGCGACGCGGCCGTTCTTCGGTGTCCGACCGCAGCTCGTCGACAATGAGGGCAACGTGCTCGACGGCGCTGCGGAAGGCAATCTGTGCATCACCGATTCATGGCCGGGCCAGATGCGCACGGTCTATGGCGACCATGACCGCTTCGTGGTGACCTATTTCACGACTTACAAGGGCAAGTATTTCACCGGTGACGGCTGCCGTCGCGACGAGGACGGCTACTACTGGATCACCGGCCGCGTCGACGACGTCATCAACGTATCCGGCCACCGCATGGGGACGGCCGAGGTGGAAAGCGCGCTCGTCTCTCACGACAAGGTCTCTGAGGCCGCCGTCGTCGGCTACCCGCACGACATCAAGGGTCAGGGCATCTATTGCTATGTCACGCTGATGGCTGGCGAGGAAGGGTCCGACGCCTTGCGCAAGGAACTCATCGCCCATGTCCGCAACGAGATCGGCCCGATCGCGAGCCCCGACAAGATCCAGTTTGCGCCCGGCCTGCCGAAGACCCGATCGGGCAAGATCATGCGGCGCATCCTGCGCAAGATCGCCGAGGACGATTTCGGATCGCTGGGCGATACCTCGACGCTGGCCGATCCGACGGTGGTCGAGGATCTGATCGACAGCCGGCAGAACAAGAAAAGCTGAACGGCCGGTCAGGCCAGCCTTCCGGCGGGCGCCTTCGGGCGCCCGTTTCGCGTTTTGGCGACAGGGCCGAACGCATGCTTGCATTCCGGCCGGCGGCGACCCACATTGTGGCTGTGTTCAACCAGTTGAAAGGAGGTGATCCGATGTCAAGTAGTTTCCGGAAGCATGAGGGCTTGAGTGGATCGCCGTTCCTTCGGAGCAGCCTCTGAAGCGACAGGCGTGAAGCGCGGAGCCGGGCTTGGAACCCCGACCATCGAGCTCCGTCTTCCGAATTGAAATTGCGGCGCCGTCCTGCCGGTGATGAACCGGGCCAACAGGGCGGCGCTTCGCATTTCCGGTCACGGGAAAGGGCGGGAAGTCATCTCCCCGCCCTGTTGTTTCGCGTGATCGACGCGATGCCGCTTACCGGGTCAGCGCCAAACGCTGGATGTTGTGGGCGATTTCCTGGAAGGCGGCGTCGAGTTCTGCGCCGGACGACGTGTCGAAATAGTGCTTCGAAGAAGTGCCTGGCGATGCGCAATCCTGCATTACAGCTTTGGCGCTGGACGAATTGAGCTGGAAGCCGATCGTGAATATCTCGATTCCCTTCTTTTTCATCTCGATGCAGAGCTTTTCGGCATAGGCGCGCGATCTGGTGGACTGACCACCGCGGGTATTGTCGCGCTGGGGTACATCGGCGAAGGCGGTATTGAACTCGCCGTCGGTCATGAGGATCGCGTATTTCACGATCTTCTTGTCACTGTACTTGCCTGGGGCCGAATCGGCTGGAAGCACCTTGGCCCATTTTGGCGACAGCATGTACCAGGACCACTGGATGCCGATATGGCCGGCGGTGAAGCCGTTGGCCTGAAAATTGTCGACCGTCGCCTTGAGCGCTGCGGAATCAGCGGAAAGCGGCTGCAGTTCGGACTTTGGACAGAAGGAGAGGCGGTAGTCGCGATTGATCATGGCGGCATTGGGGCTGGTGTCGTTGAACTGGTTCATGCCCTTGCGCTCGGTTGCGCAATTGTCGGGGTTGTTGCCGGCGCCTTTGCTGTCTTTGTCCTTCTTGTCTTGTTTGCCCTTTCTGCCCTTTTTACCCTTCGTGGACGTTGTCGTGGTCGTGTCGACGGCTCCCAGCATCGGCGGTTCCCCCGTCGTGTAGCTGGTCTCGTAGTAGACAAGATCGGAAAGGTCGCCGACGTTCACGGCATCGGCGTAAGGAATGATGGCGACGCGGACCCGGTTGGAGCCCTTTGCCTGACCATCGAGGAAGGTGCCGATGGCGCGCTTGGCGGCATTCTTGAGTTCCAGGAGTTTCCGCCCGCCCATGGAACCGGTGATGTCGAGCATCATCGCCACCTCCACCTGCTTGTCGGCGTAGATCGTGGCGCTGGAAACCTTGATCGGGTACTCGCTGCCGGAATTGAATATCGGGAATGACAATTTGGTCCTGGCATCGACCGTCGCATTGATCGTTCCGGCCTTGCTGTCGACAACGAAACTTGCGAACGAAACCGAACCGGGGATGAGGAAACCGCCCGGCGCGTTGGCGAGAAGGAAATCGAGAGCGGACTTCTCGGCGTCCTTCTCCTTGATATGGCCGGTGGAAATGTCGCGCGCGGTCGAGGTCAATGCCGCGTCGAGCGCATTGGCGAGACGCGACTTGGAACCGCTGACCTGGGCGATATCCACGCCAAAGCCCACAGCAAGGACGAGTGCGGGAAGGGTGACACCCGCGATCATGGCGAAATTGCCGTTCCGGTCGCGTGTGAAACGAGGTGCGACCTGTTTGAATTTTCCAACCAGGGACATAATGGTTCTCCACAAAGTTTCGGGTCGATTGCCAATTCACCAGCAGGAACCCGGCCAATTGCCGGATCAAATCGCACGAGCGTTGTAAAGACGGGATTAAATCCATGAAATATATGGAGGTTTGTCTGCAACCAGGGCTAATGGCGCGTTAACGGGCGAAGCGGTGAGCGGCTTTCTTTACCTGCCGTTTACCGTGCCTGCTGTCGGCAGTTCGGCACAGCGTCGGCATGATGTGCCGTTCTGGGACATGGAGTTTCGTTTTGGGACGGCCGCTGCGTGGATGTCGGCTCAAATTGGCACGTCGATTGGCCCTGACTGTCCACGCGACCTAGTGGAACGAATTTGACATTCGATACCCGCTCGATGTCGACCTCGAAATCGAATGTCAAATTTGAAAGTTCCACTCGATTCATGAACTAGCTGGTGGTTTCCTTTTTCCAGCATTTGCGCTTGCGACCGATACAAACGGGATGCAAATGTCGGAAACGAACCACTAGAAATCGACGGCAAGTCCCTTGACCTCGTAGTCGCC
>JAIOIW010000011.1 GCA_019912385.1 Notoacmeibacter sp. | reverse complement strand
CACAGCTAGTGGAACGAATTTGACATTCGATACCCGTTTGATGTCGACCTCGAAATCGAATGTCAAATTCGAAAGTTCCACTCGATTCATGAACTTGCTGGTGGTTTCCTTGCTTCCGACAATTGCCCTCGCGGCCGATACAAATGGGATGCAAATGTTGGAAACGAACCACTGGGCAGTGGTTTAACGCCCCCTTAAATCGCCGCATTTAGTCTCCATTCCCGATGGCGCGAACCGATGGGGAAAGCGGACCAAATGGCGAAACGCAGACCGCAAAGGCGCATCGAGCCGCAATTCGATGAGCCCCGGAAGACCCGTGGTGCGGGCCTTTCGGTGACGGATGAGGATCGCGCGGTCCAGCCACGCGGCCGCAAGACAAGATCCTCCGGCCGCCGCCAGGCGAAATCGCGCCCGGCGCGCAGGCGCCGCGGGTTGCTCGGCCTTGCCGGGGCAGTTGCCTACTGGATGCTGATTCTGGCCATCTGGGGCGGCGTCGCGACGGCCGGCATGGTCGCCTGGTATGGCGCGCGCATGCCGTCGGTCACCACCTGGGCGGTTCCGGACCGCCCGCCCAACGTCAAGATCGTCGCCGTCGACGGCAAGCTGATCGCCAATCGCGGCATGACCGGCGGCGAGGCGGTCGGCCTGCACCAGATGTCACCCTACATCCCCATGGCCGTGATCGCGATCGAGGACCGCCGCTTCAACTCGCATTTCGGCGTCGATCCGCTGGGACTGGCGCGCGCAATGGTTTCCAACCTCGTCAAGGGACGGTTGGTGCAGGGCGGATCGACGCTGACCCAGCAGCTTGCCAAGAACATGTTCCTCAAGCCCGAGCGCACGATCGAGCGCAAGGTGCAGGAAGTGCTGCTGGCGCTGTGGCTGGAACACGAATACACCAAGGACCAGATCCTGACGATGTATTTGAACCGGGTCTATTTCGGGTCGGGTGCCTACGGCGTGGAGGCGGCGGCGCGGCGCTATTTCGGAAAGTCGGCGCGCGATGTCTCGCTGTCGGAAGCAGCGTTGCTGGCGGGCCTTCTCAAGGCGCCTTCGCGCCTGTCGCCCGCCCGCGACCCCAAGGCGGCGGAGGCGCGCTCCCAGCTTGTCATCGCCGCGATGCGCGATCAGGGCATGATCGGCGACAGCGAGTTTGCCTCCGCCATGAGCGCGCCGGCAACACGCGCGGCCGCCTACTGGACCGGCTCGGAGAACTACGTCGCCGACAAGGTGATGGAGGAACTGCCGGACCTGATCGGCGAGGTCGGCGAGGACGTGATCGTCGACACCACGCTCGACCTGACCCTGCAGAAGCTTGCCGAGAACACGATCCGCGAGTTGATCCACGGTGACGGCAAGAAATTGCGCGTCGGCCAGGGCGCACTGGTGTCGATCGACGGTTCGGGGGCCGTGCGCGCGATGGTCGGCGGCTATGACTACGCAAACAGCCAGTTCGACCGGGCGTCGGAAGCAAAGCGCCAGCCGGGGTCCGCATTCAAGCCCTTCGTTTACCTGGCGGCGCTGGAGGCCGGCCGCACGCCACAGAGCCTGCGCAACGACGCACCGGTGAAGATCGGCAAATGGACGCCCGAAAACTATGGCGGCAAGTATTACGGCCAGGTGACGCTGGCGACGGCGCTGAAAAAGTCCCTCAATTCCGTCGCCGCCCAATTGGTAATGGAAGTGGGGCCGAAGACGGTGGTGGAAACGGCACACCGCCTCGGCATCGAATCGGACCTGGCGGCGAACGCCTCCATCGCGCTCGGCACGTCGGAAGTGACGCCGCTTGAGCTGACGGCGGCCTATGTGCCCTTCGCCAATGGCGGCTACCGGCCGGACATCCACTTCATCCGCCGCATAACCTCGGCATCCGGCAAGGTGATCTACGAACATCGCCCGAATGCGCCGCGTGTCATTCGTGCCGATATTGCGGGAGCGATGAACCGGATGATGGAGGGCGCGGTGGAGGACGGGACCGCGCGCGCGGCGAATTTCGGCTGGCCGGCGGCCGGCAAGACCGGAACGACGCAGAATTCGCGCGATGCCTGGTTCGTCGGCTACACGGCCAATCTGGTCACCGGCGTGTGGTTCGGCAATGACGACGGGTCGCCGATGAAGGGCGTGACCGGCGGGTCGCTGCCGGTAAAGGCCTGGAGAACCTTCATGGTCGCCGCCCACGAAGGCGTACCCAGGGCAACGCTGCCCGGCACCGGCGCGCGCGATCTCCTGCCGGAAATGTCCGGTGCGCCCGCCATGCCGGGCAATCCGGCAGACGGGTCGGCGGCGCCTCGGCCGGAGGCTGGGCTGGCCGTGTCGGGTATCCCGGTTCCCCGCAAGCGCCCGGATACGCGGTCCACCGCCTCGATCAGCCGCCCGGTTCCCCCCGCCAATGTCGGCGAGCGGCCGGCCGGCGGCGGCGGCGGTTCGATCCTCGACATCATCCTCGGGCGATAGAGCCGTTCACACCGTGATGGTCTGCAGCCTTTCGGCGACGAGCGCGGCGAGGCGTTCGGCCACCGCGTCCTTGCCCATCTCGGGCCAGTGCTCGACGCCCGATTTCGACACGATATGCACTCGATTGCGGTCGGCGCCCATTACGCCCAACGTCCCGATCCCCGTTGCCGAGGAGACGTCGTTGGCGACGATGATGTCGGCGCCCTTCTTCTCGAGCTTCGCGCGCGCATAGGTTTCGACATCCCGCGTCTCGGCGGCAAATCCGATCACCAGGCGCGGCCGCTTCGCGTGGTGGCCGACGGTTGCCAGGATGTCCGGATTCTCGATCAGTTCCAGAACCGGTGCCTTCGCGCCGGCCTGTTTCTTCATCTTGTGGTCCGCGGCACTGGCGACGCGATAATCGGCGACGGCAGCAACAAAGATACCCGCGTCTGCCGGCAGCAATTGCTCGACCGCGTCGCGCATTTCGCGCGCAGTCTCCACGTGGACGACCTGCACGCCCTTCGGATCGGGGATACTGACCGGCCCGGACACGAGGCGGACATCGGCGCCAAGACGCGCCAGCGCGGCGGCGATCGCATGGCCCTGCTTGCCCGACGAGCGGTTGGCGATGTAGCGCACCGGATCGATCGGTTCGTGCGTCGGTCCGGACGTCATGACGATGCGCTGGCCCATGAGCGGTTTCGCACGGTCGTCGAGCAGGGTCTCGACCGCCGCGACGATCTCCAGCGGCTCGGCCATGCGGCCCTCGCCCGCTTCGCCCGCCTCCGCCATCTCGCCGCGTCCCGGCCCGACGAAGGCGACGCCGTCACCCGCAAGCGTGGCGCGGTTGCGCTTCGTCGCCGGATGGCTCCACATGCGCGGGTTCATCGCCGGCGCAACAAGGACCTTCTTGTCGGTTGCCAGCAGCACCGCCGACGCGAGATCGTTGGCAAGGCCGTTCGCCATCTTCGCAATCAGGTCGGCCGTGGCCGGCGCGACGACGATCAGGTCCGCCTCCCGCGACAGGCGGATGTGGCCGACATCGTGCTCGTCTTCGCGGCTGAACAGATCGGTGAAGACACGGTCGGCGGTCAGCGCGCCGACGGCAAGCGGCGTGACGAATTCGCCCGCAGCCTTCGTCAGCACGCAACGCACGCCCGCGCCGCGCTCGCGCAGGCGGCGGATCAGGTCGAGGCACTTGTAGGCGGCGATACCACCGCCGATAATCAGCAGGATGCGCTTGCCCGACAGGGAACCGGAGGAAGCACGAGGCGGCGCTGCCACAGCGGCTTCGCCGGCAAGCGGCGCCAGACCCGTTTCGGCGCTGGCAAGTTCGGCCAGATAGATCCTGGCTTCCTCCTCCATCGAGCGGCCATGCGCGGCCGCGCGGCGGCGCAGCGCCTCCTTGACGGCGGAATCGAGATTGCGGATCGTAATGCTGGCCATGCGATTGCACTCCTGTCGCCATCAAGGCAGAATACTGCAATCAATGCAATCGTTTTCGGCCGATATCGATACATTGCCGCTACGAATGAAATCAATGATGACGGACTTCGCCGGCTGACAGCAATCTGGACGACATGTTCGCCTGAGATGGGGCGACCATGTGGCCCAGCGGCGCCGGTCAGCTTACCTGCCAGGCAATCCAAAGTGCGGCAAGGGCGATGACCCACAGCGCGACGCGCCCGGAGCGGGTGTGGCGGGCTTCGGCCTTGCCGATCGCACGCGCGGTTTCGTCGTCGAAGCGCAGGCCGTTTTCCGCCATTGAGTCGATCTCGCGCGACAGGCGTTCGGCACGGCGCGAGAATTCGGGCGCCTGGCGGGCAAGCACCGCAAGGGCATGGAGGCCGTCACGCGCGTCAGTGACATAACCGCGCGGGCCGAGGTTGTCGACGATCCAGCCTGAGACGACCGGCTCGGCCGCCTTCCACATGTTGAAAGCGGGATCAAGCGAGCGGGCGACCCCTTCCACCACCACCATCGTCTTTTGCAGCAGCAGGAGTTCCGGCCGGGTCTGCATGTCGAACAGGTCGGTGACCTCGAACAGCAGCGTCAGGAGCTTGGCCATGGAAATGGTCTCGGCCGACTGGCCGTGGATCGGCTCGCCGATTGCGCGGATCGCCTGGGCGAAGGCCGCGACATCGTGATTGGGCGGTACGTAGCCGGCTTCGAAATGCACCTCGGCGACCCGCCGGTAGTTGCGGTTGATGAAGCCATAGAGGATCTCGGCAAGGAAACGGCGCTCCTTCTTGCCGAGCCGGCCGGAAATGCCGAGATCGACGGCGACGATCGTGCCGTCCGGTTCCACGAAAAGGTTGCCCGGATGCATGTCGGCATGGAAGAAGCCGTCGCGCAGGGTATGGCGCAGGAAGGACTGGATCAGGTTCGACGCCAGCGCCTCGACATCAAGGCCGGTCGCGCGAACGGCGTCGATATTGGAAAGTTTGACCCCGTCGATCCACTCCAGCGTCAGCACGTCGCGGCCGGTGCGCTCCCAGTCGATCGCCGGCACGCGGAACCCCGGATCGCCAATCGTGTTCTCGCCGAGCTCCGACAGGGCCGCCGCCTCGAGGCGCAGATCCATCTCGATCTTGGTCGTCTGGGCCAACGTCTGCGTGACCTCGACCGGGCGCAGGCGGCGGGCGGCGGGAATGAAGTGCTCCTGCAGCCGCGCGGCTAGGAAATAGCTCTCCAGATCGTGGAAGAAGCGGCGGCGCACGCCAGGGCGGATCACCTTGACCGCGACCTTCTTGGGCGTGCCATCGGCCTGGAGCACCTCCGCGGCGTGAACCTGCGCGATGGACGCGGCGGCGACGGGGCCCTCGAACGTCAGGTAAAGGTCGTCGATCCTGCGGCCGAGCGAGCTTTCGATCGTCGCAATCGCCTCCGCGGTCGGGAAAAAATCCATCCGGTCCTGCAAGTCGGCAAGATCGGCCGCAATCTCGTTGCCGACCACGTCGGGGCGGGTGGCCAGGAACTGGCCGAGCTTGACATAGGAGGGCCCGAGCCGGTTGACGGCCTGTGACAGGCGTTCGGACCGGTCGCGGCCGCGCGCCTTGCGCCGCGTCATCAGCCAGGCGATGCGCCAGCCAAGAAGCGGCAAACCGTTCAGCTGTTCGCCGGGCGCAGCGGCAATTACGCCCTCGCGGACCATGATCCAGCCAGCGCGCATCAGCCGGAAATAGGCGCTTATAACCGTCATCGCCCTACAGCTTCCAGCCGGAGTGCAGCGCAACAACGCCGCCGGTATAGTCGCGCCATGTGACCCGCTCGAAGCCGGCCGCCTCGATCATGCGCGCGAATGCGCGCGGCGCGGGGAACTTGCGGATCGATTCGACCAGGTAGCGGTACGGCTCGGCATCGCCGGTCACCATCCTGCCGATCTCGGGGATCGCCTTGAACGACCATGTCTCGTAAAGGCGGTCGAGCAAGGGCATCGCGACTTCGGAAAATTCCAGGCAGAGGAACCGGCCGCCGGGTTTGAGGACGCGGAACGCCTCCTCAAGGGCTCGGTTTATATTGGGCACGTTGCGGATGCCGAAGGCGATCGTATAGGCGTCGAAGGTCTCGTCGGCGAACGGCAGATCCTCTGCATTGGCCTCGACGAAATCGCAATTGGCGTCGAGCCCGCGCCTGACCGCGCGGTCGCGGCCGACTTCAAGCATCGACGCATTGATGTCGAGCACGGTGGCATGGGCGTTGCGCCGGGACGCCTCGACAATGCGGAACGCGATGTCGCCGGTGCCGCCGGCAACGTCGAGAACGGCGAATCCGGGCCGCTTGGGCGGGTTGAGCCAGGCGACCATGGCGTCCTTCCACAGCCGGTGGAGACCGCCGGACATCAGGTCGTTCATCACGTCATAGCGACCGGCGACGTGATGGAACACCTCGTTGACGAGGCCCTGCTTCTCGCCTTCCGCGACGGTCTTGAAGCCGTAGCTGGTCTTCATGGCATCGCCAGACGATGTGCGTTCGCTTTTCATTGCGTATCGTTTTCCAGGGTTCAAAGTCCGGCGGGACCATAGCGGATACATGTTGCGCGCGCTATTGTGAAGTCCGCGATGATCGGCCGCGCCCCGCAGCGGGCCATCAACCGCCTGCGGAGATTTATGCATGGTCCTGAAAGCCGAGTTGCACTGCCATATCGAGGGCGCGGCGGCGCCCGAACTGGTGCTGAAACAGGCGCGCAAATACGGCGCGGACATGTCGGCCTTCATTTCCGACGGCGCCTTCGTCTGGGACGACTTCACCAGCTTCCTGGCCGCCTACGATGCATCCGCCACCCTGTTCCGCACGCCAGAGGACTACGCGACGCTGGCCGAACACTACCTGTCATCGATCGCGCGAGAGGGCGCGATCTACGCCGAGTTCTTCACCTCGCCCGACCACGCGGTTCATGCCGGGCTGACGCCGCAGGCCTATACCGAGGGTCTGGCGGCCGGCATGGAGCGGGCAAAGGCCAAGACGGGCATCGAATCGCGCATGATCGTTACCGGCGTTCGCCATTTCGGCGTCGAATCGGTCGAACGGGCGGCCCGCTTCGCCGCCAAATGCGGCCACCCGCTGGTCACCGGTTTCGGCATGGCGGGAGAGGAGCGCTTCGGCGACCTCGCCGATTACGTGCGAGCCTTCGAGATCGCGCGCGAGGCCGGCCTCGGCATCACGATCCATGCAGGCGAACTGGAGGGCTGGGAGAGCGTGCAACAGGCGCTGGACCATGTCCGCCCGACGCGCATCGGCCATGGCGTGCGCGCCATCGAGAACCCCGACCTCGTGCGCCGGATCGCCGACGAGGGCGTCGTGCTGGAGTGCTGTCCGGGTTCGAACGTGGCGCTCAAGGTTTTTGCAAGCTATGCCGACCACCCTTTCCCAAAGCTGAAGGCAGCGGGTTGCAGGGTCACGCTCAATTCGGACGACCCTCCCTACTTCCACACCTCGCTTGGCGGTGAATACGACACCGCGCGCAAGCATTTCGGAATGAACGACAAGGACCTCGCCCAGGTGACACGAACCGCGCTGGAAGCGGCTTTCGTCGACAAGAAGACACGGGCGGAACTGATGACACGCCTCGGCAAGGCCTGATTGCACGGGGAAATCGGCGTTTGGCGACAACAAAACTGTGATCCGCCGGCTTTGGCGGTTTCGCCGCGCCCGGCGCCTGTCTAGAAAGGATCAGTTCTGAGAAATCCGCGGAGTTCCCCATGGCAGGCGCAACGGTCGTCGATCACCCCCTGGTCCAGCACAAGCTGTCAATCATGCGCGACAAGGAGACCTCGACGGCCGGCTTCCGCCGCCTGCTGCGCGAGATCTCCCACCTTTTGTGCTACGAGGTGACCCGCGAACTGGAACTGACGACGCGCCAGATCGAAACCCCGCTGACGACCATGGAAGCGCCGGTACTGGAAGGCAAGAAGCTGGTCTTCGCCTCGATCCTGCGCGCCGGCAACGGACTGCTGGAAGGCATGCTCGACCTGGTTCCCTCCGCGCGCGTCGCCCATATCGGCCTCTACCGCGATCACGAGACGCTGGAAGCGATCGAATATTACTTCAAGGCGCCGGCCGATCTCGACAACCGCCTGGTGATCGTGGTCGATCCGATGCTGGCTACCGCCAATTCGGCCATCGCCGCGATCGATCGGCTGAAGGCGCGTGGCGCCGACAAATTGCGCTTCGTGTGCCTGCTCGCCGCGCCGGAAGGCGTCGAGCGGTTCAACAAGGCCCATCCCGATGTGCCGATCTTCACCGCGGCGATCGACCAGAAACTGAACGAAAAGGGCTATATCGTTCCCGGCCTCGGCGATGCCGGCGACCGCATGTACGGCACGAAGTAGGACGCTCGCCCGCGCCACGCATCAAAGGAACCTGTTAACCCTGCCTGCGATTTTGACACGCGAAGGCGCGGCAACAGCCGCGTGTTAAGCGGGTCCTCACCCTTCCTGCCATATCAAACGACAGGAAAGCGGATGAGAGCCATGTTGAAAAAACTGATCCTTGTCGGTGTAGTCGTCGGGAGCTCGGCCGCGGTGCCGATTCTCTACGAGTCGAATCCCGAAGCATTCAATTCGCTGGTGACCGGGAAAGGCCCGCAACCCGAAGCGTCAGCCAGTCCGGTCGAGGACAGGCAGCCGGTACAGGTACTGGCGGCGACCAATCCTCTGACGAGCCGCCATCACGCGGTGTCCATGGACGGTCAGGGCCATTTCCGCGACGAATTCAGGCTCAACGGTTATCGCACGAAGGCGCTGATCGATACCGGGGCGACGCTGGTGGCCATAAATGCGTCGATGGCGCAGCGTATCGGAATCTACCTGAAGAGCAGCGACTTCATCTACGAGGTCAACACTGCCAACGGGTCGACACGGGCAGCAGCCGCGAAAATCGACAACCTCCAGATCGGCCGTATCTATATCGAGAATGTCGATGCGGTCGTGCTCGAGGACAGCGCATTGACCGGGACGCTGATCGGCATGAGCTTTCTGAAACGGCTGCAAAGCTTCCACGTCGACAACGGCAAGCTCGTCCTGAATCAATAAGACCCGGGCCGAAGCCCTACCCGACGATCCGACGGATGACCGCCTTGCGCGCGGGCGGTTTTTCGTCGCCGATCGCGTAGGCGGCCATGACAGCCTTTTGCGCCCTGTCCGCCTCGTGGTCATTCGCCGCGTGGACGAGGGCCAGCGTATCGCCCTTGTGCACGGCCGCGCCGACCGGCAGCAGTCGCGACAGGCCGACCGAGTGATCGATCTCGTCGCCGGCGCGGCTTCTGCCACCCCCGAGCGCCACGACGCACATGCCGACATCGTAGGTGGCGATTGCGCGCACGAAGCCGTCCTTGCTGGCCTTGACGGGCCGGATGACGGGCGCGGTTTCGAGGTATCTGGCGTAATTCTCGACAAAATCGGCCGGCCCGCCGAGTTGCGCGGTCATCCGTCCGAAAACCTCGGCTGCGCGGCCGGAACCGAGCGCGTCCAAAGCGCGGGCCGCGCCCTCCCTGTAGGAAACCGCGATACCGCAGAGATGCAGCATCTCGGCTGCAAGCGCCAGCGTGACCTGTTCCAGGCGGCGGTCTCGCGCCTTGCCGGTGAGGAACTCGACCGCGTTGGCGACCTCCAGCGCATTGCCCGCGACCGAAGCCAGCGGTTCGTTCATGTCGGTGATCAGCGCCAGCGTGTCCAGCCCGGCGCCGTTGGCGACGCCCGCCAGACTGGTTGCCAGCGCGGCCGCGTCACGCGGCTTTTCCATGAAGGCGCCGTTGCCGCACTTGACGTCGAGCACGAGCGACTGAAGCCCCGCCGCCAGCTTTTTCGACAGGATCGAGGCGGTGATGAGCGGAATCGACTCGACCGTCGCCGTGACATCGCGGATGGAATAGAAGCGCTTGTCGGCGGGAGCCAGATCGGCGGTCTGGCCGATAATGGCGCAGCCGGCCTCCCTGACGACTTTCTCGAACAACACCTTGTCCGGCTGGGTCGTGTAGCCGGGGATGGCGTCCATCTTGTCGAGCGTGCCGCCGGTATGGCCGAGCCCGCGCCCCGAGATCATCGGAACATAGGCGCCGCAGGCGGCGACGATCGGCGCCAGCATCAGCGAGACATTGTCGCCGACACCGCCGGTGGAGTGCTTGTCGGTGACCGGACCGGGCAAGTGCGACCAGTCGAGCACGGTGCCCGAATCACGCATCGCAAGCGTCAGCGCCACGGCCTCCGCGCGGTCCATGCCTTTGAAGAAAACCGCCATTGCCAACGCGGCGACCTGACCTTCGGTGACGGAGCCCGAGGTCAGTCCCTCGACCATGAAGGCGATTTCTTCAGCGTCGAGTTCGCCGCCGTCACGCTTCTTGCGAATGATCTCCTGCGGCAGGAATACGCTTTTCACCACTCAGGTCTCCGTACTGTCAGATGCCGAAAGGCGTCCAGATGGTCTTGACGCGGACCGCGTTGAACAGGAACTCGGCGCCCTGGCCTTGATGTCCGTCAAGCCAGTCGCGCTGCTTGCCCTGGTTGGACCAGACCGCCTTGAGATTGCCGGCCGATTCGCGCTCGACCATGGCCGCGCCTTCCGTCGTACCGAAATACCAGTGGGCGGCAATGTCGTCGTGCTTAGCCATGGTATCTGCGAGTTCGTCGCGGTCGCCGGTTACGATATTGACCACGCCACCGGGGACGTCCGAGGTATCGAGGAGCTGGTAGAAGTCGCAGGCGGCCAACGGATGGCGCGGCGACGGCGTGACGACGACGCGGCTGCCCATCGCAATCGCCGGCGCCACCAGCGAAACGAAGGCCAGCAGCGGTGAGTCGTCGGGACAGGAAATGCCCATCACCTCCCACGCCTCGTTGAGCGCCAGCGACAGCATGCGCGGCTGGGGCGCACGCACCGCGCCGTCATATTTGTCGGCCCAGGCGGCGTAATACATGATGCGGGCGGCGGCGGCCGCGACCTCGTGCCCTGCGGAATCGGCCGATGCGCCGGTCATCGCCGAAAGGCGGGTGGCGAATTCGGCGGCGCGCAGTTCCAGGTTCTCGGCCAGGAAATAGAGCACCTGGGCGCGGCCGTGACCGGTCATGGCGGTCCATGCGCCGGCCTTGCGCGCGGCTTCGACCGCGTTGCGGATGTCCTTGCGGTTGCCGAGCCCGGCTTCGGTGATGGTGCGGCCCTTCGCATCGAGCACCGGATAGGAGTAACCGGAATCGGGCCGCGCCTGCTTGCCGCCGATATACATTTTCACGGTACGATCGAGGCCAAGCCCTTCACCGCCGGGCGCATCCCTGCCAGACACCGGCACCGGCGCGGCGATCGGCCTGGCGGCGGTAACCGGCTTCGCCTTCTTCGTCCAGGCCGGCACCAGGTATTCCAGCATGCCCTCGCGGCCGCCCTCGCGGCCGAAGCCGCTCTCCTTGTAGCCGCCGAAACCGGCGGCGGCGTCGAACAGGTTGGTGGAATTGATCCACACCACGCCGGCCTTGACGCGGCGCGCGGCGTCGAATGCCGTGTCGAGGTCCTGCGACCAGATCGAGGCGGCGAGACCGTAGCGCGAATTGTTGGCAAGCTCGATCGCCTCGCCAGGCGTGCGGAAGGTCATCGTCGCCAGCACTGGCCCGAAGATCTCTTCCTGCGCGAGAGAGGAGGCGGGGGCGACATGGGTGAACAGGGTCGGCGGGAAGAAACAGCCTGCGGCCTGCGAACCCGACGGCACGGACGGTGCCCAGGAGGGCTGCCACATCGTCGCACCTTCGGCGATGCCGGCCTCGACTTTTGCGCGAATGCTCTCGATCTGGACCGGCGCGACGACGGCGCCGATGTCGATCGCCTTGTCGAGCGGGTCGCCGACGCGCAGCGTCTCCATGCGCGCCTTGAGCTTGTCGTGGAAGCGAGCCGCGATACCCTCCTGCACCAGCGCGCGCGAGCCGGCACAGCAGACCTCGCCCTGGTTGAACCAGATGGCATCGACCACGCCCTCGATCGCCGCGTCGATGTCGGCATTCTCGAACACGATGAAGGGCGACTTGCCGCCGAGCTCCAGCGACAGCTTCTTGGCCTGGCCCGCCGTCTGACGGCGCAGGATACGCCCCACCGCAGTGGAGCCGGTGAAGGCGAGCTTGGCGATGCCGTCATGGCCGGCGAGCGCCGAGCCGGTTTCGCCGTCGCCGTTGACGAGGTTGAAGACACCGTCCGGCAGGCCGGCCTCGCGGCAGATCCCGGCGAAGGCAAGCGCGGTCAGCGGCGTGTGCTCGGCCGATTTCAGCACCACCGTGCAGCCGGCGGCAAGCGCCGGGGCCACTTTCCAGGCAAGCATCAGCAGCGGAAAGTTCCACGGGATGATCTGGCCGCAAACGCCCACCGGCGCATGGCCGGGGAACTCTTCGTCGCGCAGTTCGGCCCAGCCGGCATGGTGGTAGAAATGGCGGGCGACCAGCGGAATGTCGATGTCGCGGGTCTCGCGGATCGTCTTGCCGTTGTCGATCGTCTCGAGGACGGCGAGAAAGCGGGCATGCTTCTGCACATGACGGGCGAGCGCGTAGAGATGGCGGGCGCGACGGTTACCCGAAAGCGCCGACCATTTCGAAAAGGCCCTGGTCGCCGCGGCGACCGCCGCATCGACATCCTTCGCGTTGCCCCTGGTAACGCTGGCGATCCTGTCGCCGGTCGCCGGGTTGAAGACATCGAAGGCGTCTTTCGGCGCCGGTCTGGTGAATGCGCCGCCGATGAAATGGCCGAAGCCCTTGCCGTGGCTTGCCAGCCAGTCCTTCACGATCCGGGCGTCCTCGGGCGCGGGACCGTATTCCATGGTTCTGAGAATGGACGGGATATCGTTCATGGCCGTCTTCTCCTCATGCCATGCCGTGCCGGTCGGCCGACGAATAGCGCCCGGTCACGTAATGCTCGATCTGCCGCTCGATGTCGCCCAGCAGCGATGACGCGCCGATACGGAACAGGTCGGGCCTGAGCCAGTCGGCACCCAGCTCCTCCTTCATCAGGATCAGCCAGGCGATCGCATCCTTGGCGGCGCGAATGCCGCCGGCCGGCTTGAAGCCGACATGCAGCCCGGTGAAGCCCAGATAGTCGCGAATCGCACGCACCATCACCAGGCTCACCGGCAGGGTGGCGTTGACGGCCTCCATGCCGGTGGAGGTCTTGATGAAGTCTGCGCCCGCCATCATTGCCACCATCGAGGCGCGGTAGACATTGGTCAGCGTCTTCAACTCGCCGGTTGCAAGAATGGCCTTCATGTGGGCCTGACCGCAGGCCTCGCGCATCCGGCGCAATTCGTCGTAGAGCGCCGGCCAGTCGCCGGTCAGCACCTGGGCGCGATGAATGACGATGTCGATCTCGTCGGCGCCCTGCTCGACCGCATAGCGGATTTCGGCAAGTCTGGTGGAAAGGGGCGTCAGTCCGGCGGGAAATCCCGTGGCGACGGAGGCCACGGAAATACCGGTTCCCTCCAGGGCCCGCACCGCGTCGGGGACCATCGAGGGATAGACGCAGACCGCGCCGGTATGAAGCCCGTAACCGGACAGCCCCAACGCCTCGGCGAGGTCGGCGCGCAGCGGCCAGCGGGCCTTGGCGCAGAGTCGTTCCACGCGGCCGGGCGTATCGTCGCCGGCGAGCGTCGTCAGGTCGATGCACTCGATGGCGCGCACCAGCCAGGCGGCCTGCCAGGCCTTCTTGACCGTGCGCCGGGTGGCGAGCGTGGCGGCGCGACGTTCGGCGGCAGAGAGGTTGACGGTGGTGTTCTCGAACCAGGCCGGCCGCAGATCGGTGCCGTCATTGCGCGGCCGGTCGGGCCGGACCGGGACAAGGTCATGGCGCGGCGCGATCTGCCGGTCCGATCCGGCCTGTTTTTCGGTCGCCGCCTTCATCCGATTTCACCGATCACGTTGCGCAGGATCACGGCAAGCTTGCGGCCGCCTTCCGGCGCCATGTCCTTGGTTTCGGTATGGGAGAGTTCGGCGCCGGTCATGCCGGCGGCGTAGTTGGTGATGACCGAGCAGGCGGCGACCTTGAGCCCGTAGAAACGGGCGAGGATGACCTCGGGCACGGTCGACATGCCGACGGCGTTGGCGCCGACAATGCGGGCCATGCGGATTTCGGCCGGGGTCTCGAAGGACGGGCCGGAAAACCACATGTAAACGCCATGCGCCAGCGCGATCCCGGCCCTGGCGGCGGCGGCATCGAAGACGTCGCGCAGCGACTGGTCATAGGCGGACGTCATGCCGACGAAACGGTCGTCCGTCGGTTCGCCAAACAGCGGATTGGAGCCGGAGAAATTGATGTGGTCCTCGATCAGCATCACCGAGCCCGGCGGTACGGATTGCTCCAGCGAGCCCGCGGCGTTGGTGAGGATCAGCGTTTCGATGCCGATGCCGGCCAGCACCTCGATCGCCGGGCGCATGGCGGCGGCGTTGCCGTGCTCGTAATAATGGGACCGGCCGGCGAGCATCAGCACCGGTACGCCCTGCATCAGGCCCGCGACCAGCATCCCGGCATGACCGGTGACGGCGCTTTGGGGAAAGCCCGGCAGGTCGCCATAGGGTACGCGGACGGCGTTCTCGATCTCGTCGACCATGGTGCCAAGCCCCGAGCCGAGCACCAGCGCGACGCGCGGCGTCAGGCCGTTCAGCCGTTCGATCAGGATGTCGACCGCTTTCTTCACGCCAGCACTCCCTTCACCTGAGAATATCGGTATCGAAGCCGCGCGGGAAAATGTCCTTCATCAGCACGGTCTCGGCAATGCCGGTCTGGTCGCACAGATACAATTTCGCTTGCGGACCGGCAAATTCGGCGAGCCGCTGGCGGCAGCCGCCGCAGGGCGTGATCAGGTCCATCTTCTCGGCCACCACCGCGATCTCGGCGATTTCGCCGCCCCCGGCCATGACGAAATGCGACAGCGCCGTGGTTTCCGCGCACCAGCCTTCCGGATAGGAGACGATCTCGATATTGGCGCCCGCAAACACCCGGCCGTCGGCGGTGCGGATCGCCGCGCCGACCGGAAATTTCGAGTAGGGCGAATGGGATCGGCGCATCGCCTCGCGGGCTGCGGCGAAGAGTTCGTCAGCCATGGCGGCCTTCGGTGCTTTCAAGGGATCACCCTTCTTTTTTATCGTTTGGTCAAGGATTAGCACGCGGCCCCGGCCGGGCCAATCCAAAATGCCGGGCGCGGTGGCGAATACTCTCGACATTTCGTCTCCGGCTTGTCAATTTTGCTCCATGACTCATCCAATGCTTGCCGCCTTCACATTCAACACCACAGCCCGCATCGTGTTCGAGGACGGTGCCGCCGCCCGGCTCGGCGAGATCGCCGGACCGCGGCTCGGTTCGCGCGTCCTTCTTGTCACCGATCCGGGCCTGCGCAAGCTCGGCCTGTGCGATCCCGCGATTGCCTCGCTTGAGGCCGCGGGGGCATCGGTCACCGTGTTCGACAGGGTCGAGGCCGATCCCTCGCGCGTAACCCTGATGGCCGCGAGCGAACTGGCGAAGGCGCACAGTGCGACCGGCGTCGTCGGCTTCGGCGGCGGGTCCTCGCTCGATATCGCCAAACTGGCCGCGCTGCTGGGCGGGTCCGGCGAGGACATCGACGAAGCCTGGGGCGTGGGCAACGCGAAGGGCCCACGCCTGCCGCTGGTGCTGGTGCCGACGACCGCGGGCACCGGCTCCGAGGTGACGCCGGTTTCGATCATCACGGTGGAGGACGGCGAAAAGCGCGGCGTTTCCTCGCCCCTGATTCTGCCCGACATCGCCGTACTCGACGCCGGGCTCACCATCGGCCTGCCGGCCGCGATCACGGCTGCGACCGGCATCGACGCCATGGTCCACGCCATCGAGGCCTATGCCTCGAAGAACGCCAACAACAACCCGCTTTCGCGCATGATCGCGATCGAAGCCTTGCGACTGCTCGGGGCGAACATCGAGACGGCCGTGTTCGACGGGACCAACCGGCAGGCGCGCGCGGCCATGCTGCTCGGCTCGATGCTGGCCGGCCAGGCCTTTGCCAATTCGCCGGTCGCCGCCGTGCACGCGCTTGCCTACCCGATTGGCGGCATCTTCCATGTGCCGCACGGGCTTTCCAATGCGCTGGTCCTGCCGCATGTGCTGCGCTTCAACGCCGCGGAAACCGCCAACGGTTCCGAACGGCTTTATGCTGAGCTGGCGCCGCACGCCTTTCCGGATCTGGGCGACGAGGGCGGCAGCCAGGCAAATTGCGCCGCCTTCATCGAGCGGCTGGCAAGCCTGTCGCAAGAACTGGGGCTGGAAACGAAGCTGCGCCAGGTCGGCATCGGCGAAGGCGACCTGGCGCAGATGGCGTGCGACGCGATGAAGCAGACCCGCCTGCTGGTCAACAATCCGCGCGAGGTCACCGAAGCCGACGCGCTGGCGATCTACAGGGCCGCGTGGTGACCCGCCCCGTGCCGTCTGCCCGCGCCGATTACCGCGTCTTCCGCACGCTCCAGACCCGCTGGGCCGACAACGACATCTATGGCCACATGAACAATGTGGTTCACTACGCGCTGTTCGACACGGCGATCAACGGCTGGCTGGTCGAGGAGAAGATGCTCGACTTCCACAAGGGCGACCGGGTGGGGCTGGTGGTGGAAACGGGATGCCGTTACTACGCCGAGATGGCCTTTCCCGACATGGTGACTGCCGGCATCCGGGTGGCGCGGCTCGGTTCCTCGTCGGTGCGCTACGAGATCGCCCTGTTCCGCAATGAAGACGAGATGGCGGCGGCGGAAGGGCATTTCGTGCATGTCTATGTCGACGCTCGGTCACGACGGCCGAAACCGCTCAACGCGCCGCTCAGGACGCTGCTGGAAACCGCGCTCGTACCGGAGGCGGCACAATGAGCGCGCGCCCGACACCGGAGGAACGGATCACGGAACTCGAAATCCGCGTCACCGAGCAGGAAAAGGTAATCGAGGACCTCTCCGTCCAGCTGGCCGAGCAATGGAAGGTGGTGGACGCCAGCCGGCGCAAGCTGGACGCGCTGGTGAAGCGGTTTCTTACGGTGGAGGCTGCCGTGCAGCCCGAAATCCCGGTCGACAAGCCGCCGCACTGGTGAGGGGCTTGGCGGCCGCGCCTATCCGAAAAGCCCCAGTTGCTGACCGGGCAAAGGGCGGACCCGTCGTTCCAGCGTCAGCAGGAATTCCTTGGCCGCCAGCCCGCCGCCGAAACCGGTCAGCGAACCGTCGGCGCCGATGACACGGTGACAGGGGATGACGATCGGGATCGGGTTGTCGCCATTGGCCGCGCCCACGGCGCGCGAGGCCGACAGCGGCTCGCCGATACGCCGCGCGATCTCGCCATAGGAGACCGTCTCGCCATAGGCAATGCCTTCAAGCGCTCGCCAGACGGCAAGCTGGAAGGGCGAGCCCCGCGGCGCCAACGGCAGGTCGAATTGCATCAGTTCGCCGGCGAAATATGCGTCAAGCTGGCGCCGGACCTCGGGCAGGGCTCCGTCGTCACGGACCCAACCGGGCTTCGGTGCCCGCTTCTTGTGTCCGTTCGGGAACGACACGACATGCAACACGCCATCGCGCCCGGCGATCAGCAGCGGGCCAACCGGGCTATCGTGGCTGGTGTAGCGTAGTTCCTCGTCCGACATGACGGGATTGTCCCGCACGCAGGGCCTCCCGTCCACCCGAAAAAGCGGGAACGGATTGGCGGGAGCGGGGATCCATGCCGTTGCGGCCGCCGCGCGCGTTCTAGTTCGGGTTTGGAAGAAATCCGGCGATGAGGACATCGAGCAGGCGGGCGCCCTCGTCACGGAGGGCGAAACCGCGGCGCGAAAGCGACCATCTCAGCGCAAGCGACTGGATCACAGCGATCACCAGCTGCGCGCCATCCTTCGGGTCGAGGCCGTCGCGAAACCTCCCCTGCTCCAATCCGTTGCGCAGGCAGGCGATCAGCCGCGATTGCAGTTGCTTGTGGTTTTCTGCCAGCCCGGCTCTCAGAGTATCGTTCTCGGTGTGGAGTTCGCGCGAGAAAAGAATGGCAATCAGCCCCGGCGTCTTTTCGATATAGGCCAGATGGGCCAGCACCAGTGCGCGTAGCCGGTCTTCCGGCGTCCCGCCGCTTTCCGCCCTGTTCCACGCTTCGGCCATTTCTTCCCCGATCCGGCCGGCGACCGCCGACCAGATCATTTCCTTGCGCGGGAAGTGCCTGAAGACCGCGGGCTGGCTGATGCCGATGCGCGCGGCAAGCAGCTCGGCCGTCACGCCGCCGGGACCGGTCACGGCGGCAAGCTGCAAGGCTGCGTCGACGATCTGCGCCTTGCGTTGGGCCGCCGGAAGCCGGGCACGTTTTTTCGCGGTCAATGGATCAACCCACCTTCCCTTCCCGCCGTCATGCGGCGGCCTGGTCAGGCCGCGCGGTCGCAATCGCCAGGACCACGGCGGACGCCAGCATCGAAGCCGCGCCGAGGAGGACCGGCCAGGGCGGCGTGCCGAGATAGACCTCGCCAAGGATGCCGGCCGGCATGAGCAGTCCGCCCAGCGCCAGCCATGACGCCCAACGCGCCAGTGGGCCCCTTACCGGCAGTTTCAGCATCAGATAGCCGAACAGGATATTGAGCAGGGCGAACAGGTTGCCGTGAACATGGGCCAGCCTGGCCTCGAAATGCGGATGGACGGCATAGCCGGCTATCCACTCCTCCTTTCCTGGCGCAAAATCGCGCAGGAAGACGAGGAGAAAGCCATAAGCCATGAACACGGCCATGGCCGCAAGCCCGACTGAAATATTCATACGTCCGATATTCAATTCGAATACTCCTGTTTTTGGGCAATGCGCCGTCCAGCCATGGCGTGCCAGGCAATGACGATCCAGAATGCCGACCGCACGGCCATGGCGCCGACCGTGCGCATTTCATAGGGTACGTCGGAGGCAACCGCGACGCCGAATGCGGCAAACACGAGCAGCGTGGACAATGCAATGGCCACCGCGAGCGGGCCGGCCCATGGGCGCCCGGAAAACAGGCCGTAGGCGGCCGCGATGTAAGCGAAGCCGGCGAGGAAATTGAACCACAACACGAAGGGCACGACCGCGCCGGAGGCCGCCCGCGCCGCCGGACTGCCGAAAAGCGCCATCCCGCCGGACAAGAGGGTCAGGATTCCAAACAGCGCAGCCGCAATTGCGAAAACGATCGTAAGGCGTGAACGAGCCATGTTCTCACTCCCATTTCTGTGGCGCCATTTTAGTTAGTAATCACTCACTAAATCAAGTGCGACAGAACATCCCATCCCGCGGCGGCGGGCAGACGGGCTCGTGGTCGGAAACGGGGCGCGCACGGCAACAAGGCCGCGGCGCGATCATGCACCGCAGGCGCCAGCGCCGTAGACAGCCAGTCCGCTCAGATCGCGCAGGAAATGCCGGTCCCTTTCAGCCCGCAATAACCGCCCGGATTCTTGGCGAGATATTGCTGGTGGTCCTCCTCGGCATAGTAGAACTCGCCTGCTTCATGGATCTCGGTCGTGATCTTCGACCGCCCGGCGCTGCCGAGTGCAGCCTGGTAGGCTTCGCGGGAGGCCGTTGCGGCATCGAGCTGTTGGGCTGTCGTGGTGTAGATCGCGGAGCGGTAGGTGGTCCCGACATCATTGCCCTGGCGCATGCCCTGGGTCGGATCGTGGCTTTCCCAGAAGATGCGCAGCAGCGCGGCGAAAGAGACGGTCGACGGATCGTAGACGACGCGCACGACCTCGGCATGGCCGGTCAGTCCGGTGCAGGTTTCCTGGTAGGTCGGATTCGGCGTGTAGCCGCCGGCATAGCCGGCCGAGGTCAGCCACACGCCCGGCGTCTGCCAGAACAGGCGCTCCGCGCCCCAGAAGCAGCCCATGCCGAAATAAACCTCTTCGCAGCCCTCGGGTACGGGACCCTTGAGCGGCCGGCCGCTGACGAAATGGTTCTCGGCGGTGTCGAGCGGTTCGCGCCGGCCCTTCAGCGCGGCGCCGGGCTCCGGCAAATGCAGCTTCTTGTTCAGCATGTCGGAGAGGAAAAACATGGCGATGGTCCTTTCAGGCCCGACTCAGCGGGCATTCAACGAGCCGGCGAAGCCGCGGCGGCGCGGCTTGTAGGCAATGACGAAGAAGAGCAGCGACAGGGCAGCGAAGACCGCAAAGCCCGGAAGCGAGAGAATCCAGAGCGTCACCGGGTCCCAAAGCGCGGGAAGGGCATATTCCAGGATCGTCGAGCGGGCGAGGTCGAGCGTCTGCGGAGATACCGAATACCAGGCATCGCCAAGCGGCGTGGTGACCGGCGCCGATGCGGCGATGGAGCGGCTGGCGTCGAGCACGGCCATGATGCAGGCGATGGCCAGGAACGACAGCGAGCAGAATCGAAGAAAGAAGCGGATCATTTCGGGCTCGTGAAACGGACGGCGGTTGCGGACAAGAGCATGCCGCTCAAATTAGGGCGCGGGCGCGCGAAGTACAATCGCTGCGATGTCACGGCCCGGCGTGCCCCGGTTCACGGATTCCTCACGCGGCGGCAAGGCGCTGGCCGGCGCCTGGAAAATTCCCCGCCGCACCCCAAATTACCGGTTGAACGGCAGGACATTGTCGCTATAGTCCGCGCCGTTCCGCAGGGCCGGCCGCAGAGCGGTCTCAGGCACGGTGAGGTGGCCGAGTGGTTGAAGGCGCACGCCTGGAACGCGTGTATAGGGGAAACTCTATCGAGGGTTCGAATCCCTCTCTCACCGCCATTGCGCAGATTGCCCGCGCCGCTGCGTCTTGCATTCGCCAGTCTTGTCGCGGACCGAACGTAGCTACCGGCAGCGCGTGCCTGACCTGACTGTTGGCAACAATGTTGACCGCGAGCTTCACAGCCCTCCTTGACGTCGGAACACGAGCCGAAGCTGCTTCTCGGTCTCGATCACCGCGAAGAACGCGGCGCCGACGATCACGATGAGCAACCCGTCGAACAGCGGTACGGCTTGCGTGCCGAAAACCTGCTGGAATGGCGGCAGATATGTGACCGCGATTTGAGCGAAGGTGACGAAAATGACGCACGCCCAGACCACCGGCGTTCCTCGCACCGCATTCCAGGTGAGCGACGTGCCGTAGATGTTGCGGATGAAGAACAGATGGAATATCTCCAGAACGACAAGGGTGTTCAGCGCGATCGTGCGCGCGAGTTCGGGCGCATACCCTTTGTCGACCGCATAGGCATACATGCCGAAAACCGCTGCGAGGAACAGCGCGGACACGAGGATGATATGCCAGATCAGATCGCCGGTCAGGAGCGGTTCGTCGCGCGGGCGCGGCGGGCGCTTCATCGTGTTCAATTCCGTGGGCTCGAATGCCAACGCAACGCCCAGGGTGATCGCTGTGACGAGATTGATCCACAATATCTGGACGGCCGATATCGGCAGCGCCATCCCGAGCAATAGCGCGACGACGATGGTCATCGACTCGCCGGCGTTTGTGGGGAGCGTCCAGCTGATGACTTTCTTGATGTTGTCATAGACGGTGCGCCCTTCGCGGACAGCCGCCGCTATTGACGCGAAATTGTCGTCGGCGAGCACCAGCTCGGCGGCTTCTTTCGCCGCCTCGCTGCCTTTCTGTCCCATGGCTATGCCAGCGTCCGCCCTTTTAAGCGCCGGCGCATCGTTGACGCCGTCCCCGGTCATTGCGACGGTCCACCCATGCGATTGAAGCGCAGTAACGAGCCGCAGCTTGTGCTCCGGGCTTGTTCTGGCGAAGACGTCGCTCTCTGCGACGACGGCAGCCAGTTCGGCGTCGTCCATCCCATCGATGTCTGCGCCGGTGAGCACTCTGTCCGGGTTTAGAAGGCCGATCCGGCGCGCGATGGCTACGGCGGTGCCGGCATGGTCGCCGGTGATCATCTTCACGCGGATGCCCGCTTCATGACACTCCGCGACAGCAGCGATTGCATCAGGCCGGGGAGGGTCGATGAGGCCGACCAGGCCGATCAACACGAGGTTGCCTTCGAGATCGGCCGTATCCAGAACGACATGATACTGCGGGATTGAGCGCACCGCCAAAGCGAGTACCCGCTGGCCGTCGGCGGCGATGTCATCGATACGCCTGTACCAACCGGCCGTATCTAGGGTTTCGACTCCGCCATCGGCGGAGCGCTGGGCTGAGCACATGGCGACAATGCGTTCCGGAGCGCCCTTCACATGAATCGCGGCGTGCCCTTCATGATCGTGATGAAGCACCGCCATGTAGCGATGCTTCGCATCGAACGGGATCACGTCCGACCGCCGCCAGTCAGCAAACGGGTCGCGCCCCTGGCGCATGATCTTGCCGGCCAGCGCCTTCAGCGCCCCTTCCATCGGATCGCCTTCGACCCTCCAGCCATCTTCATGGCTGCGCAGTGCTGCATCGTTGCAGAGGGCGGCCGCGCGGGCGAATTCGACCAACAGGGAATGCTCAGTCGGGTCTATGTCGGCGTCAGCGAGACGAATGCTGCCCTCGGGAGCATAACCCTTCCCGGCTACGGAGTAGGTGTGGCTGGCGCTGGCTAGCGTCGCCACCATCATCTCGTTGCGCGTGAGCGTTCCCGTCTTGTCGCTGCAGATGACGGACACGGACCCGAGCGTCTCGATCGCGGGCAGCCGACGAACGATCGCGTTGCGGCGCGCCATCGCCTGCACGCCCACGGCCAGCGTGATGGTGAGTACCGCCGGCAGCCCTTCCGGAATCGCCGCGACGGAAAGGCCGACGACTATCATGAACAGTTCCGCGAAGGGCAGATGACCGACGAAATAACCATAGACGAGGAGTACGGCTGCGATCAGCAGGATCAGGATCGTCAGCCAGCGTGCGAACGCGTCCATCTGGCGGACCAGCGGCGTGGTCAATGTCTCGACGCTGGACAGCATCCCGCTGATGCGGCCGATCTCGGTCGCCGGGCCCGTGGCAACGACGACCCCGCGGCCGGCGCCCGCGGCAATGAGCGTGCCGCTGAAGGCCATGCACGACCGGTCGCCGATCGGTGCATCGGCGGCGACCGGTTTCGTCGCCTTGTCGACGGGGACGGACTCGCCGGTGAGGATCGCTTCCTCGGCCCGCAAGCCAGGGGCCTCGATCAGCCTCAGGTCCGCGGGAACCCGGTCGCCCGCTTCCAGCAGCACGATATCGCCGGGCACCAGCAACGCGCTGTCGACACTGAGGCGTTCGCCATCGCGCAAGACGGAGGATTTCGGGGCGAGCATCTGGCGGATGGCGTCCATCGCCTGTTCGGCGCGCCCCTCCTGAATGAAGCCGATGATCGCATTGGCGATCACCACCGCCAGGATCACACCGGTGTCGACGAAATGACCGAGCGCGGCGGTGATCACCGCTGCGCCCAGCAGCACATAGATCAGGACATTGTTGAAATGGGAGAGGAGGCGAAGGATCGGGCTGCGCCGGGGCGGTTCGGGCAGCCGGTTGAAGCCGTATTCGTCGAGACGCTGCGCCGCTTCGGCGTCGGACAATCCGTTCGGACGGCCGCCGACCGTCGCCAGGGTGGCGTCGGTGGAGATCGCGTGGTGACCGGTCCTGTCTCCCGCAGCGCGCAATTGCCGTTCATTCATTCCTGTCATGTCCCAGACCGTGTTTGAATGCCGCCTTGTCAAGATCGCGGTTGTGACCTCGCATTGGTGAGGGACAAACCGGGCGTCTGGTACCACGCCGCGCGCGACGCCCAGCAAGCGCGGAACTGCCTGGTTCCGGGAAGAAACATTGCACGACAATAGCGTTCATTCCAAGACAGTCTGCGGGAGAATCCGTCCCCTCCGCCAGTTCGCTTGCATGAGTATCCGGAATTGCTGATGCCCTTCGGCAATCATCGGTTCGATGCCCGCGTCCTTCGCGTTTTCCCTTCGCGACCTTGCGGGTTTGCTGCCGGGCAGGCTCCGCAACCGTCGCGATGTCGGCCGTATGCGAGCGCCGTATGCCCTGTAATGGTCCCCGAATTGACGACGGGAGCATCGGCTGCGCCGTCAAGCGGCGCCACCACCTTCGCCGCGGGTGCGGCTTCGAATCCGGGGGCTATCCAGATATCGGAGATTTGCTATCAAGGAACGGGCCGATCGTGTTTGATCAAAGGCTCTCAAAACCTGCCGCCGGTGCGCTTGAATGCATCCGGGCCAGGTTTAACTTCCAGTGAAGCGTTGGCGCGAATATCGGGAAATTGCATGGCATTCACGCTCAGACAGCTCCAGTATTTCGTCGCCGTGTGCGAGCAGGGCACGGTTTCCGGTGCCGCGCACACGCTGTCGATCTCGCAATCGGCGGTCACGGAGGCGATCAAGGAGCTTGAGTCGGATCTCGGCGTCGCTCTCTTCGAGCGCCATCCGCGCGGACTGAACATCACGCACAAGGGGCACCAGTTCCTGCGCCATACGACGACGATCCTCGCCGACGTGTCCGATGCGCGCCTGGCGTTCCAGAAAACCGACGATGCCGTCAGCGGCGATCTGCATCTGGGGGTTACCTCGCTGGTCGCCGGCTATGTGCTGTCCGACATCCTGGCGCGCTACCGCCGCGCCAATCCGGCAGTCAACGTCTCCGCGATCGAGGACAATGGCGAATATCTGGAACACCTGCTGATCGGCGGCGAGCTGGACGTGGCGGTAACCATCATCTCGAACCTGCGCGACCGCATGGCGCTGCAGGCGGAGATCATCGAGGTTTCGCCCTACCGACTCTGGCTGCCACTGGGCCACCGCCTGTCGGGACTTGAAAGCATCACGCTCGCCGACGTTTCCTCCGAGCCGATCATCATGCTGACCGTCGACGAGATCGAGGAGGCGACGGTGAAGCTGCTCGGCGCCTTCGGCGCGCGGCCCAATGTCGCCTTCCGCACCCGCTCCGTGGAAGCCGTGCGCAGTCTCGTCGCCACCGGCGCCGGCGTCGCGCTCCTGCCCGACCTCGTCTACCGGCCATGGTCGCTTGAAGGCGACCGCATCGATTCCCGCGATGTCTCCGGCTCGCTGCCGGTCGTCCAGGTCGGTGTCGTCTGGCGCAAGGGATCGAGCCTGCCGCGCCCGGCGCGCGATTTCATCGCCACCGCGCAAGCCCAGCGGCTGATGCGGTAAATTATTCGATATCGATTTTTCCGATAGCGTGCTTCTGATAAATGAATTTGTGAATACGGCGCCAGCGCGTAACCTAATCTCCCGGAACGAAGGAGCGCCGTCATTCCGGCGGCGAAAAACGGGAGACATCGCCATGAATTCCATTCTCAAATCCTGCACCGCGCTGACATTATGCTTCGCCGTCGCGGGCCAGGCCTCTGCAGCCATGATGACCGAGATCGGACAGGGTGAAGGCCAGGTCGATATCGTCGCGTGGCCCGGCTATATCGAGCGCGGTGAAACCGACAAGGCTTTCGACTGGGTCACCAAGTTCGAGGAAGCGACCAGCTGCAAGGTCAATGTCAAGACGGCCAACACCTCCGACGAAATGGTCGCGCTGATGAACGAAGGCGGGTTCGACCTCGTCACGGCCTCGGGCGACGCTTCGCTGCGCCTGATCGCAGGCAAGCGCGTGCAGGAGGTCAATGTCGATCTCGTTGCGAGCTGGAACACGGTCGACGAGCGCCTGCAGAACGCCCCCTGGCACACGGTCGACGGCAAGCATTACGGCGTACCCTACATGTGGGGCCCGAACGTGCTGATGTACAACACCAATGCCTTCAAGGAAGCGCCGACGAGCTGGAATGTCGTCTTCGAGGAAATGGACCTGCCGGACGGCAAGCCCAACAAGGGGCGCGTCCAGGCCTATGACGGCCCGATCCACATCGCGGATGCCGCCAATTACCTGATGTTCCACAAGCCGGAGCTCGGCATCAAGAATCCCTACGAACTGAACGAAGACCAGTACAAGGTCGCTCTCGACCTGCTGCGCGGCCAGCGCACGCTCGTCTCGCGCTACTGGCATGATGCGTTCATCCAGATGGACGACTTCAAGAACGAGGGCGTCGTCGCCTCCGGCTCATGGCCGTTCCAGGTCAACATCCTGAAGAGCGAGGGACAGCCGATCGCCTCGACCATCCCGCAGGAAGGTGCGACCGGCTGGGCCGACACGACAATGATGCATGCCGATGCCGCGCATCCCAATTGCGCCTACATGTGGATGGAGCACACCCTGTCGTCCAACCTGCAGAGCGATCTCTCGGTCTGGTTCGGCGCCGTACCGAGCGTGCCCGCCGCCTGCACCGATGGCCGCGGAATGCAGAATGCCGAGGGCTGCACGGCCAACGGCCTCGACGATTTCGAGAAGATCAAGTTCTGGACCACGCCGGTTTCCAAGTGCGAAAGCCAGGGCGAGTGCGTGCCCTATTACCGCTGGGTCTCCGACTATATCGGCGTCATCGGCGGCCGCTGACCGCTACGCTCAGCCGCGCAATGCAACAAAGCGACCGCCGCTTTTGCGGCGGGCGCCCTGACAGGACATGCCATGCAAACCGCCGTCGCCTTCTCCAAAGTCTCCCGCCATTTCGGCCAGGTGCGCGCCGTCGATGGCGTCGACCTCGAGATCGGGGAAGGCGAATTCTTCGCCATGCTCGGACCGTCCGGCTCCGGCAAGACCACCTGCCTGCGCCTGATCGCGGGCTTCGAGCAGCCGACCTTCGGCCATATCGAGATCTTCGGCGAAACCGCCGAGGGCGTCCCGCCCTACCGGCGCAACGTCAATACTGTCTTCCAGGATTACGCGCTCTTCCCGCATCTCAGCGTCGCCGACAATGTAGCCTACGGCCCGATGATACGCGGCGTACCGCGCGCCGCGCGCATGAAGGCCGCAGAGGAGGCGCTGGAGCTGGTGCAGCTTCCGGGGTACGGCGCACGCCAGCCGGGGCAATTGTCCGGCGGCCAGCGCCAGCGCGTGGCGCTTGCCCGCGCGCTCGTCAACAAGCCGAAGGTGCTGCTTCTCGACGAGCCGCTCGGCGCGCTCGACCTGAAGCTGCGCGAACAGATGCAGGAGGAACTCAAGACCCTGCAACGCTCGCTTGGCATCACTTTCGTCTTCGTCACACACGATCAGGGTGAGGCCCTGTCGATGGCCGACCGTGTCGCCGTGTTCAACCACGGAAGGATCATGCAGGTCGGAGCGCCGGAAGAGATCTACCGCGCGCCGCGCTCGCGTTTCGTTGCCGATTTCGTCGGCTCGTCCAATATCCTTCCACCGGAAGCCGTCGAACGCTTCGCCGGCAGAAAAGCCTGGGCAAGCCTGCGGCCGGAATCGATCCGCCTCGCCGCCACGGGCGGTCGCGCAGCGACCGTGCTCGGCCACTCCTACCTGGGCGCGGCAACCAGGCTCACCGTCGACATGGATGGCCAGCGCCTGACCGTATTGCTGCCGGCGGGCGCCGATGTGCCCGCCAACGGAACGCGGATCGAAATCGAATGGAAGGCTTCCGATCTCCATGTCATGGAGGACGACACATGACGTCGCCCTCCCACGCCATCCTTCCGGGACGCGGCGGCATGTTCGGCACGCTGTCGGACGCGCTATGGCGCAATCCCCGGCTGCTTCTGTTCGTCATGCTGGCGCCGCCGCTGCTGTGGCTCGGCGTCATCTATCTCGGCTCGCTCTTCGCGCTGCTCGCCCAGAGCTTCTTCTCCATCGACGAGTTTTCGGGCCTGATCAGGTACGAGTGGACGCTGAAAACCTATGCGGAGCTGCTGCGCCCCTCCAATCTCGACATCATCGCCCGCACCGTCATCATGGCCGTGAGCGTGACGCTGGCCTCGGCGGTCATCGCCTTTCCCATCGCCTATTTCGCGGCGCGCTACGCGCGCGGCAAATGGAAGGCGCTGTTCTATCTCGGCGCCATGCTGCCGCTATGGTCGAGCTACCTCGTCAAGATCTACGCCTGGAAGCTGATCCTCGCCAAGGAGGGCATCCTCAATTGGATCTTTGCCAAGCTGCACCTGACGGCGCTCTTGGAAGCGTGGCTGGCGCTGCCCGTCATCGGCGGCAACTCGCTGTCGGTCAGCTACACCGGGACGTTTCTCGTCTTCGTCTATGTGTGGCTGCCCTACATGATCCTGCCGACCCAGGCCGCCCTCGAACGCGTGCCGGAATCCATGCTGGAGGCCTCGTCGGACCTCGGCGCCTCGCCGGCGCAGACGTTCCGCCATGTGTTGCTGCCGCTCGCATTGCCCGGCATCATCGCCGGTTCGATCTTCACCTTCTCGCTGACGCTCGGCGACTACATCATCCCGCAGATCATCGGCTCGTCGCGGCTGTTCATCGGCCAGGCCGTCTACGCCCACCAGGGCACGGCGGGCAACATCCCGCTCGCCGCCGCCTTCACCGTGGTGCCGATCGTCATCATGGGCTTCTACCTGTGGATGGCCAAACGACAGGGAGCCTTCGATGCGCTCTGACCGCAACGCCAGGGCCCCGCTCGGCCTGAAGATCGCCGCGGCCGGCGGACTGGCCTTCCTGCACCTGCCGATCCTGCTGATCTTCGTCTACGCATTCACGACCGAGGAAAAGAGCTACCAGTGGCCACCGCCGGGCCTGACCGCGAAGTGGCTTGCGGTGACCTGGAACCGCCCCGACGTCTGGGAGGCGCTCGGCCTGTCGGTGCGCGTTGCGGCGATCTCGACTGTGGTGGCAATGGTCCTCGGCACGCTGTGCGCGGCCGCGGTATCACGCACCAGGTTCTTCGGGCGCGAAACGATCTCGCTGCTGGTGATCCTGCCCATCGCCCTGCCCGGCATCATCACCGGCATCGCGCTCAGGTCGGCCTTCAACATCGCCGACATCCCGTTCTCCTTCTGGACCATCGTGCTCGGCCACGCGACCTTCTGCGTCGTCGTCGTCTACAACAACGCCGTCGCCCGTTTCCGGCGCACCTCGAGTTCGCTGATCGAGGCGTCAATGGATCTCGGCGCGGACGGTTTCCAGACCTTCCGCCACGTCGTGCTGCCGAATATCGGAACCGCGCTGCTGGCCGGCGGCATGCTCGCCTTCGCGCTTTCCTTCGACGAGGTGATCGTGACCACCTTTACCGCCGGCCAGCAGGCGACACTGCCGATCTGGATGCTGGAGGAACTCGTCCGGCCGCGCCAGCGCCCGGTCACCAATGTGGTGGCGATGGTCGTCGTACTGGTCACCTTCCTGCCGATCCTCGCAGCCTATTATCTCACCCGTGACGGCGACCGCGTCGCCGGCGCCGGAAAATGAACATGGAACAAGGGAGTAACCCCATGGACACCCAAATGCTGATCGGCGCCAATTTCGAGAACGGCACCGAGGCGGAGGAAAACATCCTCAACCCGAAGACCGGCGAAACCATAACGCACATGCCCGAGGCGAGCATGGAACAGATCGACCGCGCGGTCGCCGCCGCAGAGAAGGCCTTCGCCACGTGGTCGCGCACGACACCGGCAACGCGCTCGGGCTATCTGCTGAAGATCGCGGACCGTATCGAGGCCGAAGCGGACGCCTTCGCCGCGCTCGAAGCGCTCAACTGCGGCAAGCCGGTCAATGCGGTCAAGAATGACGAGATACCGGCCATCGTCGACTGCTACCGCTTCTTCGCCGGCGCAGTGCGCTGCGTTCCCGGAAATGCGGCAGGCGAGTACCTCCCCGGCTTCACCTCGATGATCCGCCGCGACCCGGTCGGCATTGTCGCCTCGATCGCGCCGTGGAACTATCCGCTGATGATGATGGCCTGGAAGATTGCACCGGCGATCGCCGGCGGTAATACGGTCCTTTTCAAACCGTCGGAGCAGACGCCGCTGACCGCGCTGAAGATGGCGAAAATCCTCGCCGACGTCCTGCCCGAGGGCGTTGTCAATGTCGTTCTCGGCCGTGGCGAGAGCGTCGGCAACGCGCTCATCAACCACGCCAAGGTCAACATGATCTCGATCACAGGGGACGTGGCAACCGGCAAGAAGGTGCTGCAGGCCGCGGCAAAATCGGTCAAGCGCACACATCTGGAACTCGGCGGCAAGGCGCCGGTCATCGTTTTCGACGACGCCGACATCGATGCTGTCGTCAAGGGCGTACGCACCTTCGGCTACTACAATGCGGGGCAGGACTGCACCGCGGCCTGCCGCATCTATGCCGCACCGAAGATCCACGACAAGCTGGTTGCCGATCTTTCAGCCGCCGTGTCGACGATCAAATATGCCAGCGACGACGACAGCGAGAACGAAATCGGACCGCTTATCTCGCAGCGCCAGCGCGACCGCGTGGCAAGCTTCGTGGAGCGCGCCTCGACCATGAACCACATGGAGATCGTCACCGGCGGCAAGCCGCACGAAGGCAATGGCTTCTTCTACCAGCCGACGGTCATCGCTGGCGCGTTGCAAACCGACGAGATCGTTCGCCGCGAAGTGTTCGGCCCGGTGGTGTCGGTCACCCGCTTCACCGATGTCGACGAAGCGGTCGCCTGGGCGAACGATTCCGATTACGGCCTTGCCTCGTCTGTCTGGACCAGGGACGTGTCGCGAGCGATGGAATGCGCCGCACGGCTCCAGTACGGCTGCACGTGGATCAATACGCATTTCATGCTCTGCAACGAAATGCCCCACGGGGGTCTGAAGCAATCCGGTTACGGCAAGGACATGTCGCTCTATGCGCTGGAGGACTACACGGCTGTCCGCCACGTCATGATTGCTCACTGACCCAGGCGCGATGACCCGACCGCTTCGGCCGCTTCGCGTGATTGCGCGTCCGTCGCGCGCCGATGCGCGAGGCGGGTGAACGAAATCACCTTGGGTGCTTCCGATCCGCATTTCAAAGCGTTACGAGGTTCGCTTCAGGGCAGGAGCGGCTGTTTTGTATTCGGGAATTGAGCCGTTCATCTTTGAAATATTCGTAGTTTGCCAGTCCTTTCGCGCCCATGGCACCGCCGGCCTTGCGATTTTTCCGCGGCGGTCTCCTTGCCGGCGCGATAGATCGACGCCATCAAGCTACTTCCATTTGGAGATTAACGGTTTGGCGGTTTGGGGCCGGCATGCTGCAATCGAACCGGTGCCTCAGACGCTGGCAACGGGCTCAAAACCGTCATCGGCAATCATGGTGAGATCGAGCACTCGAAATCCGCCGCCATGCAGGTGCCAACCCTTTTCCGCCGCATGAACATCGCAATCGGACCTTGCGCATGACAATTAGCACCGCACACTTGCCGTTTCCGCGCTGCGGTATTACCCGGTATCCCACACGCATAGCCCCGGCCGCGTCCATATAGTGGGCCATTTGGCCGGAAACCCGACGGACAACCGTTCAAATCCAATCCACGTGCAAGGGCATTTGCTTCTTGCCTGCCACGGCTATTGCCGGAGAACTTCATGATCAATTTCGACAGCTACCGGCGCCAATGGACCGGGAACATCAGGGGCGACATTCTTTCTGGCCTTGTCGTCGCGCTTGCGCTGATCCCCGAGGCCATTGCATTCTCGATCATCGCCGGGGTGGATCCGAAGGTCGGGCTCTATGCGTCGTTCTCGATCGCCGTGATCACCGCGATTACCGGCGGGCGCCCCGGAATGATTTCGGCAGCGACGGCGGCAACCGCCGTGCTCATGGTGACACTGGTGCGCGACCACGGACTTCAATACCTGCTTGCCGCGACCGTGCTTGCCGGGTTGTTGCAGATCGGCGCCGGCCTGCTGAAACTGGGGCACGTCATGCGGTTTGTTTCGAAATCGGTAATGACCGGTTTCGTCAACGCACTGGCGATCCTGATCTTTCTCGCCCAGTTGCCCGAACTCGATCCCCGAACGGTCAACTGGCTCACCTATGGCATGGTCGCTGGCGGCCTTGCGATCATCTACCTGTTTCCGCTGCTAACCAAAGCCATTCCCTCCCCGCTTGTGACGATCGTCGTCCTGACGGCGCTGACCTTCGCGCTTGAATGGGATGTTCGCACGGTTGGCGACATGGGGGCCTTGCCGGACACTCTGCCGGTCTTCCTCATCCCTCAGATTCCGCTGACCCTCGAGACCCTGACGATCATCCTGCCCTATTCCATCGCGGTGGCTGTCGTGGGCCTACTGGAAAGCCTGATGACGCAGAACATCGTGGATGATCTTACAGACACTAGTTCGCACCGGAACCAAGAGTGCATCGGCCAGGGCATTGCCAACACCGCAACAGGCTTTATCGGCGGGATGGCAGGATGCGCCATGATCGGTCAGTCCATCATAAACGTCAAATCGGGCGGGCGCGGCCGGTTCTCAAGCTTCGCGGCCGGCACCTTCCTTCTGATCATGGTGGTCGGACTTGGCGATCTCGTCAGACAGATTCCCATGGCGGCACTGGTGGCGATCATGATCATGGTCTCGATCGGCACCTTTTCATGGTCTTCGATCGGCAATCTGCGCACGCATCCGCGGTCGTCCTCAATCGTCATGCTCGCGACGGTCTGTACCGTCGTCTATACCCATAACCTCGCCATCGGGGTGCTTGTCGGCGTACTGCTGTCGGGCATATTCTTCGCGGGCAAGATCGCGCAATTGTTCCGCGTGACATCCACAATCACACCGGACGGCCGAGAGCGCACCTATTTTGTCGAAGGTCAGTTGTTTTATGCCTCGGTCGAGGAATTCATGAACGCTTTCGACTTCAGCGAGGCACTCGATCGCGTCGTGATCGACGTAAGCCAAGCGCATATCTGGGACATTTCGTCGGTACAGGCACTGGACATAGCCATACTGAAATTCCGCCGGGACGGAGCCGAAGTGCAGATCGTCGGCCTGAACGAAGCATCCGAAACGATTGTCGACAGACTTGGTGTCCACGACAAATCCGGCGCCATTGACAAGCTGCTGGCGCATTGAGGGAGCCGCGACCATGACCAGGAAAATCATCGCGCTTGTCGACGGTTCGATCTATTCGGCCAGCGTATGCGACCATGCGGCGTGGATCTCGGCGCGAACGGGCGCGCCGGTGGAGCTACTGCATGTTCTGGGCCGGCGAATGGCGCCCGAGAAGGCGGATCTGTCGGGCGCCATCGCGCTCGGTGCGCGCAGCGCGCTTCTGGAGGAGCTGGCTGCACTGGACGAGCAGCGCGCCAAGCTGGTCGCGCATCGCGGCCGCGCCATACTGGAAGATGCGCGCGCCATCCTCGACAGGGCCGGCGTTACCGAGATCACGACGCGTCTGCGACACGGAGACATCGTCGACACGGTCGCGGACCAGGAAGAAGGCGCCGATATGGTGCTGATCGGCAAACGCGGCGAGGCCGCGGATTTCGCCAAGGGGCATCTCGGGTCGAACCTCGAGCGGATCGTGAGGGCGAGCCACAAGCCGATCTTCGTTGCCTCGCGCGCCTTCAAGCCGATCGAAAAGGTGCTCGTCGCCTATGACGGCGGGATCTCCGCCATGAGGGCGGTCGAGCACATTGCCCGAAATCCGCTCTATGCCGGGTTGAGGATCCACGTCGTCACCGTTGGCGCGGCGACGCCGGACGCGGCAAAGGGTCTGGAAGATGCGCGCGCGATGCTCGCAGCCGCCGGCATCGAGACCGCAACAGAGCTGATCCTCGGGCAGCCGGAAACAGCATTGGGCAAGTATGTCGACGAAGCAGGCTTCGACCTGGTTGTCATGGGCGCCTATGGCCACAGCCGCATCCGCAGCCTGATCATCGGGTCGACGACGACCGGGATGATCAGGACTTGCAGGGTGCCCGTTGTCCTGATGCGCTGAGAACGTGTCAGCGCGGCTGGCGCCGGCCTCTCATTCCGCCACGGCGAACCGGTTCGCCCGGTTGCGAACTGGCCTTGTTGAGCAGGCCGCGAAATATCGCGATCGCGGGCGCCGACTTGCCGGACGAATCGGTGTGCTTGCCGGCGGCGACCGCCTGCTCGGCGAAATCCGCACCATCGGGAAGCGACCACAGCCACTCCAGGAAACCCAGCCGGGCGAGCCTGCTCGCCTCCTGGCGGTCGAGTGACGGGGCAGAAAGTACATCAAGAATCTGATCGAGAACCATAACGCCCTCCGCGTCTGGAGCGGGGGGAGGCAAGAGGCCGGGCGTTTTTTCGGCGGAGCCGGATTCCATCGCACTGCTCCTTGCCGGGACACCCCGCCCGGGTTGAGTACAAGTCCGATGGCAGGTCTCCTGACTTGCGGGTCGCTGCATTCCCGGACCTTCCCGGGCTCGTAAGCCCAGTGGCATAACCCGGGTCTGCTCACCGCCTACAGTTGCGGGGGCAGTCACGGAATTGGCGGGCCTTAACCACCGCACCGTGTTCCCATTTCATCCCTTTCGGCCGAAACCTTCCGGGAACCATCGATTTCATTTGCCGATGAGTCGGGCTGCGAGTCAAGCGGGACAAAGGGTGCCGCTGCGCTGCGAATCCGGATCGCGGAGCCTCCGCGGTTCATACACGGCGGAAGATGGCAACCGGTCACCACAGCGGCATATGCAAGCGGGTGGATAGCAGCGGCGGCGGCGGATGCCATGAGCAAGTTTTCGCGCTTCTCCTGCGCGTCAGGTCGGTTCGAAACCCGCATGTTCCGTGGATTTCGAACTTCGATAAACCAGCTTCGAAAATATACGAAGGCTATTAGGTTCGCTCTTGAGCTTATCGAACATTTTCGCAATTATTCGAAAATACCAGAGGAGACGGCCCATGCTCCCCCTGCCGCCACGCCAGACGGACATACTGGAAATCGCACGCCGGGAAGGCCGTGTCGACGTGGAATCGTTGGCCGTCAGGTTCGCGGTGACACCCCAGACGATCCGCAAGGATCTCAACGATCTGTGCGACATGGAAAAGCTGCAGCGGGTGCACGGTGGCGCCGTGTTTCCGTCAAACACGGTCAATCTGGCCTATCAGGCGCGCCGCGAAATCGCTGCGGGCGGAAAGGCGCGGATCGCGGAAGCCGTGGCAGGCCTGATCCCCGACGGGGCCTCGCTCATCCTCAATATCGGAACGACGACCGAACAGGTCGCTCATGCGCTCAGGCGTCACCGGGAGTCGCTGGTCATCACCAACAACCTCAATGTCGCGATGATCCTGTCCGATGCGCCGGGCATCGAACTGGTCATATCGGGCGGCATGGTGCGCAAGAGCGACGGCGGCATCGTCGGCGCCGTGGCGGTCGACCTCATCCGGCAGTTCAAGGTCGATTACGCGATCATCGGCGCTTCGGGGATCGACGAGGAAGGCGCGCTGCTCGACTTCGACTACCGCGAGGTTAGGGTCGCCCAGGCGATCCTCGGCCAGGCGCGCAAGAAGATCCTGGTCGCCGACCATACCAAGTTCGAGCGGCGAGCGCCGGTTCAGATCGGCCACATCACCGACCTCGACGTGTTCGTCAGCGATGCGCCGCCACCGGTCCACATTGCCGAATTATGCGCGGAGGCGGAAGTCGAGCTTGTCATCGCGCGCAACCAGGAAACAGCCAGCCGAGGAAACGTCGCCTCATGAGCACATCAACTTCAATCAACGGCGGGCAGGCGCATTTCGATATTCTGGTCATCGGCGGCGGCATCAACGGCGCCGGAATTGCGCGCGACGCGGCGGGCCGGGGCTATTCGGTCTGCCTGTGCGATGCGGGCGATTTCGGATCGGGCACGTCCTCGGCATCGACCAAGCTGGTGCATGGCGGACTGCGCTATCTGGAATTCTACGAGTTCCGTCTGGTCCGCGAGGCGCTGATGGAGCGCGAGGTGCTGTGGAAAATGGCGCCGCACATCATATGGCCGCTGCGTTTCGTCCTGCCCTACCACAAGGGCCTTCGCCCGGCCTGGATGCTGCGCATCGGGCTCTTCCTCTACGACCACCTCGGCGGGCGCAGATTGCTGCCGGGAACCAGGACGCTCGACCTGACTCGCGATCCCGCCGGAAAGCCGCTGAAGCCGCTGTTCCGCAAGGGTTTCGAATATTCCGACTGCTGGGTGGAGGATACGCGCATGGTGATCCTCAACCTGCGCGATGCCGAGGCGCGCGGCGCCCGCATCCTGGCGCGCACGGCCGCCAGCAGGGCGGTTCACGAAGGCGGCAAATGGCACGTGACACTGGATGGCGAGGCGGGGATACAGGAGATCACCGCGTCGGTCGTCGTCAACGCCGCCGGTCCGTGGGTCGACCAGGTCCTGAGAGCAGTTTTCAGCCACAACGACGCGCACAATGTGCGCCTCGTCGGCGGCAGCCATATCGTCATCCGCCGGAAATTCGATCATGACCGGCCATACATCTTCCAGAACGCCGACCAGCGGGTCATCTTCGCCATCCCCTATGAACGCGACTTCACGCTGATCGGCACGACCGATACCGAACATGACACCATGCCCGTGCATCCGGAGATCACGCCGGGAGAAGTGGACTATCTGTGCGCCATGGCCAGCGAGTATTTCGCCGAACCGGTGACGCGGGACGACGTCGTGTGGACCTATTCGGGCGTGCGGCCGCTGTTTGACGATGGTGCCTCGAGGGCGCAGGAAGCGACCCGCGACTACGTGATCCGGCGGGACCACAAGCTCGGCGGCGGCACGGTGGTCAACATATTCGGCGGCAAGATCACCACCTATCGCAAGCTCGCCGAGGCGATGCTCGCGGAGGTCGAGGACATGCTTGGCAAACGCAAGCCGGCCTGGACCCGCGGCACCAGGCTTCCCGGCGGCGATTTCGAGCCGACAGGCTATGACGCGCTCGTCGCCGGCATGGCTGAGCGCTACCCCTTTGCCGGAACGCAATTGCTGGAACGGCTGGTCCGCCTGTACGGCACCGAGACGGCGACGCTGCTCGGCGACGCAAAGTCGATTGCCGATCTCGGCCCGGATTTCGGCGCAGGCTTGCACGAGGCCGAGATTCGCTATCTCATGAAATATGAATGGGCGATGGAGGCCGATGACGTGCTGTACAGGCGGACCAGGCTCGGCATCCGCATGACCGCCGGCCAGATCGAGGCCGTCGACCGGTGGATGAAGGACAGGGCGCGGGCGAGCCGTGCCACGGACAGCGGACAGGGCGGATAACGGCCATGAGCGGGTATGTGCTGGCGATCGATCAGGGGACCACGTCCTCGCGAGCCATCGTCTTCGACGAAAAGCAGAAGATCGCCGGGGTCGGTCAGAAGGAATTCCCGCAATATTTTCCGAAATCGGGCTGGGTCGAGCACGATGCCGAGGAGATCTGGCAGTCCGTCGTGGAAGTCTGCCGCGAGGCGATCGCGCGCGCCGGGATCGATGCCTGGCAGATCGCCGCGATCGGCATCACCAACCAGCGCGAAACCACCGTCATATGGGATCGTCAGACCGGCGAACCGGTGCACCGGGCGATCGTCTGGCAGGACCGGCGCACCGCCGAACTCTGCGCGCGGCTGAAGCGGGAAGGACTTGAAGAGGATTTCGCGGCAAAGACCGGGCTGCTGCTCGATCCGTATTTCTCGGGCACGAAAGTGGCCTGGCTGCTCGACAACGTGAACGGACTGCGCGAGCGGGCCATGGATGGCCGCGTCGCCTTCGGCACGATCGACAGTTTCCTGATCTGGCGGCTGTCCGGCGGCCGGGCGCATGTCACCGACGCAACCAACGCCTCGCGCACGCTAATCTATAACATCGCGGAGAACCGGTGGGATGCGGATCTCATGAAAATACTCGGCATCCCCGGCGCCGTCCTGCCGGAGGTGCTCGACAGCGCCGCTGAATTCGGCGTGACGGAGCGGGCGCTGTTCGGCGCGGAGATCCCGATCCTAGGGGTTGCCGGCGACCAGCAGGCGGCGACCATCGGCAATGCCTGTTTCGAACCGGGCATGCTGAAATCGACTTATGGCACGGGCTGTTTCGCGCTGCTGAATACCGGCAGCGACATGGTGCGCTCGACCAACCGGCTGCTGACGACCATCGCCTACCGCCTCGACGGCGAGACCACCTACGCGCTGGAAGGCTCGATCTTCATGGCCGGAGCCACGGTGCAATGGCTGCGCGACGGGCTCGGCTTCATGAAGGCGGCTTCCGAGAGCGGCGAGATGGCGGCAAGGGCCGATCCCGGCCAGGACATCTACCTGGTTCCCGCCTTCACCGGCCTTGGCGCGCCACACTGGGACGCGCAGGCCCGCGGCGCCATGTTCGGCCTGACGCGCGCCACCGGGCCCAACGAGATCGCGCGGGCGACGCTGGAAGCGGTCTGCTACCAGACCCACGACCTGCTTGCCGCCATGCAGAAGGACTGGGTGTCACCGGCGGCCGTGAAGACCGTGCTCAGGGTCGATGGCGGCATGGTCGCCTCCGACTGGACGATGCAGCGCCTCGCCGACATACTGGACGCGCCGGTCGACCGCCCGGTCGTGCTGGAGACGACAGCGCTCGGCGCGGCATGGCTCGCCGGCGCCCGCACCGGTGTCTGGCCCGGTCGCGCGGCGTTTGCCAGCAGCTGGGCACGCGACACACGGTTCGAACCGTCGATGAGCGCCGTGGACCGGGGACGGAAACTCGCCGGCTGGCGCGATGCGGTGGCGCGGACGCTGACGCGGTGAGACGCCCGCTCCGGGCATCGCTGCTGTCGGCCATCGAAATGCCGTGAACGGGAGTGAAAGCGATTCGCATGCGAAACAAGCCTTTCGATCTGCGCAGTGCCGCGTCAGTTCTCGTCTCGTTGGCTCTCGTCCTTGCATGGGCCGGCATTGCAGCGGCCGACAGCGCGGCGCCCGTCTGCCCCGCGGACGGCCGGAAGCCGGCGCCTGCCTATGGCGCGGCCGACGCCCAGCCCCGGGTCGCGATCTGGCGCAATATCGGCCCGCTGACGGACACCGGTTGCGGTAACCTGCTTTCGCACAAGGCGATGCTGGCGATCGCGCTTGCCGGCCGGTTCCGTTTCTCCGGTTCGCTGGAGGACCTCGCCCGCCGGGTCGGCGCGGTTTCGCGCACGAAGGGCCTGCGCTACTGGTCGGTCACGGACGGGAACTGGCGGGTATTGCTGGACGACGCCTATGCGAGCAAGTCGGCGGGCGGGCGTTCGCGCCGCGCCGATTTCACAGCTGCAGAGGTTCTCGGCGGGCGCACGCTTTACCTGGCGCAGGACGATACGCGGTCCACGGGCATAAATGCCTACAGTTTCAGGACGATCTCGAGCGGTCCTGACCGTTTTGCCTTCGAAATGGTGAACCTGACGGCGATCGGGATCGGGCCGGTGACATTTTTTCCCGCTGGAGCGCTGAAGTCGCTGCATTTCCTTGCGCGCGAAAGCGGCGGCACCTGGACCTATTACGGATTTTCAATCCTGAAGAGCGGCAATTTCATTGGCCCGGAGGGGTCTTACGTCAATCGCAATGTCGCCTTCTTCCGCTTTTTAGCCGGCCAGAAACCGGATGGCGCGCCTCCCCTGGCGCGTTGAACCGTCGCCGCCGTTCAGCCGGCAGCGCGCAATTGCGACATGGCGGGCGCCAGGTCGCGCGGCAGGATGCGCACGCGCAATCCCCGGTTTTCGTAATCGCCGCGGACAAACTTGGCATTGGCCACCTGCTGCCAGTCAGCGAGATGCCGGTCGAGGAACTCGCCGCGAAGAGCAGGATCATCGGGCAGGCCCTGGCGCACGAGCGTTTCGTTGGCGACGATGACGATGACGCGGCTCGCACCGTAGCGCATCATGAAGGCCATCCCGTCCAGAACTTCCGTAAATGATGTGTCGATCGCTTCCAGTTTCATGGCCGGTCTCCCTTGAAAACCGCATGCCCTGGCGGGTTCGACGGCCAAGGCTTCGCAATTGTCGGGAATTCGTGTGATCAAACCGGTAACATGGCCGATGCAATTTTAGCGATCATGTAAACAGAAGCAGCCGGGCGCAAAGCCCGTTTCTCCGGTCGAGGCGCAAAAAGCCGGGCACTCACATGCCCGGCTCATGTCAACGTCTTGTTGAAGCGGTCTGTCCTACGCCACCGAACGGGCAAGCGCGCATTGCGACCACAGGTCGCTCAGGGCGCTGGCAAGATTCTCGATGTCGGCATCCGTGTGCAGCGGCGTCGGGGTGATGCGCAGGCGCTCCGTACCCTTGGCAACGGTCGGGTAGTTGATCGGCTGAACGTAGATCCCGTAATTGTCGAGCAGGATATCGGACAGGAACTTGCACTTGACCGGATCCTTGACCATCACCGGCACGATGTGGCTCGGATTGTCCAGGTAGGGGATTCCGCGCCTGTCGAGGGCGGCGCGCACCTTCGCGACGCGCTCCTTGTGGCGGGCGCGCTCCATCTGGCTGTTCTTGAGGTGGCGGATCGAGGCGCGCGCGCCGGCCGCCAGCGCCGGCGGCAGCGCGGTGGTGAAGATGAAGCCGGAAGCGAAGGAGCGGACAAAATCGACCAGCGCGGCCGATCCGGCAATGTAGCCGCCCATGACGCCGAACGCCTTGCCGAGCGTGCCCTCGATGACCGTCAGGCGGTCCATCAGGCCTTCACGTTCGGCGATGCCGCCGCCGCGCGGACCGTAGAGGCCCACGGCATGGACTTCGTCAAGATAGGTCATGGCACCGAATTCGTCGGCGACGTCGCAGATTTCCTTGATCGGCGCTATGTCGCCGTCCATCGAATAGACGCTCTCGAACGCGACCATCTTCGGCGCGTCGGGGTCGGCGGCGGCAAGCTTGCGCCGCAAATCGTCGGGATCATTGTGGCGGAAGCGGTACTTTTCGCAGCGCGAATGGCGAATGCCCTCGATCATCGAGGCGTGGTTCATCTCGTCGGAGAAGACGATCATGCCCGGGATTTTGGCCAGCAGCGTGCCGAGCGCGGCCCAGTTCGAAACGTAGCCGGAGGTGAACAGAAGCGCGGCTTCCTTGCCGTGCAAGTCGGCAAGTTCCTGCTCGAGCAGCACGTGATAGTGGTTGGTGCCGGAAATGTTGCGCGTGCCGCCGGCACCCGCGCCACATTTGTCGATGGTCTCGTGCATCGCGGCGGTGACGACGGGATTCTGACCCATTCCCAGGTAATCGTTGGAGCACCAGACGGTGACATCGCGGGCTTCCTCGCCGAAATGACGCACGGCGCGCGGAAACGATCCCGCCTTGCGTTCCAGGTCGGCAAAGACCCGGTAGTTGCCTTCCTTCTTGAGCTGGTCGAGCCGCTCCTGGAAATGTTTCTCGAAATCCATCCGTTTACTCCCGTCCTCACATGCAAGTTCTTGCATGCCTTTATCCGCATTTCCAGATGCGGGCGTGATATTTCCTAGATCCGCCAGCATGACAATCTGCTGAATGCGGAGATCTCCACTTGTTGCGCCGTTCACACGTTGACCGGACGGCTCCGGGAAAGACATTCGACGGTTCAGGATCTCATTCCCTAAGCGCCATTGCCATCCAACCCCTTGCCGACGTTACTATTTGTCACAGAATTGGGGACGATAATTGATAAAACTCAAATGAGCGACAAAAAACCACGCCGCACGCAATGGTCCGCGGAACGGGAAATCCGCGACCGGACCCCTTGACGCCGGTGGAGCGGCCCCATCTAGCTTTGGCAGGAGCGCTTGGAAGAAAAGATGGAAGCAGATCATTTCGGCATGCTGGAAAACAGCGAGGAGGTCCTGCTCGCGACGCTTGCCGGCGGCGGCCTGACGGCATCGGTCATGACGTTCGGCGCCTCGATCCAGCGGCTCCAGTTGCAGGGCCATCCCGAGCCGCTGGTGCTCGGTTTCGAAAGCCTTGACGACTACAAAGCCCATGGCGCGTATTTTGGCGCCATCGCCGGGCGCTACGCCAACCGCATCGCCAATGCGCGCTTCCTGCTCGACGGAGAACGACACGTCGTCGATGCCAATTTCCTCGACCGGCATGTACTGCATGGCGGGCGGAAGGGGACCGGGCAGCGCAACTGGCATCTGGCCGACGGCGGCGAGGATTTCGTGCGACTGGAGTTGACCGACCCGGCGGGGTGGATGGGTTTTCCCGGAACGCTGACGATGGCCTGCACCTACCGTCTGAAGACCGGCGGCCGGCTGGTGGTGGAATTGACAGCGACCACCGACGAACCGACGTTGTGCAACCTCGCGCATCACTCCTATTTCAACCTCGACGACGGCGGGAGCGGCGACATTCTCGACCACCGCCTGATGATCCCGGCTCAGGCCTATCTTCCCGTCGACGACGACCTGATCCCCACCGGTGTCGTGATGCCGGTCGATCACTCGGCCTTCGACTTCAGGACGCCGCGACCGATCCGCATGGAGACCGCCGGGGAGCAGATCGGTTACGATCACAATTTCTGCCTTGCCGCCGCGCGCGGGCCATTGCGCCAGGCCGCGTGGGTGCAAGGCGGGCGGTCGGGTGTCGAACTCGACGTGTGGACGACGGAACCGGGCCTCCAGTTCTATGCCGGCGCAAACGTCGCGCGGCCGGTCCCCGGTCTCGACGGCCGCCGCTATGGCGCGCATGCCGGCCTGGCGCTCGAACCGCAGGTCTGGCCCGACGCGCCAAACCGCGCCTATTTCCCGTCCGCCGTGCTCAGGCCCGGAGAAACCTACCGCCAAGTGACGGAGTACCGCTTCCGGCTCGATTGACCGGACCGGCGTCGACAGCCGGGCGGCATTCACAAGATTCCGGGCAGCAAGGCGCGGCGCCCCTGGGGATAGTCGGGGAACTCGCGCCTGTACCAGCGATGATGGCTGATCGCTCTCGGCCCAAGATTGGCCGCCGTCCAGACCGCGAAAGCGGCGGCCGGAAGGTTCCAGCAGGCGATGGCGAAGCCGGTCCATTCGACGATCTCGCCGAGGTGATTGGGACACGACACCCGTTCGAACAGGCCGCCGCGCGGGATGGAATAGCCGCTTTTCCCGTCCCGACGCAGTGCCAGCAAGCGGTTGTCGGCCCAGATGTTGATCGCGGCGCCGGCAAAGAAGATCGCGATACCCGCACCGAAGCGGATATCGAGAAACCAGGCGGCGGTGTAGGCCGCCCATGGCGAGCCGAGATAGAAGCCGTTGGACCAGCCGTTGAAGGCATTGAACAGGATTGCCGAGGCGACGATGGCGAGCGGGATCGTCTTGCCCGCCGTTTTCGTGCGCAACGGAAAAATGAAAGTCCGGTTGAGGTAATGCGCCATCCACAGGGCCAGGAACACCCATACGGGGCCCGGCGCGGGTGCCCCGCCGTATAGGAAGGCCGCCGCGAACACGATTGGCGACACGGCCTCCATTACGATCCAGCCGACCCTGTTGCCGATGACCGGTCCCCAGCGCGGGCGGACATGGCGGCCATAGGGCGCGGTGACGGCAAGCTGGACGGGCAGGAGAAGGACCGCCATCGCGATCCAGGCATAGACGATCGTGTCGAACTGGTTCTGCGTCATGGCCGGCCGGACTCCCAACTGATCCTGTCACGATCGGCGCAGGCGGAACACCGGCTATTTGCCGAATTCGCGGCGGACAAGGGCGGTGTGCTCGCCGAGGCTCGGCACCGGAGCGAACGGCCCGGCGCCCGACGGCGGCGCGGGGCAGGCGACCGGCCCTCCGGGCGTGTCCACGCGTATCCGTTTCAGATCCGCATGAGCTGAAAGGTCGGCCATGGAACTGACCCGCGCGAAGGCGATGCCGGCTGCCTCGAGCGCGGCGGAAAGCGCGGCGGCGGACTGCTGCGAAAACGCTTTCGCAACGAGACCGTCGGTTTGCACACGATTGGCGACGCGTGCCACGTTGGTGGCAAAACGCGGGTCGGACGCCAGATCCGCTTCGCCCAGGATGCGCGCGGCGAGGACCGCCCATTCGCGATCGCTCTGGATCGAGATCAGCAGCGCTGCGCCGTCGGCGGTCGCGAAGGCGCCGTAGGGCGCGATGGATGGATGGGCAAGGCCGATTCGTTCGGGCGGCCGGCCGCCTTCATGCTGGAGCAGCGGCACCGTCATCCAGTCGGCGATGGTGTCGAACATGGAAATGCGGATGTCGGCGCCCTGGCCGGTGCGCCCGCGCGCGATCAGCGCCTCGAGGATCGCCTGGTAGCAGGCCTGGCCGGTCGCGATATCGACCAGCGAGACGCCGACGCGGGCGGGTGCTTGCGGCCCGCCGGTGATCGACGACAGGCCGCTTTCGGCCTGGACCAGCAGGTCGTAGGCCTTGCGGTCGGCATAGGGGCCGTTTTCGCCGTATCCTGAAATGGAAGCGAGGATCAGGCGGGGATAGTCGCGGCGCAGGCGCTCGCGGGCGAATCCGAGCCTTGCGAGCGCGCCGGGCTTGAGGTTCTGGACAAAGACATCGGCGCGGACCAGCATCGCTTCCAGAAGCGCCCGGTCGGTCTCCAGCGACAGGTCGAGGCATACCGACTGCTTGCCGCGGTTGAGCCAGACGAAATAGGCGCTCTCTCCAGAGGCGACATCGTCATAGTAGCGCGCGAAATCCCCCTCCGGGCGCTCGACCTTGATGACGCGGGCGCCGGCGTCGGCCAGCCGCACGCTCGCCATCGGCGCAGCGACGGCCTGTTCCAGGGTAATGACCAGCAAGCCTTCGAGCGGTCTCATCGCGGCGGCACCCACTGCGCATACAACATGTCTTTGCCCTGCATGCCCTGCCTGGCGGGCGGTTGCAAGGTGCCAGGTGCTGCGGGATCAGAACCGGCGGGGAACGAGCGCGGCCTGGAACCAGCAGACGAAATTGTAGATCGAACAGGTGGGCAGGCCGGTGGCGGCCGCAATGTCGGCGGCGTAGGGCACCATGTTGGTGCATTCCAGCACGATGGCGCCGAGATCCGGATTGGCGGCGACAAGCGCCTGCGCCGCCTCGACATTGTCCTGCCTGGCCAGATCGACATCGAGCTCCAGCTCGTTGTCGAGGATGGCGCGGGTGAATTCGCGCCCGCCTTCCGTAGTGCCGACCGGGGTGCCTTGCGGGACGCCGGCCTTTTCCAGGTGCGCCGGCGTCAGCGTGGAGCCCGAGATTGTGAGGATGCCGGCGCGCTTTCCCGGCGGCAGCAACGCGTTGACCATCGCCACCTGCATCAGCGACGAGGTGGCGACGGGCACCTGGACGGCCGCAGCGATCTCTTCCTGGAACAGGGACAGGAAGCCGCAATTGGTGGTGATACCGTCGACACCGTCGGCAACGAGTTCGCGTGCAGCGGCGATAAAAGCATCCAGCAGACCTTCGGCGCCGCGCCGCACGACACGGTCGGGCGAGGCGGAGCGCACCACGCGATAGTGTACCGGAAAGGGCCAGGTGAGCGCATTGCCCATGTCGCCGGGAATGCGGGGAAACCTGGCATCGAGCATCAATATGCCGAGCGATGCGCCATAGACTGATTTTCCGCCCGTGACGCGGTTCGAACCGACATGCGGCACACCAAAATGACCTTCGCTCATGGAGGTTCCTCCCCCGTCTGACGGCTCCTGTCTTGAACCAGAGCGGCCCAGCGATCAAGATGCTTGCCGGCAAATGACGAGATCGGAACGAGGGACGGGGCGTGACGGCACATCAGACCAACCGGATGACGGGCGCGGAAGCCATGGTGCGGATGCTGCAGACCCATGGCGTGACGCACATGTTCGGACTGTGCGGTGACACAACCCTTCCCTTCTATGACGCATTGGCAAGGCTCGACCACGGCATTTCTCATATCCTGACGCGCGACGAACGCCACGCCGCCTACATGGCCGATGCCTATGCGCGCGTGACCGGCAAACCCGGTATCTGCGAGGGGCCGTCGGGAGGCGGCGCGACCTACATCCTGCCGGGCGTGGTGGAGGCAAACGAAAGCTCCATCCCCATCCTGGCGATCACCACCGATGTCGCAACAACCTCGCGCGGGCGCTATCCGCTGACCGAGCTCGACCAGGTCGCGCTCTACCGCCCTCTCACGAAATGGAACACGTCGCTGGACGACGCTTCGCGGCTGCCGGCCATGGTACGCACGGCATTTCGGGCCATGACGACCGGACGGCCGGGCGCGGCACATCTCGCGTTGCCCTTCGACACCCAGAAAGCGCCGGTCGATGAAGCGGAGATCTGGGCCGACGAACGCCACCGGACCTTCCCGGCCGAGCGCGCGGCGCCAGATCCCGACGCCATCCTCGCGGCAGCCGACATCCTTGCCGGCGCCGGATCGGCGGTCGCGATTTGCGGCGGCGGGCCGGTCATCGCCGGCGCGTTCGACGAACTGAAGCGCCTGTCGGAGCTGCTTGACCTGCCGATCGCCACCACGGTCTCGGGCCAGGGCGCGATCGCCGAGACCGATGCCCGAGCGCTCGGCGTGGTCGGCTCCAATGGCGGCGTGCCGTCGACGCGCGCGGCGATCGACGCCGCCGACGTGGTGCTGTTCGTCGGTTGCCGGGCCGGGTCGGTGACAACGGAGCGCTGGCGTTCGCCCACCCGCGACAAGACGATCATCCACATCGACAGCGACCCCATGGTGATCGGGGCCAATTACTCCACGTCCGTTGCGATCTGTGCGGATGCACGGCTGGCATTGGATGCACTGGTTCGCGAGCTTGAAAGGCGCAGCGCGATTGCGGGCAGCAACGGCGTCAGGCGCGCAAGTGCCGCGTGGGCTGCCAAACTCGACGCCTTCATGCCGCTGGCCGAAAGCAGCAAGGCGCCGATCCGGCCGGAACGGGTGATCGCGACGCTGATGCGCCTGCTCGACGACGACGCGATCGTTGTCGCCGATCCCGGCACGCCCTGCCCCTATTTTTCAGCCCACTACCGCTGGCGGCAGGCGGGCCGCAATTTCATCACCAACCGGGCACACGGCGCGCTCGGTTATGCGCTGGCGGCCTCGGTAGGCGCACATGCCGGGCGGCCGGGCGTGAAGACGGTCGCAGCGATGGGCGACGGCTCGTTCGGCTTCTGCTGCGGGGAGTACGAGACGATCGTTCGCCATCGCATGCCGATCACCTCCATCGTGTTTTCCAATGCCAGTTTCGGCTGGATCAAGGCCGGCCAGAACGCGGGTTTCGGCAAGCGATTCTACAATGTCGACTTCAACCGGACCGACCATGCGGCGGTTGCCAGCGCCTTCGGCGTCAAGGCCTGGAGGGTGGAAGATCCCGACGCGCTGGAAAACGTGCTGCGCAAGGCGCTTGCCCATGACGGGCCGACCCTGGTCGACGTGATCACGCAGCCTCTGCACGAGGCCGCAGCGCCGGTGTCGGAGTGGGTGGCCTGATAGCGACCTTCATTCTGAAAATAAAACGTCGATAATTTGTTGACAATTTATCGACGTATGGCACGATAGCAAAAAATGGGCCGCAAGAGCCCGGGCTGCAAATGGGAGAAGTGTCGTTGGATGCTCCATCGGGCAAGCGAACCGTCGCGATCATCGGCGCGGGTATCGTCGGCGTGTCGACCGCGATATGGCTGCAACGCGACGGCCACGACGTCATCCTGATCGACAAGGCCGGCCCCGGCGAAGGCACGAGCTTCGGCAATGGCGGCGTCCTCGCATCCTGCTCGATCGTGCCGGTGACGGTGCCCGGGCTGTTGTTCAAGGCACCGCGCATGCTGTTCGATCCCGGCCAGCCGCTGTTCGTCAAATGGTCCTACCTGCCGAAACTGGCGCCCTGGCTGATCCGCTATCTCTCCAACGGCACGGCCGAAGCGGTCGACCGCAGGGCGTCGGCGCTCGCCAGTATCATCGGCGACAGCCTGACCGACCACCAGGCGATGGCGCAGGGCACGGGGGCGGAAAAATGGATCGTGCCGTCGGATTACCTGTTTCTCTACAACGACCGCAAGCACTTCGAGGGCGATGCCTTCGGCTGGGCCGTGCGCGAGAAATACGGTTTTCACTGGGATATCCTCGAAGGCCAGGCCTTCCGTGACTACGACCCGGCCTACGGTCCGGCGCTCGACTTCGCGGTCCGTTTGGGCGGCCACGGGCGGATCTCCGATCCGGGGCGCTACGTGAAGGAACTCGCCGCCCACATCGTTGCGCGGGGCGGCAGGCTGATCAGGGCGGAAGCCACCGACATCGTGCGCGAAGGCGGCCGGGTGACGGGCGTGCGCGCCGGTGGCGAAACGATCGCCTGCGATGCGGCGGTACTGGCGACGGGCGTATGGTCGGGTCCGCTGGCGCGCCGCCTCGGCATGAACGTGCCGCTGGAGAGCGAACGCGGCTATCACGTCGAATTGTGGGAACCGAACATCATGCCGCGCTCCCCAGTCATGGTCGCGTCGGGAAAATTCGTCGCCACGCCGATGGAAGGCCGCCTGCGGCTCGCGGGCATCGTCGAGTTCGGCGGGCTCGACGCGCCGGCGTCGAAAGCTCCATTCAAACTGCTTTACAGGAATATCAGGGCGGCCATACCGGGCATCGAATGGAAGGAGGCGAGCGAGTGGATGGGGCACCGGCCATCGGTGGCCGATTCCATTCCGCTGATCGGCGCCGTGCCCGGCGTGGAAAACGCCTTTTGCGGATTCGGCCACGATCATGTCGGGTTGACGGGCGGCCCGAAGACCGGACGCCTGCTCGCCTCGCTCGTCGCCGGCCAGATACCGAACATCGATCTTGCGCCCTACGCGCCAAACAGGTTTCAATGAGGAAACCCGGCTGAACGCAGCCGGAAAAAAGGGGAGACTGCTATGAACAGACTGAATGCATTCCTGGCCTCGACCGCAATTGCCGTTATGGCGATGTCGTCAGCGCAGGCCGCCGAGAAGTGGGATATGCCGATGGCCTATCCGGCGACCAACTTCCATTCCGAAAACGGTGCGGCCTTTGCCAAATGCGTTTCCGACGGGACCGGCGGCAATCTCGAGATCGTCACCCATCCGGGCGGCTCGCTGTTCAGCGGCAACGACATCAAGCGCGCCGTGCAGACAGGTCAGGCGCCCATCGGCGAGCGTCTGATCTCGGCGCACGCCAACGAGAACCCGCTCTACGGCGTCGATTCCATTCCCTTCCTCGCCACCTCCTTCGAGGCGTCGGACAAGCTCTGGAAGGCTGCGAGCGACAAGGTCAAGGAGGCGCTCGACGCCGACAATCTCGTCTACGTCTACGCCGTGCCGTGGCCGCCCCAGGGCCTTTACACCAAGAAGGACGTCAATTCGGCCGCCGACCTGAAGGGCGTCAAGTTCCGCGCCTACAACGCCGCCACCGCCCGCATCGCCGAACTCGCCGGCATGGTGCCGGTGCAGATCGAGGCGGCGGAACTGAGCCAGGCGCTCGCCACGGGCGTTGCCGAGAGCTTCATCTCGTCCGGCTCGACCGGCGTCGATTCGAAGGTCTGGGAACAGCTCACCAATTTCTACGACGTCCTGGCCTGGCTGCCGCGCAACGTGGTCTTCATCAACAAGGACATATGGAACGGTCTCGATGATGCGACAAGGAAGGCCATCAGCGACTGCGGCGACAAGGCGGCAGCCGATGGAACGGCAAAGTCGGCCGAACTCGCCGGTCAGTACCTCAAGACGCTTGCCGAAAACGGCATGAAGGTCTCGGCGCCGAGCGACGCGCTGAAGCAGGACCTGGGCGCCTACGGTGCGACGATGACCGAGGAATGGCTCCAGAAGGCCGGTGCCGACGGCAAGGCCATCATCGACGCCTACAAGGGCATGTGACGCCAGCCCGACCGCTTCGGGGCCGGCGCGCGCCGGCCCCTCCTTTCCAGTATCGACCATCGGGGGATGTAAACCCATGGCGCGAACGCTCCGCCGTATTCTCGATTTGCTCTATCTCGCCTCCGGCGTTGCCGCCGCGGTGTGCCTGGTCGCGATTCTCGTCATCATAGTCCTGCAGATGGCGGCGCGTTGGGCCGGAATAGCCTTTCCGGGCTCTTCCGAGTATGCCGGCTACCTGATGGCCTCGGCCTCGTTTCTCGCGTTCGCCTATGCGCTGAACCGGGGCGCGCATATCCGGGTCAACCTTTTCCTCACAGCGCTCGGATCGCACCGCTTCTGGGGCGAATTGTGGGCGCTCGTCATCGGCACGGCGGCGACTTCCTATCTCGCCTGGTATGCAGTCAAGGCCACTTACTGGTCACGCAAGCTGCACGACGTGAGCCAGGGGCAGGACGCGACGCCGATCTGGATCGTGCAGATCCCCATGGCTTTCGGCGCGATCCTCCTCGCCCTTTGCTTCCTCGACAACCTCGTCACGCTGATCGTCGCGAAACAGGACAATATCCGTCCCGACCTCATCGATCAGAGCCACGGAGAATAGGCGCCATGGAACAGTTCTACGCCATCGCGATCTTCCTGTTCGTCCTCTTCCTGCTGCTTGGCTCCGGCGTCTGGGTCGGGCTCTCCTTGCTCGGCGTCGCCTTTGTCGGCATGGAACTCTTCACCGTGCGGCCCGCAGGCGACGCGATGATCACGACAATATGGCGTTCCGCTTCGTCGTGGTCGTTGACGGCGCTGCCAATGTTCATCTGGATGGGCGAGATCCTGTTCCGAACGCGATTGTCCGAGGACATGTTCAAGGGCCTGTCGCCCTGGATGGCCAAGCTTCCGGGCGGCCTCCTGCACACCAATATCGTCGGTTGTACCGTTTTCGCCGCCGTGTCGGGGTCGTCCGCCGCTACGCTCACGACGGTCGGCAAGATGTCCATTCCCGAATTGCGACGCCGCGACTATCCCGAACGCCTCGTCATCGGCACGCTCGCGGGCGCGGCAACGCTCGGGCTGATGATCCCGCCCTCGCTGACGCTGATCGTCTATGGCGTCACCATCAACGAATCGATCACCAAGCTCTTCATCGCCGGTATCGTGCCGGGTCTCGTCCTCTCGCTCCTCTTCATGGGTTATATCGTGGTCCTGTCGAAGGTTTCGAAGACCTATCGGCCAAAGCCAGAGCCTGAGATGACCTTCGGCGAGCGCGTTCGCAATTCCCGTTTCCTCGTTCCGGTTATCCTGCTGATTTTCCTCGTAATCGGTTCGATGTATCTGGGATTCGCCACCGCCACGGAGGCCGCGGCTTTCGGCGTCATTGGCTCGCTGATCCTGGCCGCTGCGCAGCGGTCGCTCACCTGGGAGAGCTTCACGCAAAGCCTACTCGGCGCGACACGCACGTCGGCGATGATCGCGCTCATCCTCTCCGGCGCGGCATTCCTCTCCCTGTCGATGGGCTTCACCGGCCTGCCGCGCGCGCTCGCCGAGTGGATCGCGACGCTGCATCTGTCGCGCTTCGAACTCCTGATGGCGCTTCTTGTCTTCTATATCGTCATCGGCTGCTTCCTCGACGGGATCTCCTCGGTCGTGCTGACCATCGCCGTCGTCGAGCCGATGATCCGCCAGGCCGGCATCGACATCATCTGGTTCGGCATCTTCATCGTCGTCGTCATAGAGATGGCGCAGATCACGCCGCCGATCGGCTTCAACCTGTTCGTCCTGCAGGGGATGACAGGCCACGAGATGAACTACATCGCCCGAGCGGCACTGCCGATGTTCGCGATCATGGTCGTCATGGTCTTCATTCTCATCGCCTTTCCGGATCTGGCGACCTGGCTGCCGGAAAACATGCGCCAGCGGCCTTGAGACACGCCGCGTTGTCCGGCCGGAGTGTCAGGTGAAAGCTCCCCTTTCGCTGCTTCAGCTTGCTGCGCGGCACGGACGCATGCTCCTTGTCGCGGGCCTTGCCGCCGGCGTCGCCCTGCCGGATCTCGCGCTGGCGATGAAGCCCTGGCTGCCGGAGCTTGTGGCGGTGCTGCTGTTCATCGCTGCGCTCAGGATCGGCCCGCGCGAAGCGATCGGTGCTACGCGCGACCTGCCGGTCACGATCGGCCTTGCCGCGCTGTATCAGTTCGTCGCGCCGGTTGCGGCGATCGCCGTGATGGCGGCAGTGGGCTGGCTTTCCGCTCCGCTCGCCACGGCACTGGTGCTGATGGCCTCGGCCTCACCGATTTCCGGCAGCCCGAACCTGGCGATCATGACCGGCCACGATCCGGCACCCGCCCTGAGGTTGCTGATCCTCGGCACCGCCCTGCTGCCGGTCACCGTTCTGCCGATTTTCTGGCTGCTGCCCGACCTGGGTTCGGCGGGAGACGTGTTCGCCGCCGCCGCCCGGCTGCTCGGCGTCATCGCGATTGCCGCGGGGGCAGCCTTCCTCGTTCGCGGGACGGTCCTGCGTCAGCCCGCGATCGAGACAATCCGCGCCCTCGACGGATTGGCCGCGATTGCCATGGCGGTCGTCGTCATCGGCCTGATGTCGGCGGTCGGCCCGGCGCTGCTTGCAACACCCGGTGTATTCGCGTGGTGGCTGGGTGCGGCATTCACGGCCAATTTCGGCCTTCAGATCGCCGCGACGCTGATCCTGCGGCGCACACCACTTGCCCGTGACAGTGCGGCCTACGGCATCATCGCCGGCAACCGCAACATCGCGCTGTTTCTGGCGGCCCTGCCGGCAAGCATCACCGACCCGGTGCTGCTGTTCATCGGCTGCTACCAGATCCCGATGTACCTGACGCCGATCCTGCTTGGCTGGTTCTATCGGCGCTCCGGCGACTGAAATCCCGGCAACTCATGGCGCCAGGGCGGATTGGCGCCGGCGCGCGAAACGGTGACGGCGGCGGCGGCGGCACCGAGCGAAAGTGCTGCCTCCAGATCCGCCTCGCCAACGGATTCGATCGCCGCGCGGTCGAGCAGGCCGCGTTCCTGCAAGAGCGCCAGAACGCCGGCATTGAACGTATCACCGGCACCCACCGTATCGGATACGATGGTTGGCGGCGCGGCGACCGCTATCCGGCTGTTTACCGTCATCGCGGTGGCGCCGTTTTCGCCGCGCGTCACGATGACCAGCGCCGGCCCGCGTGCCAGCAACATTCGGGCAAGCGCATCGGCATCGCCCTCGCCTTCGAGCCAGTACAGGTCCTCGTCCGAAAACTTGACGATATCGGCCATGGCGATCATCCGTTCGAGGCGCGCCCGGTAGGCGGCCTCGTCGGACACGAATCCCGGACGGATATTGGGGTCGATCATGACCAGCCGCCGACCGGTCTCGCGCCGCATCAACTCTTCGTAGGCCGACCCGCACGGCTCCGAGATCAGGCTGATGCCGCCGAAGAACAGCGCCTCGACATCGTCCGGCAATTGCGGAAAGTCGTCGGGCGCGATCATGCGGCCGGCCGTGTTCTCGTCGTAGAACGCATAGCTGGCGTGCCCATCCCTCAACCGCACGAAGGCCAGGGTCGTGGGCCGCGCCGATGTAATCGAATGGCCGTGGTCGACATGGGCCGCCCGCAGCGATTGGCGTAACATGTCGCCGAAGAAGTCGGTCGACAGGCCTGACAGAAAGCCCACCTGCGCGCCGAGCCGGCCGAGCGCCACCGCCGTGTTGAACACCGCGCCGCCGGCATGGGGCGCGAAGGCGGCCTCGCCTTCGGCCGTTTCGCGCGGCAGCATGTCGATGAGCGCTTCGCCGCAACAAAGGATCACGTGCCGGACTCCTGTGGCGGGCGAATGACGCCCTTGCGGATGATCATGTTTGCATGGAGCCTGGGCTCGCTGGTGGCGACGACGGCATGGGCGGCCTTCACCCGGTCATAGAATTCCGGGCCGGCCAGCGCGACCAGCCTGAAGCCGGGTGCGCGGCCGGCGCAGACTGCCGCCAACTCGTCATGCACGGGTGCCGACCTGGACGGGTCGCCACCCACCGAGGACCGGAACAGCGCCTCGGGAACGAAGTCGTCGACCGGCAGCACCTGGAGGACGGCATCGACGATGGCATTGATCCCGTGCCCGTCGGCTCGGATCAGCCGGCGCGCATGTCCGGCAGCCGGATAATTGCCGTCGACGATGGCGATCTCGTCTCCATGGCCCATCGCCCGCAGGGTTGCGAGAAGCTCGGGGCCGAGAATGGGCGGTATCCCGATGAGCACCTCATGGCTCCTTCAGGAAAGCGTTCTGGTCGACAAGGAAGCGTTCGGACAGGGGCAATGTCGCCGCGCCAAGGGCACGTGCATTGTAGCCGACGGTCCCTTCGCGGATGCCGACCGGTTCGATGCCCGCCTGGTTCATATGCTCCAGGTGCCGGCGCGCGGCCGAAACGATGTCGGCCCGCACGCGCACGGGCATCCAGCCGTCTATCAACGCGGCCTCGAAATCGATCACGGAAGCGGCGGAAAGGACCGCGTAGGCCAGGCCATGCCCGGCGGTGTCGATCCATTGGCGCAGTATCGCGGCATCGATCTCCCAATTGTCGGGGGAATCGTAGAGGCGCGATGCATCATGGCCGGCAGCGTTCAGCATCCTTTCGAGGCTGGCTATGGATGCGACATCGATCAACTGCCTGGTTGCACCATCGCTGCCGGTCACCGGCATGGAACCGAGCGCGCCGGCGTTGCCGGTGCGGCCGGCAAACAGGCTGCCGTTGAGCACCACGCCGCCGCCGACGAAGAACCCGATATAGAAATAGAGGAAATCGCGAAGCGGCACGGCCTGCCCAAACACCAGTTCGGCATTGCAGGCCGACGAGGCATCATTTTGCACATAGACCGGCAGGTCGGCGAGTGTCGCGATTTCGGCACGGATATCACAACTCCGCCATGCATCGATCGCCTCCTGGGGGGCGCCGATCATCTCCGCCCAGTTCCAGAGCTGGAACGGCATGGCGATACCCAGGCCCGCGACGCGGTCTCGTTGGGCAGCGGTCACCTTTTTCGTCAATGCGGCAATCGCTTCGCCGGCGAAACGGACGATGTCCTCGGGCTTCGGATAGCGATAGACGTGATGGACCTGGCCGACGACACGGCCGGTGAAATCGACCAGCGCCATGTCGGCGCTACGCCGCCCGAGCTTGAGGCCGAAGAAATAGGCACCTTCAGGCGCAAGCGACATCGGGACGGAGGGCTGCCCGACCTTGCCGCGCAGCGGTTCGCCGCGAAGGAGCAGGCCATCGGTCTCCAGTTCGCGCATGATGACGGAAACGGTCTGAGCCGACAGGCCGGTCATCCGTGCGATTTCGGTTTTCGACAGCGCGCCGTGGCGGCGCACCAGCGAAAGCACCAGCCGCTGATTGTAGGCGCGCATGCCGCTCTGGTTGGATCCGCGGTTGAACCGGTCCCGGCCCTGTTCTGATGCCTGTTCGGGTAACGCTTCGGTGCCCAAGCCCGTTTTCCTCCCGGATAGCCCGTCTTCGGGCGGGTTCTTTCCCTTACACGAACCATGCGGAAAGGACACCGTATTGTCAATAATTAAATAAGAGTGATTTATCTATTGACACAGGCGGGGTTTCGCGTTCTTTTCATGCGATCGGCGTTCGTTATCCGCGCCGGATCGTTGAGGCGACGCGCGTTGCATCGTCGGGAGTTTCATTTGTCTGGGAGGACTATCGTGGAAAAACTCGCAACCCTTACATCCGCCCTTTTCGGTGCCGCAGCCCTTGGCGCGCTGGCGGCCGCTCCGGCATCGGCCGCGGACATCAGTGCCTGCCTGATCACCAAGACCGATACCAATCCCTTCTTCGTCAAGATGAGGGAGGGCGCGGAAGCCAAGGCCGCGGAACTGGGCATTCAACTCAAGAGCTTCGCCGGCAAGGTTGACGGCGATCATGAAACCCAGGTGGCCGCGATCGAGACCTGCATCGCCGACGGCGCCAGGGGCATCCTGCTGACCGCGTCCGACACCTCCTCGATCGTCTCGTCCGTACGGCAGGCGCGCGATGCGGGGCTTCTGGTCATCGCGCTCGACACCCCGCTCGACCCGATCGACGCCGCCGACGCGACCTTTGCGACCGACAACTTCAAGGCCGGCGTGCTGATCGGCCAGTGGGCCGTGGGCAAGCTGGGCGACGCGGCCAAGGACGCCAAGATCGCGATGCTCGACCTTGCCGTCAGCCAACCCACCGTCGGCGTCCTGCGCGACCAGGGCTTCCTGCAGGGATTCGGCATCGATCTCGGCGATCCCAACAAGTGGGGCGACGAAACCGATCCGCGCATCGTCGGCAACGACGTGACCGCCGGCAACCAGGAAGGCGGCCGCAGGGCGATGGAAAACCTTCTTGCCACCGACCCGATGATCAATGTCGTCTACACGATCAACGAGCCGGCCGCCGCCGGAGCCTATGAAGCGCTGAAGGCATTGGGCCGCGAAAACGACGTGCTGATCGTTTCGGTCGACGGCGGGTGCCCGGGCGTCCAGAACATCGCCGACGGCGTGATCGGCGCCACCTCGCAACAGTATCCGCTGCTGATGGCGTCCAAAGGGATCGAGGCGATCGCGCAGTTCGCCAAGGACGGCGCCAAGCCGCAGCCGACGGAAGGCAAGGACTTCTTCGATACCGGCGTAGCGCTGGTGACCGACCTGCCCGTCGATGGCGTCGAGTCCATTTCCGTCAAGGAAGGCATGGACCTGTGCTGGGGCTAGGCCCCGCAACCGCTTAGAAGCGCGGAGGGGCGGCACGCCGCCCCTCCGCCCATGGACCGGCAGGCAGAGGCACGGCTATACTTGGCCAAAGCCGTTCATCGTCAAAACCGTTTCCCATTTGGAAATGGGCGGCTCCAACACGCGCCAAGACGTGGAAATCAAATCGAACGGGGGAGGCCCCAATGTCAGAGACTGTCTCGAAAGGGCAGGACTTCGAGTCCGCGCTGTCCCAGGCTACCCAGACCGTGGCCGAGTTCGAAGATCACCGCACGGGTTACGTCCACAGGATGCAGCATGCGCTGCACATGAATCCCTCGCTCGTGCCGCTGATCGTGCTGCTGCTGTCGATCCTGATTTTCGGGCTGCTTCTCGGCTCGAAATTCTTCTCGCCCTTCGCGCTGACGCTGATCCTGCAGCAAGTGCAGATCGTGGGCATCGTCGCCGCGGCGCAAAGCGTCGTGATCCTGACGGCGGGCATCGACCTGTCCGTCGGCGCGATCATGGTGTTGAGTTCGGTTGTCATGGGCCAGTTCGTGTTCCGCTACGGCATACCGGTTCCGGTCGCGATCCTGTGCGGCCTCGCCTGCGGCACGCTTTGCGGCTACGTCAACGGCTTTCTCGTGGCCAAGGTCAAGCTGCCGCCCTTCATCGTGACACTCGGCATGTGGCAGATCGTTCTGGCGGCGAATTTCCTCTATTCCGCCAACGAGACGATCCGCGCGCAGGACATTGCAGCCGAGGCGCCGCTTCTCCATCTCTTCGCCACCAAGTTCACCATCGGCGGCGCGGTCTTCACCGTCGGCGTCATCTTCATGGTTGCCCTGGTTCTGGTGCTGGCCTACGCGCTGCGCCACACGTCCTGGGGCCGCCATGTCTATGCCGTGGGCGACGACAAGGAAGCCGCCGAGCTTTCCGGCGTGCAGACCGACCGGGTGCTCATCTCCGTCTACATGCTCTCCGGGCTCATCTGCGCCTTTGCCGGCTGGGCCCTGATCGGGCGTATCGGATCGGTCTCGCCGACCTCCGGGCAGCTCGCGAACATCGAATCGATCACCGCCGTGGTGATCGGAGGCATCTCCCTGTTCGGCGGCCGCGGCTCGATCCTGGGTTCCCTGTTCGGTGCCCTTATCGTCGGCGTGTTCACGCTCGGACTGCGTCTTCTCGGCGCCGACGCGCAGTGGACATTCCTGCTTATCGGCGCGCTCATCATCGGCGCTGTTGCCGTGGACCAGTGGATCAGAAAGGTGTCGGTGTGATGGAACCCATCCTGCAAGGCAAGAACCTGGTCAAGCGCTACGGCCGCGTGACCGCGCTGGACAATTGCGACTTCGAGCTTTTTCCGGGCGAGATCCTGGCGGTGATCGGCGACAACGGCGCCGGCAAGTCCACCCTGATCAAGGCGGTGTCCGGCGCTGTCGTTCCCGACGAGGGCGAGGTCTATCTGGAAGGAAGGAAAGTCCAGTTCGATTCGCCGCTGGAAGCGCGCGAGCACGGGATCGAGACGGTCTATCAGCAACTCGCCATGTCGCCGGCGCTGTCGATCTCGGACAACATGTTCATGGGCCGCGAACTGCGCAAACCGGGCTTCGCGGGCAAGTACCTGCGCCAGCTCGACCGGCCGGCCATGGAACGCTTCGCCCGCGAGAAACTCAACGAGCTCGGGCTGATGACGATCCAGAATATCCGCCAGGCGGTGGAAACCCTGTCCGGCGGGCAGCGCCAGGGCGTGGCGGTGGCGCGCGCGGCGGCGTTCGGGTCGAAGGTGATCATCCTCGACGAGCCCACCGCGGCGCTCGGCGTCAAGGAATCGCGCCGCGTGCTGGAGCTGATCCTGGACGTGAAATCGCGCGGCATCCCGATCATCCTGATCTCGCACAACATGCCGCATGTCTTCGAGGTCGCCGACCGCATCCATGTCCACCGCCTCGGCAGGCGCCTGTGCGTGATCGACCCCAGGGACTACACGATGTCCGACGCGGTAGCCTTCATGACCGGCGCCAAGGAACCGCCGGCGGAGGCCGTGGCGGCGTGAGGCGGTCCGAGGTCAACGAGATCATGGCACGAGCGGATACCTTCATCCGCTCGCACGGCTACATCCTGCCGCCCTTTGCCTACTGGACGCCCGCCGAAATGCAAGCACGGCGCGGCGACATCGGCGGTATCGTCGAGGGACGGCTCGGCTGGGACATCACCGATTACGGCAAGGGACACTTCGCGCAAACCGGGCTGTTCCTGTTCACCGTTCGCAACGGCCGGCCAGCCGATCTCGCGGCGGGACGCGGCATGCTCTACGCCGAAAAGATCATGATCTCGCGGGTGGAACAGCTCTCGCCCTTGCACCGTCACGTGATCAAGGCGGAGGATATCATCAATCGCGGCGGCGGCCGGCTCACAATCAAGCTCTTCGCCTCCGCTGCGGACGGTTCGATCGACCGCGAGGCACGGGTTTCGGTTCCCTGCGACGGCGTGATGCGGTCTTTCGGACCCGGCGACGTCCTGGCGCTGATGCCCGGCGAGAGCGTGACGCTGATGCCCGGCGTCTGGCATGCCTTCTGGGCGGAGAAATCCGAGGTGCTGATCGGCGAGGTTTCCACCGTCAATGACGACCTGACCGACAACATTTTCGCCGAACCGCTCGACCGGTTTTCAACGATTACGGAAGATTGCGAACCAGACCACCTGCTGGTCTCGGATTATCCGGCCTGGCTCGGTTGATCGCGCCCGATCGTATCCGGACAACAAAAACCCGGCGCTCGGCCGGGTTTCTTGTTTGGATGTGACCCTAACGGAATCAGGCGACGTTGCCGCTGATCCAGCTTGAAAGCGCGGTCTTGGGCGCCGCGCCGACCTTCATGTCGGCCACTTCGCCGCCCTTGAACAGCATCAGCGTGGGAATCGAGCGGACGCCGAACTGGGCCGCCAGTTCCGGGTTTTCGTCGATGTTGAGCTTGGCGATCTTGACCTTGCCGCCCATCTCGGTGGCAATTTCCTCAAGTGCGGGCGCGATCATCTTGCAGGGACCGCACCATTCCGCCCAGAAATCGACGACGACCGGCTCGGCCGACTCAAGCACGTTGGACTGGAAATTGGATTTATCGACTTTTACCGTCGCCATCTGGCTCTCCTTGAATGATTGTCGGCTTCAATGTGGGTTCGAATGAACGAATGATCAAGTGTTGCTGTGATTCCGCGACGGCCCGGTGGCCGGTGCGCCATGTGCATCTTTTCTCACGCTCGGCTGAGTCGGGCAAGCGAGGCGGCCATCACATCTTCGCCAAGTACGATGAGCCTGGCCGCTTCGGTATAGAGCAGCGCGCAGCGAATCGAATGTCGGGGATAGAGCGGCCGCAGCAACTCGCGATAAAGCGCCATCTGCGCGACATGGCCGGACGGGACCTCTTGTGCCGTGCGCGGCGGCGGGCGGTTCGTCTTGTAATCGACGACGAGCACGTTGCTGCCGGTGACCGCCAACCGGTCGATCACGCCGCTTACCAGATGGTCCCGCCCCTTGATCGCGATGGTGCCCATGACCGGAACCTCCGCGCGCGATCCTTCGGCGAAGACCGGTGCGAAGTCCGGGTCGCTGAGAATCCTGAATACCGCGCCAAGGGCTTCTTCGCATTCCTCGTGCGACCAGTCGGCGGCCGTGCGCTCGAGCCACGTGCGCGCGCCGGCCGCGCGTTCCCCGGCCGGAACCGCCGGCAGCATCTGCAGCATCTTGTGCACGGCCAGGCCGCGCCGGATCGCCAGTCCCGGCTCCTGCGTGCCGTCGAAAACCGGTGATCGCGACAAGGTGTCGCGCTCGGGGCCCGGTTCGATCAGCAACGCAGCCCCGGAGGGCGACAGCGGGCGTGGCATGTCGGCAGGCGGCGCCAGCCTGACGGCGGGGTCGAAGGGCAACGGCAGGTCCGGCTCTGTTTTGCCCTGCGCTTTGGCCTTTCCCTTGACCGGCACGCCTTGCGTGATGCGATAGCGCAGGGCCTCGACCCCGATAATCGCGTTGTCGAAGGTCACGGTCGCCTCCGACCGTTCGAGGCCCTCGCGCACCAGGCGGTGCCAGGTCAACCCGTTCGGCCCGCGCGTCCCGTGATAGCCGCATACGATCAGCCGGTCCTCCGCGCGCGTCATGCCGACATAGAGCAACCGGCGGTATTCCTCCTCCGCACGTTCCGCGAATTCCTGGTCGAGCGCACCGAGAACCGTGTTCTTCAAGGCCGCCCCCGCGCGCCACAGCCAGCCTTTCCCCTCCCAGGCACCGGTTTGCGGCGGGTAGGCGACCAGATGCGGACGGTGGGCGGTATTGAAGGGCTCCGAACCGCTGTCGACAAGGAAGACGATGGGAGCCTCGAGGCCCTTGGCGGCATGGACGGTCATGATCCGCACCTCGTCGCGGATCTGGTCCATCTCGCGCTTGATTTCCGGCCCGCCGGCCGAAAGAATAGCGAGAAAGCTCTCCAGGTCGCCGGCTCCCGTGCGCTCCTGGGCGAGGACGAAATTCATGAATTCGTCGATGATCTCGCCGGCTTCGGGTCCGAGCCGCGCCATCATCGCGCGCCGCACACCGTCGCGGCCGAGCACGGTGGCGTAGAAATCGACGGCAGGCTTATAGCCGGCTTCATTTCGCCAGGCCGCGAGTTGGCGTACCGCATGTTGGCAGCGCTCGTCATGATCGGCGCGGGCGCGCAGCCGCGACCAGAGGGACTGACTGTGCGGACGGCCGGCGGAAAGCGCGATCAGGTCGTCGTCGTCGTAGCCGAAGACCGGGCTCTTGAGCAGTGCGGCCAGCGACAGGTCGTCATGCGGCTGAAGCGCGAAGCGGCCGATCGCTGCCAGGTCCTTGACCGCGATGTGGCCCGGCAGGCTCAACCGGTCCGCGCCGGCGACAGGGATGTCCAGTTCCTTCAGGCGCCGTGACAGGGCATGGATGAAACGGTCGCGCTTGCGCACCAGCACCATGATGTCGCCGGGTCCGACACGGGCGCCCCTGCCCTCTATGATCTCACCCGAGGCAATCCACCCCTTGACGGTGAGCGCGATGTGTTCGGCAAGGCGGACCGCCGGCGCCGAAGCGTGGTCGACCCCCTCGCGCCAGTCTTCCGGCTCCTCGACGGCCTCGGCGCCGACCGAGGGCCACAGTTCCACATAGCCGGGGTCCGACGACCGAATCGCGAGGTGCTCGATTTCCTCCGGATCGCCGGTAAGGCCCTTGCGCGCATGCGTAGCCTTGAACACCAGGTCGACCGCCGAAAGCACATCCGGCGTGGAGCGGAACGAATAGGGCAGGCGCTCGGGGCGGAACCCCTTGCGGGCGTCCCTGGCGCGGGCGGAAAAATCATGCCGCATTTCGGCAAAGGCTTTCGGCTCGGCGCCCTGAAAGGAATAGATCGACTGTTTCTCGTCGCCGACGGCAAAGATGGTGCGCAGGATGTTGGCGCGCGCGCCCTCGCCGGTGAAGAACTCCGACGTCATCGATCGGATCACGTCCCATTGCTGCGGGCTGGTGTCCTGCGCCTCGTCGAGCAGGATGTGGTCGATGCCACGGTCGAGCTTGTACTGGACCCAGGGCCCGGCATCGGCGCGGCGCAGCAGATGCGCGGTGCGCATGATCAGGTCGTTGAAATCGAGGAAACCCCGGCCGCGCTTGAGCGCCTCGTAGCGGCCGATCAGCTGGTCGGCGACGGTCAGCGCCGCCCGCGTCGCTTCCAGCATGGCGAGCAGGGCGATGCGGTCCTTCGCCGCATGCGCCGCTTCAGCCGCCTTGACGTAGCGCTCGGCCAGGTCCGGGAACGCAGTCCGCATCGACTTGGTGAACAGCTTATCGGTATTGTAGACATCGCCGTCGGACTTCAGCAGCGCTGCCGCCGCCTTCTCCAGCCGCGCCAAAGGATCAGTCTCGGCGCAGGCCAATACGGCGGCGTAGGTAAACGATTCCCTTGCCCGCTTGGCGCCGTTCTCGAAAGCCCACGCATCGATCTTCTTCAGGTAGGCCGGATTGCAGCCGGGAAGCGGCCAGGCCGCCGCCGCGATCTCTTCCGCCGTCGCGCCTTCGGCAAAATCGAACTCCTCGCGCAACGCGTCATGGCAACCTTCCGCGCCGCCGCACTGGTCGATGAAGGCGCGCAGGCCGTCGCGCTTCTGCACGATTTCACCCAGCAGCCGGTCAAGGCCGCTTTCGCCGCCCGCCGCCAGAACCGCGCCGAAGGCTACGCCCAGCGCGCCGCTGTCGTCGTGCACCGCACCGGTCAGCAGCTCGCGGCGAGCCTCGGCGACCAGCGCCTCCTCCATACGGCCGTCGAGCAGCTCGAAATGACCGGCGATGTTAGCCTCAAGCGGGAACTGGTGCAAAATTGCCTCGCAGAAGGCGTGGATGGTCTGGATTTTCAGGCCGCCCGGCGTTTCCAGCGCGCGGGCGAACAGGCGGCGGGCGCGGGCGAGCTTCCCTGCATCCGGCTCGACGCCTTCCACCGCGGCGATCCTTGCCGACAATGTTGCATCGTCAAGCATGGTCCATTCGCCGAGCGTATCGAAGACGCGGTTGGCCATGTTAGCCGCTGCCGCCTTGGTGTAGGTGAGGCAAAGGATCTTCTGCGGATCGGTGCCGTCGAGCAGGAGCCGGATCACCCGGCTTGCCAGCACATGGGTCTTGCCCGCGCCGGCATTGGCGGCCACCCAGGCGGAAACGCCGGGGTCCGCGGCGCGGCGCTGGCGCTCGATCGTGTCGGAGGGGATCCGGCGGACGCTCATTCGCCCGTCTCCGCGTCGGCGTCGCTACCCGACGACCACTCCAGCACGCGGGCCAGATGATCGTAGGGTCCCTCGGTATCACCCTCCTTGAAGGGCAGAAGACGGGAGACGTAGCCGGTGTCAGGCGACTGGAAGAAGGCGATCAGTTCGCCGAGTTTCTCCCACGCCTTGCTGGACAGTTCCGGAGCCGAAACGACCTGCTTGCCCCTGTCGTCGAGGATCGACTGGGTGAGAACCGTACCGTCGGGCTTGAGCCGGACATAGGCCAGGCCTTCCGGTTCGGCGGCGCCACCGAGCGCCTTGAATGCACCGCGCGCGGCCAGGGCGCCCTCCAGCGCCAGTTGCGGCGACAGCAGGGTGCGCGCCTGCTTCAGCGACGGCGTGGAGCCCGTCTTGTAGTCGAGGATGTCGATCCGGCCCCCGGCGTGCCGGTCGATGCGGTCGGCGCGCCCCGACAGCGTGACACCTGTCAGGGCGATCTCGGTTCTCTCCGCCCTGATCTCGGCGTGACGCAACAGGCCGGGTTCGGCGCGCGCGCGCTCCCACTCCAGGATATGCGGCGCCATGGCGACAAAGCGCGGCCACCATACCGCCTCGACATCGCCGGGCAGGCCCAGGCCATCGAAACAGTCCCGGCCGATCGACATCAGCACTGTTGCGGCATCATGCGCCCGCGGATCGCCGACCTCGAGGGTGAAGCGGTGCAGGATGTCATGGAACAGGTTGCCGCGCTCGGCGGCACCGGGATCGCGAAGCAGCTCCTCGAGCGGTTCCAGATGCAGGATGCGGCGGGCATGGAGGGCATAGGGATCGCGGCGCAGCGTTTCGATCTCGGTCACCGAGAAGTGCCGTGGACGCAAGTCGGGAGCGGGTTTCGGCCGTGGCCGCGCCGCGAAATCCACCCGCTCGGCCACGTCAAGTCGATTGGCCCAGGCGATATACCGGCGGCCCCGCAGGCGCATCGCGTCCGATGTCTCTTTGCCGGCAAATGTCGTCAGGCGCTGCAACCATCGCGACGCCACGGCCGGCGCGTTCTCCGCGCGCACCGAACGCGTGAGGATAACGCGCGGCGTGCCCATCGCCATCTCGAAATCGTGCGCCGCCTGGCCGATCCGGCGTTCCGGCGGCTCGAGATCCATCGATGTCTTCATCAGCCGCGACATGAACCGGTCGGGTTCGGCGCGGCGCGGCCAGCTTCCCTCGTTGAGCCCGCCCAGCACCAGCGTATCGGCGGGTTGCAGGCGCGCCTCCAACTGACCCCAGATCACCACCCGGCGATCGGCACCGGCGGTCGGCTTGACGGTCTCGGGTGCGATCAGTGCCGCCAGCACGTCGGGCCATTCGTTGCCGGAAAATCGGGTTTCGCTTCCCGCCGCAAGGTGTGATCTAAGGAATTCGGCAAGCCGGTCGCCATTGTCGCCGTCATACAGCGCGCCGAGACCGCCATCGGCGGTCTGGCCCGCCGTTTCCAGCGCCTGTGCGCTCGCCGCCACCGCTTCGGCAATCGTGACGTCTTCCCGGTTCCGAAGGGCGACCAGCGGCGCGGCCGCGCGCGCGAGGCGATCGGCCAGGTCGCGTATCGCGGCGAAGTCGCCATCATCCAGCCGCCCCAGCCAGAAGGGCGGGCGGGTGCTTGCGGCCAACGCCTCGATACGAGTCTCCAGCAGCGCCGGCAATGTGGCGAGGTCCGGCCGCCCGGTGCCGCCGCGCAACACGACCAGTTCCAGGTGCTCGGCCGCCTCGCGCACGACCGCACGTTCCGTCGAGAGGTTGAGCAGCGGGTGCTTGACCAGCGCCAGCAGGCTTACCGGATCGCCGGGCCGCAGGGCGCATTGAACCAGCAGGGCCAGCAGCGTGGCGGGCGGCGTCGAGGAAAGCGGCGTACCGCCGGAATCGTCGGCGCGGATGCCGAAGCGCAGCAACTCGGCGGCAACGCGACGCGCAAGCGCGCGATCGCCGGTCAGCAGCGCCGCCGTGCGCTCGCCGCGTTCGACCGCCTCGCGCAGCGCCACGGCGATCGCCATCGCCTCCTCTCGTTCGTTTGCCGCCTCGACCAGGGCAACACCGTCGAGCGCATCGGAATCAAGCGTCGGGCGCAACGCCGACTGGCCGGTTGCCCAGCTTTCGGTTACCTCGGCGGGGCGCAGTGCTTCGCCGACGATCCTGCGCCGCGCTGCCAGCGCCGGCGATGCGGCGCCGAGCGGGATGACGTCGCCGCGCGGCACGTCGAGCCGGGCGAGCAGTTTCCTGAGACCGAACTGCGGATGGCCGAACACGGAGGGCGCGGCGTCCTTTTCGCCGATCAGGTCCCAGGCGCGCTCGTCGAGTGCGTGATCGAGGCCGGGCAGGACGACCGCGCCCTGCGGCAGCCGCGCGATCGTGGCCAGCAGGCGGGCGGTCGCGGGAATCGATCCGGTCGAACCGGCAGCGACGACCGGGCCTTCCGGCGGGCGGGCGGCAAGGCGTCCGGCTTCCGCGTCAATCAGCGCATTGCGGTGAAATGCCGGATTGGACCGGATGCGTTCCGACAGATGTTCGGGCCAGTGGCGCGTCACGATGGCCAGGAATTCCAGCGTCACCTGCCACCACTCGGCCAGTTCGCCACTGGCGAGATCCGTCAACCTGCTCCATTCGGCGCCCTCGGTCTCGACCTCGTCGATGAGGGCGGCGAGATCGCGGGCCAGCCAGATCGCGTCGGAGAAGCTCGCCGGCACGGTGACGGATTCGCCACCGAACATCTTTGCAACATGGCCCGGCAGGTTCCTGCGCCAGCGCTGGACCAGCGGCGCCAGCGCCAGCAGCCGCTCGGCGGGCGCGATCGCCGGCGCCAGGTCCGGCAGGTCCGGCATCGCTGCATCAAAAAAAGCCGCGTCCTCGTCGAACTCGCCCAGCGGGCGGATGGCCGGCAGGATGGCCGAGCGGACGGCCGCCTTTTCCGCGAAGATCGCCCGCAGCGCGCGCGCGGCGCGGCGCGTCGGCACGAAAATGGTGGCGCTTGCCAGCTTCAGGGGATCGCCGTCGTCGCGAAAACCCTCCACGAGCCGGCCATCGAGCAGCGCGTCGGCCAGTTCGGGCAGGAAGGGCACGCCGGCATCGATGGACAGGATACGCGGGGCCGGGCTGCCGCTCATCAGCCGCGTACCCGCTTTTCGGCCCTGGCAAGGGCAACTTCCGCGGGCGCGATGGCCTCGGGAGTGCCGACCGTGATCCAGTTGCCGTCAAGTACATGGCCGAACAGCCGTCCGCTTTCGATCAGACGATCGAAATAAAGGTTGAGCGAATGCGACTCTGGTATTGCGCCGGCAAATATTCGCGGATGGACGATGGCTGCCCCGGCATAGATATAGCCTTCGGGCGTGCCGGAAAAGCGGGCGAGGCGGCCTTGCGCGTCGCGAACGAAATCCAGACCGCCGGTGTGACCGGTGGCGCGGTCGGGCGCGGTCAGCAGTAACATCATGTCCATTATCTCATCATCCCACCTCGCACCCATGGCGCGCAAGGACGATCCGTCTCGCTCGATCCAGAACGTATCGGCGTTGAGAATAAAGAACGGCCTAGGTCCGAGTCCGGGCAATGCCTTGACGACGCCGCCGGCGCTGTCGAGCAGGGCCTCACGCTCGTCGGACACGGCGATATCGAGGCCCGGGTAACCGGTGAGATGGGCTATCACCTGGTCGCCGTGCCAATGGACATTGACGATAGCGCGGCGGACACCGGCCGCCTTCAGTGCGTCGAGCCCCCGGTCGAGCAACGTCCGACCGGCAATCTCGATCAGCGGCTTCGGGCGGGTCTCGGTCAGCGGACGCATGCGCTTGCCCAGCCCCGCCGCCAGCACCATCGCTGTATCCGGCATCTCCGGCATAAGCGTCTTCCTTGTTGTTGCCACTGAGCGGCCGGGTCTATCGGTCCGCGGCGGCAATACCGGCTATGTGATAGAATTCGCGGACCGGTTCAAGGGCGGGATGCGCAAGCGACCGGGCGACATAGTCGCGGATGCGCGGCAGGTGCCTGAGATAGGCGGGCTTGCCGTCACGCTCATTCAACCGGACGAAAATGCCAAGGATCTTTGAATTCCGCTGCGTGGCCGTGATCGCATAGGCGGTCTCGAAACCGGCACGGTCGAACAGACCAACGCGCTCGCGCGCGGCTACATAGGCCGAGACGATCTGTGCCTCCATCCCCGGCGATATCGTCACGCGGGCATCCTGGGCAAGCGAAGCCACGTCGTAGGCGCACGGGCCGATCACCGCATCCTGGAAATCGATCAGGCCGAGCCGGTCAAATCCTTCGCGTTCCTCACGCCAGATGATGTTGGGGGAGTGGAAATCGCGCAGCACCAGCGAGGTTTCCGCCGATGCCAGCGGGTCAAGGACCGTGGACCAGCCGCCGGCAAAGGCCGCCTTTAGCGCCGCGGAGAGCGGCCCGCCCATCGCATGGGGGGCATACCAGCTCGCCAGCAGGTCGAGCTCGATCGACATCGCCTCGCGGTCGTAAGCGGGGACGCGGTGGATCCGCCCGGGTGCAAATTCGATGCTCGTTGGCCAGGCGCGCGCGTGCATGGCCGCCAGCAGCTCGGCCGCCGCGCAATAACGCCCGGCAACGGGCGTGCCGTCATCGGCAAGAAAGCCCGCCGCGCCGAGATGTTCGATCAGGAGCAGGCCCTGAGCAAAATCGGCGGAGAATATCTCGGGCGCGGCAAATCCCTGGCGGCGCAATTCCCCGGAGATCGCGACAAACGGTGCGACGTCCTCGGCCAGATGGGCGATGCGGCTGTAGGGTTTGCCATCGCGGACCGGCGGGCCGTCGGGCATCGCCGGTGCGTTCATCACCACCCGCGTTCCGGCCCCGAGCCTTGCGGTCTCGTAGGCGCGTGTCGAAGCGTCGCCGGTGAGGAAACGGCGGTCGGCCGCGCCCCAGCCGGCACTTTCCAGGAACGCCCTGATCGCGAGCGAACGCGCCACGCGCGCGCCGGCGTCGCCGGAAGCGCGGATCACCGCCTCGCGGCCGTCGCCGCTGTGGGTCAGCGCGACGTGGATCGTGCCGGCGGGCAGAAGGTCGCCGGCCTTTTCCGGCCATTCGACGAGGGCGACGGCGCTACCGCCCTCCTCGCCGAAGCCGATCTCCCAAAGCTCCTCCGGATTGTCCAACCGGTAGAGATCGTAATGCAGCACCGAGATCCGGGTTTCGTCATAGGCCTGAACCAGCGTGAAGGTCGGACTTGGAACCTCGAGATCGCCGTCGTCGGCAAGGGCACGGATCAGCGCGCGCGCAAGCGTCGTCTTGCCGGCACCCAGGTCGCCCGAGAGCGCGATCACGTCACCCGGTTTCACCGCCGCGGCAAGGTCGCCGCCAAGCAGGACGGTTGCGGCTTCGTCGCCGAGTTGGAGCGTTTTGGAGAATTCCGGCACGGCGGTTCGCACGGCCTATTCCGCGGCAACGCGGAAATTTTCCGGCACGGACGGGAAGCGGCAGGTCACCGTGGTTCCCTTGCCTTCTGCGGTTTCGATGGCGACGGTCCCGCCATGCAGCTCGACAAAGCTCTTGACGATGGCAAGTCCCAGGCCCGCGCCGCGCCTGCGGCCGGGATTGCCGCCGGGGCTGAAACGCTGGAACACGGTCTCAAGGACTTCGCGCGCCATGCCCGGCCCGTCGTCGTGGACCGCGAATTCCACATCGCTGTCGCGCACGGCGACCGACAGCCGGACCGTGCTGCCTTCCGGCGCGTAGTTCACGGCGTTCGACAGCAGCTTGAACAGGATCTGGCGGACCCGATGCTCGTCGGCATGGAACCGCTCGGGCGCGTCCTCGAGGTCGAGTTCAAGCACCAGCCCGTGTTCGCGGACGCGCTCGCCGACGAGTTCCACGGCCGCGTCGACGACACCGGCGACCGGGACCTCGCTGACGTCGAGCTGCATGAATCCGGCATCGACGGATGCGAGATCGAGAATATCGTTGACGATGGTCAGCAGCACCGACGACGAGGAGCCGATATGTCCGACATATTCGCGCTGCTTGTTGGTGAGCGGGCCGACACCTTCCATGTTCAGCAGGTCGGTGAAGCCGATGATATTGGTCAGCGGCGAACGCAGCTCGTAGGACACGTGCTGCACGAAATCGTTCTTCAATTGGTCGGCATGCTGCAGCGCCTCGTTCTTTTCCTTCAGGGCACGCTCGATCCGGGTGCTGTCGGTGACATCGACGAATGTCATCATCACCTGACCGTTGGGCAGCGGGACCGTGGCGTAGCCCAGAATCGTGCCATTGGAGAGCTCCGCCCGTCCATGGCTTTCCTCGCGCTGCTCGTCGAACCCGGTGACGAGCGAGACGAAACCCGGCCAGGGGCTGTCGCTCGTGACCGGATCACAAGCAGCGCGAATGGCCGAGATATGGATGTTTTCGACGGCCAGATCATCGGGCAACCGCCACAATGCCGCGAAGGCGGGATTGGCCAGGCGCAGCCGGCCGTCGGGGCCGAACACCGCGACGCCTTCGGCCAGGTTATCGAGCGTTTCACCCTGCACCCTGATGGCGGTCTTGTAGCGGCTTTCCAGGTCGATCTGTTCGGTCAGGTTTTCAAACACCCAGGTCACGCCGCCCTTGGGCTGCGGATTGGCAACGACGCGCAGCGTGCGGCCGTCGGGCAGATGCCACCAATGCTCCTGGCTATCGGGCGACCGGTAGGCCGCCAGCAGGTTCTCCTTCCAGCGGCGCCATTCCGGCTGTTCGGCCAGCATGCCGTCGGCGCGCAGCCGGTCGAGGACGAGCGCATTGTCGGGTGCGCTGGAAAGGAAGGCGGTATCAAGGTCCCACAATTTCTGGAACGCCAGATTGTGGAAACGCAATTTCTGCTGCGCATCGAAGATCGCCACCGCCGTCGTCAGCTGGTCGAGTGTGTCGGCATGGCTGCGCTGCGCCTGCTCATATTCCTCGCGCAAGGTCTCGATCTCGGTAATGTCAACGGCCATGCCGGCGGAGGCGGATTCGCCCTGCCGGTCGGTTACCGCAAACAGGTGCCGGTTGCCCGCAATTACCGAGGAAACCTTCTTGCGATAGACCGGGTCGCCCAGCTGGTGGCGGCGAAGCGCATCGCGCGCCAGGCTCGGCAGCAGCTCGCGCCCCTCGTCCACGGCCTGCCGCGGGCTGTCGGCCTCAACCGCCCTGGCATAGGCATCGTTGACCCAGTTCAGGCGGCCGTCGCCGTCGCGCACCCAAACCGGTACCGCCACCGCCTCGACCAGGCCGCGCAGCGTATCGAAATCGACCATCATGCGATCGAACCGAGCCTTGAGCCGGCCATGCTCCTCGCGATCCGTGCTCAGCGATAAAAAGCGCACGACCGTGTGCTGGTTGGATGTCTGGCCGGTGGTCTCGAGCAATGTGCCAGTCGTTGTCTCGCAAACCAGATCGAACGGCTTGCCATGATCGCGCAGGCCAACCACGGCGCGCTCGAGCGCGGCGGCCGAGTGCGCCGTGAGCCATCGGCCGAACGCAAGGAATGCGGCACGGTCATCGGGGGCGCCGCTGCCGGGCGGAAGCGCACCGAAAAGTTCGGGTGGCTGGTTCCTGCCTCCCCAGACAACCAGCTTCTGGTCCTTCAGATTGAGCAGGCTCTCGGAGCGCTGCAACGCGGCATTGAGATCGGCGACCTTGCCGCGCAAGCCGGTATTTTCCTCCTGGACACGGCCACGGTCGCGGATAAGCCAGACGGCCGACAGCATCGCCGCGCCGACAATCCCGAAGAACATCGCGAACTGGATGGCCCCGAAGGCGTCGATGGAGCCCCGGGCCCTGGCGTCGAGAGCGGCCAGCGCCGGATCGCTGAATATCGCCAGGGCAGAACCGGAAAGCGCGGCGAGCCTGAGCCGGGCGATGAAGCCTCTCCGCCCCGCCGGCCGGCCGGCCGCTTGTGTTCCCGCATCTGTTGGGCCGGCTTCCTCGTTCGCCGTCCCCGTGCCCGACATCGTTGCCGATGGCATGTCTTGTCCTCTCCGCCGCCTGGGTATCAAGACCGCCCTGAAAACCTGTCCTCTCTCCGCCGCCCGCGAAAAGAAGCCGCATAACCAATATCAACGCGACGACCTTCACCCCCGAGGCCCGCAAGCATTGCGAATCACACAATACATTGCCTGCGAATCGGCGTGAAGAAGGCGGGTGGACAAAATAATACCGGGCGAAAAGTCAATCGCCCGGCATCAATATCTTGTGGCTAACTGATGTCAGATCAGTATCTGTAGTGTTCCGGCTTGTAGGGGCCCTGCGGTGTCACGCCGATATAGGCGGCCTGTTCGTCGGAAAGCGTGCTGAGCCTCGCGCCCAGCTTGTCGAGATGCAGCCGCGCGACCTTCTCGTCGAGATGCTTGGGCAGCACGTAGACCTCGTTGCCGTACTGGCTGCCCTTGGTGAACAGTTCGATCTGCGCCAGGACCTGGTTGGTGAAGGAGGCGCTCATGACGAAGCTCGGGTGGCCGGTGGCGTTTCCCAGGTTGAGCAGCCGGCCTTCCGACAGCAGGATCATGCGGTTGCCGCCGGGGAATTCGATCATGTCGACCTGCGGCTTGATGTTGATCCATTTCAGGTTGCGCAGCGCGGCAACCTGGATCTCGTTGTCGAAGTGGCCGATGTTGCCAACGATTGCCATGTCCTTCATCTTGCGCATGTGCTCGATGCGGATGACGTCCTTGTTGCCGGTGGTGGTGACGAAGATGTCGGCGGTGGAAACCACATCCTCAAGCTGGACCACCTCGAAACCGTCCATCGCCGCCTGCAGCGCGCAGATCGGGTCGATTTCGGTGACCTTGACGCGTGCGCCGGCACCGCGCAGCGACTGGGCCGAGCCCTTGCCGACATCGCCGTAGCCGCAGACCACGGCGACCTTGCCGGCCATCATCACATCGGTGGCGCGGCGAATGCCGTCGACCAGTGATTCCTTGCAGCCGTACTTGTTGTCGAATTTCGACTTGGTCACGGAATCATTGACGTTGATCGCCGGGAAGGGCAGAAGGCCCTTCTTCTGAAGCTGGTAGAGCCGGTTGACGCCGGTGGTGGTTTCCTCGGTCACGCCGTGGATCGCCGCACGCTGGCGGGCAAAGAAGCCGGGTGTCCTGGCGAGCCGCTTCTTGATCTGCGCAAACAGGATCTCCTCTTCCTCCGAAGCGGGGTTGGAGAGCACGTCCTCACCGGCTTCGGCGCGCGCGCCAAGCAGGATGTACATCGTCGCATCGCCACCATCGTCGAGAATCATGTTGGAGGGTTCGCCGTCAGGCCACTGGAAAATCGCGTCGGTGTAGGTCCAGTAATCCACCAGGGATTCGCCCTTGACGGCGAAAACCGGCGTATCGGTGGCGGCAATCGCGGCCGCGGCATGATCCTGGGTGGAGAATATGTTGCAGGACGCCCAGCGCACCTCGGCGCCGAGCACCTTGAGTGTCTCGATCAGCACCGCCGTCTGGATCGTCATGTGCAGCGACCCGGTGATCCGCGCACCTCTCAGCGGCCTGGCGTCGCCGAATTCCTCGCGGCAGGCCATCAGCCCCGGCATTTCGGTTTCCGCGATGTCGATTTCCTTGCGGCCCCAGTCGGCCAGCGAAATGTCGGCGACAACGTAGTCCTGCGCCATGTGTTCAGCTCCATGCAGTGAGGAATTCATTCGCCAGCCGTTCAACACGGCGGCGCGATCGGCGGTTTCAATAGCAGACCGTCCGGAAAACGGCAATCGGATATAAAGAAATCTTTATTCCTGCATATGCGGATTCGCAACGGGGCTCCAGGTCAATTGTCCTCGCCGAACTTGCCGGAGACGAGATCCTCGATCGCGGCGATCACTTCGCTGGCCTGGCGGCCGGTCGCCGTCACCGTGATGCAGCATCCAGGCGTCGCGGCCAGCATCATCAGGTCGAGAATGGATCCGCCGTCGACCGCCAGCCCGTCCTTCTCGACCCGCACCTGGGCATCGTAGCCGGTGACAAGCTGAACGAGCCGCGCCGAAGCGCGGGCATGCAGGCCCCGCTTGTTGACGATTTCGATCTCGCGGGTGATCGTTGGCACCGCCGTCTGTTCGCGGCCACTCATTTGGCGGTCAGGATCTGGCTGGCGACATTGATGTATTTGCGCCCGGCATTCTGCGCCTCTTCCAGTACCGCGGCCATCGCATTGCCGGCACGGATGCCGGACAGCTTGATCAGCATGGGCAGGTTCATGCCGGCGATGACCTCGATGCGCCCGGTGTCCATCACGGAAATCGCCAGGTTCGACGGCGTTCCGCCAAACATGTCGGTGACGATGATTACGCCGTCGCCGGTATCGGCCCGCGCGACGGCATCCATGATGTCCCTGCGGCGAAGCTCCATATCGTCCTCCGCCCCGATCGAAACCGTTTCGAATTGCTCCTGCGGCCCGACGACATGCTCGACGGCATGACGGAATTCCTCGGCCAGTTGACCGTGCGTCACGAGCACAAGTCCGATCATGTAAGAGTGGCTCCCGTCAACGCCCTGTCATTTTCACGCACGGCTCTTGCGCACGCTTGCGCCTCCGCCGGCAGCGGTCGGCTATCTTGTCAGTGTCGCGTTCAATGACAAGACCTTTTTTCGCAGTCAACCGCCAAGCGCGGAACAGGCATGTTCCGTCAGGTGCGATCTTCGGCGGGCAGATTGATGATGAAACGTGCGCCGCGAATCTCACCGGGCTTGGTGCCGGCGATGTTTTCGGCGGTCAGGGTTCCGCCATGGGCCTCGACGATCTGGCGCGAAATCGACAGGCCGAGACCGGAATTCTGGCCGAATGCCTCGCCGGAAGGCCGGTCGGTGTAGAAACGCTCGAAGATCCGGTCGATCTGCTCGGCGCGAATTCCCGGCCCGTTGTCCTCCACCGCCACGATCACGCGGCGCGGCGTGCGGGCGAGCGTCACCACGATGCGCCCGCCTTCCTCCGGCACGAAGGAGCGTGCGTTGCCGATCAGGTTTGCCACCACCTGGCCAAGCCTGAGGTCGTGGCCCTGAACGTAAAAACCCTTGGCGCCGTTTGGCGTTTTCGCCAACACCAGTTCCACCTTCGCGCTGCGGTGAACCCGCGCGGTCTCGACATTCACCGCCACAAGGTCGGAAAGGAGCTTCTTCATGTCGACGCGCCCAGCGTCCGCCCGCGCCAATTCGGCGTCGAGGCGCGACGCATCCGAAATGTCGGTGATCAGGCGGTCGAGACGGCGCACGTCGTGCTGGATCACCTCGAGCAGGCGATCGCGCGATTCCGGGTTCTTGACCAGGGGCAATGTCTCCACCGCGCTGCGCAGTGATGTCAGCGGGTTCTTCAGTTCGTGGCTGACATCGGCCGCGAAGCTTTCGATCGCCTCGATGCGCGCGTAGAGCGCGTTCGTCATGTCGCGCAGAGCCGTGGACAGGTTGCCGATCTCGTCCTGGCGATCGGAGAAGTCCGGAATCTCTTCCCGGTTCTTGACGCCGCGTTTCACGCGTACCGCAGCCGCCGCAAGGCGGCGCAGCGGATTGGCGATCGTCGAGGCGAGGAGAAGCGACAGCAGCATGGTGACCAGCGAGGCGACGCCGAACACGGCCAGGATCGCCTTGCGCTCGCCGGCGATGATGTTGTCGATGTCGCCGCCCTGCGTCGAGAGCTGGAGCACGCCGAGCACAGCACGGAAGCGCTGAATCGGTACCGCGACCGAAACGATCACCTCGCCGTTCGGGGTCATCCGCACCACGCGGCCCGAGCTGCCGGTCAGAGCCGACATGACCTCCGGATAGGCCACGCCGCTGCCGCCTGGCTGTTCCTGGTCGACCGGCAGGTCGGTGCGCCTGAAGAACGAGGAAATCCAGTCCCTTGCCCGATCGACCAGCCCGGTCTCATCGGCGTCGATCGTCGGCAGGTCGTAGCGCAGGATCTGGCCCCTCGAATAGAGATGGCGGGAATCGAGCAGCAGGTTGGCATCGCGGTCATAGATCCGCGCGCGCGTCCTGGTCGGTGAGATAAGCCGGCGCAGCACCGGGGCGACCCGCTCCGGGTTGATCGGGAAATCGAGGCTGTCGAGCCCATCGGCGGTCGGCCCGACGCTTTGACCGGCCTGGATTTCGAGCAGCTTTTCGGGATCGATGCGGATCGAATCGGTTTCCACGGTCGCCGATGCGGCAATCGCGCCGGCAATGATCTCGCCCTGGGTGCGCAGGCTCTCGACGCGCGCGTCGATCAACCCGTCGCGATACTGGTTGAGGTAGAGAATGCCGCTGACGAGAACGCCGAGGCCTGCCAGGTTGAGAAACAGGATCCGCTTCGTCAGGCTGGAAAACAGCAGGTGGCCGAAGGCGCGGCGCACCGGCCCGAGCGCAACGGAAAAACCCGCGGCCCGCGCCCCGGCACTGCGTCCTGCAGATCCCGCCCTTTCCTCGCGTGTCGTCATTTCCACCATAATGTCATGCCCGCCGATTCCGCGCGGGCCATCACGCTCATTGCCCGCAATACGAGCCGCGCCAAACCGCGCCGGGCGTCAGACCTCGCGGAACCGGTAGCCCACGCCGTATAGCGTTTCGATCATGTCGAAGTCCGTGTCCACGACCTTGAACTTCTTGCGCAGCCTCTTGATATGGCTATCGATGGTCCGGTCGTCCACATATACCTGTTCATCATAGGCCGCGTCCATCAGCGCGTCGCGGCTCTTGACCACGCCCGGGCGCTGCGCCAGCGCGTGCAGGATGAGGAATTCCGTCACCGTCAGCGTCACCGGTTCACCGCGCCAGGTGCAGGTGTGGCGCTCCTGGTCCATGACCAGTTGGCCGCGCTGCAGCGAAGGCGCTGCCTCGCCGCCCTGCTTGGCGCCGGCCTCACGCGCGCCTGCTCGGCGCAGCACCGCCTTGACGCGCTCGACCAGCAGGCGCTGCGAGAACGGTTTCCTGATAAAGTCGTCCGCACCCATCTTGAGACCGAACAATTCGTCGATCTCGTCGTCCTTCGATGTCAGGAAGATCACCGGCACGTCCGATTTCTGGCGCAGCCGGCGGAGCAGTTCCATACCGTCCATGCGCGGCATCTTGATGTCGAAGATCGCGAGGTTCGGCGGACGGGCCGCCAGGCCCTCCAGTGCCGAGGCACCGTCGGTGTAGCTTTCGACGCGATATCCTTCCGATTCGAGTGCGATCGAAACAGAGGTCAGGATATTGCGGTCGTCGTCGACAAGCGCGATTGTCGCCATGTCACTTATCTCCCTCATGAATGGGCGCCCCTTCTCGGAACCGGATGCAGGGCTTGTGGCGGACAAATCTGGTACAAATTGTGGCACACAACCGCCCGGCTGTCACATCGCCGCACCACGAACACCCGGATCGGCGGCCTGCCGATCCGGATTCTGCCACCGGCAGACGGCCGGCAGCTGTGCATAACAGCCGCAATTCATCATATATAAACGATTTAAAGATTTTTCAAATTCTTTAAATCGATTAATGATTTGAAAATACTGCACATTCCTGTTTCAGACCTTCCGCACGTAACGTCATGCGGGCGTCACGAAGGTCGTGGTGCGGCCTTTCACGATACGGACACTCTGGGAACGGTGGCTGGAATGAGCGAATTCGGCATGAGGAACCCCGCTTGCGGGATCGAGGCGATCGGGCTGAAAAATCCGGGCGCGGTTTTCTACAATTTCCGTGAAGCGGAACTCTACGAAGAGGCTCTCAACCGCCGCGAAGCGCAGCTCAGCGCCCATGGCGCGCTCGTGGCCAAGACCGGGATTCACACCGGCCGCTCGGCCAAGGACAAGTACGTCGTCCGCGATGCCAACACCGAACCGCATGTGTGGTGGGACAACAACAAGGCGATATCGCCGGAGAATTTCGAGCGCCTGCATGAAGATTTCCTGACACAGGCGCAGGGCATGGACCTGTTCGTGCAGGACCTGATCGGCGGCGCCGACGAGCAGAACCAGATCAGGGTCAGGGTCATAACGGAGAACGCCTGGCATTCGCTGTTCATCCGCAACCTGCTGATCCGCCCGGCGCGCGAGGCGCTTTCGACCTTCGTTCCCGAGATGACCATCATCGACCTGCCGTCCTTCGAGGCGAGCCCGGAGCGTCATGGCTGCCGCAGCGGCACAGTGATCGCGGTGGACCTGACGCGCATGATCGTGCTGATCGGCGGCACGTCCTATGCCGGCGAGATGAAGAAGTCGGTATTCACCGCGCTCAACTACGTCCTGCCGAAAAAGGGGGTGATGCCGATGCACTGCTCGGCAAATATCGGCCCTGACGGCGATACGGCCGTGTTCTTCGGCCTGTCGGGCACCGGCAAGACGACGCTTTCGGCCGATCCGGCTCGCACGCTGATCGGCGACGACGAACACGGCTGGGGACCGGACGGCGTGTTCAATTTCGAGGGCGGTTGCTATGCCAAGACGATCCGCCTTTCGCGCGAAGCCGAGCCCGAGATCTACGCGACGACCGAGCGCTTCGGCACGGTGCTGGAAAACGTCATCCTCGGCGACGACAAGATGCCGGACTTCAATGACGCGACGCTGACGGAAAACACGCGCTGCGCCTATCCGCTGCATTTCATCCCCAATGCCAGCGCGACCGGCAAGGGCGGCCACCCCAAGAACATCATCATGCTGACGGCCGACGCCTTCGGCGTGATGCCGCCGATTGCGCGGCTGACCCCGGCGCAGGCGATGTACCATTTCCTGTCTGGCTACACCGCCAAGGTCGCCGGCACCGAAAAGGGCGTCACCGAACCGGAAGCGACATTTTCCACCTGCTTCGGCGCGCCGTTCATGCCGCGCCATCCCTCGGAATACGGCAACCTGCTGCGCGAGCTGATCGCCGAGCACGGCGCCACCTGCTGGCTGGTCAACACCGGGTGGACCGGCGGCGCCTACGGCACCGGCAACCGCATGCCGATCAAGGCGACCCGCACGCTGCTGACGGCCGCGCTCGACGGTTCCCTCAACACGGCCGAATTCCGCACCGACGCGAATTTCGGCTTCGAGGTTCCCATTGCCGTTTCCGGAGTCGAGGCCGTCATTCTCGATCCGCGCGGCACCTGGGCCGACAAGGCGGCCTATGACGCGCAGGCCGACAAGCTGGTCGGCATGTTCGTCGACAATTTCGCCAAGTTCGAGAGCCATGTCGACGCGTCGGTTCGCGGCGCGGCGCCGCGCACGCAGATCGCCGCCGAATAATCAGCGGTAAACGCCAGATACAGGCCCGGCATCGCGCCGGGCCTTTTCTTTGGCGGTTGCTTCGGTCATGTTGAGCCGCACCATGGCTGGTCCGCAAATCATCATCGGCGAAGACATCGTGATCGCGTCAGGCGCGGTCATTCATGACGACGAGTTGTCGGAGGCCTTCATCCGCGCCTCCGGTCCGGGCGGCCAGAACGTCAACAAGGTCTCGACGGCCGTCCAGCTTCGCTTCGACGCGGCGGGTGCGCGCGGGCTGGACGAAAGGATTCGCGCCCGGCTGATCCGCCTTGCCGGCAGTCGCGCATCGCGCGAAGGCGTCATCATGATCGAGGCATCGCAGTTCAGGACCCGCGAACGCAACCGCATCGACGCGCGCGAGCGCCTTGCCGGCCTGCTGGCCAGGGCGGCCGAGCCGCCGCCGCCGCCACGCAAGAAGACCAGGCCGTCGAAAGGCGCGGTCGAACGCCGGCTGAAGGCGAAGTCGGGGCGCTCAGGTGTCAAGAAAATGCGTTCCAAGCCGCCGATGGATTGATACTTCCGCCACAGGTCGCTTCAAGGTTGAATAGCGCTGCCGCAATTTCCATTATCAGACAGCGCGCAAAGAGGGCCGCACCGCAAAGCCAGCAAAGGAGCACCGGTATGGGCATTTTCGATTTCGTGAAAAGCGTGGGCAAGAAACTCGGCATCGGCGACGATGAAGAAGCCCCGGCGGCCGGGGAACTGAAGAAAGAGCTGGACTCCCACGGCCTGGGTACCGACAAGGTCGAGGTTGAAGTCCATGGCGACAAGGTGGTGCTAAAGGGAGATGTTGCCGACCAGTCGATCTTCGAGAAGGCAGTCATCGCGGTTGGAAACACGCTCGGTATCTCGAAAGTCGAGGCCACCGAACTGAAGGTCGCCGCCGTCCCGGCCAAGGAGCCGGTTTTCCATACCGTCAGGAAGGGCGACAATCTGTGGAAGATCGCGGAAGCCCAATACGGCAAGGGCAAAGGTCCGAAATACACCCTGATCTTCGAAGCCAACAAGCCGATGCTGACCCATCCCGACAAGATCTATCCGGGCCAGGTACTGCGCATCCCCGACCTCGACGCGGCGTAAACGGCGCTGCCCTTCAACGGAAATGTCTCGAGAGTCGTTCGTCTGCAAATGAAATGGTTTGATAACGGACAGCCCTCATGGCCGCCGTTGTCAGCCGTCAGCCGGGGCGTTTGCGCCACTCCCTACAGGCACCCGATTTCCTGCGGCGGCTGCGCCAGATTGCTCGCCATGATTTCCGAGTAGTCGGTGTTGAAATCGACGTTGCGGAACATGTAGCCCCTGGGGCCCCGGGCGAAGGACAACCTGAAGAAGATGGTGACCGCCCGCGACGAATCGCCTGACACGACCATGTATTCGCGCATGAACGGGTCGAAATCGGCGATGACATAGACCTTGCCCTTGTCGAAATCGAACTTGCCCAGTTCGGGCCGGAACACCGGATCGAGCTTGGCGCGCTCCGCCTCGTCCCACAATTTGGCCATCGATTCAAACTGCGCGATGATCGCATCGGTGCCGTCGGCGAGGACGGCCGCGAGCTTGCAGGACTCCGCGCGCGGGTCCGCGGCCAGAGCGGGACTGGCGTACAGCGCCGCCGCCATCGGCACAGCCGCAAAAACTCGTCTCCAGCCCATGGCGATCTCCCTTTGCTTGTTACCCTGCCGGCGTGGAATTATGCATTGCGGCATCCGTCATGCAAACGGAGAAGTGCATTCATGCAGGTTCTGCCAAGAGGCGTGCGCCATATTCCAGGCTGGCTCGACCGGGCCGCGCAGGAATCGCTGCTGGACGAGGTGCGCGCGGTCGTGAAGGAAGCGCCGCTGTTCGTGCCGGTGATGCCGCGAACAGGGCGGGAGATGAGCGTTCGCATGACCAATTGCGGGCCGCTCGGCTGGGTGACCGACACGGAGCGCGGCTATCGCTACCAGGCCTGCCACCCGGTAACCGGCAGGCCCTGGCCGCCGATCCCGCGAAGCCTGCTCGATCTGTGGGCCGAACTCGCAGCCTATCCGCACGAGCCTCAGGCCTGCCTGATCAACTTCTATTCGGAGACGGCGAAGATGGGGCTGCACCAGGACCGCGACGAGGAGGATCTCGCCGCGCCCGTGGTCTCCATCTCGCTCGGCGACAGTTGCCTGTTCAGGGTCGGCGAAACCCGCCGCGAGGGGCGGACCACGTCGATCCGGCTCAATTCCGGCGACGTGGTCATCCTCGGCAGCGAGGGCCGGCTTTGCTTTCACGGCGTCGATCGCATCTATCCGGCAACCTCGACGCTCATGAAGAACGGCGGCCGGATCAACCTCACGCTCAGAAGGGTCACGAAGCCGTAGCGGAGGGAGCCGTCAGTCGTCCTCGTAATAGCCCTTTTCGGCGCCGCGGTGGCAGGCGACGCAATTGGCCTTCGACCCGACCTTGGGATTCTCGAAGGCCTTCGGGCTGACCTCGCCGCGATGTTCCTTGATCCACCACGGGGTTTCCGAGATGCGCAGGACCGGATCGCCCGTGGCGACCGAACGCGCGATATAGGATTTTTCAGGTGCCGCGTTGGCGACGAGATAGGCGGTGATCGTCGCGCGGGTGACGTCATCGAGGCTCGCATCCTCGCCGAAATGGTCGGGCAGGTCGGCCATCAGCGCTTCCCACGAACGCGCCGGCAGCATGCCGGCGGGGAAGGCCATGTGGCAGGCGGCGCATTCCGCCTTGACGGTTTCATCCGTCACCGGCCGGAAATAGTCGCCCTCGGCACTGGCCGTGCCTGCGGGTAGGGCTGCGGCGAACGCGAGTGCCGCCACAAGGGACGATGCGCCAAGAACGCCAAGAATTCGGTCCAGTCGTGCCATGTCGGTTTCCTTTCCGTGTCAGAGGCTCGAAAGCCAGGTGAGGAGATCGCCCTTTTCGAGCGGCGTGCATTCACGCCCCAGGACGGAGTTGCAATTGCGGCCGAACCACTTTTCGACGAAGGCGGGATCGGTGTAACGTTGCGGATTGGCCGAGACCGCCATCGGCTCGATCTCCTTGCCCGCGCGGGTCTTGCCCGGTCCCTTCAGATTGTCGGTGTGGCAGGTGATACAGGAGGGCGTATCGGGTTTGCCGCTCGAATGCGTGCCCATGAACAGCGCCTTGCCGCGCTCGGCCGAAAGCGGCTCACCGGCGGCCGCGGCATAGGACGCTATGATCGTATCGCGCCCGCCTGCGGCAGAGGCTATGCCCGCCAGGGCGAGTATGAAGGCGATGCCGGTGGCAGCGCCGATGGTCGTCGGTTTCATGGCTGGGTCTCCTTGGGAATGGCAATGTTGCCGGGATAGAAGTGCCCGCTTGCCGCATCGCGGTGGCAGGCGTTGCAATTGGAGCGCGCGACGACCGCTTTCGAGGCAAAGAGCGTGTCCGGGATATCGCGGTGAATTCGCTTCCAGGACGGTGTCGCGGTGATGGTGAAGGGGGCGGCGGGATCGACGCGGGTAAAGCGGTTGGCCGGCTTGGTATCCCAGGCCTGCGCCGCGTTGGCCATGACATAGCCGCGCAAATGCCCGGTGGTCGCGTCGTCAAGGCTCGCATCCTCGCCGAAATGGTCGGCAAGCCCGTCGATGAGCGCCACCCACGAATCGCGCGGCAGAAGGCCCGGATGGTAGGCGACGTGGCAGGCTGCGCATTCCGATACGTAGACCGGATCAAGCGCGGCCGTCGGGACGCCCGGAATCTCGCGCTTCGCCAGCGCCGACAGGGTAAAGCCGGCGCCGGCAACCAGGACGACAATGCTCAGCGCCGCGGCGAGCGGCCATGCCCGCCTTGCTGGCGGCCGGCAGTCGCCCGGGCGCGCCTGCTTGCGGCCCGTGAGCATGGCACGGACGAGGTTCTCGCGCGAACGCATGCTCTCCAACAAGGCGCCGGCGACATGGGCAGCGACAAGGCCGAGCAGGCTCCAGGCCAGCAGTTCATGGATTTCCAGGAAGCCGCGTGCGGTCGCATAGGAGAAAGCGAAGGCCAGCGGGCCGGATTTGAGGATGCCGCCATAGGCGGCCACGCCGGTCAGCGCCAGCCCCAGTCCCGTCGCGATCAGCGACAGGATCATCAGCGCACCGAGCGGATTGTGGCCGAGATGGCGCTCGCCATGCCCGTCGAACAGGGTACGAACATGGGCGATTACGGCCCCTGGACGCGGTAAGAAAGCGGAAAAGCGGGCATAGGTGCCGCCAAGGAAACCCCAGATCAGGCGCGCGGAAATGAGCACGGCCGTCGCGGTCCCGGCCCAGACATGGAGGTCGATCCACGGCGCGCCGGCAAGGAATCCGGTGAGAGCGGCAACGAGGACGGCGGCCACCAGTGACCAGTGAAAGACACGGACAAAGGGGTCCCAGACGGCGACATGGGCCGCCGCACCGGCCTCCGGTTCCGTCGTGGTGGCAATTCGGTCGAGCTGTTCCATCGCTTCCGCCTGCTGACTGTCCGGCGGGCAAGATGGAGAAGGCATCCTGACAAATCGCTGAAGACGATCTTCAGCCAGACGCGGGGGGCGGAAAATGCGCTGCAACGCAACATTTGCAACCATTATCGCATTGACGAAAACGGGATGGCCGTGTTGATGGGGCGCAGATTTTCTTTGCACGAGAACACGTTGCCGGAGGACCACATGAGCGAACGCATCAACACGCACGGGCTGAGCATCGACCGGCAGCTTCACGATTTCATTCTTGGCGAAGCGATCCCGGGGACGGGTGTCGATGCGGAAGCCTTCTTTGCGGCTTTCGGCCGGATCGTCGAGGACCTGGCGCCGAAGAACCGCGCCCTGCTTGAAAAGCGCGACGCGCTGCAGGCGAAACTCGATCATTGGTATCGCGACAATGGCGCGCCGTCCGACATGGCCGCCTACAAGGACTTCCTGACCGAGATCGGTTACCTGCTGCCCGAAGGCGGCGACTTCTCCGTCACCACGGAAAATGTCGATCCCGAGATCGCGGCCGTCGCCGGCCCGCAGCTCGTCGTGCCGATCATGAATGCCCGTTTCGCGCTCAACGCCGCCAATGCGCGCTGGGGCTCGCTCTACGACGCGCTTTACGGCACCGACGCGTTGGGCGACATGGCGAAGGCGGGCGGCTACGATCCGGAACGCGGCGCCCGCGTCATCGCCTGGGCGAAGGCTTTCCTCGACGAAAGTGCGCCGCTTGCCAGCGGTAAATGGGCCGATGTCACCGGCCTGGCGGTCGACGGCGGCACGCTTGCCGCGAAAACCGCCGGTGGCGCGACCGGTCTTCAGGACACGGCGCAATTCGCAGGCTACACGGGCGATGCCGGAAATCCGTCGGCCGTCATCCTGGTCAAGAACGGGTTGCACGCGCGGGTCGTCATCGATGCCGGCCACGCGATCGGCAGGGCCGACCTGGCCAATATCGCCGACGTCGTACTGGAATCGGCGCTGACCACCATCATGGACTGCGAAGACTCGGTCGCCGCGGTCGACGCCGGGGACAAGACGCTGGTCTATTCCAACTGGCTCGGCCTGATGAAGGGCGACCTTGAGGAAACCTTCCAGAAGGGCGGCAAGGCGATGACCCGCCGCATGAACGCCGACATCGAGTTCGTGAAACCCGACGGCAAGCCGGCCACGCTCAAGGGCCGGTCGCTGATGCTGGTGAGAAATGTCGGGCATCTCATGACCAATCCGGCGATCCTGCTCGAGGATGGTTCGGAGATCCCGGAAGGCATCATGGACGCCATGGTCACCGCGCTGATCGCTCTGCACGATATCGGGCCGGACGGGCGGCGCGCCAATTCGCCGGCCGGATCGATGTATGTCGTGAAGCCGAAGATGCACGGGCCGGAGGAAGTGGCCTTCGCCGTCGAGCTGTTTTCCCGCGTCGAGGCGGCGCTCGGCATGGCGCCCAATACCATCAAGATGGGCATCATGGACGAGGAGCGCCGCACGACGGTCAACCTCAAGGAATGCATCCGCGCAGCGAAGGAGCGGGTGGTATTCATCAATACCGGGTTCCTCGACCGCACCGGCGACGAGATCCACACCTCGATGGAAGCCGGGCCGATGATCCGCAAGGGCGACATGAAGGCGGCGCCGTGGATCCAGGCCTACGAGGCCTGGAACGTCGATATCGGGCTGGAATGCGGGCTCGCGGGCCACGCCCAGATCGGCAAGGGCATGTGGGCAATGCCCGACATGATGCACGCCATGCTGGAACAGAAGATCGCTCATCCGAAGGCCGGGGCCAATACCGCCTGGGTGCCGTCGCCCACGGCCGCGACCCTGCACGCGACGCATTATCACAAGGTCGATGTCGCCGCAGTCCAGGAAAAGCTGAAGTCGCGCCCGCGCGCCAGCCTTGACGACATTCTGTCAGTGCCGGTCGTGGTGCGCCCCAACTGGTCGCAGGACGACAAGCTGGCCGAACTGCGCAACAACGCTCAAGGCATCCTCGGCTATGTGGTGCGCTGGATCAGCCAGGGTGTCGGCTGCTCCAAGGTGCCCGATATCAGCGATGTCGGGTTGATGGAGGACCGCGCGACGCTGCGCATCTCCTCACAGCATATCGCCAACTGGCTGCATCACTCCGTGGTGACGAAGGACGAGGTGATGGAGGTGATGAAGGAGATGGCGGCCGTGGTCGACCGCCAGAACGCCGGCGATCCGGCCTACAGTCCGATGGCGCCCGATTTCGACGCCTCGATTGCCTTCAAGGCCGCTTGCGACCTCGTCTTCCTCGGCACCGAACAGCCCAATGGATATACAGAGCCGGTGCTGCACCGGCGCCGGCTGGAACTGAAGGCCACGGCCTGAGACGAACCGGGACCGGGATCTCCCGGTCCCGCCATTTCAATAGCGCCCTGAGGTCAGGCCGTTTCCGCAATCCGCTCCGGCAAGCGTGGGCCCGCCAGGGCATCGGTCACCGTCACGCGGATGTCGGGGCCGAGCCGCTGCAACGGCACGCATTGGCCGTTGGCGAATGCGACACCGTCGTGATGCATGCCGTCCTCGATCCGGATGAAGGTGACGGATTCATTGTCGCCGACGCCGAATTCGCGGCGGATGTCCGCCGGGATACCGTCAAGCCTCATCTGCATGCCGCACTGGACGCAGACCGCCGTCTGCGTGTCGGCCGGCGAGACAAGGCCAACCGTATGGCTCGGAAACCGGTGCGTGCGGTATTCCACGCCCTCGCGCGCCGGTTGGCTGCGGTACATTTCAAGCGAGTAGTCGCACATCGTGTTCTCCTTTGCTCAAGAACAACCATGTCCCCCGCCTGAGCGAACTTGCGCCTGAAGGAGAATCTGTGGCGCCGCAACGCGCGATCAATGGCCCGGGATCACTTTCGCGATCACATTTATTCGCCCCGGGACTGCGGGCCCTTGCCTTCGGCGCGGACAGGAACGAAAGTCGCGCGGCAATGACGCTGCCGGTCGGTGGGGCTGGAGCCTCCTTGAGCTGGCATCCGCACCACACCGGGAGTTGAATTCGCCATGATCGCCGTCATCTTCGAGGTCAAGCCGCACGCAGCTTGGAAACAGGACTATCTGGATACGGCAGCGGGCTTGCGCCCGCTGCTCGAACAGATCGACGGCTTCATCTCTGTGGAGCGGTTCCAGAGCCTGACGGAACCGGAAAAGATCCTGTCGCTGTCGTTTTTCCGCGACGAGACCGCCATTGCCCAATGGCGGGCGCTCGCCGCCCACCGCAAGGCGCAAGCCAAGGGTCGCGGCGAATATTTCGCCGACTACCGGTTGCGTGTCGCGCACGTGCTCCGCGACTACGGCATGAAAGACCGGGAGCAGGCACCTGCGGACAGCAGGTCCGAGCACGACGGCTGAATTTTCCGATTTCGATCGAAACCGGACGCTGTCGCCGGCGGCGCTAAAACCACCGTTTCCACTTGAACCAGCCCAGCAGGCCGACGGCGACCGTCAGCATCAGGCCGAGCGCTGCGGGATAGCCATAGGCCCAGCGCAGTTCCGGCATGTTCAAGGGCGATGCGTCGGGCGAAAAGTTCATCCCCCACACGCCGGCCAGAAAACTCAAGGGAATGAAGATCGTCGCAATGATGGTCAGAACCTTCATCACCTCGTTCATCCGGTTGGACAGCGACGAAAGATAGAGGTCGAGCAAGCCGGTCGCCAGCTCGCGATAGGTCTCGACGATGTCGATGAGCTGCATGACATGGTCGTGGGTATCGCGCAGATAGTGCCGCGTGTTCTTCGAGATGAATTCGTTGTCCTCGTCGCGCAGCGCGGCCATGACCTCGCGCGATGGCCACAGCGACCGCTTCGCCGCCAGCAATTCGCGCTTGATGACATGCAACTCGTTGATGTGATGCGAACGTGGATCGGCCGCGATGAGGTCTTCCAGCCCTTCGAGCCGGTCGCCGAGCTTTTCGATCAGCGGAAAATAGGCGTCGACGATCGCGTCGATGATCGCGTAGGCCAGGTAATCCGCGCCGGCCTCGCGGATGTGCCCCTTGGCGCGGCGCAGCCGGTCGCGCACCGCCTCGAGGCAATCGACCGGCGTTTCCTGGAACGTCAGGACGAAATTCCTGCCCAGAAACACCGAGAACTGCTCTTTCGCCACCAACGACTCGCCCGCGAGCATGTGAACGACGATGTAGGTGTATTTCGCGAAATCCTCGACCTTGGGCCGCTGGTGGAGGTTCATCACGTCCTCGAGTGCCAAGGGATCAAGGCCGAAAAGCGCACCGATCCGGCCGACATAGTCGGCATTGCCGACGCCACCGACATCGAGCCAGACCGTCTTGCCCGTATCGAGGGCCGCCTTGACGTCCTCAAGCGTGGCATCGGGCGTTTCGTCCAGCCCGGCGCTGTCGAAGGCAAGCAGGTCCAGCGGCGGCGGCGCGACCGTGGGATCGGTATAAAGCGTACCCGGGGGAGCGCCGACGGGAGCCCGGCGGCGCGATATGATGGTGATGCGGCCGCGTTTGCCAGCCATGCGCCGTACTCCCGTGCCGCAGACTACCAGCCGGAGACGATCTTTGTCTCCAGGAAGTCTTCCAGGCCCCAGACCCCGCCTTCGCGGCCATTGCCCGACTGCTTGTAGCCACCGAAGGGGTGGCCGGCGGACAAGCCCTTGTGATTGATGCGCACCATACCGGCGCGGATGGAGCGGGCGACGCGGCGGCCCTTGTCCTTGTCGGTCGTCTGCACATAGGCGGCGAGCCCGTAGGGCGTGTCGTTGGCGATCGCGATCGCCTCGTCCTCGCCGGAGAACGGGATCATCGCCAGCACCGGACCGAAGATCTCCTCGCGCGCAATCGTCATCTGGTTGTTGACGTCGGCGAATATGGTCGGCCGCACGAAATAGCCGCGGTTGAAACCCTCGGGACGTCCCGGCCCGCCGAGCACCAGGCGGGCACCTTCCGCAATCCCGGTTTCAATCAGTCCCTGGACCTTGTTGAACTGGACTTCGGACGCGAGCGGGCCGATATGGCCGCCATGCTCGCGCGGATTACCAACCTTGACCTCAGCGCCGTATTTCACCGCGAGTTCGACGACCTTTTCATAGACCGGCGCCTCGACCAGCATGCGGGTCGGCGCGTTGCAAGACTGGCCGGTGTTTTCGAAGCAATGCGTGACGCCGCGCTTGACCGCCTTTTCCAGATCGGCGTCGGCGAAGACGATGTTGGGCGACTTGCCGCCGAGCTCCAGCGTGACCCGCTTGACCGTTTTCGCCGCAGCCTGGGAAATGAGGATTCCGGCGCGCGTCGAGCCGGTGAAGGACACCATGTCGATTTCCGGGTGGCTGGACAGCACCGTGCCGACGCCCGGCCCGTCGCCGTTGACGAGGTTGAAGACGCCTGCGGGGAACCCCGCCTCATCGATCATTTCGGCAAATATCATGCCCGACAGCGGCGCGATCTCCGAGGGCTTCAGCACGCAGGTGCATCCAGCCAGCAGCGCGGGCAGGACCTTCAGCGCGATCTGGTTGACCGGCCAGTTCCACGGCGTGATCAGCCCGCATACGCCGATCGGCTCGTGGATGATACGTTCGCCGCGATCGCCGAAATCATATTCCCATTCGAAGTCCTTCAGCGCCTTGAGAAAGCCCTTGAGGTGCCACGGTCCGCTGCCGGCCTGGTCATTGAGGGCCAGGTCGATCGGCGCGCCCATCTCCAGCGAGATCGCTTCGCCCATCTCCTCGTTGCGGCGGTCCATCACCTCCAGCAGCTTTTCCATAAGCGCCACGCGCCCGGACAGCGGGGTCGCGGCCCAGCCCGCAAAGGCGCGGCGCGCAGCGGCGATCGCCTTTTCCGCATCGGCTTCGCCGCCAAGCGTGATCACGGCGCAGGGCTCCTCCGTTGCCGGGTCGATGACGTCGAAATCGCGGGCGGCGGCGGGCGCCACCCATTTTCCTTCGATGTAGAACGCGCGCTTGTCGATCATGGCCCTCTCCTTTGTGCGAATGGTCGCACAACGCTCTAGCAAATGGGCTCCGCCGCGCACAGCCGGTCAGCGGCCCGAAGCCATGTTTTTTGCGACAGGGCGTTTCGGGGACAGGTCAGCCGCCGAACACGCGCTTCGGCCGGAACTCACCGGCTTCGACAGCGCCGATGGCGATGAGGCGCCCGCGCGCGGTCGCGTAGGCCTCCTGCGCCTCGACAGGCGCGTCGCGTCCGCGCAGCACGACGGGATTGCCGAGACGAACGCGGGTCGCTGCGTCGTCATTGAGCGCGACATGGGGCAGGTCTTCCAGCGCGGTGGCGGTTTCCATCAGCAACGCGTCGATGGCCGCGAAACGGTTCTTGCGCGCGGCGCCGATCGCGGATTCAGCGATTTCCTCGCCGGCGTCGGCCTCGCCTTGCGCGCGCGCCGCCTCAAGCTGCGCAACGGTGACGAAATCCTGTTCTCCGAATGGCGCGACCTCGATCCGTCGCAGCATAGACACATGGCCGAAACAGCCGAGCTGGCGGCCCATGTCACGGGCCAGCGAGCGCACATAGGTGCCCTTGCCGCACTCGACCCCGAACTCGGTGCTGTCGCCATTATGGGCAAGGATGTCGAGTCTCAGGATCTCGACCTCGCGAGCCGGAATCTCAACCCGCTCGCCGTCGCGGGCAATGTCGTAGGCGCGCTCGCCACCGATCTTGATGGCGGAGAATTGCGGCGGGACCTGGCTGATGATCCCGATATAGTCGGCCAGTGCCGCCTCCACCTCGGCGCGCGATGGCCGCCGCGCGGAGGTTTCAGTCGCCGCGCCTTCAAGGTCGTCGGTGGTGCGCTCCTCGCCCCAGGCGACGGTGAAGCGATAGGTCTTGGCGCCGTCCTGGACATAGGGCACGGTCTTGGTGGCGTCGCCCAGCGCGATCGGCAGCATGCCCGATGCCAGCGGATCGAGCGTGCCGGCATGGCCGGCCCTGGCCGCGTTGAACAGCCACTTGACCTTGGAAACCGCTTCGGTCGAGCCCATGCCAGCGGGCTTGTCGAGGATCACCCAGCCGGAAATGTTGCGGCCCTTCTTCTTGCGCTGCCGGGCCATCAGGCGTCCCCCTCGTCATCGTGGCCGAGGTCGCGGGCGACCTCCGGTGAATGCAGCAACTCGTCTATTTTGCGGAAATTGTCGAATGACGTGTCGAGCCGGAAGCGGAATTCCGGCATGTATTTCATCTGGTGCAGCGACCGGGCGGTGCGGCCGCGGATGAACCGCGCGTTCTTCGCCAAGGCCTTGACGACCGCCTGGCCGTCGACATCGCCAAGCGGCGAGACGAAGGCGGTAGCGATCTTGAGGTCCGGGCTCATGCGCACCTCGGAAACCGAGATCACGGTCCTTTCGAGCAATTCATCGCGGATTTCACCGCGCTGCAGGACATCGACAAGGGCATGGCGCACCTGTTCGCCGACGCGCAACTGGCGCTGGGACGGGCCCTTCGCGGATTCAAAGCGGGACATGTTCAATTTCCTTCATTCGCGACCGCGGGATGGGACCGCCAGTCACGCTCAAGATTATTGCCGGTTGCGCGGGTAGCCGCGCAACCGGTGCATTTCAGTCAAGAACGCGCCTTAAAGCGAACGCGCCACTTCCTCGACACGGAAGCACTCGATGACATCGCCGGCGCGGATGTCCTCGTAATTCTCGAAGGCCATGCCGCATTCCTGTCCGGACTGGACTTCGGATACTTCGTCCTTGAAGCGCTTGAGCGTCTTGAGCTTGCCTTCGTGGATGACGACGTTGTCGCGCAGCAGGCGCACGCCGACGCCGCGCTCCACCCTGCCATCGGTGACGCGGCAGCCCGCCACCCTGCCGACCTTGGTGATGTTGAATACCTCGAGGATCTCGGCATAACCGAGGAAAGTCTCGCGGCGCTCCGGCGAAAGCATGCCGCTCATCGCCTTCTTCACGTCGTCGACGAGGTCGTAGATGATGTTGTAGTAGCGGATCTCGATGCCGGCCTTTTCCGCCGCCTCGCGCGCCTGTTTGTTGGCGCGCACGTTGAAGCCGATGATCGCGGCTTCGGAGGCCTCGGCCAGCGACACGTCGGATTCGGTGATCGCGCCGGCGCCCGAATGAACGATGCGCGCTCGCACTTCATCGGTGCCCAGCTTTTCCAGCGCCGTGGCGATCGCCTCGACGGAACCCTGGACGTCACCCTTGATCAGCAGCGGGAACTCGGCCAGCTCGGACGACCTGGCCTGGGCCATCATCTGTTCCAGCGAACCGCGCGAACCGGCCTGGCGTGCGACCGCCTTTTCGCGGGCCAGCCGCTGGCGGTACTCGGAAATCTCGCGCGCCTTGGCTTCGTTTTCCACCACTGCGAAACGGTCGCCCGCTTGCGGCGTACCCTGGAGACCGAGCACTTCGACCGGCGTGGCGGGACCTGCTTCCTTGAGCTGGTCGCCGCGATCGTTGACGAGCGCGCGCACCCTGCCCCACTCATTGCCTGCAACCAGGATGTCACCGATCCTGATCGTACCGGCCTGAACCAGCACGGTGGCGACCGGGCCGCGGCCGCGGTCGAGCTTGGCCTCGATCACCGCGCCTTCGGCGGGGCGATCGGGATTGGCCTTCAGTTCGAGCAATTCGGACTGCAGCAGGATCGCTTCAAGCAGCTTGTCGAGATTGGTGCCCTTGACCGCCGAAACCTCGACGTCGAGCACTTCACCGCCCATGGACTCCACGAACACCTCATGCTGCAGAAGCTGGGTACGGACCTTCTGGGCGTCGGCGGCCGGCTTGTCGATCTTGTTGATCGCGACAATGATCGGCACGCCCGCGGCCTTGGCGTGATTGATGGATTCGATCGTCTGCGGCATCACGCTGTCGTCGGCCGCCACCACGAGGATGGCGATGTCGGTGATATTGGCCCCGCGTGCGCGCATGGCGGTAAACGCGGCATGGCCCGGCGTATCGATGAAGGTGATCTTCTGGCCGTTCTTCTCCACCTGGTAGGCGCCGATGTGCTGCGTGATGGCGCCCGCTTCGGTGTCGATGACGTTAGATTTGCGAATCGTGTCGAGCAGCTTGGTCTTTCCGTGGTCGACGTGTCCCATGATGGTCACGACGGGCGGCCTGACGATGCGCTCGGCTTCCTGATCGCTTTCTTCTTCGATCACCGTCTCGTCGTAGAGCGAAACGACTCGTACTTCGCAGCCGTATTCGGCCGCCACAAGCGAAGCTGTCTCGGCGTCGAGGACCTTGTTGATGGTCACCATCTCACCGAGCTTCATGAGCCGGGAGATGACTTCACCGGGACGCAGGTTCAGCTTCTTGGCGAGTTCGCCGACCTGGATGCTCTCCATGATCTCGATCTCGGAAGGCACCGTCGTCCCTTTGGCCG
>JAIOIW010000133.1 GCA_019912385.1 Notoacmeibacter sp. | reverse complement strand
CCCCCGCCCGGCCTAATCTCGCCCTCCCACCAGCCGGACGCAGGAGCCCATGGCCGAACTTCCCCTCCTTGTCGCCGTCGGCGGCGCCCATGTCGACCGGCGCGGCCAGGTGGCCGGGCGCTACCGCCCCGGCGCGTCCAATCCCGGCACCATGCGCGAGGAGGTGGGCGGCGGCGCGTTCAATGCCGCGCGTTCCGCCGTCCAGCTCGGCCTTGAGGTCGCGCTCGTCTCCGCGCGCGGCGGCGACGCGGCCGGCACCACGGTGGCCGAGGCCATTGGCGAGGCGGGCATCGCGGATCTGTCCGCCACCTTCCTCGACCGCGCGACGCCGACCTACACCTCGCTCATCGACGAGACCGGCGAGCAGATCGCGGGGCTTGCCGACATGGGGCTCTACGACGCGGTGCTGGGCCGCATCCTGGTGCGCCGGCCGGTGCGCCGGGCGCTGGGGCAAGCCGACGCCGTACTGGCCGACGCCAACCTGCCGGCGGCCGCGCTTGCCAGCCTCGCCGCGCTCGCCGGCGCCAAACCGCTGTTCGCCATCGCCGTGTCGCCGGCCAAGGTGGTGCGGCTGGCCTCGCTGCTGCCGCGCCTTGCCTGCCTGTTCATGAACCGCGCCGAGGCCGCGGCCCTGGCCGGCGCCGATCCGCAGGCGAGCCCGCGCAACCTCGCGCGCATGCTCTGCGCGCATGGCCTTGCGCGCGGCGTCATCACCGGCGGCCCGCATGCGGTGACCGCCTTTGACGCCGGGCAGGTCTTCGCGCTCACCCCGCCCGCCCCGCGCGCCGTTGCCGACGTCACCGGCGCGGGCGACGCGCTGGCCGGCGCCACGGTGGCCGCGCTGGTCCTGGGCGTGGAGTTCCAGACGGCGCTGCGCCAGGGCGTCGCCGCGGCGGTGCTTGCGGTGGAAACGCCCCGCGTTGTACCGGAGTTGAAAACCGGCCGCCTCGACCATCTGGCGGCTGCCGCGGCCATGGAGCACCTATGAACCCGACCCTCGACATCGCGCCCGAAATCCGCTCCGCCCTTGAGGCGGGCCGGCCCGTCGTCGCGCTGGAATCGACCATCGTCACCCACGGCATGCCCTGGCCGGACAACGCGGCCATGGCCGGCGACGTCGAAGAGGTGATCCGCGCGGCCGGCGCCGTGCCGGCCACCGTCGCCGTGCTGGCCGGGCGGCTGAAAATCGGATTGAGCGCCGACGAACGCGACGCGCTGGCGCGGGAGAAGAACGCGCTGAAACTGTCGCGCGCCGACCTCGCCTATGCGGTCGCCGAGGGGCGGACCGGCGGCACCACGGTCGCCGCCACCATGATCGCCGCGCACAGGGTCGGCATCGCCGTCTTCGCCACCGGGGGCATCGGCGGCGTCCATCGCGGCGCGGAGACGAGCTTCGACATCTCCGCCGACCTCGACGAACTGGCGCGCACGCCGGTCATCGTCGTCTCGGCCGGGGCGAAGGCGATTCTCGATGTCGAGAAAACGCTGGAAGTGCTTGAAACCAGGGGCGTTCCGGTGGTCGGCTATCGCACCGATGCCCTGCCCGCCTTCTGGTCGCGCACCTCGCCATGGCCCGCGCCGCTGCGCCTCGACAGCGCGCAAGCGATCGCCCGGTTCCAGCGCGCCCGCGAGAGCCTCGGCATCGCCGGCGGCATGCTGGTCGCCAATCCCGTGCCGGCGGCCGGCGAGATCGCCTTCGATGTCATGGCCGGCCACATCGAAAAAGCCGTTGGCGAGGCGCAGGCCCAAGGCATCGCCGGCAAGGCCGTCACCCCCTTCCTGCTCGCCCGCATCGTCGAGCTGACCGGCGGCGCGAGCCTGAAAACCAACATCGCGCTGGTGAAGAACAACGCGAAACTGGCCGCCGAAATCGCGATCGCGCTGGCAGGCGGCGCCTGACCGCATCTTCCAGCGCCACCTGGATTGGCCGCTATAGGGCAACGACCGCCGGGCCGGCGGCTACGGGCACGAAAGGGTTGGCCGGTGTGCGGGAATTAAGGCTGCGTGGAGTGGGAGTTTCGGCCCTAAGCGAACCTCTGATAACCAGCTGAGCGCCGAGCTGTAGATACCCTGAAGTCGCCGTTCGCTTCCAATCAAGCGTTCAGCGTCGCACAAGTCTAGGGTCCCATCCAATCAGTCCATCGTAGGAAAAAGAAATGAACGCGGAAATCCGTTTCCCTTCGTCGTCTTTCGACAATCGGTCAAGTGGGGTAATTTTTGCGAACACGTTGAACCCAATGTCTAGGTTAGCAAACTGGGGACCTCGGTACCGTCGAAGGGTACCCTCCACGCGAGCCAGCCGAGCTTCAAGCTTCGCGAGGTCTGCTGGGTTTCCCCCCCTGATCAAGGAAGGTGGATCGAAGCCCTCCATGTCGTTTCTGAAATGAGCCAGCCTGAAACCATTGCCTGCTCGTTCACACCAATCGTAGGACCACGACCGGCTCCCGTATGGCCGGTTGTTCTGGCAGACACCATTCCAGCGATTGACTTCAACCGCCAGTGCTTCGCGCGAGCCTTGAGAACTAAGGAAACGCAAGAAGTTGAGGGCAAACAGATAGTATACCGGTTCGACGGATTTTGGACTAAGGCCATGCCAGTCGATCAGCCGTTGGATTGCGATCGTTTCGTCGAATGTGTCCAAGTGGCGATATGCTGAAAACCAACGCCGAATATCCGCGTCGCGAACTCCTTGTTGATTGATATTCTTTTCCATCATCAACGCCACAGTGCGAAGATCACTTTGGCTCATCGTTCGCCAGCTGTGCTTTGCGCGCGCGACAATCGCGGCGCACAACGCGCGGCGCACATCGAGGTCTTCGTGACGGGCCGCCAATGCCCTTAGATCCGACACTACCCTATCTGTGTTTCCATAGACATTGTTCCATTCGGCGATGGTCCTTTCAGATCGGATGGAGAGCTTCGGTCGGTTGTTTAACAAATCGATATTCTCTTCGGCGAGAGAGAGCGCATCCATGTAGAATCCAGAAGGCCGCGCGATCAGAAAGGTCGACAAATTGTCCGCCCCGGAAAGCTGCATCGATTGTCGAAGCACACTCGATACCGTTTGAACTGTCGCAACTAGTCCATGCTCATTCGATTGTTTGATCTCTGTCGATCTTTCGAAACGATTGATAGCCTCGGCAAAATCAGACTGAACTGCGGTCTCGACATCGGCCAAGTTGTGGTGCTGGCTGATAGCCTCCTTCAGGATCTGTTCCATGCGGATTCGATGAGCCATGCCCGCCACATGAACCAATGCCGATTCACCTTCCGCTTCGGATGACTCTTCAGCCAAATGTGCTTTTTGCACCGCCCCATCGATGTCCTTAGGTTCCTCGTACATCAAGTGGCGCGCAAGGTGTGCGGCATAATGCGGTTCTCTCGGCCAGGCCAGTGAGACTCGATCAAGAAGCTTACGTGCCAATTCCGCATTGCCAACGTCGTTGATCAACTGAGAAAAGCGCCGATTTGCTACACCTCCAACAGAAACATCTACGTCCGCTAGGATAGCGCTTTCAAAGTCGCGTGAAATGAACAAGGCCTGAACCATTCTCTGGACTCTGTCCGAAGCGCTGTTCTTGAGTTTTCTCAGGTGCGTCAAGAGCATATTCGAAAAACGCGAAATATCAGCACGCCACCGCTCTTGGTTCCTGGCTAGCCTTGCCAGAACTTCCTTTGCCAAGAGTGCGTGAGATACGCGAATGTGGCTGCCTGAGTTCAGCAAGAACAACGATTCTTCATCGACTGGCGCGTTCCCGTTGTTCAGGATAGCGCACAGCTCATCGAACTCGACTTCAGGAAATCCTTCGCTGTTATAAAAGCTAACGAGAGATAGATCGATCAAAAGTTCTTTGGCGGATTCGCTCTCGGCACCTGCGATCACATCTTCAATCAGTTTCTGGACCCCTAGGAATTTCTCGCCGAATGCGGTTAAACCGAAGAAGAATGGGTTTTGTTGTTCGCGTGGCGTGCCTTGATTAGCAAGTAGACGAAGTTGGCTCTGCCTGTTCGGGTCTTCAACCTGCTCTAAGTATGCCTCTAGAAATTCGGCCGTTTCCTTTTCATTGAGTATGCCGGAAAGCACTTCATCAGATTCGTTTTTCTTGACAGACCTAGACACGGCCAAGAATACTGCTCTAGTGTTGTCTTCACGAAGCTGCTGGAGGAGGCCTTCGCGCTCACTTTCGGTGACAACAGATGCCTCCATGACTACAAGTATTGGAAGCGAGCAAAGCTGGAAAATGTCCCTCAGATAAGAAGATGTGTCTCTGCTGATTTGGTTTACGAGGACAGTGGGGAAGCGCTCCATGAAACTCCAAGCAAGTCGTCGTGCAAGGGTGGTTCCACCTGAACTTGGTTCATGGAACAGGTTGACTGTGCGATTACTCGAAGATTCGAGTCCTTCAAGGATCTTTTTATGATAGGCATTGAACGCGGTTTCGCGCGGCACGTCGAGCTGTTGTGCCAACTCCGCCCATTCGATCGGCATTCCACGGCGGAAATCGACTCCGAAAGATCGTCCTTGTGGAAGGCGCTGCGCGCGGGCACGGTAGAGTACCGTCAGGTCTCGATCAACACGAGCAAGTAGACCTTCGGAGGGGGTGACCAGCTGCACGGTTTTAGCGGTTCGCTGTGGCAGTAGAGCATCGCCCGCGGTTGAGGTAGAGGCAGCGCGATTTTCGGTCAGCTCAGCAACTAGCGCGTCCAATGGGAGCTGGGAAATCTCAATCCCCTCGATCCCAGACAGATCGGGACTGCTCTCGGCAACAATCACTGGAGCGAGCGTTTCGCTGAACTCCATGTCTAAGCTTTCTATCACCATCCGAACAACCTGTTCGGAAAGGCCATCCGCAAGCACCATGCAACGCGCGTCACTCGGCGCCTGAAACTGCGCAACTCCGCGAATCAGATCATCGAGATTGCGCTTGTATGTCCGCCGCCATTCGCCCGGGGAAGTAGTGGGAACAACACCAGAGATATCGCACCGACCGTTCGCGAAAAACCAGATACATCCGCGCTGCAGTATCTTCAGGTCCGGTGGTTGTTCACCGGGCCATAACTGCCGTGATACTCTAGGATTCAAAAGTTGCTCATCTTCGGAGGGCGCCTTTGTACGGAAATCAACAACAAAGGACCAAGGCACACTCGCGATTTCGGATGGGACCGCGTCAACGTCATTACCCAAGATGAGGATATTGAAACCAGATTCATCAAAGCGTAGCGAAAGGTCCGTAGGCGTTGTTTTGGGGCGTGATCCCGCCGCTAGTCCGATCGGCCATGGAACGGCCGCCTCATTTGGAAACAGCTCATTCAAATCCTTCCCGTTCAAATCGAGAAGTTGCTTGAGGAAGACTGCCGACCAAACAAAGCTTTGGGCGTACTGCGAAGGCGTAATTCCCCCTGACCCACTGCCTCCGCGAGGCATCTTGTGCAAGAAGGCGAGGCCGGCCCCGACTTGCGCCAGCAACATCTGCAATTTCAGATCATCCTGCCGATCTTGGTAACGCTGGATGGCGAGTTCTAAAGCGGTTTTGCGGGCAGCTAAAATGTCTTGGAGCCACCCTCGCTCAGTTGGATCAATTGGGGCTGTCTCATTCTCCTTTGCTAGCGCCTCGACTAACTTGTACCAACGCGCTATTCCAAGACTATCGAAAGTCCGTAGGAGCGTCGCGAGTTCCAAGTAGGCATGGTCAAAAAACACCACACCGCTTGCTTGATAGGTTGCAAAATCGATCAGGTTGATGTCGAGGACATCACCATTCTCTCCTGCTTTGACGAACAAGTTTTGACTGTGGCAATCGCCGTGTGTCGGTCCCAAAAGTGGTCGAAGCACCGGTAGGTCTAGTTCGGACGTGGCAAAGACTACAGGGTTTGGTAAAAGCTGCCCATTTAAGAGAAACAATGATGCAGTCAGGAGGTCAGGCGAGATGAAATCTTGAATATGTTTTTGAATGCGGCCTCCCTCTTTCGCGAAAAGTTTATACCCCAAAATGGCCGCGATCACGTCACTCGTCTTCTGCTGCGTACCCAGCGTAAATAAATTAGGCGTCCAGGCTATCTTCGAGAATTTTGTGTAGGCGGAACGAAAAAGTCCAGGATCAGCGACCAGCGGCCGCCACGAAATACGCGATTGGCCGGCCAATTTGATCAGCATGCAATAGCGCTTGTCCGCCTCCAGGCTCGCTGCGATCTGTGGGATCTTGCCCGAAAACGCGCCTTCCGAGATCGCTTTCTCATGTCGCACCCTCTCTCCATCCCAGTCAGTGGGAAGGCCGTCGACCTTCATGACGTGAAGCCCGTCTAGTTCGCCAGTACAATCGACGATCGCCACAAACGCGCCAGACTTCCCCATCGTCAACTGTTCGCGGATCACGACCTCGGTGCTGCGGTGTTCTTTAATATCCGCTAGAAATCGCGCAACAAAATCTGGAATTTGAATATTCATTGTTGGCTTTCATGACAAACGGTGTCTGTTGAGTGTGTCGCGTCTAAATTTCGAAAGCAATACTATTTGGATCGTTCTTCATCGATAACTCCAAACAGCCACATAGATGTCTGCTTCCGTAGTTGCGCCGTCCTTTTCGCATATGCAGCGAAGGGCCGCTCCCCGCCCAAACCGGTCTTCGTCAGCAATTCGTGCAGCGCCCCCCCGCCTCGCCAAGTTTTTCTATCCACGTCCTTCCAACCTCTCCCATAATCTCCCCCATCGCCTTCCGTGGGAGCGGGTCATGAACCGATGGCTTGCGGGGGCGGCCGGTGGCCCGGCGGCTGAAGCGTGCGGTTGCGCGGACGCGTGGATACAGC
>JAIOIW010000132.1 GCA_019912385.1 Notoacmeibacter sp. | reverse complement strand
GTCGCACGCAACCGCCGAAACTGCCGCGTTCATCGAGCGCTTTGCGGGAGCCGAAACCGTTTCGATCGGCTCTTCGCTGAAATTTTGCCTGATCGCGGCCGGCAGGGCCGACCTCTACCCGCGTTTCGGCCGCACCATGGAGTGGGATACGGCAGCGGGCGACGCCATATTGCGCGCCGCCGGCGGTGCGACCGTCACCTTGGACGGCAAGCCGCTTGTCTATGGCAAGCGCGGCCGCGCCCACGAGGCCGATTTCGCAAATCCTTTCTTCATTTCGGCGAGTGCCTCCGCCCTCGCATTGGTCTGAACGGCAATCCGGTCCGCCGTTTTTCAGACCGCAACGAAATGTGTCGTTGCGGCGCTTCCATTGGATTTCCCAAGCGGTTAATGAGGCTTCTCGGGGCCACCGGCCCATGGCCGCATCGGGGCGGCCTCGAACAAGGGCAGGGGCATATGAAGCCTATTCCGTTCATCGATCTGGGCGCTCAGCAGGCGCATATCCGAAGCCGCATCGACGAGGCCCTGGCGCGCGTCCTCGATACCAACGCCTACATCATGGGGCCGCAGGTCGCCGCATTCGAAAAGCAGGTCGCTTCCTTCTGTGGCGCTAGGCACGCGCTCGGATGTGCCAACGGCACCGACGCGCTGATGCTCGCCTTGATGGCGCTCGAAGTCGGCCCGGGCGATGCGGTGTTCGTGCCGTCCTTCACCTTTGCCGCGACTGCGGAAGTCGTGCCATACCTTGGCGCGGTGCCGTTCTTCGTCGATATCGATGCCGACACCTACAACATGGATCCAGGGAGCCTGAAGCGTTCCATTCGCGCGGCGCGGCACAGTGGCCAGCGTCCGGCCGTGGTCATTCCCGTCGACCTGTTCGGCCTGCCGGCCGATTTCGACGCGATCAGTGAGATTGTGCGCGAAGAGAACCTGCGCGTCGTGTGTGACAGCGCGCAAGGTTTCGGCGGAAAGATCAACGGTCAGATGACCGGAAGCTTCGGCGATATCGCGACGACGTCCTTCTTTCCCGCCAAGCCGCTTGGCTGCTACGGTGATGGCGGCGCGGTCTTCACCAATGACGACGAGCTTGCCGCGGTGATCGACTCCTACCGGATCCACGGCAAGGGCGCCGACAAATACGACAACGTCCGCATCGGCATGAACAGCCGGCTCGACACCGTCCAGGCGGCGATTCTTTCGATCAAGCTCGACATCTACGCCGACGAAATCATTGCAAGAAACAGGATTGCCCGGCGCTACGACGACCTGTTGAACAATCAGGTCGTAACGCCCTCGGTTCCCGAAGGCTACGAGTCGGTCTGGGCGCAGTACACCATCCGCGTTGCGAACCCCGAAACGCGGGCGAGGGCGCAGGCGGTCCTGCAGGCCCAGGGCATCCCGACGGCGGTCTACTATCCGATCCCGCTGCACCGGCAGACCGCCTACGAGGAATTCCCCCACGACCCGGCTGGCATGGCGACAACCGACCAGGCCGCCGACCAGGTGCTCAGCCTTCCGATGCACGCCTATCTCGATGAAGCGACCCAGGACCGCATCGTGGAAGCGTTGGTCGCGGCGATTCGGTGATGCTCGGGCCGCGACTGCCGAACGCGGAGGCTGCCATGGATAGGTCGTGCCGGAACAATGAGATAGATGACGGCGATGATTCAACGCGGCATCATCATGATCGAGCGGTGAACCCGCTTGGCGCGGCAGCCGCCGGCACACGCGGCCGTGAGCGCCACAGGATGAAGAGCATCACCGAAACGTTCAGGATGTTCCAGGCGATTCCGTTTATGAAGGCGGCGGCATAAGATCCTGTCAGGTCGTAGATTTCGCCGGACATCCACCCGCCCAGCGCCATGCCGGCGATCGTTGCCATGATGACCGTGCCGACCCGGCGTCCGGCCTCATGGGCAGGCAGGTATTCGCGCACGATGATCGCGTAGCTCGGCACGATGCCGCCTTGCGCCAGGCCGAAGATCAGCGATACGACATAGAGCGAGGTCAGGCCGTCGAAGGGGATGTAGAACAGCAGTGCGAGACCCTGGCCGATCGATCCGATCAGCAGTGTCTTGACCCCGCCGATCCGGTCGGCAAGCAGGCCCGAGGCAAGCCTTGAGATAATACCGGCACCGAGCATCAGCGACAGCATCTCCGCCCCACGCGCCACCCCGTAGCCGAGATCGGCGCAGTAGGCGACGATATGTACCTGCGGCATCGACATCGCAACGCAGCATCCCAGCCCCGCGACGATGAGAAGCCCCTGCAGCGCGGTCGGGGAGAGTCCCGTCGTCTGCGGCTGGAAACTGGCCTGGCGCCCCTCC
>JAIOIW010000131.1 GCA_019912385.1 Notoacmeibacter sp. | reverse complement strand
GCGGGGTAGGGGGGGGCGGCGATTACTGACAGAGAGTCCGTACCAGCCATTATCTAGGTACTGTAGCAATGGTGCTGGAAGGGCGCGAAATATCGTTCAGCCAAGTTCTTCCGAACGGTTTACTGGCACACGAAGGGGCATTGCGCGCTTCTCTTACGTCGCCATTCGCGTAGGGGCACGGCCTCTGGGGAGGTTGTTGTCTGGATGACGCAATACAGTGGCCGCCTGTGCTCGCTCCACTGGGCATGCCGCCTCATGCCGCATCCAACTCTTCCGCGCCCGACAACACCCGGAACAAGCGTCCCTCTCCACTCGATCCGGGAACGAAATTTTCTGTATTGAAGTCATCATCCTTTATTTTGAGCTTCCCGAGATAGTGGGCAACAAAGTCGCCAGAGAGCGAAGTACCAGGCACCCCATTCTCGTAAAACAGATGGCCATAGAGACGCATTAGCGCCCGGAAGCCGTTCGTCCGATTTAACATCAGGCCCTCACGCCGGGTGTCGCTCCATGCTTTCGGCCAGCGGTCACGAACCAAGGAAAAGAATTGTAAGACCTCCTCCCCAATCCTAATGTCTTGATTATTGATGAACAGATTTCGGAAGGGATAGCGAAGCACATCATCCCCGCGAAGCTCCGTAAGTGATCTTCCACGCAGTAAAACGTCCCTATCTACTTTCGGATCCGAAGTGATGTAGCGGAGGAGACTTTCGACAAAGGTAGCCTGTGAAATCGGTTCAAACCGCCCCCGCACTGTTGCACCACCAAGCCGTTTGATTCGCTGATAGAATGGACTTCTTTCATCTTGGTCGAGAGCTACTGCAATGTTATGGCAAGTTTTTTGTGGACTTCTAGAACGCGCGAGAGAATACAAATCATATACAAGATTCTTGTGAACTTTCGTTTGCTCAAGATTTACTGTCGAGAATATGTGTGCTTGATCTGATACATCCGCCCCAACGAATACTGAAACTGGAACATCGAATTTTTCGCCCCGGAATTTAAATAATCCCGCAATTCGATGCTGCCCATCTATTACACGGGCAATATTATTAATTGCGATAGATGGTCGGTCCTCACCTTCTTTCATATTGGACAGAGAAAGTGTACGTTTCTCCACATCGTAAGTTGCGTAGTTGTCATCGACAGCGATAATTATGGCTGTCGGGAAAGAGGCATCCACAAAGTTTACATAATCTTCCAGTTTCTTTACTCGATTGGAGTCCAGAGGTCGCTGTATGCCGAGGTATCGTTCAACATCTCGTTCGTCCTGAATGACACGTCGAACATCAAAGAATGCGATTTTCGTGATCACGTTCCACGGAATGGATGCCACAAATATGTCGCCTACCGGTTGGGTCACTTTCACAACAGGAAAGGTGAAAGTACATGGGTCAGGGTCTGCCAAACCTGTAAGGAGGTCAGCCATGGCGACTATTCCATTCGTCGATGAATTCCTTGGTATCGCTGTCGATTGACGACTGATTTGCAAGATCATTTCTGTATACAGAAACAAGAAACAAGCAAACAAGCGCCACTGGATACACAAGCATTGATACAGTTATCAAAGAATCATAATTTAATCGTGCCTTTATAAATCCAGCGCTTTCAAATCGCATCAATGTGAAACAGAATACAGCTATCATTGCAATTAAAAAAGATATTAATACAAACCAGACACCATATGGTAATGCGAATGTAATACTGCCAATCCGTGAAACATTCGGACTGGCGGTCTCGCGACCCCAATCGGCATAATTCACAGTGATTGCGAAAATGAGCGGCCCAATCAAGGCGGAAGAGTAAATGTAGAGGTCACCTTGAGAGATGGCGGAATGGATATTACTCCTCCAACTTGAGGCATCCAAGAACGCGAGAGTGTATAGAGTAGGAAAAAACCACACGGGTAGTGTTGAAAACAGGGTGGTTATTCCGACCTCTTTGATCGCTGCGCGTACAGAAGAGCTCCGCGCGTCGGCCAACCCGCCAATTAGGGGCATACGTCTGATCAAGTTACCCATCCAGATCGAATCCGATCTTTATAAGATGCTCTTTGGTTCCCTTCCTTCCGCTACTTTTGCCACTGATTACCGACGGTCTTGAAACCATCTCTATTTGCCCGCTACCAATATATAGATTTTTCACACTCTCGTGTGCAGCGTTGGTTATAAGTACCTTGCATCCGCGCTCGACCGCCTGAATAATAGCATCACGAAGTCGAATTTGATCTTCCCATCTAAAAATATTTTGATTGTATTTGACAAATCCATTAAAATTGTGCGCCGTAGTGTAAGGCGGATCTATGAAGAGAAAATCTCCGTATGTTGCCTGGGAAATTGCTTCCTCAAAATCAGAACAAGAGAGATGTGCCCGACTGAGGATTTCTGCGACGCGTTCGAAGTCATCGTCCGGGAAAATCACGCGTGTCTTGGTCCCGATCGGGACATTAAACTGTCCCTTCAAGTTTTCCCTGTATAGTCCGTTCCAACAAGTACGGTTCAGGTATATAAACTGAGCAGCACGCTGAACGGGGCTGTCATACTCTCTGCTGCGCTCATCGTAGTAGTATGAGGCACAATGCCGAGATTGGTATCGCTCAAGCTCATCAACTACTAAGCGCCAATGAGATCGTATAGCCTGATACGTCTCAATCAGCCGGCGATTGGAGTCGGACAGGCGGGCCTGCATAGGCTGCAAGTGAAAGAAGACTGCGCCCCCACCGAGGAATGGCTCAATGTATCTGCCGGAATATTGGGGTACTGTGAACTCGTGCCTCTCCACAAGCCACCGTTTTCCCCCTGCCCACTTCAAAAATGGTTTCACCTGCAAAATATCATCCCCCGAATACTTGCAGAACAATGTAGTCACAAGCGGGATCCGTCAACCCTCGATATAGTCCCGGCTACCCTGCACAACGGCATTAACAGAAAATTAGATTAGTGGCGCCGTCGGGCGGGAATGGCTGACCAAGTTTCAATCTTGTCAATCAATGTGTCCAGCACAAATGACCACAATGGGTCGACGCGTTTGAGCCTATCCTTATCCCAACGTCTTGAAAGTCCACACAGCCGCCATCCACGGCCCCACAAATTTCCTCCCTTTCTGTCCACGCCCCATTCCCCGCCCTTATCCTTGGTCCCAGTTCCTTCCGCGGGAACGCCGGTCGCGACGGTGATTGCGTGGGGAGGAATCGGCGCCTCCGCCGCGGTCTCGTGAGCCGTGGCCGGGGAGGCTCCGTCCAAGGGTTCCCCTGCGGGCATTACGACCCGTGCGCGCTGGACGAGCGCTTTAAAGGAGAGCCGGGCGAGGCGGGCGGCGAGAAGCCGCCCGGCAATGGGAAGCGGGCGCCAATGCCCTCAAGCCCGGGAGCCTGGCTTTCTGGAAGCGGAACGGATGGAGACGGAAATCGCCGGACGGGCGGTCCTCGGATCGCACAACATATTCAGACGAGCGAGACGAGACCGCCCGTCTTCCCATCTCCCTCGTGCGATTCAGGGGAGCGTTCTTGCACACCCATGGCGCCCGCACCGGCAAGGCCGTGTGCGGAAAAGCAGCCATGGGAATACGAAACCGCCCCGGACCGGCTTTGCCGGGTCCGGACAAGGGCTCATGGGCACAGGAAACCGCCAGACGCGAAAGCGGGCGTGGCGGGGATGACGCGCGCCTCCCTTCTCCCGCACGCGGGAGAAGGAAGGGGTCTGCGCTTTTCCGCCAATCCTGTCCACGCCGGCGATTTCCGAGCGACACTCGTGCCGGTGCAACGGAGCGAGGCGATGTCCGGCAACCGCAAAATCCCGTTTCCATGGCAGGGGCCGTGGCCGGCTTTCAGGATACCCCCGGCCCCAGACAGCTTTGCCCGTGCGCAGACCGACGAGCAGCGGGCAGAGGACGAGCGCGTGCGGGCCGAATATTTCCAGACGCTCAGCATCGCGCTCGGCCTCTACCAGTGGGTTTGCACGCGGCTCGGCAATTACGGGCGTTGCGCGCGCAACGACTGCCGGCGGCTTGGCCGCTGCGTCGGCCGCCGGAGCGAGGACGACTGGGACGCCGGGTTCCTGGCGCCGCTGATCCCGCCCTGCGAACCGCTCGACGAGCAACGCATCTACCAGTTGCGCGACGAGGTCAATCTGGAGATATGGCGGGCCTGCCGCGCGGCCGGGGAGACGCCGCCGGAGGAACCGAAACGCGTTGCCGGGAAGCGGCTTGTGTTTCCGCGCCGCCTATCGCGTCGGCACCGGCGTTTCGCCACGATAATCGTAGAAGCCGCGTCCGGCCTTGCGGCCGAGCCAGCCCGCCTCGACATATTTCACCAGCAGCGGGCAGGGCCGGTACTTGGAGTCGGCCAGGCC
>JAIOIW010000130.1 GCA_019912385.1 Notoacmeibacter sp. | reverse complement strand
CTCTGAGGGGGGCAAAGCAGTGCGCGTGAGATAGCCACGGTGCGCATCGACGCACAACATCGCTCGGCCGGACGCGGACAGCCGCTTGACAGAACGCTCCGCCAAGGCAATCTAGGCGGCGCGCGGGTGTAGTTCAGTGGTGGAACGCAAGCTTCCCAAGGGCCGATCTTCAGTTTTCGAACGACAGCGCATCTGTTTTTTCCTGCATGAAATTTGAGGCCATCAAGAGCGCTTGGACGCGTGGATTTCACTGTTATCCGTCCACAGGGCCTAGGAGTCGAGCCAGTGTCGATGACTGCCGAAAATGCGGAATCCAGGCTGAAATCAATGCGTTCTCAGGGGACTGGACGGCACGGTATCGGCAACTCGACTTGCCCAACAGTCGACCCACAGCTGGGCATCTCGAATAACCGGCATTTCGGAGACCGGTACGGTGGCAATAGGGTTGCCAACCGCGTGACGTGCGGCGGTGGCTTCGGTTTCGGTCGTTGGGGTTGATGCCGGGTGCCAATTTCGGCGTCGTAGCGGTGTTTCTTGCGCCGCTATTGCCGTCATACGGGTGCACTTCGACCCTCGTGCCAGACGAGGCGGAGCATGTTGTAGGCGCGATTGGCCATACCGATCTTCACTCGCGCCCTGGCAATGCCGATGGTGCGGACGAAGTGCTTCATTTGAGCCTTCTGCCGGGCAAAGGCGTGCTCGAATGCTAAGCGTATCTTCGAACGCCGCCCGTTGGCGCGTGGCGTCGTTTCGCTCATCGGCCGCCCCTTCGGCTTCTTGTGATGAATGTCGGAGAAATGGCCATGCTTCGAAAGCCAGGCCTCGTTGGTCTTCGAGCGGTAGGCGGTGTCGGCCCACACCGTTGATCCGGTGTTGTTTCGGTCAAGAACATTGCGAAGTTGGGCGCCATCCCATGCCGATGCACTCGTGACGTTCCAGCCACGAATGAAGCCGTGGCGACGGTCAATGGCCGCATGGCTCTAGCAGCCGAAGTCCGGAATGGCGATGTCGCAGTGCTTGATGTTGCCCTTTTCATCGGACCTGGCCCTCGAGAACTTCACGGTCCAGCGCGCCGCGGTCCTTCTGCCGCAACTTGGCAGGCTTATCCTTCCAATCATCGGGAATCCTGCCCGCCTTGATATCGGCCTTCTCGCCATCGCTGTTGCGTTGCTTCGGGGCGGCGACGATCGTCGCATCGACCATCCGACTGCCCATGGCGTGATAGCCGGCTCTGGTGAGGTGCTTGTCGAAACGGGCGAAGAGGTTCTCATCCGCACGGGTCTCGCTGAGGTGCTCGCGGAACAGCCAGATCGTCTTTGCATCCGGGACCTTGTCGCCAAGGCCGAGCCCGAGAAACCGCATGAACAATAGCCGGTCCACGATCTGGAATTCCGCCTGGTCACCGGACAGGCTGTAAAGTGCCTGCAGAACCATGATCTTGAACATCAGAGCCGCATCATAGGGCGGATGCCCGCCCTTGGCACCGTCCGAGCGCTTCAGCGCCTTGGCCAAAGGCTCGCGAAACACTTCCCACGGCGCCACCGCGTTCAGCTTCTCCAGCGGATCGCCGGCCTCGCTCAGCTGAACATACCGCTCGTCAATGTCCCAAAATCCAGTCTGTCCCAGCATCGCCCGACGAGCCCGACTCGACAGGCTTATTTATTGAATCAGCCAACGACCGAAATGGCGAGGATATTAGAGATGCCCAATTGCGCGTCCATGTTACCGGGACGTCTGCGATGAGAAAGTGTAGCGCACCATGTAACGGTCGTTCCGGCAACTTCGATCCGGCCAGCGCCCGGAAACGTTGGAGCCGCGGATCCCCGGGACGTCCGGCAATGCCGCCTGACCGGGAGCACCTGCAAGGCAACCGCTTGACCGACCGGCGCGCTACGGCGGTAGTCTTTTGGCGTCGCGCGGGTGGGTTCATCAGGAAGGAAGGTGGCTGCGAATCCAGCGGCTATTCAGGTCTGATGCGCACAGGCTGAAGCAACTGGTTACCCACAGTGTTCAACACGTATGCTCCAGCGTTCTGTAATTCACGGCTCATTATCTCGACTTCTTCTTGGTCGGCAAAAATACGTGCAAGTTGAATGTATCTCGAGTGCCTTGTTAGATTATCAGGTTTAAGTACGGATATATCTATGACCTGAATGTTCGCCTGGTTCGATTTTTCGATTATGATCGGATTGTTGACGTCGACCGCACCTAATCTTGAACGGCCTCCAGCTATTCGCGCCGACAACGCAAGCGCACGATCATCCTTCGAGACAAGAACGACAATTGGCTGCTTCGGCCTTCCGATCACCGTCAATTGTTGGCGGAACACGTAAATGTCTATGTCGGGTGCGGCCAACACGACCTCAATACGGTTGAGGACGTCTTGGCGGTCGGCCAGTTTCAGCGTACGCAGCGCTTCCATCACGAGCCACCCACCCATGCTATGACCAAAAAGAAGGGTAGGCCCGGTTTGCTGCGTTAGAACTACCAGGAGCCGCGCCAGGGCATCTCGCGAGTACAATGCGGCTTCCTTGTCGGCAATGTATTCAAATGGCTTGCCTTCTGAGGGCCATGAGAAAAGGACAGGTACCGTATTCGAACTCGAATCGACGGAAACTTGCGCCAATCGGAAAAGTGATTCCTGAAAGCTCTTGTTGTAGCCGTGCACGAAGATATCCGTCCGCGGCGCCGAACGGCGGGTTTTGTCTTTCCCCACCGCGGCAAGGAAATCGTTTCGGCTGAGCACACCGCTCTCTGTTACGACAAAGTCCCTCTTAGGGTCGGGTTTGGAGCGCGGCCAGGCAATCGTGCCCGGCAGATGCCGGGACGGAATCGAGATATCATAGTAGCCATAAGTCGTGTGCAAGGCGGGCTCGGCAGTATAGCCAGGCCCGGGAGTGGCCGCAGTCCGCGTGGTTGCGAAATAGACGCGGACAATGCGTCCGTTCGGATCGGCGTCGGATACCGGCACAAGAACCCGCCCATCCGGTCGTGATGCGCAACTCACCTGTCCAATGACTACGAAAATGAGAAGGAAAAAGGCAGGAAACCGTGACGCGCGCAGCGAATTGGCCTTGCCGACAATGCTCAAAAGCGAACACCCTTTCATTCGTCTAGCCTATCCTTGGGCGCCAGTTCCTCGATTAGCGATTTCGGGACAGCATAGTCCGTTCACACCAAGTTCGAAACCCGATCCGGTTGTTGGGTCGGCGTGACAAATCAGGTTCATCATTTCGCGTTCAAGCAAGCCCTCGTCCGAGAGGAATTTTCCGGTCGACTGGCGACCCCTGGATGACAACCCTGCGACATCTGGCGCAAGATCTGAAAGCCTCGGATTGCCGGTGGATTCGGCCTGATCGACGATGACGACCGGTTTGGCAATCTGATTTGGCCATACAGTGGAGCCGCTCCTGCCTTTCCGGCTCATGGGTTTCAGGAATGCGGCAGGTTTGGCGGGGCGAGAGGCGGCTTGAGGGAACCGATCAACAACGCCAGGCTTGCCGCGACCGCGATCGATAACGACTTGGTGCCGGCGTTTTCCCGATTGCTCGCCATCTGTTCGGGTGACCACGAGGCCTTCTATCGGGCCGTCGAACGCATTGGCGCATTGAAGAAGGACGATCGCCTGCAGGCTCTGAGGGGGGCAAAGCAGTGCGCGTGAGATA
>JAIOIW010000129.1 GCA_019912385.1 Notoacmeibacter sp. | reverse complement strand
CATCCAGCGCTTCGCGGGCCCAGATAACCGGCCGCTTCACGGTTTGCCTGCTCGCGTCACTTCGGCCGCGTCGATAACGGAATAGATTTCAGCCATGGCTTCGTCATGGGGCACGACACGGCCAGCCGCCGCGTCAGCGATACCGCGCTTGATGCCGCCGATGATTTCAAGCTCGCGCTCGACATAGGCCGCGACGGCCTCCCCGGCGAGGAAGGACTTGCTGCGCTGCGTCTCAGTTGCGATCTGATTGAGCTTTTCTTTTACATCAGGCCGAAGCCTAATCGTCATGGTGGTGGTGGCGGTCATGGAACAACCCTCGTGTTGAATTGTGTACAACTTAACACATTTAGGGTACCTGCGCCGTCAGCTTCTGATACGCGGTCGGGCACAATGAGCCTATCGAAAATCGGTGCGGATCAATCCCCAAAACTGGATCGTGTTGAATGGAATTGTCCGCTAAAGTCCACCGTGACCAGGTGGCGGTTATTAACATATTGCGATTCCACGGAAATTCCGGCCGATCATGCATCGGTTTTTTCGCTTGTTTGGTTTGGCTGGGGCGGCAGGATTCGAACCTGCGAATGCCGGTACCAAAAACCGGTGCCTTACCACTTGGCGACGCCCCATGATCGTGCAGGCCTGAGCTCCGCAAAACGGGCAGAGCTATACTCAGATGGCTGACCTAATGCAAGTTGCTGGAGCGGTCTTCTGCTTTGTTTGCATTTCTTATCTTGGCCCCCGAACCTCCGACTGTTGTCTCCATATTTGGGTCGTCCCGGGCCAGGATTCTCAAGGCGCTTAATTTCAGACCAATGCGAGGGCGGAGGCACTCGCCGAAATGAAGAATGGATTTGCGAAATCGGCCTCGTGGGCGCGGCCGCGCTTGCCATAGACGAGCGGCTTGCCGTCCAAGGTGACGGTCGCACCGCCGGCGGCGCGCAATATGGCGTCGCCCGCTGCCGTGTCCCATTCCATGGTGCGGCCGAAACGCGGGTAGAGGTCGGCCCTGCCGGCCGCGATCAGGCAAAATTTCAGCGAAGAGCCGATCGAAACGGTTTCGGCTCCCGCAAAGCGCTCGATGAACGCGGCAGTTTCGGCGGTTGCGTGCGAC
>JAIOIW010000128.1 GCA_019912385.1 Notoacmeibacter sp. | reverse complement strand
GCGCCGGTTATTCTCGATCAATGCGTTCATTTCATCGGTCAACGGCGCGATCTCGCTCGGGAACTCGCCATCCAGGCGATGAACCCTGCCTTCGCGGATCTGGCCGAGCGCCTTGCGTACGCGGTCAAGCGGGCGCAGGCCGAGCACGATGGCCGCGGCGTTGATGGCGATCATACCGAGACCGAACAGACCGAGATAGGTGAACAGGAAACGCCGGAAAGCGGCAATGTCCTCCTGGAACTCGCTTTCGTTGCCCATGATGCGGGAACGGACAAGACGATCGGAGGTTCCAAGAAGGTATTCGCTTTCCAGGATGCGGACCTTCTCGCCACCAATTCCCTCGGCAACGTAGCTCCTGCGGAAATTGCGATCGAAGGGCACCTCCACCGGCGACCGCGCGGGTATCGGCGAACTCAGCGATTCGGAGTGTATCGGTTCGGATTTCGCATCACCGAGAAGTTCGACGGACCAGTACCAGCCCGAACCCGGCTCGGTGTATCGCAGGTCACCGAAATCGGGCGCGCCGATCAGGTTGCCCTGTTCGTCAACGGTGACCGCACCAATCAGATTGAACAGATGGGCATCGAGGAGCCGATTGAAATTGCGGCTGGACGCCTGACTATAGAGTGCCGAGATCACTGTCGCGATGACGATCAACGCAGCGATGGCCCACACCGTCGAGAACGTGATGACCCGAAGGGTGACGGAACGCGGCAGCAATCTCATGCGCTTGCGTCCAAATCCCCGCTGGAGATCAACCCCGGCCTCACGCCTGCGGCTCGCGCATGCGGTATCCCATGCCACGAACCGTCTCGATCAGATCGACGCCGAGTTTCTTGCGCAGCCGCCCGACGAAGACCTCGATCGTGTTGGAGTCGCGGTCGAAGTCCTGATCATAGAGATGTTCAACCAGCTCGGTCCGTGAAATCACCTCGTCAAGGTGGTGCATGAGGTAGGCGAGCAGGCGGAACTCGTGGGACGTCAGCTTGAGGGGGACGCCATCCAGGTCGGCTTTCGATGCCCTGGTGTCAAGGCGCAGGGGGCCGCAGGTCAGTTCCGACGAGGCATGCCCGGCAGCACGGCGGATGAGAGCACGCACGCGCGCCAGGACTTCCTCGATATGAAACGGCTTGGCGACATAGTCGTCTGCACCCGCGTCGATTCCGGAAACCTTGTCGCTCCAGCGGTCGCGGGCGGTCAGGATCAGGACCGGCATCGAACGACCGTCGCGCCGCCAACGCTCAAGGACGGACAACCCGTCCATTTGCGGCAGGCCGATATCGAGGATCACGGCATCGTAGGGTTCCGTATCGCCGAGAAAATGCCCCTCTTCACCATCAAAGGCGCTGTCCGTGACATATCCGGCCGCACTCAAGGCGTCGCACAATTGACGGTTCAGGTCCTTGTCATCTTCAACAACCAGGATTCTCATCGTGCCGGACCTCGCTTCCACCAAAGTTCCACCGCTCGATCATGGCCGATTCCGCGCCGTTTCAAAAGCCGGCGCCTCGGCGAGGCCAATGACCGTCAGTTGAGAGGGACGATGATTTCCTTCCTGCGCGGGTATTGGCCATTGCCGCCCGGCACCAGGACCACGATGACGCAAACTGTCTGCCCGCCTTTGTTTTTTGCGGTTGCGTCCGCAAGCCTGCCCCCGTTTTCAGCCGCGACCTGTTTTCCGATAGCGTAACACCCATCGGCAGAGTGGCCCGCCGAAGGCAGAATGGCGAATGACAGCGCGAGGGCTGCGACGAGGGGGATATGGAAGCGTTTCGATTTCATGAGCCAGCTTCTAGACCATTGGTGCTGAACGTGAAATGAACAGAAATTCTACATCAATCATAAAACAGATCCCGCGACCTGTCGAAACCACAAGCACAGCCTGCACACGGGTTGAACCGCGCCGGGTTTGCCGGAGGCCCCAACTTCTAAGAAAGTGGAGCCGATATGAGCAAGACAGCGAACAAGTTTTCCCCCGAAGTCCGTGCACGCGCTGTGCGGATGGTTTTGGATCACGAGGGCGAGCATCCGTCGCGATGGGCCGCGGTTTCCTCGATAGCGGCCAAAATCGGCTGCACGGCACAGACGCTCAATGGATGGGTGAAGAGAGCCGAAGTAGACATCGGTTCGCGGCCAGGCATTCCGAGCGATATGGCCGAGAAGATGAAGGCTCTGGAGCGGGAGAACCGGGAGCTTCGTCAAGCCAATGAGATATTGCGCAAGGCGTCTGCTTATTTTGCGATGGCGGAGCTCGACCGCCCACTGAAGGGATGATTTCCTTTATCGACGAACACCGTCCGGTGTTGGGGGTCGAGCCGATCCGCAGATTGCCGCCGATTGGTACGTCAGGCACCGTCGAGGCGTCAGCATCGGAATCGCTGTTTGTCCCGGCGGTCGTCGCATCACCCTCGCCGGAGCCCGAGGCGCAGCGCCCGTCGCGACCGCGGAGGAAGAATTCCCGCGCCTCCGGCGTCATCGAGTTGGAAATCGACGGCATCGCCATGCGCGTTGGTCGCGGAGCGGATGAAAAAAGGGTAGCTGCGATTATCCGCGCGTTGAAGGCGACTTCGTGATCGGGTTGTCCGGCAATACTTGGCCCGAAATCACTTTGTCGAAAGCAGAGGGTCGGCGCCTCTTTCGACGTCTGCAATACTGCCATTTCGACGTGGGGCGTGGCCATGTAGAGACCGTTTCGGCCCATGTTCGGGGTCTGGAGAACGGGACCCGCGGATGAAGCTACCCGCACCGTCCCTTACACCGTCTTTTACAGACATTTCGCGCGGCGATGAACATGCTTTCCTACGTCTTGGACAGGTGCACGGCCTTCTGGTGGTTCGATTTAGATGCGTAGCAGCGGATGATCTGCGCATCATAATTTACGTGTATTTACACGGCAAATAAAACGTGTAAGCCATCAGCAATAATTACGTGCAAGACAACGACCGAGAAAGCGCATATCCTACCAGGATGCTGTTAGTAGGTACCCAGTATGGCCACACCAAACGAGAAGCTTGCCGCCTCGCTTGAGGTGCTCAAAGACCTGCAAGCGCAACACGGCAATGTCCTCAAAAGCAGTGAACTCAGCCGCACGCATCGTGAAAGGCTGAAGAAGAATGGTTTTCTGAAGGACATAATCCTTGGCTGGCTGATCGTCACCCGTCCGCAGGGCAAGTCTAACGAATCCACCTTCTGGTACACATCCTTTTGGGATTTCTGCCGCCGCTATTGCCATGATCGCTTCGGATCGAACTGGTGTTTCTCATCCGAGCAGTCGCTATTGCTCCATGCGGAAAGCGGGTTCATTCCAAAACAGGTCATCATATGGAGCCCCAAAGGATCGGGAAACAGCACAGTCCTGCCGTTCGATACCTCCATCTATGACCTCAAGAAGGCGTTACCCCCCAAAGAGGATATAGCCGCAAAGGATGGCTTGTTCCTTCTGACCATTGAAGCAGCATTGATCAATGTTCCCGAAGCGTTTTTCAGAAATTACCCGGCCGAGGCACAGATTATTCTCAGCGGCCTGAAAAACACAAATCCGCTTCTTTCCAGGCTTCTTGACGGTGGTCATTTGTCGGCGGCCGGGAGAATCGCCGGTGCGCTACGCCGCATGGAACGGGAAGATGAGGCCGACGCCATAATCAGAAAGATGAAGGCGGCCGACTACGATGTGCGGGAAAAGGACCCGTTTGCGGATGTTGAGTATATAGCGCCTCTTCCCATCGGGATTTCTGCCCTGGCAGCACGCGTGAACAATGCATGGGACATACACCGGCAGACAATCATCGACCTGTTTCCAAAGGAACCCGGATTGCCCCAGGACAAGGAAGCCTATTTGGAGAAGGTCGATGACATCTACGTTAACGACGCCTATCACTCATTGTCGATCGAAGGATATTCCGTCACCGAAGAGCTGATCGAACAGGTGCGGCAAGGTTCATTTGATCCGCTTGGCAATCCCGAACACAAACAGGATATCGATGCCCTGGCGGCAAGAGGCTACTGGCAGGCGTTTCAGGCTGTCCGGGGATCAATCGAGAAGATTATCGCGGGAGAGCCGGCTGGTCAGGTTGTGATCAGGGAACATGAAACTTGGTATGAAGAGCTGTTTCGACCATCGGTAACAGCAGGTATTCTGAAAGCGGGAGCGCTCGCCGGCTATCGCAACCATCCCGTCTATCTGCGTGGTTCGAGACATACCCCGCCACGCGTTGAGGCCATAGCAGATGGAATGGCGGCGCTATTTCATCGGCTTCAGCACGAAGAGTCAGCGGCAGTGCGCGCGGTGTTAGGCCATTGGCTTCTGGGTTACATTCATCCCTATCCAGACGGCAATGGCCGCATGGCGCGATTCTTGATGAATGCCATGCTCGCTTCTGGTGGCTATTCTTGGACAATCATCGATCTGGAGCACAGAGCCGCCTACATGGCCGCCTTGGAGGCCGCAAGTGTTGAGGGCTCAATCACATCATTTGCTGAACTGATTGCGGACCGGCTTGCGTGGTCTGGTGAGCTAACGAAGAAAACACACAAGTTGCGATGACGGGAGAAAGGGTGAATCGCGGTTCACCGTCACGGTTGGGATGAATCTGTTCCCATGATTGTTTTTCGCATTCTCCAGCTTGCCAACAAACATGGGCCAACCACCGATTTCCCTTGCCGCTCATGGGCAAATCAGGGAAAAGTGGCGCGGGGCGTGAATAGCCTGATACTTGCGGGTATCGTTGGCTGATGTGACGATTCCATACGCTCCGAACCAGAAGCGAGCCATGAAGAATCCGTTCGAACGGAGACACTCGAAGAGCCCAAAGGCGTCGAAACTGCTCGAGATCGATGCCTGGATCGATTCGACCCTGTACGAGGCGCAGTTCGCGGCCAGCGAATGGTGGGAGAACATCACGATCTTCTTCCGCCGGTTCCGCGTCACCGGCTGGCGCAAGGCGGCGATCGAGCTTCTCTCGGAGGGCTTTACGCTTGGCACGGCCGGTTCGGTCGTCATGCTGGCGCTTGCCATGCCGGCCTTCGAGGAAACGGCGAAGGACTGGCGCGCGCAGGACGACTATGCGATCACGTTTCTCGACCGCTATGGCAACGAGATCGGAAAGCGCGGCATCCTGCAACGCGAGTCCGTATCCGTCGACGCGATGCCCGACATCGTTATCAAGGCGGTTCTGGCGACCGAGGACCGGCGTTTTTTTGAGCATTTCGGCATCGACTTCATGGGCCTGGCGCGCGCGATGTTCGAGAATGCGCGGGCCAATGCCGTGGTCCAGGGCGGATCGACGATCACCCAGCAACTTGCCAAGAACCTGTTCCTGTCGAACGAGCGGACGCTCGAGCGCAAGATCAAGGAAGCATTTCTCGCAACATGGCTTGAAGCGAACCTGACCAAGAAGGAGATCCTTCAACTCTATCTTGACCGGGCCTATATGGGCGGCGGCACGTTCGGGATCGCAGCGGCTGCCGAGTTCTATTTCGGCAAGGAGGTCAGTGAACTGACACTGGCCGAGGCGGCCATGCTCGCCGGATTGTTCAAGGCGCCGGCCCGCTATGCGCCACACGTCAACCTTCCGGCGGCACGTGCCCGCGCCAATGAGGTGCTGACGAACATGGTGCAGGGCGGATTGATGACCGAGGGCCAGGTTGTGGCAGCGCGGCGCAGGCCGGCCACGCCGGTTGACCGGGAAGGTGACAAAGCGCCCGACTATTTCCTCGATTGGGCCTTTGACCAGGTCAAGGAGATCGCAGGGCGGATGGGGGTGCGCACACTGGTCGCCCGCACCACGATTGATCTCGGAATTCAGCATGCGGCCGAGGAATCATGCGAATTTCATCTCCGTCAGTTCGGCACGAGCTATCGCGTTTCGGAATGCGCCATGGTGGTCCTGAGCACCGACGGCTCCGTGCGCGCCATCGTCGGCGGGCGGGATTACGGCCAGAGCCAGTTCAATCGTGCCACAAGGGCGCTGCGCCAGGCCGGCTCCTCGTTCAAGCCCTATGTCTATGCGACGGCTTTTCAGACCACGGATCTGTCGCCCGAAAGCGTCGTTCCCGATGCGCCGATTTCCTGGGGAAGCTGGTCTCCCCAAAACTATTCGCGCGGCTATGCCGGGCGGGTGACGTTGACGACCGCGCTGGTCAAATCGATCAACACGATCCCGGTCCGCCTGCTCAAAAACCACATAGAAGGGGGCGCGGAGACCGTGAAGGCGTTGGCCGAATCCATGGGCGTGGAGTCGCAATTGAGCACGCACAAGACCATGGCGCTCGGGGTTTCCGGCATGACGGTTATGGATCAGGCCACTGGCTATCACACATTTGCCTCGGGCGGTTATTCGGGTCTGCGCCACGGCATCACCCAGCTCACAACCCAATCCGGCGAACTGCTCTACGATTTCGCGCGAGACGCGCCAAAGCCGCGACGCGTACTGGAGCAAAAGACCGTCGAGAGCATCAACTCGATCCTCGTGCAGGTACCCGAATGGGGAACGGGCCGGCGCGCGCAACTCGGCTTCACGCCAACCGCCGGCAAGACGGGAACGACCCAGGCTTACCGCGATGCATGGTTCGTGGGCTACACCGGCAATTTCGTCGGCGCCGTATGGATGGGCAATGACGACTACACCTCGACCAATCGGTTGACCGGCGGTTCGCTCCCGGCGATGACATGGAAACGCCTGATGGAATATGCCCACCAGGGAATAGAGCTGAAGCCGATCCCCTTCTCCGGTCGGGAAGTGCCCGACCGCAAAGGCGATGAGGTCGTGGCCGAGGGAGCCGGCGCCGAAGGCGAAGGAAAGGCGAAACGCCCGCTGGTTCTCTCCGCCGATACCATCCATATGCTGAAATTGCTTCACGAACACTTCACCGATGCGCCGCCAGTCCCGGGACCGCCGGAGCCGGATGTCGTTTCCGCCATCACCACCAGTTCGACAAAGCCTCCGGAGGGCGGAACGCGCTAGTCGGCATCTTCGGCCACCCGCCATGCCCTGCGCGCCGGCACCCACCGTTTTTCCACGGGACCAGACCTCCAGATGTTCAGGACCATCATCCCTGCCATCATCATTCTTTCGCTTGCTATCGGCGGCGGGTCGGCAAGCGTGTGGTATGCGATCAACACGTTCGGCGGCCTCGGCGCAGTGCGCCTGGGCGTGTGGGTCGCCTTTCCGCTAGCTGGAACGCCGCAGTCCGATCCCTATACGCGTGCACGGATCGCGCGCGATGCCGAGTTGCCGCTCGGTGCGGCAGAGGGCTTGTCGTTTACGGCGCGCAGCGATTCAACCGGTGCGCCCTTGAAGCGCCAATGTACCTACCGCATTGAAGGCTCCATGCCCGTCGCCCGGTTCTGGACCTTGTTTGCCGGCAACAACCATGTATTGCCGCTTGTGTCCCATTCCTGGGCTCCCGCGGGGCTACACTCCCGCAATGTCATCTACAAGCCCGACGGCTCAGTGGAAATTGCGATCGGGCCGCATGCCCAACCCGGAAACTGGCTTCCCGTCCACGGCAAGGGACCGCTGGTGCTCGTGCTCTCGCTCTACGACACGCCAATCGCGTCCAGCTCCAGCATTTCTGAAGTCGAGTTGCCACAGGTTCTAAGGACCATGTGCGATGAGTAGGCTGGTTTACGCCCTGCTCACCGGGATCGTGGGCGCCTGCATTGTCCACATCACGATCCTGATGCTGATCCCGCGCTATGCGCAGCACGATGTCTGGACTCAATTGGGCGACATGGGCGCGGACGGGCGTTTTGTGCGCATTGAGCCCGCTCGGGAAGGTCAGGCCGGTACCCTGATCAAGACCGCCGATCCGCTTTTTGCAATTGCGGCTTGCCGGTTCGATCTCACCGGCGGGCTGACCCATATCACTGCACCAGGCACCGTTCCGTTCTGGTCGATCTCGATATTCGACCGCAAAGGCGAGAATATCTACAGTTTCAACGATCGCAATGCGACCGACGGGCGACTTGACCTGACGGTCGCCTCGCCTGTCCAGATGGTGGAGTTGAGAAAGGATTTGCCGGCGGAATTCGAGCGGTCGATTTTCGTAGAAACCGACGTTGTCGATGCCGTGGTCGTCCTGCGCACCTTCATTCCCGACAGATCATGGGAGCAGATCGTTTCGGAGTTCATTGCTGGCGCCGCCTGCGGCAAAGGATAAGCCGGCCAGGGTTTCATCAGCGCTTTCGGGCCGAGCGGCCATCAGGTGCTCCGTTGCGCGGGATGTTCGGGTTCGCGACGGTTGTCTTTCACGCTGTTGCGTTTACCGGATACGGTATCACGCTCATACCGAACGCCAGGAAAAAATATGATCGAGCCGGAATTGCGTGCTCGCCCGGGCTTTCTCGCGCGCGCCGATGGAGACCGGAATTGAAGGATGTCTGCCATGACCCTCTCCTTTCAAGGGAATGACCCGTGCACCTCGTTTACTCCACCCATGTGGCGATCAACGCATGGGTAGGGTTAACAGTCCGCTAACGGATTGACACTACAGTGATACCCGTTCGCCGAATTGATACCTTGCGCAAGTTTTTCGCAACGGCATGACGGCATTGTAAGCGGGTGGGTGTGTCAGTGTCCTCGGTTGCATTTCGTACCATTGAAAATTCCGGCGCTCGTAGCCGGTCAGAACAACTTTTTCGGGCCGCGACCAGCGCCTACAGCTCGCTCACCCGTCCGTCGAAAGCAGAGACCGCCCAGTTCAGGGAACTGATGTTGGCTCTGTTCGACAAGGTCTCCGATGACGCAAAGCGCTTTGCCGCCGCGGCCCTTTCCGATTCCAGGACTGCACCGGTGGAACTGATATTACGGTTGGCCAATGAATCTGCCGAAACAGCCGCACCGGTGCTGGCCCGCTCACCGCTCCTGCGCCCAGGCGATTTCGTCCAGCTTGTGGAGAAACACGGCGCCGCGCATGCACGTGCGCTTTCGCGGCGCCAGGACATCGATCCGGCGATCAAGGCATTGCTGGAACTGATCGTGGATCGGTCGCATCGCGCGAGCGAGCGCGAACTCGCCATCGATCACGAGGCTGTCGATACCGGCGTTCCGCGACCGGGCGCAGCAGCCGAGGCGGTGCGCGAAAGACTGCGTGCAGCCGTCGCCGGGGATGCTGACCGGGAGACGATCAAGCGGCCCGCGGTAACCGCGCCGCGCGGCGTCCTGCTCGCCAGGCTTCGCTCCACGGCGCTTTCCGGGGTGCCTGCGCTTTTCCAGACGGCTCTCGCCGACGCACTGGGCATAGACTATGCCGCGGCAGGCCGGATCATCGGTTCTCCCGGATATAGCGGCCTGCTCACGGCGCTACGCGGATTGGGCATACGCACGGAATCGGCATTTCTGGTGGTCGCCGCGGTCTATCCGGAGCAATTCGCTTCCACCGCGGCAATCCGCCTGTTCGTGGAGCGCTACGATCTCATCGGCGTCGATGCGGCGCTTGACCGAATCGAGGATTGGGTGGCCCAGGCTGCGGTGGAGAACGCCGGGAGCAGCCACGCCAATGACGCGGACGAGGCCGCGCGGCAGGATGGAATTGAATCGATGCTCAGGGCGTCGTGATCGAAAGCAGCTTGTCGACCGGAATGTTTCCCGGCTCCAGTTCGACAATCCAGACATCGGAGTCGAACCGTATCTCCCTTTCCAGACGGTGACCTACATCTTCGCTGTCAGTGTCTTCGAGAACGATCGAAAACAGGCGATCGCCCGGCCGTTCTTCGCCATAGGCGACCTGCGGTGCGGGCGCGAGCAGCGTTTCCGCCCCACCACGGTTGCGAATGCGAAGAAACACCGCTCCCGCATCGCGCGCGCCGCGGCGCTCCAGAGCGGCAAAACCGCCTGACGAGAGGACACGCCGCATCAACGCCGTGACCCAGAATTCGCTTGTCACGCGCATGGGGACGACCCCTTTCCCACTCAGTCGATCAGCCCGATCTCCCGCATCTTGGCGACAAGCCGGGAGTCAGCCTCACCCGTCTCGGGCAGTCCGAACAAGGATTGGAATTCGCGAATTGCGCTGCTGGTCTTCGTTCCCATCAGCCCGTCGATTTCGATCTGTTCATTGCCGAAAGCACGCAATCCGGCTTGTACACGCTTCAGTTCTTCGGAGACAACAGGAATCGATGCGGTTGTCTCCGACCCGTTGACGCCGGTATCGGCCGATGGCTTGTTCTCGGCCATGTCGCGAAAACGCGGGGCGGGTCTGGGCACCGGAACGGCACCACCACCGGCGCGACGCCCGTCGAGCTGATCGAGCAGCGCCTCGGTGATTTCGCCGTCGACTTCCAGCCCCACGATACGCTGATAGCTCGCGACCGCCGATTGCGTCATCGGGCCGGTCAGTCCGTCAACGGGACCCGAATAGAGCTTGAGGCCGGCAAGAATGCTCTGGACCCTGGCAACAACGGGATCGCCTTGCGGTGGCGCGATATGCTGCACGTTGTCGTCGACACGCTCGATGCGGATGCGAGTTTCTCCTTGCGGGATTGTGCGCCGCTCGATCTGCGGCGGTTGGTACCCGCCGAAGCCCCGGGTGGAAAAGAACGCTCCCTTGTGCGCATGTGGCTGGTACCACATCGCGTTGGCGGAAACGAAAAACAACGTCACCAGAAATGCTGTCGCCCCGCCGACTATGACCGGGTTGCGGACAATCAGCATCCCTGCCCCGGCTGCCGCTGCGCGAAGGCTGTCATGAAATCCGTTCGCCATTTCAGGCGCTCTTGCGGAACGTGCCATGATTGCTTCCGTCCGTCTGTCTTGGATCGAATTTGACGGGATCGTCGGTGCTGCGCGGGAAGGTGATCGTCACGCAGGTGCCCTCTCCTGGCGCGCTGTCGATCGCCATCGTGCCGCCATGCAGCGCGACGAGGCCCTTGACGAGGGAGAGCCCGAGCCCCGTGCCTTCATACTGGCGGGTGAAATCGTTCTGGATCTGCACGAATGGCCGGCCGATGCGCTTGAGGTCTTCTTCGGCCATGCCGATACCAGAATCATTGACCCAGAGCGTGACGCGCCCGCCACTGCTGCGCGCGCCCACAGTCACTTTACCGCCATTCGGCGTGAACTTGACCGCATTCGAAAGGAGATTGATCAGGATCTGCTGAATGGCGCGGCGATCGGCAACCACGTCCGCAAGGTCGCCGTCGATCCGTTTCTCGATCGCAATCGACTTTGCCCGTGCCTGCGGCTCGGCGATGGATACGGGCATCGCGACCGCTTCATTCAGGTCGAATGGCTCCTGGTGGATCGCATAGGTGCCGGATTCGATTTTCGACACGTCCAGGATCGCGTTGACGACCGACAGCAGGTGCTGGCCCGATTGCGCGATCAGGTCGACATATTCTTTCTGCCGCACGTCCTGGAAGCCACCGAACATCTCGTTGCTGAGGATGTCAGCGAAACCAATGATCGCATTGAGCGGTGTGCGCAGTTCATGGCTGACGGAAGCCAGAAAACTGTTTTTCGCCAGGTCGGCTTTCTCGGCCTCTTCCTCGTAGCGATCCAGTTCGTCGCGCAACCGGGCGACCTTGTCATTGCGGGCGAGGAAGCCGACGATCCGTCCTTCTCCGCCATTTCCAAATTGTAACACGAAGGGCTCGTGGCCGTGGAAACCGCCCGATCCGCGCTCGGCGGGCAATCGAAGGCGGATTTCCACTTCGTCGCGCTCGGCGCCATCGCGCATGTTGGCGATTGCATTGAGGAACCCGACGCGATCGGCGACGTGAATGCGGTCGAAGAAGCCAGCACCAATCAGCAAGCCGGGATCGAGATCAAGCAATCCGGACGCCTTCGGCGACGCTTCAAGTACTTCCCCGTCAGGCGCGAATTGCAGGACCACGGCTTCCAGGCATGACTGGATTTGACCGTCCGGCAATTCGCCGGAGGTCTCAGCGCGGTCCTGGAACTGCATCCAGACCCTGGCGCCGACCGTCGCCATCCACGTGATGGGCACCAACGCGAGCCAGCTCGAAGGCCCGATTGATCCGATGAGCGAAAATGATGAAAGGACAGGCTGGGCCACCAGCATTGCGGCCGTGAGAAGCAGGCCCCATCGCAGCGCGCCGCGGGAGCGTGCGATCCACCACGCCTCGAAAGCCGGCACGGCGACCAGCACGGCCAGCGGGCCCGCCGGGCCGCCCGATGCGGCGACAGCGACCATGATTGCACCTGACAGCGCAAACAGGCCCGCGGACAAAAACACGCCCGGCCGGCCGGTAAGCGCGACGCCGGCGGCGAGAGCGAATGCGACCGCGAACATGATCGAGATCGTTGCAAAGAGGATAGCGGGCGCGAGCGCCGCATGCACCAGCGGTACCATCGTCGCCGTCGCGAAGAACGGCGCAGCGGCGATGACACCCAGAAGCCGGGCCTGACGCGCGCGCTCCGATGCCCCCGTCACCGACTTGCGAACAAGTCGGTCAAAGGCCCTGGACAGTCCTGCCATCCATCCCGGAATATCGCAGGTGTTCGATATCAACGCATTACCCGTATCTGGAAGCCTTGCCGGCGACTCTACTTCGTCGCCAAATTGCACATCCAGCCTTTAAGGAATGGATAAAGCGGAGCCGCCGGCCGGGCGATTGCGCTGGCGAATGGCGTGTTCTGACGGGCAATTTCCGTCATGGTAAATGAAGGGTAAGGGCGCTCCGGTATCCCCAAGGCGTCGCTGAATGCGGGCAAGATATCCACGCCGGAGTATATTTTCTATATTTTTCAGCCTCTTATATGGCTTCAAAAACATTTATTGCCCAGGCGGCTATTGGTTCAATTGCAATTCAAAACCTAAAAGTCCGCAATTTAGGAGCATTCGATTCAAATCCGGTGCCGCTTCTCAAACCGGCCTATAAAAATCCTTGCGACAATTCACCGTGATCTTGGACAGGGAGACGGCGCAGCAGCCGCCGGAAAGGACAAAAATGTTCGGCCTCATCAGACTTTCCTTCTGGGCTGCGCTTGTCCTGCTCGTCATTCCGTTCGGCCAGCACAACGATACCGCAAATATCGATCTTGCATCGCCCATGGAAGCGGTGAGCGCGGTCCGCCTGGCGGTTTCCGACATTGCGGGCATATGCGAGCGCGAGCCCGAACTATGCGCGGAAAGCAGGAAACTGATGGCCACGCTTGGCCAGCGCGCCAGGGAAGGGGTGCGAATTGCCTACGAGGCGCTGGACGATCGCTTTGGCGATGCCGAGGACCCCACCACGACCGGCTCGGTCAGCAAATAGGCAGGCGCCAGGCCGGCTTTTCGACACGCAAACGACGTCCCCCATACGCACGATAACAAATTTTCCCACTATTAAGCGTGACGGGCGGGTTTTCGCTGTCTATATGCACAGCATGAACGATGTATCCGCCCTGCCAACCATAAGCTCCATTCGCGAGGACTTCGCGTTTCTGGACGATTGGGAAGATCGCTATCGCTATCTTATCGATCTGGGGCGCGACCTGCCGTCCTTTCCCGAGGACGCGCGCACCGATGCCAACAAGGTTCAGGGCTGTGTCAGCCAGGTCTGGATCGTGACGGAACGCGAAGATGGCCCCGATCCCGTCATGCGCTTTCAGGGTGATTCCGATGCCCATATCGTGCGCGGCCTGGTGGCGATAATTCTGGCGCTGTTTTCGGGAAAACGGGCAAGCGAGGTCGAGACAACGGACGCCGAATCCATCCTTCGCGAATTCGGTCTCGACGAGCATCTGACCCCGCAGCGCGCAAATGGCCTGCGCTCCATGATCGCACGGATCAAACGCGAAGCTGCCGCCGCATCAGGTTCCTGAAGCCAAGCCCCGATCATCGTTCGTCAGCCACAAGGCTCGGGCGATAGTCGGACGTTCCCCAATGCGCGATCGTTTGCGCTGGCGCGCGACCGCCCGACGATCCATGTGGCCTATAATGGCGCGCGAGCGCAGCCCGCCGCCTTGAGTACGATTTCGCGGTATCGTGGCGCAAAGTCACGCAGATCCAAGGTAGAATTCAGGATGTGAGATCTAGGATTGTGAACCGGCGAGGGGTCCGGACGCCGATCGACGTCGCAAGTTACTGAAACTGTATCTACCGCCGGGGTCAATCCGTGGCGCCGATCCACACCCCGGAGTTTCTAGCCACGTCCATATGCGTTTGCGCCATAATGGCGCTTAGCCGCTGACAAGGCCAACCGGCGGCTGAGCGATAAAAAACGGCGCCACGAGGGCGCCGTCAAGCAATACGCGGAGTTACACGCGGGAGGTTACTTTCCCTTGCGCTTCCGCCCAAGGCCCATTTCCTTGGCAAGACGCGAGCGCGCGGAGGCGTAGCTCGGCGCAACCATCGGGTAATTCGCATCCAGGCCCCACTTTTCGCGGTACTGCTCCGGCGTCAGGCCATAGTGCGTCATCAGGTGCCGCTTCAGCGACTTGAACTTCTTCCCGTCTTCAAGGCAGATGATGTAGTCGTCGAAGACTGACTTTTTCGGGTTGACTGCCGGCTTCGGCTTTTCTGTCGACGCCACCTGCACACCACCGGCCACGCGACCAAGTGCCGCATGTATTTCCGCGATCAGTCCGGGAAGCTCCCCTGCTGGTACGACATTGTTGCTGACATAAGCAGCGACAACATCCGCGGTCAAATCGATGAGTGTATCCGCCCTTTGCGGATCGTTTTCTGCCATATCCATTCTCATGCCCCTAAAC
>JAIOIW010000127.1 GCA_019912385.1 Notoacmeibacter sp. | reverse complement strand
CGGCGTCGTCGTCGAGGTCGGCGCCGGGGTCACCAGCGTCAAGCCGGGCGACCACGTCATTCCGCTGTACACGCCGGAGTGCCGCCAGTGCGAGTACTGCCTGTCGCAGAAGACCAACCTCTGCCAGGCGATCCGCTCCACCCAGGGGCAGGGCCTGATGCCCGACGGCACCAGCCGCTTCAGCATCGGCGGCAAGAAGCTGTTCCATTACATGGGCACGTCGACCTTCGCCAACTATTCGGTGATGCCGGAGATCTCGGTGGCGAAGATCCGCCCGGACGCGCCCTTCGACAAGGTCTGCTACATCGGCTGCGGCGTGACGACGGGCCTCGGCGCGGTGCTCAACACCGCCAAGGTTCCCGTAGGCGCGCGCTGCGTCGTCTTCGGCCTCGGCGGCATCGGCCTCAACGTCGTCCAGGGCTGCCGCATCGCGGGCGCGGACCAGATCGTCGGGGTAGACGTGAACCCGGCGCGTCGGGAGCTGGCCGAGCGGTTCGGCATGACGCATTTCGTGAACCCGAAGGAGATCAAGGGCGATGTCGTCGGCCATCTCGTCGAGCTCACGGACGGCGGCGCCGACTACAGTTTCGAATGCATCGGCAATGTGAACACGATGCGCCAGGCGCTCGAATGCTGCCATCGCGGCTGGGGCGAAAGCATCATCATCGGCGTGGCGGGCGCGGGGCAGGAAATCTCGACGCGTCCCTTCCAGCTCGTCACCGGCCGCGTCTGGAAGGGCACGGCGTTCGGCGGCGCGCGGGGGCGCACCGACGTGCCGAAGATCGTCGACTGGTACATGGACGGCAAGATCCAGATCGATCCGATGATCACACACACGCTGGCGCTCGACGAAATAAACAAGGGATTCGACCTGATGCACGCGGGCGAAAGCATCCGCTCGGTGGTAGTGTTTTGATTGTTTGATGCGGGTTCGGAGGGCCGGGCCTGCGATTTTTTGAGGGTTCTCCCATGCGCATCATGGCAAGTGCATTTCTTGCGTTCTCCGTTCTGTCCGGCAGCGCCGCCTATGCTGATCCGACCGGCACTTTCGATGTCGTCGGCACCAATCCCGACACAGGCAAGCAATATCGCGGCACCGTCTCGGTTGCCCGCACCGGTGAGACTTACGCGGTCGTCTGGAACATAGGGGGCAGCGAATTCATCGGAACCGGGCTCGGCGCCAAGTTTGTGGGCAACCGGTTCGTGTTGGGCGCTGCAAGCCCTGACGACACGGCAATCTCGGTCGGCTATGTTTCCGAGACCACCTTCGGCATGGCAATGTATTTCGAGCAGGATGACGGGCATTGGGAAGGCGCGTGGACCTATGGCGGGTCGCAGACCGCCGCGCCAGAGGACTGGTATCCGCGATAGCGTCAATCACGGTTTGCGCGGCCGGCCTCGGTCCGTTTCGGCCCGAAGGCCGCGCTTCCGGCAACACTGGCGATGAAACAAGACATGGAGCTGCCCGAGACCGTGGCGGAGGAAACCCGAAATCCGGCCGTCTATGTCGATGCCGACGCCTGCCCGGTCAAGACCGAGACCGTCAAGGTCGCCGAACGCCATGGCCTGGTGGTGACCTTCGTCGCCAATTCCGGCCTCAGGCCCTCGCGTGATCCGATGATCCGCAATGTCGTCGTTTCCGGCGCATTCGACGCGGCCGACGACTGGATCGTGGAGAACGCGCGGGAAAATGACATCGCGATCACCGCCGATGTGCCTCTGGCCGCAAGGCTGGTGGAGAAGGGCATCCACGTGCTCGGACCGACCGGTCGACCGTTCACACCCCAGACCGTCGGCATGGCGCTGGCCATGCGCAACCTGAACCAGGACCTGCGCGAGGCAGGCGAGATCAAGGGCTACAATCCCGGCTTCTCGGCGCGGGACCGGTCGGCATTTCTGCAGGCGCTGGACCAGACCGTCAGACGGGCAATCCGGCAGGAAAGCGACAAGAGCAAGGCATGAAAACCGTTTCCACCTCCAAATCCCACGGCGGCATCCAGGGCGTTTACAGCCACGCCTCGTCGGCCTGCGATTGCGACATGACCTTCGCCGTATTTGTTCCGCCGCAGGCGGCCGAAACGCCCTGCCCCGTCGTCTGGTACCTGTCTGGCCTGACCTGCACCCATGCAAATGTCATGGACAAGGGCGAGTACCGCGCGAAGGCCGCGGAACTGGGCCTCGTCGTCGTGTGCCCCGACACCAGTCCGCGCGGCGCGCAGGTACCCGACGAACCGGACAACTGGCAGTTCGGTTGCGGCGCCGGTTTCTATCTCGATGCGACCGAGGCGCCGTTCGCCGACCATTACCGGATGTATTCCTACGTCACCGAAGAACTGCCGGCACTGATCGCCGACCGTTTTCCCGCCGACATGACCCGCCAGGCCATTTGCGGTCATTCGATGGGCGGACACGGCGCAATGACGATCGCGTTGAAGAATCCCGATCGTTTCACGAGCTGTTCGGCCTTCGCGCCGATCGTCCAACCTTCGACGGCGGATTGGTCAGTCGGCGCGTTCGAAAAATATATAGGGCACGACAGAGCCGCCTGGCGTGCATGGGATGCCTGCGCGCTGGTGGACGACGGCGCCCGGTTTCCGGGCGGTTTTCTCGTCGACCAGGGTACGGCGGACGGCTTTCTGGAGACCGGACTCAGGCCGTGGCTGTTTGCGGCGGCAGCAAAAAAGGCCGGCCAATCCTTGACCCTGCGCATGCAGGAGGGGTACGACCATTCCTACTTCTTCATATCGACCTTCATGGCCGATCATCTGGAGTGGCACGCGGCGCGGCTGAAAACCTGATCGTCGCATTTGGGAACGTTTCCCGGTGCCATTGTGCGAAAATCGGGACGGGTTCCCGACTTAACGCGATAGACACAGGATAGACACATGACCGATCCCGACCTCTCCGGTGGCGCAACCACGTCGTCCGACATCTATTTCGACACGCCCGACATGGACACTATCGGCGGGCGCCTTTCTCGTGCGCGCGATGCAACAGGCATGACGCCTGCCCAACTCGCCCGGCGCATCGGCGTCAAGACGTCGACGTTGAATGCCTGGGAAAGTGACCGTTCCGAACCACGCGCCAACAAGCTGACCATGCTTGCCGGCGTGCTCAATGTCAGCCTTTCCTGGCTGCTCTACGGAGTCGGTTCGGCACCGGAGGAAAATACGGGCGTCGAACTGGTCAATGTCGTGACCGGACATCTGGAAAAGATGAAACGCCTGCGCGAGGAGACCGCTCAGGTGATTTCGCGGCTGGAATCCGAACTCGAGCGGTACAGGGCGAGGATATGAGTGCAAACGGGCATTCTGCCGTCGACCCACATCATTGAAAAAGCGGGCGTTTCCGCCCGCTTGCCATATCCGCCGGCATCGCGGCGTCAGGTCTTTTTCAACAGAGTCAGGTTGGCTTCCACGATCGGGTCGCCGGGCAAGGCGCGCTCAGCCTCTGCCAGCAGTTTGCGCGCCTTGGCCTTGTTGCCCCGCAGCAGTTGCGAATAACCCATGTTGTTGACGATCCGGGGCTGGCGGCCCGCGACCTTGAGAAGTTGCGCGTAGGCGCGGTCGGCGAAGTCAAACCGGCCGAGCTGGTCGTAGGATGCCGCAAGCCCCATCCAGGCTTCCGCGCTGTCGGCGCGCAGTTCAACCGCCTTTCGGAAGTGTTTTTCTGCAAGGCCGTAGTTGGCTTCGATGAAATGCTGCTTGCCCTGTTTCAAGTCGGCTTCGGAAATGTCCGCGCCAACAGCGGTGACCGAGGTTGTTTCCGTCGTGTCGATCTTGCCGAACGAATCCGAAGCGCACCCCGAGACCGCCAATCCACCAGCGACGGCTAAAATCGCCGCAAAATGCGTATTGCCCATTGCCCTGCCTGCCCGTCCGTTTGCGGATCCCTGTTCATGCGCGAGATTACCGCGGAAGGTTTAATTCGGGGTGGAAGGCCACGGTCAAATTTTACCGGGGACATAACAGCTTGTTAACCGGTCACTACTTCATCTCGGAAATTTGCACGATGACCGGGATGATCGCGATCAGCAGAACGACCGGCAGAATGCACATCGTGACGGGCACCGACATCTTGGCAGGCAGCGCGTGAGCTTTTTCTTCGGCCAGCGACATGCGCTTGTGGCGCATTTCATCGGAAAACACTCTCAGCGCGTTTGACAGCGACGTGCCGAGCTCCTTGGACTGCTGAAGCAGCGTCGCAAAGGCGCGCACCTCGTCGAGACCAAGGCGATCGGCGAGCGCCTTAAGCGCATCGTTCATCGAACGGCCGGCGCGCAGTTCGATGGAAACCAGTTGCAGGTTTTCGCTGAGCGACGGGTAGGTCTTGGCAATCTCGCGGCCGACGCGCTCGATCCCGGCCTCCATGCTCATGCCGGCATCCGAACAGACCACCATGAGATCCATGAAGTCGGGGAAGCCGTTTCGGTATTCGCGCATCTTGGCGCTGATCTGGCGCGAAAGGACGAGACCGGGCAGGAAGTAGCCGGACAGGCCGGCTCCGGCCGCAATCATCCATCCGCGGAGATCCATGTCGGCGCCCACGGCGACGCGGTAAAGCACGGCCAATACCATGCAGGCGATCAGTGCGGCAAAACGGGCGAGGAAAAACCAGGCAACGGAGCCGGGATCCATGTAGCCGGCCTGGATCAGCTTCATGCGGATCTTGGCGACGTTCTCCGGATCGCTCTTTGCGTAGAATTCCTGCGCCTTTTTCAGTGCCTTGTCGCGGACGGCCTCGCTGCTTCGCCTGCGCGTTTCGGCAGCGGCATCAGCAACGGTTTCCCCGGTTTCCTCCGCATCGACATGCAGGCGGCGCTTCATGTCGCCGCGCCCTGTGCCCGCCGACAGTAACGGCCACGCCATGGCCACGCCGCCGGCCAGAAGCAGGATGACGGCGATCATCGCGGACCCGCCTGGCAGATCGAAAGGCAATATGTCGAGGAGTCCGCTCATCGTTCAGAACTTGAAGTTGGACATCTTGGACATGGAGAGATTGCCAAGCACCAGCCAGAACAGGGTGAAGCCCAGCAGGTACCAGGTCAGGGTCTTGTCGATCACGGCTTCGTAGTAGCCACGATTAGTCGCCAGGATGGCGGCGAGCAGCAGCACGGGGACCGCGGTCAGGATGTAGGCCGACATGCGGCCTTCAGTGGAAATCGCCCTGATCTTGCGCCTCAGTTTTCCCCGCTCGCGGATCGTCGTCGACAGCCCGTCGAGGATCTCGCGCAGGTTGCCGCCGGTCGAGCTCTGGATCGAGACCGCCGTGACGAACAGGGGCAGATCATCCTGGCCGACCCGTTCGTACATGGACGCGAGCGCGGTCACCAGATCGGAACCATAAGTGACCTCATCGGAGACCATGCCGAATTCGGTGCCGATCGGATCGGGCATCTCGCGCGCGACAAGGCTGACCGCGACGGGGACCGGATGGCCGGCCTTGAGGCTCCGCGTGATCAGTTCCAGCGCTTCGGGCAGTTGCACTCCAAACAGCTTATGCCTGCGCTTGCGCATGGTGCGCAGAACCAGCAGCGGCAGCACCGGCGCGACTGCGGTACCCAGGAACAAGGCCCCGGCCAGCGGCATGGCGAACTTGAAGGCGGCCCCCGCGACCACGGCGGAAATGGCGGCGCAAATCATGTAGAGCCGTCCCAGGGGCATGATCAGACCCGATTGAGTCTTCAGCCGGCGAAGTGCCACAAGCGATACCAGCAGGCGGTTTGCCGAAGACGATCCGCGCTCCTTGCGCAACTGGATCAAAACCTCCTTCTGGGACAGCTTTCTCTCCTGAAGCCGGAGCCGCCGGTTGATCGTGCTGCGGCGGTCGTGCCGGCCGGCAAACAACAAATAGGCGGCTTCGGCAATGAGGATGCCCGAAATCGCGGCTGCGGCATAGATAACGTGAACCGGGCTGATCTCGGCTATCATCTTTCCAGTTCCTGCGGCATGCCGGGCTCGAAATATTTCGACGGGAATTCGATACCCATCGCCTTCATGTCTTCCAGAAAACGCGGTCGGATGCCGGTCGCTTCGAAGTAGCCGAGGATTTCGCCTTTCTGACCCGTGCCGGTACGCACGAAACGGAAGATATCCTGCATCTGGATGACATCGCCTTCCATGCCGGTAACCTCGGAGATCGCTGTCACCTTGCGCTTGCCGTCCGAAAGCCGCGTCAGTTGCACGATCAGGTCGATGGCGCTCGATATCTGGCTGCGGATCGACTGGACGGTCATCGGCATGCCCGTCATGCCGAGCATCTGCTCCAGGCGGCTGATCGCATCGCGCGGCGTGTTGGCGTGGATGGTCGCCATCGAGCCCTCGTGGCCGGTATTCATGGCCTGGAGCATGTCGAAGGCCTCCTCGCCACGGCACTCGCCGAGGATAACCCGGTCCGGACGCATGCGCAGTGCGTTCTTGACAAGGTCGCGCTGGCGGATTTCGCCGTGTCCCTCGACATTGGCGGGCCGTGTTTCCATGCGCGCGACATGCGGTTGCTGCAGTTGCAGTTCCGCGGCGTCCTCGATCGTGATCAGGCGTTCGTCTTCGGGAATGAAGGCTGACAGTGCGTTCAGCATGGTCGTCTTGCCGGTTCCGGTACCGCCGGAAATTATCGTTGTCTTGCGTGCATGAACGGCGGCAGCCATGACCTCGGCCATCGGCTGGGTGATGGCACCAAATTCCACCAGCTTCTGCAGGCTCAGCTTGTTCTTGGAAAACTTGCGGATCGAGATCAGCGGCCCGTCGACACCGACCGGGCGGATCGCCGCGTTGAAACGCGATCCGTCGAGCATGCGGGCATCGACCATGGGCGCGGATTCATCGACCCGGCGGCCAACTGCCGCGACGATCTTGTTGATGATGCGCAGCAGATGCGCCTCGTCCTTGAACGGGATGTGGACCTGGCGCAGTTTGCCGCCCTTTTCCACGAAGCAGTTCTCGTGACCGTTGATCAGGATATCGCTGATCGCGGGATCCTTGAGCAATGGCTCGAGCGGCCCCAATCCCACCATCTCGTCGACGATATCGTCCACCAGCGAGTCGAGTTCGGTGACATTGACGGCCAGGCGCTCCGCCTTGGCCTTCTCCGATACATATCCGTGAACCTCGCGGCGCATATCCTCGCGCGGCAGGCGCTCGAGCGCGACAAGGTTTATTTCCTCGATCAGCATCCGGTGCAGCCGGACGCGCGCGTCGACCACGCGATCGCTTGCGCGATGTTTTTGCTCGCCCGTGTCCGGCTTCTCCACCTGATGCGCGGATTTCACGGTTACCGGAATGGAGGAACCCGCCGAATCCGCCAAGGCTAGCGGTACGGCATTTCCGGCTTCGCCCGGGCGCGTTCTCAACGCGGAAAATCGACTCTTCATACCACCGGCCTTCCCGTCCATTCAGACAAGCCCTTCATGTCAGCCAGCCTTGCGCAGCCATTTTCGCCCGACACCCAGCAAGCCGCGCTGCTTCGTGGCCGCCGCCTCGGCTTCTTCCGGCAGGATGATTTTCCTCAGGTCGGCGATGACATTCGCATCGGGATCGATCTCATGCAGCGGCACGCCACGATCCACCGCGTTTCGAACGAGGCGATAGTTGTTGGAGATACCGCCGATGAAGTGGTCACCGAGAATTTCCTCGACATCGGCCTGTTTGATGCCGGCTTCGAACATCCGTTGCTCGAACCGGTTCACGATGACCTTCGGCTTGATCGACTTGCCTGTCGTCTCCTGGATTGCGCGCACGAGGCGCTGCGTGTGGCGCAGGCATGGCACCGTCATCTCCGCTACCACGTAGAGGTTGTTGGAACCGAGAAGAACAGTCTCGGTCCACGGGAACCAGGTCCTTGGCAGGTCGATGACGACATTGTCGAAATAGGCCGCCACCAGGTCCAGCATGCGCACGACAACATCGGTATTGAAGGAGCGCATCTCGGTCGGTGCGTTCGGCGCGGCGAGGACGCACAGGCCGCTCTCATGCTTGGACAGCATCACGTCGAGGAGGTGGCGGTCGAGACGCTCCGGCTGGTTCTCGATCTCCGAGATGTCGAATCGCGGTTCGAGATCGAGATATTCCGCGCAACTGCCCTGCTGGAAATTGAGATCGACCACGCATGTCGACGTGCCACGCAGCGTGGAATTGTGAAGCTGGTAGGCGGTTTCGAGCACCAGTGTCGTAGTGCCGACGCCGCCGGCAGCCGGCATGAAGGTCGATATCCGCGCTTCGGCGTTTTCCTCGCGTCCCGGTCCCTGCAGGGCCCGGATGCACGAGCGAACCAGGTCTGCCGTTGTTACCGGCTTGACCAGGAAATCGGCTACGCGAAGCTGGACAAGAATCCGCACCGCCGAGGCGCTGAATTCCTGCGTGACGACGACAACGGGAACCGTATCGCCGAGGCGGCGCATGATTCGTTGCAACGCTTCGATCTCATCGAGGCGCGAAGCATCCATGTCGATGATGACCGCTGCCCCTTCCAGATCGTGGATCTCGTTGCGCAGGTCGACCATGTTCTGCTCGATCGAAACCAGCGTAATGATTTCGGAGGATGCGAATGCGGCGCGCGTGTCGCGCAGGAAGTCCCTGTCTTTCGAAACAAGCACCACGCGTCTGTTTTTTCCGTCGCTCATGTCCCTGCTTTCCGTCCTCGGCAGGGTGCATCACACCCCGCCAGACCCTCGTTCGGCCCTATCAGTCTGTCGTTGCCGGCGCCGCGATCTTCTTCTGTTTTGGCGCAGCGTCTTCGCTGAGCCTGTCGGCGGCCGTTTCGATATCGGTATCCTCGACGCCAGCCGGCCACGGATCGACCATTTGCAGAACCGTATTGGCGGCAACCGCATTTCCTGCATATCCGGAAACGCCTTGATTGCGCTGGTGGTCGTCGGTGGTGCAGCCGGAAAGCGCGGCCAGCGAGACGGCGGCCAGCATCAGGGAGAACTTGCTCATCACGTCACCTCACTGATTGCCTGGGAGATCGAGGAAATGGCCCAGCCGGGTCAGCGGCGGCCGGTCTGCGCCGGGTTTGGCCATATTGAGGTTCGACACCTTCATTTCATCGACATTGCCGAGAAAATAGTCGGCAACCGAATGGGGCGGCGCACCGTCGAGCGGCGTTACTGTTTTTTTCGAAGGGTCGATCGGCTTGACCAGGTATGGCGTGACGATGATCACCAGTTCGGTTTCCTTGCGCTGATATGCCTTCGACGAGAACAGCGGACCCAGCACCGGCAACTTGCCGATTCCCGGCACACGGTCTGTGCTGCCGACGTTTTCGCTCTGGAGAAGCCCGGCCATCATGAAGCTCTGGCCGCTTTTCAGGTCGATCGACGTCTGGGCCCGGCGCACCGTGAAGGCGGGAAGCGAGATATCGCCGATGCGGTAGGTCGTGGAATTGTCGACCGAGGAAACCTCCGGCGCGATGTCCAGGCTGATCAACCCGTCTTCGAGTACGGTCGGCGTGAACTCCAGGCTGACACCGTATTTCTTGTACTCCACGGTGATGGAATTGTTGTCGGCGGCGGTGGGGATCGGATATTCGCCGCCGGCCAGGAAACTTGCCGTCTGACCGGAGCGCGCAATCAGGTTCGGCTCGGCCAGCCTTCGCGCCAACCCGCGATCCTCGAGTGCCTTGATCGCCACATCGACGCTGAATCCGCCGGTCGCATAGTTGCCGACGACGTCGAGCAGCGATGTCTTCGTCGTGGTCGCGCTGCCCGCATTGACCGAGATCTTGCCGCCGGCGCCCATGTACGACACGCCGATCTTCGATCCGAGTTCGTGGCCCGCGTTGCGGTTGATCTCGACTACGCGCACATTGAGCTGGACCTGCTGCGACGACGAGATGTTGACCGAGTTGATGATCTCCTCGTCGCCGGAGAACCGCTTGGCGATGTTCCTTGCCTTTTCCGCCTGCACGGCGTCCTTGGCCTCGCCCGACAGGATCAGGCGGCCATTGGCCGACGTCACCTTGATCCTGGAGTCCGGCACCGCCTGGCGGATCGTCTTTGCCACGCCATCGGTGTCGAGGGTAACTTCTATGTCGATCGAACCGACGAGGTTGCGGTTGCTGTCGAACAGCGCAATACCCGTGGTTCCGAGCTGGTTGCCGAGGATGTAGAAGGAATTGTCGGTCAGCGGGCTGACATTGGCGATATCCGGGTCTCCGACGACAATCTCGTAGAAGGGCGAATTGGTGCGGATCGTCTGGGGCTTGCCTTTTGCGATGCTGATCTGCGAGGAACTGCCTGACGATATCCGGATCACGTTTCCGGCGGCCATCGCCGGACTCGTTGCCGCGGGCACCAAAGCGGCAAGGATCGCAAGGCCCGCCAGTGCTGCGAAAGCGGCTTTGAGGGCTTTTGCCCCGGCATCCCGACACCTCGATTCCGTTGCGCCGTGCGCGCGTTCGCTTGAAAACCCCTGCCCCTGCATGATCAGCCCCTTCGCCGGATATCCGGTATGTCCCCTTGACTATTCTTGCGCCGTTGATACCGGCACCGATGACGGCACCTGGTAGCTTTCCGGGTCCATTCCGCGATGCACGACGACCGTCTTCAGCGTTTCCGTATCGATCCTGACTTCGTCGGGCGCATCCGCGCGGGTGATATTCTCAACCGGCGCGCCACCGCTACCGAAATCGTCTGCCGGGCGCAGCGACAGCGACAGCGTGCCGATCGACTGCGCAAGCGCGATCTTCTGCGCGCCCTGTGCGGAAACCTCGACCGTGACGGATGGCGTGGCCCTGGTACGCGACGACTTCTGCTCCGCCATGTCGTCGTCGACCGAAAGCACACGCACGCCTTCCAATACGGATTCGGTCACCTGTCCGACGCTTGCGATAGAGCCCGCGTTGCCGCTGTCTTCAATTTTGCCTTCCGACGTCTCCGCCTTACGCGTAAGCACGATGTCGACATGATCGCCGACGGTGACAAAGCCGCCGACCCCGGTGATCTCGTCCACACCAAGCGTCACGGCCCGCATGCCGGGCCTGAGCAGATTAGACAGCGCGGCCTTGCCGTCAGTGCCTGAAAGCTTGCCAAGGAGAACCGGCTCGTTCTTTTCGATCGATGCAAGGACCACCCGGTTGCCGGCGTTTTTCAGATCCGCGACCGACAGGAAGGCGCCGTCAGGAACAGAATCCTGCGGCCAGGGAATTTCCCGCACCGCCGTCTCGTCGAGCCTGGTGCCGAATTCCAGCGCGCGCGCGGCGACAACGATGGTCTTGAACTGGATTTCCGGCGTCGCCGGGCGAGCCTGGGCAAACGGCTTGATGTCCTGCAGGCGCTTTTCCGCGGCGCTCTCTAGCCACATGCTGGCAACGAAAATCGACAGCGCGCCGAACACCGCGGCAAGCCCGATCATCGGTATGATACGCCCCTTCATCCCCTGCTCCCTGTATGCGGGTGCTCTTCTTGTTCCGGGCAAGGTAATTGAAAAACCTAAAATAATTCGCAATCGCGCTGTAGGATTTACCTAAAATGCAATCCATTCGCGCATCCGGTTGCAGCATTCGTTTCATGCAACCGATTTGATGCGGTACCGGGGGGCGCCGATATCGCCTATATGGACGTAAAATGTCACCGTAAGGGCTGATTCGCCCAGCAAAGCTGAAATCTCGGAATGGACAACTCAAACGATCTCTTTGCCGCACTCGACAACGGGCAGGCCAAGGCTCCCACCGCGCCCGCTGCTGCCGCGGCGGCGCGCGAACCGGCGGCAAAGCCGAGGCCCGCTCCGCGTTCCGTTGAACCGGGCGGTGACTATTCGGCCGCCGACATCGAGGTTCTGGAAGGGCTTGAGCCGGTGCGCAGGCGCCCGGGCATGTATATCGGCGGCACCGACGACAAGGCCCTTCACCATCTCTTCGCCGAAGTCATCGACAACTCCATGGACGAGGCGGTGGCCGGTCATGCGTCCTTCATCGAAGTGGAGCTGGACGCCGAGGGTTTCCTTTCGGTGACCGACAACGGCCGCGGCATACCGGTCGATCCGCACCCCAAGTTCAAGGACAAGTCGGCGCTTGAAGTGATCATGACGACGCTGCATGCCGGCGGCAAGTTCGATTCAAAGGTGTACGAGACTTCCGGCGGCCTGCACGGCGTCGGCGTCTCGGTGGTCAATGCCCTGTCGGATGTGCTGGAAGTCGAAGTGGCACGCGGCCGCCGGCTCTATCGTCAAACCTTTTCGCGCGGCGTTCCGCAAGGCGGGCTTGAAGACCTGGGCGAAGTGCACAACCGGCGCGGTACCCGCGTGCGCTTCCATCCCGACGCCGATATCTTCGGCAAGGCGGCCCGCTTTCAGCCCGACCGGCTGTGCCGCATGGCGCGCTCCAAGGCCTATCTGTTCGGTGGTGTCGAAATCCGCTGGAGCTGCGATCCGTCCTTGCTGTCGGAAAAGGACGAGACGCCGGCCAGGGCGGTCTTCCACTTCCCCGGCGGCCTGAAGGACTATCTCCAGGCGAGCCTGGGCAAAGAGCACCAGGTCACCCGCGAGATTTTCGCCGGCAAGAGCGAAAAACAGGCCGGTCACGGCTCGGTTGAATGGGCCGTCACATGGTATGGCGGCGACGGGTTCGTCAATTCCTACTGCAACACCATCCCGACTACCGATGGCGGCACGCATGAGGCCGGTTTCCGTTCGGCGCTTGCGCGCGGCCTGAAAGCCTATGCCGAACTCGTCGGCAACAAGCGCGCGGCCATCATCACCAATGAGGACGTGATGATCTCGGCGGCCGGCATGCTGTCCGTCTTCATCCGCGAACCCGAATTCGTCGGCCAGACCAAGGACAAGCTGGCGACGGCCGAGGCCATGCGTATCGTAGAGAATGCCGTGCGCGATGCCTTCGACCACTGGCTCACCGCCAGCCCGCAACAGGCTTCCAACCTGCTCGACTGGGTGGTGCAGCGCGCGGAAGAGCGCGTGCGCCGCCGCCAGGAAAAGGAAATCAGCCGCAAGAGCGCGGTGCGCAAGCTGCGGCTGCCGGGCAAGCTCGCCGACTGCTCACAGAATGCGGCGGCGGGCGCCGAACTGTTCATCGTCGAAGGCGATTCGGCCGGCGGCTCTGCCAAGCAGGCGCGCAACCGCAATACCCAGGCGGTGCTGCCGCTGCGCGGAAAGATCCTCAATGTTGCAAGTGCCGGGCGCGACAAGCTGAGCGCGAGCCAGTTGATCCAGGACCTGATTCAGGCGCTTGGTTGCGGAACGCGGTCGAAATACCGCGAGGAAGACCTTCGCTACGACCGGATCATCATCATGACCGATGCCGACGTCGACGGCGCCCATATCGCTTCGCTGCTCATAACCTTCTTCTACCAGGAAATGCCGGAGCTGATCCGCGGCAATCATCTCTTTCTGGCGGTGCCTCCGCTCTATCGACTCACCCAGGGCGGCAAGACGATGTATGCGCGCGACGACCGCCACAAGGATGAATTGCTGGCCAACGAATTCACCGGGCGGGGCAAGGTGGAAATCGGCCGTTTCAAGGGACTGGGCGAAATGATGGCGAGCCAGCTCAAGGAAACGACAATGGACCCCGCCAAGCGCATGCTGCTGCGGGTGGAAACGATCGACGATCCTGAGGGAACTAAGGCGACCGTCGAGGCGCTGATGGGCACCAAGCCGGAAGCCCGTTTCCGCTTTATCCAGGAACATGCCGCTTTCGCCAGCGAGGAGATGCTCGACGTCTGAGCGCCGGCGAACGGCGGTGGTCAGGCCGCGGCGATCGCGAGGGCGTGTCCGCGGGCATTGCGCCGCAACTGATCGAGATGAACCGATTTCAGGAGCGCGACGAGGTCGTCGTTCTCGGCCTTCGGAGGGACTGGCGAGCCGGGCGCTCCGCCGATCTCGCGCAGCATCATCCAGGTAACCTCCTGAACGCCGGTCACACGTTTGCCGTTGGCGACTTCCCGCCAGATTTTTAGCGCCCGGATAATGACCGCATGTGCGCCTTCCGACAGGCCGCAGGCCCGGAACAGTGCGCGAAGGGCGTTGTCGCGTCCGGCGGACAACAGCGCGCGAATGCGCTTTTCGCCCTGCCCCGAAAGCGCCTCAAGGATCGCGCCGAAGAAATCGATCTTGCCATGGGCCACCGTGCGCACGATGAATCCCTCGGTCATGTCGCCGCGCAGCCGCAGATGTTCGACAAGAGCAGAGAATTCCTGCGGACGAATCGCGTCGATCAGGCTGATCGACGACTTGATGCAGGCGTCGCGCACCACCCGGTCGGCCCTGGCCGAGCCCATCAGTCTTTTCAACAGCGGGGATTGGCGGAAATCCTCGCCGACCTTCACGAGGAGATGATGCCTCGATTCCGCTGGAAGCATGGGATGCGACAAAAGGGCCCTGCGAACCGAGGGCTCCGCGCCGAGCCGCTCGGCAATGCGTCGCAGGCTGATCTGCGCAATCTCGGCGCCGCCATTGGACAGCAACTCGATGCAGGCTTCCGCTTCGCCGACTTCGGCCAGCGCCGCGCATACCGCTATCGATATCCGTGCCCGCATGGCGACCAGTTGCTGGACCTTGGCATCTGCGCCGGCCACGCGGTCGATCAGGTCGCCGTCCGTCAACACCGGCGATCGGACGAGAACCATGGCGGCGACTTCCGGCATGTCCGCGGCGAGCGCACTGATTATCTGTGCGGGAGCGTGCAGGGAGAGCGACAATGGTTCGGCCATCGCCGCCCTTACTTTCGGTGAGGGGTCATCCAGCAACAAGGTAAGCGCGGATTCCGCGGCGCAGCGGTCTTCGAAGGTCAGTTCCGAGTGGAGATAGGCGCGCGCCAGCGCGTTGGCGGCGGCGGCCCGTTCGGGAACCTTCGCCGTGTCGATCCACTTGAGGAAACGCTCGATGATCATGAAACCCCACACTCGGCCGAAAACCCGTTATCGAAACAACTAGATGCAAAAGGTTTACGAACGGTTCACCATGTTTGTTCACGCCTCCCGGAGCCTTGCAGGGATGCCGTCCCCGCCCTATCAATGGGTGTCGAGACAAGCAGGAGGCTGATTGTGGCGGGGCTGTATCTGGAAGAATTCACCGAAGGTCAGGTGATCCGCCATGCATTGCGCAAGAGCGTGACCGAGAGCGACAACATGCTGTTTTCGGTCATGACGCTCAATCCGCAGCCGCTGCACATAGACTTCGACTTCGCGGCGCGGAGCGAATGGGGCAAGCCGCTGGTCAATTCGCTGTTCACGCTCGGCCTGATGATCGGCATATCGGTTCACGACACGACGCTCGGCACGACGATCGGCAATCTCGGCATGACGGAGACCGTGTTTCCACACCCGCTTTTTCATGGCGATACGGTGCGCGTCGAAACCGAAGTGAAATCCGTACGGGAATCACGGTCCCGGCCGGATCGCGGCATCGTCGAGTTCGAACACCGTGCCTACAATCAGGATGACGTGCTCGTCGCGCGTTGCGTCCGCCAGGCCATGATGCTCAAGAAACCGGTTGGATAGGCCATGCGCTCATTGCTGTTCGTTCCCGGCGATTCCGAACGCAAGCTCGACAAGGGTCTTGGTTGTGGCGCCGACGTGTTGTTGATCGACCTCGAGGATTCGGTCGCACCGGCAAACAAGCCCGCGGCGCGAAATACGGCGGCCGCCTTTATCTCCGCGAACCGCTCCGCCGGTGCGCCCGGATTGTTTGTACGCGTCAATGCTTTCGACACCCGCATGACCGGTGACGACCTGGATGCGGTCATGGCCGCCAAGCCCGACGGCATCATGCTGCCGAAATGTTCAGGAGCCGATGATGTCCGCCGTCTTGCTGCCGAGATCGACCGCTTCGAGGCCGAACATGGGATCGCAGCCGGCGCGACCCGGATCATTCCCATCATCACCGAAACCGCGGCTTCGGTCCTGGGTGCCCACAGCTACCAGGGCGCCCTGCCCCGGCTCGCCGGCGTCACCTGGGGAGCGGAAGACCTGTCCGCCGATATCGGTGCGCTTGCCACGCGGGACGAGACGGGCCGCTACGGCGACGTCTTTCGACTGGCACGCGCGGTAACCGTCCTTGCGGCATCGGCCACGGGCGCGCCCGCCATCGATACGGTCTTCGTCGATTATTCCGACACTGAAGGGTTTGCCGCCGAGTGCCGCATGGCGCTGCGCGACGGCTACGCCGCCAAGATGGCGATCCACCCCGCCCAGGTTCCGGTCATCAACGCCGTGTTCACGCCGTCCGACGAGATGGTCGCGGAAGCGCAAGCCATCGTCTCGGCCTTCGCGAAAGCGGGCAATCCGGGGGTCGTGGGCATCGGCGGAAAAATGTACGATCGCCCGCACCTGCGCCGCGCCGAGCGCGTGCTCGCGCGCGCTGCGACATCCGGCAAGGGCTGACCGTTCCGGCTCAGTCCTTCCATTGCGGCCGGCGCGCGGAGAAAGTCTCCGTCACCGTCGTGTAGTCCATATAGCCCAGTCGCGCGATGGTACCTGCCTTGACGATATCGAACAGGCCATCGGTCAGGCAGCGCTCGTCGATATGGACGCCCACGACCTCCCCAAAAACCGTCGTTACGCCGGCTTCCCTGCCGTCCAGCCCCTTGGGCCGCATGATTTCGGTGACCTTGCATTCGAGCGCCGCCACCGCCTCCCGCACCCGGGGTGCAGCAACCAGCCGCGAGGGCTCCGGCGTCAACCCGGCGTAGTCGAATTCACTGAGCCCGCGCGGCGCATCCACCGAACTTGCGTTCATCGCCTCGAAGAGATTACGGGTCGCGAGATTGGCGACGAACTCCCCGCTTTCGCGAGCAAATGTCACGCTGTCCTTCTCGCCCTCGGAGGAAAACATGACGAGGTGGGGATGCGTCGACAGCGCATTGAAGAAGGAATAGGGCGCGAGATTGAGTCGGCCGTCCAGGGCGCGAGTCGAAATCCAGCCGATGGGTCGCGGTGCGACAATCGCCTTGAACGGATCGTGTGGCAGACCATGGCCGTTGCGCGGTTGATAGAACATCAGCCGTCATCTCCCCACGGGCCGGCATACTCGCTGAGGATCGCCGCCGGATCGGGCCGCGGCCGGTCGGGCGCCTCTTCGCCCGGCGTGCCGATATGCACGAATCCGGCAACGCGCTCATCCGGCGACAGGCCGAGAAGGCGGCGCGCCTCGGCGTCGTCGGCATACCAGTTCGTGATCCAGTTGGCGCCGAAGCCCATCGCATTGGCTGCGTGGACAAGGTTCATCGCCGCCGCGCCGGCCGACAGGAACATTTCCCATTGCGGGATCTTGGGATTATCCCTTGGAACCGAAATGACGCCGATGACAACCGGAGCACGCGAAAAGCGTTCCTCCTCCTTTTCCCGCTCGCCGGGCGCAAGCGGCCTGCCGAGGACCGCAGCGTAGCGTTCCGCCAGCATCCGGCCGATGGTCACGCGCACATCGCCGCGGTATAGAATGAACCGCCATGGTTCCAGCTTTCCGTGATCGGGTACCCGCGACGCCGCGCGGATCAACGTGGCGATCTCGCCATTGTCGGGGCCCGGTTCCCTCAATGTCTGGATTGGTGCGGACTTTCGGGACAAAAGGTAGTCGAGCAGTTCTTTGTTCAAGGCAGGTTTCCGGATTGCTGGAAGGTACGGGCAAGGACCCGGGATGGAAAGCCGGCGCCCGTCGGGCCGCCGCAAGAGCCTTGAAATTGCCATCTGATTGGGCTTGAACGCAAGGGATGAAAAAAATGCAGATCATGGCCCTGCGCTTCACCCGCCCCGCTTGCGTGTTGGCGGGTTTCCTGTGCGCCATGATGGCCGGTGCCGTGCCCGGTCACGCCCAGGATGCGTCCACGCCCCTTACTGCGCCCGAGATCAAGGTTCCGGGACTGCGGGCCTACGCGACGGAAAATGCCGATGGCGCACTTGCCCAGGGCACCTTCGGCGAGATCGCCCTGGAGGCCCATCTTGCGGAAGGCACCGGCGTCGTGTCGCGCGGCATGCACTGGCGCATATTCAAGCCGGATCCAGGCGATGACGGCAAGCTGCCGCTGGTTGCCAGTTCGCAAGGCGGGGCCGCGCGATTTCAGCTCGAGCCGGGTTCGTACCTGGTCCACGCCGCCTTCGGGCGTGCGGGCGCAACGAAGCGCATCACCATCGCGGCCCGCGAGAAGCGCAACGAAAGCGTGATCCTCGATGCCGGCGGTCTCAAGCTCGACGCCATGCTGTCAGGCTCGATGCGCATTCCGGCGGACAAGCTCAGATTCTCCATTTACGAAGCCGAGGAAGACGAGAATGGCGAGCGAGCGCTGATCGTCCCCAATGTGCGGTCCAATGCGGTCGTGCGCCTCAACGCCGGCACCTATCACGTTGTCTCGACCTACGGTTCGGTAAACGCGGTCATCCGCTCCGACATCCGCGTGGAGGCCGGCAAGCTGACCGAAGCGACGGTGGAGCACCGCGCGGCGCAGGTCACGCTGAAACTGGTGCGCGAAAACGGGGGCGAAGCGATTGCCGACACCTCATGGGCGGTCCTGACCGATTCCGGCGACAGCGTGCGCGAGACGGTCGGCGCGTTTGCGCAGATGGTCCTGGCCGAGGGCAAATACTCGGTTGTCGCCAAGAACCGGGACCATATCTATCAACGGGAATTCGAGGTGGTGGCCGGCCCGAAGCAGGACGTCGAAGTTCTCGCCACCGAGTGAGTGGCTCCTCGGACTCATTTTCCGCAACAACCGATTGGCCTGAAACGGGCGAATCCGCGATTGGCCTGGTTCAATTCCGGTAACTGCCGGTCGCGGCAGCGAGTTGTCGGCCCGTGGCCCTCCACGAATGCTTTCCTCCCATCATCTGAAGCCGCCCGCGATCCCCGCCACTATGGCGGTCGTTTGCCCGACCCGGTAGAAAAGTGCGTACTTGAATCATTGAACCGGGCGATTCGGTTATTGGCAGCGGTGCATGGCCGGCAATCTGAAATCATCGATCGAGTATCTTTATCGGGGCACCGGATCTGCGGCCAAGCTGTTCCGCGGCGCCCTTGTTGTCTTCGACATCGTCACCATCGGTTATTTCCTGGCAACAGCCATCAAAGAGCTGACACCGCTTCTCCTGGCCATCGACGTTACGCTCGGGTCGGTCTTCGCCATCGAATTCGCCATGCGGTTGTGGATTGCACGCGATCGCCGCCGCTATCTCCTGAGCTGGAATTCACTGACCGAAATTGTCGTCATCCTGACGCTGTTCGCAGCGGTATTCGTCCAGAACCTGGCATTCTTGCGCATCCTGCGTACGCTGCGGTTCCTGCAGTCCATCCGTGTCGCAAACGACCTGAAATCGGTGTGGCCGAAATTCGCGGAAATCGAGCATGTGGTCGATGCGGCGGCTAACCTGCTGGTCTTCATCTTCATCGTCACGTCGCTGGTCTGGGTCCTCGAGGCAAAGACCAATCCGCACATCACGGAATATGTCGACGCGCTCTATTTCACCATAACCACACTGACCACGACGGGTTTCGGCGACATCGTTCTTGAGGATCAACCCGGGCGCTGGCTGACGATCGCGATCATGGTGGTGGGTGTCGCGCTGTTCCTGCGGCTCGTGCAGCAGGTCTTCAGGCCACGCAAGATCCACTATGTCTGCGAGCATTGTGGCCTGAGCCTGCACGATCCCGATGCATCACACTGCAAGCACTGCGGCAACGTCATATTCATCCAGACGGAGGGCACCTGATAGCGGCCGGACCCGGCCACTGTCGGCGCGTAAAAGCCCTATTGCTTGCTCAGGCCGCTTCTTCTGCCGCTGCCTGCTTGCGCGCAACGTCCGGCGGAACGGCTTCGCGAGCCAGTTGCGACACCGCGTCGGCCAAGGACAGCGATTCCTGGTCGCGGCTGCCGAGGCGGCGGACATTCACCGTCGCCTCTTCTGCTTCCCGCTTGCCGCAAACGAGGATGACGGGCACCTTGGCAAGCGAGTGCTCACGAACCTTGTAGTTGATCTTTTCGTTTCGCAGGTCCGCTTCGGCGATCAGTCCGGCATCTCTCAAACGCTGCACGACCTTATTGGCGTAGTCGTCTGCATCCGAGGTGATCGTGGCGACGACAACCTGGAGCGGCGCGAACCACAACGGAAAGTGCCCGGCATGGCTTTCGATCAGGATGCCGAGGAAGCGTTCCAGCGAACCGACGATGGCGCGGTGAACCATGACAGGCTGCTTCTTCTCCGAATCCTTGTCGATGTAGAAGGCCCCGAATCGCTCCGGCAGATTGAAATCGACCTGCGTCGTGCCGCACTGCCATTCGCGGCCGATCGCGTCGCGCAGAGTGTATTCGAATTTCGGCCCGTAGAACGTGCCTTCGCCCTCGTTGATGCCGGTCTTGATGCGGCTGTCCTCGCGCGCCATGCGTTCCAGGGCGCGTTTCAGGATGTCCTCCGCATGGTCCCACATCTCGTCGGTGCCGACCCGCTTTTCCGGCCGGGTTGCAAGCTTCACCACCACCTCGTCGAAGCCGAAATCCTTGTAGACCGACATCATCAGATCGTTGATCTTCAGGATTTCCGCCTCGAGCTGCTCCTCGGTGCAGAAGATGTGCGCATCATCCTGAGTAAACGCGCGTACACGCATCAGCCCATGCAGTGCGCCCGATGGTTCGTAGCGATGCACGTTTCCAAATTCTGCAAGCCGAATAGGTAGTTCCCGGTAAGACTTCAAGCCATGCTTGAAGATCTGGACATGTCCCGGGCAGTTCATCGGTTTGAGCGCGAAGATCCGGTGATCGGCCTCCTCGTCATCGGGATGAGTGAAGCCGTAGGCCGATTTCACCGCAAACATGTTCTCCTGGTACCAGCCCCAGTGGCCCGAGGTCTCCCACAGCGACTTGTCGAGGATCTGCGGCGCATTGACCTCGTCATAGTCGCCGGAAATACGGCGGCGCATGTAGGCGAGCAGACCCTGGAACATGCGCCAGCCCTTTGCGTGCCAGAAAACGACGCCCGGTCCTTCTTCCTGGAAATGGAACAGGTCCATTTCGCGCCCAAGCTTGCGGTGGTCGCGCTTCTCGGCCTCCTCCAGCATGTGCAGGTAGGCGTCGAGATCCTTCTGGTCAGCCCACGCCGTGCCATAGATGCGCGTCAGCATCGCGTTGTTGGAATCGCCGCGCCAGTAGGCGCCGGCCACCTTCATCAGCTTGAAGGCATTACCGATCTTGCCGGTCGAATCCATGTGCGGCCCGCGGCAGAGATCGAACCAGTCGCCCTGGGAATAGATCTTGAGGTCGTGGCCCTCCGGAATGGCGTCGACGAGCTCGACCTTGTAGGCCTCGCCCTTTTCCATGAACACTCTTTTCGCCTTGTCCCGCGACCAGATTTCCTTGGTGAACGGCCTGTTGCGCGCAATGATCTCGCGCATCTTCTTCTCGATCTTCGGCAAATCGTCCGGTGTGAACGGCTCGTTGCGGGCGAAATCGTAATAGAAACCGTTTTCGATGACCGGGCCGATGGTCACTTGCGTGCACGGCCACAATTCCTGCACCGCCTCGGCCATGACATGGGCGGCGTCGTGCCGGATCAGTTCGAGCGCGCGCGGATCATCGCGGGTCACGATCTCGATCAGGCCGTCTTCGACCGGATCTGCAAGGTCGCGCAATTCGCCGTCGAGCGCGATTGCCACGGCTTTCTTGGCGAGCGACATGGAAATCGATTCCGCGACATCGCGGCCGGTCGTGCCGGCGGCGTATTCGCGCCTGGAACCATCGGGAAATACAAGAGAAACGGCTTCTGCCACTGGAATTCTCCTTTATCCAGTCCCGCCTACGGACGCGGGTGGTGTCGATACGAACGGGCTCGTTCGCGTGGCGATATAGAACGGCGGAACCGGTGGCGCAACCGCCTGGGTTCATTCGTCCGTCAGGCGCGCCAGAAGTCGGCCGCTTCGGCCGGAAACGTGCGCAGCACACGCTGGAATGCCGCGTGGTCGACGTGATGGGCAAGCGCCGACGCTACATCGCGGATAGCGCTGTCGGGTGACGTGTTGTGATCCTTGCGGAAATCCATAACTTCGCGCGTCATCGCCCCCCGGTCTTCGAAAGGGCGCAAGGGTTCGTCCGTATCCCAGTCCGACACGAAGATCGCTCGGAGAACGGGAGGCAAAACGCCGGCAAACGCGATTGCCTGCGGCAATGTCAGCCGCCGCCTGAATACCGTCAGCACGGCCTGAACCATCGTGTAGGTCTGGTTGTGAGTCGCCAGCATGGCTGTTTCCTTGGCGTCGGCCATGAATCGCTCAAAATCCCTGGAGGCCAGCCAGTATTCCTGGGGCATCGGCATGAGTACGTCCCTCTTCCCCGCGCCTGTCGCGTCGAATGTTCAACCGTGGCGGCCGACGCGCCAGAATCGCCAAGGCGCCCACCAGGCAAGATCCGGCGCGAGTTCTGCCGGAACGTTGTCGATGCCGCAGGTGCCGCCCGGCCCGCAGCGCGAAACCCTAAACAGCGCCAACCAGCCGCCCTTCCACAGGCCGTGCCGGGCGACAGCTTCATAGGCGTATTCGGAGCAGGTCGGCAGGTGGCGGCAGGTATTGCCGATGAAACCCGACAATGTGAGTTGGTAGAACCGTATCAGGGCGATACCCAGCAGGCGGCCAGGCGTTTTGGGCCACGGCCCGGCATAGTTCCGGCCCGCCTTCACGCGGTCGCCGTGATGATGGTGATGTTTCATCGGTGCTATCGGTCAGGCGGCGGCTTCCGCCCGCTTTTCGATCTGGTCGAGACAGTCGCAAACGGCATCGAATGTCAGCATGGTGGAAGCGTGGCGCGCCTTGTATCCGCGCACCGGCTCCAGATATTTCAAGTCGGCGAACCGGCCCTCGGGCGGCGTACCGTTCTCCTTGAGCATCTTGCGCATGGTTTCGCGCACCGACCTCAGTTCATCGGCACGGGCGCCGATGATATTGTGCGCCATGATCGAGGAAGACGCCTGGCCGAGCGCGCAGGCCTTCACGTCATGGGCAAAATCGGTCACGACGCCGTCGGATATCTTCAGATCGACGGTGACCGTGGACCCGCACAGTTTCGAATGCGCGGTCGCGGTCGCATCCGGATCCTCGAGACGCCCGACACGCGGGATTTCGGCGGCAAAGCCGAGGATCTTCGCGTTGTAGACTTCATCGATCATGCAAAATTCCGTTACCTGACGCGAAACGGACTGTGAACGCCGCAGCCGCGCCTTTGAATTTTCCGGCCTGTCCCTATATAAGGTGCTGTGACAGCGCGCGGCAAGGTCCTGAAATCGCGCCTTGTCATGTTGCGGTCGCCGCAAGAAACCGGCCAGGGTGGCACTTTTTTCGTAAAACCCGCAAGGCAATGGTCCGTTCAACTCGTTCCTCCGTATAGAGGGGAACTACGGGAGACGCCTTCGATGGATGCAATTCTTTCAAATTTTCCTTCCCGCGCTGAAGGCGCGAAAAGCGGAAGCGAAATCGACCGCCCGACCCGCGAGGAAGCGGAAGCCGCCGTGCGCACGCTGTTGCGCTGGACCGGGGACAATCCGGACCGCGAGGGCCTGCGCGATACGCCGTCACGCGTGGTCAAGGCTTATGAAGAAATGTTCTGGGGCTACGGACAGGACCCGATCGAAACGCTCGGCCGGACCTTCGAGGAGGTTGCCGGCTACGACGAAATGGTGCTGGTCAAGAACATCGACTTTCATTCGCACTGCGAGCACCACATGGTGCCGATCATCGGCAAGGCGCATGTCGCCTACCTGCCTGACGGCAAGGTACTCGGGCTTTCGAAGATCGCCCGCGTCGTGGACATCTTCGCCCGCCGCCTGCAGACCCAGGAGGCGATGACGGCGCAGATCGCTGGTGCGATCCAGGAAGTCGTCAATCCGCTCGGCGTCGCTGTCATGATCGAAGCCGAGCACATGTGCATGGCGATGCGCGGCATCCGCAAGCAGGGTTCGACCACGACGACCTCGACCTTTACCGGCACCTTCAAGGATTGCCCTGAAGAACAGGTGCGTTTCTTCTCCATGGTGCGCGGCTAGCGAGGATACGCCCACCGAACTTCTGCGTTCCGGCCCTTTCCGGCAAGATTGTGAGACAGGCAAGGCATTCCATGACCGCCTATGAATTTTCCGCCCCTCCCGCCGACAAGGTAGCGCTGGAGCATTCGAGCGAATTCACGCCGCGTTTCGACGCCGACGGCCTGATTACCGCTGTCGTTACCGACGCCGGGGACGGCACCTTGCTCATGGTGGCGCACATGAACGCCGAGGCGCTGGACAAGACCCTGCGCAGCGGCGTGGCGCACTACTGGTCGCGCTCGCGAAATGCGCTTTGGAAAAAAGGCGAAACCTCCGGCAATCTCCAGCATGTCGTCGAAATGCGCACCGATTGCGATCAGGACGCGGTATGGCTGCGTGTAAACGTCGAGGGGCAAGCCGCCAGTTGCCACACGGGCCGGCAATCCTGCTTCTATCGGATCGCAGAATTCGAGGGCGGCAAAGCAAAGCTGATCGACGACGGTTCGCCCGTGCATTTCGACCCCGAGCAGGTCTACGGAAAAAGCGGATAGGTGGTCGCCCGGCCCGGTTCAGCACCCATTCATAGTAAGTAAACGAGATTCAGCGATAATCGCCAATGAGGTAGGAGATCGCCAATGCTTGCATGGGGGACATCGAATCGCAGCAGAGAACCGGCAGGTGACATGACAGTCACCCCCGCGCCCACCATCGTCGATGCGCCAGAAGTCCGTTCTGGCGTCGCGTTGGCGCTGGGCGGCGGCGCGGCGCGCGGCTGGGCACACATCGGTGTGTTGCGCGCGTTCGAGGAAGCCGACATCCGCATCGACATGATCGCCGGAACCTCGATCGGAGCGCTGGTCGGCGGCTGCTATCTGGCCGGCCGCCTCGACGAACTGGAAGAATTCGCACGCGGTCTGACCAAGCGCCGTATGTTCGGCCTTCTCGATTTCTCGTTTCGCGGCAACGGCTTGCTCGGCGGCATAAAGCTCGATGCCAAATTGCGCCATCATATAGCGGACATGACCTTTGCCGGCCTGTCGAAGCCTTTCGTCTGCGTCGCCACGGAGATCCGCACCGGCCACGAGATCTGGCTTTCGAGCGGCAATCTCGTCACCGCCATGCGCGCTTCCTACGCGCTTCCCGGCGTGTTCGAACCGGTGATGTGCAACAGGCGGATGCTGGTCGACGGTGCGCTGGTCAATCCCGTTCCGGTGTCCGTGTGCCGGGCCTATGAGCAGCGGCTCGTCGTCGCCGTCAACCTCCACTACGATCTCTTCGGCCGCGCGGCTGTGGTCAAGCATTCGGCGGGCAACGAGCTTCCGGCCGCCAATGACGAAGCCGCCCTCGGCCAGCCCGAGGCACTGTCGCAGCGCGAAGCGCATCTCGGCATCACCGGCGTCATGGTCGAGGCCTTCAACATCATCCAGGACCGCATCTCGCGCGCTCGCCTTGCAGGCGATCCGCCCGATCTGGCCCTTCAGCCGAAAATCTCGCATATCGGCCTGTCGGAGTTCCACCGCGCCGATGAGGCGATCGCGATCGGCTACGAGGAAACGAAGTCCAAGCTGGCGGAATTGAAACGGGTTCAAGCCGTGCCTGTCTGACGGTTCAACTTATCTCAGCGGCGTCCTGGATGCGGAACTGGATCCGCTTCTGCCCGTTCCAGTGGTTGATCGACAGGCCGCCGGCGAGGTGGATCATCCTGCCGCGTGAGCGGCGCAGGAATTCGCCCAGGTCCGTCCCTCCGGCGCGAAACGCCATCGCCTGGAGGCGCCCGCCTGCCTGCGAACGCACCGAGACGCGCAGATGCGAGCCGTCCGCACCGACCGGCGCGACATCCGCGACCGTGTGGCGCGGCAGGGCGAAAACAGGCTGCGCATGGCCGGATCCGAAAGGCCCGGCATGCTCCAGTTCCTCTAGCAGGGCGAAACCGGCGCCTTCCGCCGACAGCGCCGCATCGATTTTCAGGCTCTCGCCTGCACGTAATGCGGCAATCTTTTCGGATGCGGCTTCCTCGAAGAACGACCGCAACGCGCCCAACCGGCTGCGCTCGACCGTAATACCGGCCGCCATCGCATGTCCGCCGCCCTTTTCAAGCAGGCCCTCGTCAACCGCCATGCGCACCAGATTGCCAAGATCGAAGCCGGTCACCGAACGTCCGGACCCGGTTCCGCGGCCCGAGGGGTCGAAAGCGATCGCAAAGGCCGGGCGGCGCGAGAAATCCTTGATACGCGAGGCCAGCAACCCGACGATGCCCGGATGCCATCGCGTGCTTTCGGTCACCAGGATGGCGGGCCCGTCGCCGTGGACGAGTTCGGCCTCCGCCTGGGCGCGCGCCTCGGCCAGCATCACCTGTTCCATCGCCTGGCGTTCCTGGTTCAATGTATCCAGTTGCGCGGCGATCGCCTCGGTCTCGGTGGCGTCATCGGTCGCCAACAGCCGGCTGCCAAGCGCCGCGTCGCCGATACGCCCGCCGGCGTTGATCCTGGGGCCGATCAGAAACCCGAAATGAAATGGCGCGATCGGTTCTCCGATCCGGGCCACCCGCGCCAACGCCGCGATTCCGGGATTGTGCATGCTGCGGGCGATGACGAGGCCCTTGACCACGAAAGCCCGGTTGACGCCCTTGAGCGGCACGACATCGCAAACGGTCGCAAGTGCCACGAGGTCGAGATAGCCCATCAGGTCCGGCGGCATGCGGCCTTTGGCGCGCAACGCCTTTGCGGTCTGTACCAGCGCCAGGAACACGACACCGGCAGCACACAGATGCCCCTGCCCCGACAGGTCGTCCTCGCGGTTGGGATTGACGATCGCGGCGGCGGCCTCCGGCAGCGCGCCACCAACCTGATGGTGGTCGAGCACGACAACCTCGGCGCCGGCGTCGCGCGCGGCTTCGATCGCAACGGCGCTGTTGGTGCCGCAATCGACCGTCACGACCAGTTTCGCACCGCGCGAAACGAGTTCGCGCATGGCGTCCGGATTGGGTCCGTATCCCTCGAAAATGCGGTCGGGAATGTAGATCTCGTGGGGGACGTCGTAGTGGCGAAGGAAGCGGCTCACCATCGCCGACGCGCATGCCCCATCGACATCATAATCGCCGAATATCGCGACGCGCTCCCCGCGCGCAATGGCGGCGGCCAGCCGGTCGGCCGCCTTTTCCATGTCGGTCAGCGTCGCCGGGTCGGGAAGCAGGTCGCGGATCGTCGGATCGAGGAAGCGTTGCGCCTCGTCGAGCGACACGCCGCGCCCGGCGAGAATGCGGGCGACGATCTCGCTGACGCCGTGGGTCTGCGCCATCGCCAGCGCGATATTGTCCTGCAGCGGGCTCAGGCGGTGGCGCCAGGCAAGTCCGCTCGCGGATTTCTTCACCCCCAGAAAAATGCGTTCGTCAGCCATCCCGATTCCGATTCCGTCGCACGGCGAGCATGCGCATCGTGCGCTTGGACCGCAACCCGGATGCCGAAATGCAAAACAGGTCAGTCCGCCCGCTCGATGCGGATCACCTGCGGGCGGTCGATCAAATGGCCATCGCCGGTGATTTCGTCGACCGCCTTGCGCACCGCGGCCTCGGTCGTTTCGTGGGTTACCAGCACGACCGTTTTCGGCGCGGTCGGATCGGTATTGTCCGGGTCGGAATGCTGCACGATCGATTCCAGCGAAATGTCGTTGTCGGCCATGCGCCTGGCGATCGCCGCGAAGACGCCGGTGCGGTCGTGCACGGTCAGGCGGATGAAGTAGCCGCCCTCATGCGCGCGCATGGCGGCCCGTTCGCAGGGCGCCAACTGGTCGGCGGGCGTGCCGAAAACGGGGCCGTGCTGGAATCCGGGGCGGCTCTTGGCGATATCGGCGATATCGCCGATCACCGCGGAGGCCGTGGCTTTGCCGCCGGCGCCGGGCCCCGAAAGCAGCAGTTCACCGAGCAGGTCGGTCTCGATCGCCACCGCATTGGTGACGCCGTGCACCTGGGCGATCACCGACGACTTTGGCACCATGGTGGGATGCACTCTCTGCTCGATGCCGCTGTCAGTCCTTTGCGCGACGCCGAGCAGCTTGATCCGGTATCCCAATTCGCCCGCCGCGCGAATGTCGGCCAGCGTGATGTTCGATATGCCTTCCAGATAGATGTCGTCGGCCGCGATCTGAACCCCGAAGGCAATGGCGGTCATGATCGACAGCTTGTGGGCGGTATCGTTGCCCTCGATATCGAAGGTCGGGTCGGCTTCCGCATAGCCGAGTCGCTGCGCGTCGGCGAGAACGTCCTCGAAGGGGATTTGCTCGCGCTCCATGCGGGTCAGGATGTAGTTGCAGGTGCCGTTGAGAATGCCGAAGACGCGGCTCACCGTGTTGCCCGCGAGCGATTCACGCATCGTCTTGATGATCGGAATACCACCGGCAACCGCGGCCTCGAAATTCAGCAGGACCCCCTTGTCCTCCGCGATCCGGGCGAGTTCGACACCATGCCTGGCAAGCAGTGCCTTGTTGGCGGTCACGACATGCCGGCCTGCCGTGAGTGCCGCCTTGACCGATTCGTAAGCCGGCCCGTCCTCGCCGCCGACCAGTTCCACGAACACATCGATCGCATTGGATTTGGCAAGCGCCACGGGATCGTCGAACCAGGTCATGCCGGCGAGATCGACGCCGCGGTCGCGGATACGGTCGCGCGCGCATACAGCGGAGACCTCGAGCCTGCGCCCGCACTGGCGCGTCAACACGGCCTCGTGTTCCGCCACGATCCTGACGACCGATGCCCCGACAGTGCCAAGTCCGGCGATTCCGATATGCAGCGCTTCGGACATGGTCCCGCTATCCCCTACCCCGTTTGCGTGAATTCGTTTCGATGTCCGCCGGCCGCTCAACGCTTGGTGGCGAGCGGGACAACGTTGCTGGTATCCATCGAGTTTGTGCTGGCAAAGAAGCGCTTGAGATTGCGCGCCGCCTGCCGGATGCGATGCTCGTTCTCGACCAGAGCGATGCGGACGAATTCATCGCCGTGTTCGCCGAAACCGATACCCGGCGCAACAGCCACGTCGGCTTTTTCCACCAGCAACTTGGAGAATTCCAGCGAACCCAGCCCCCGGAACGCCTCGGGAATCGGCGCCCAGGCAAACATGGTTGCTGGCGGAGGCGGTATGTCCCAGCCCGCGCGTGCAAACGACTCCACCATGACGTCGCGCCGCCGGTGATAAACCGAACGCACTTCCTCGATTTCCGAGCCGTCGCCATTCAACGCAGCCGTGGCTGCGACCTGGATCGGCGTGAATGCACCGTAGTCGAGATAGGATTTCACGCGCGCCAGCGCGGCGATCAGGCGTTCGTTGCCGACGGCAAATCCCATGCGCCATCCCGGCATCGAGAAGGTCTTTGACATGGAGGTGAATTCGACCGCGATGTCCATCGCGCCGGGAACCTGCAGGATAGACGGCGGAGGGTTGCCGTCGAAGTAGATTTCCGCGTAGGCCAGATCCGAAAGAATGATGATGTCATGCTTTTTCGCGTAGGCGACGACCTCCTTGTAGAAATCGAGCGAAGCGACATGCGCGGTCGGGTTCGACGGGAAGTTGAGGATCAGGGCCAACGGGCTCGGGATCGAATGGCGCACCGCCCAGTCGAGCGCCGGAATGAAGCGGTCGTTCGGCTCAACCTGCATGGAGCGGATCACGCCGCCCGACATGATGAAACCGAAGGCGTGGATCGGATAGGTCGGATTCGGGCACAACACGACATCGCCGGGCGCGGTAATCGCCTGGGCCATGTTGGCAAACCCTTCCTTGGAGCCGAGCGTGGCGACGATCTGGCTGTCTGGATTGAGCTTCACGCCGAAGCGACGGGCGTAATAATTGGCCTGCGCGCGCCGCAGGCCAGGGATTCCGCGCGACGTGGAGTAACGGTGGGTGCGAGGATCGCGCACCGCCTCCACCAGCTTTTCGACGATCGGGGCCGGGGTCGGCAGATCGGGATTGCCCATGCCGAGATCGATGATATCGGCCCCGCGCGAACGGGCGGAGGCCTTGAGCCGGTTGACCTGCTCGAACACATAGGGTGGTAGGCGGCGGACTTTGTGAAACTCTTCCATTTGCGTTCCATCATGATAGGGCGCGCGATCGGGCGAGCCTATACACCCGATCATCGGCGCGGTCGATAGCGTCACTCGGCTTCGATCTGTTCAAGCGCCTCCTGGGCATGCTTGCGGGCAATGCGACGCAGTTTCTCGGCTTGATCGCCCTTCTTGCCCGCCGGCGACTGGGCCTCTTGCTTTGCGGCATTCAATTCGGCGACCTTTGCCACCCGCTCTTCCTCGGAAATCTGTGCCGTTTCGCCAGTGGGAACGATGTTGAGGTTCGGATATCGTCCGGTATTGCGAGCGCCGTCCCCCTCCTGCACTTTATCGACTTGTGTCGCGGTTGCGGTCTGCGACTCGCCTGGTACCGTCTCCAACGTCGCAACCGCACTGGTTGGGGGAAGGAGGCTCGTTGGCGCGACGTCCTCCAACGAGGCTGTCCTGCACCCGCCGAACGCCATCATTCCCGCCAGCATCGCAGCCAGGAATCCGCCACGCCGCCAACCGGGCAAGTGCGAATGCACGACCTTTGTCATTTATTGTTCCCGGTCAGCCGGTAATTGGCCATTTGGTCCATTGACGCAACGCCATGGTCATATTGTGTGGGTATGCGAATTGCATGCTAATGTGTCAACAAAGCGCCAGTAGACAAGGACAAGTCGGCAAATGGGCCGGAAAGGCAACGAAACCGGAGGCGTACAGGATCCAGGCGATTCGCTGCAAAGCTATGTCGTGAAAGATCCCGAATCCTTCGCGCGCAACATCGCGATCGCCATAGAGGAGGCCGGCAAGGCTGCGTCCGCCTGGCTGGCGCCGCGCGAACAAGGCAACGCCGATCCGATGGCCGAACCGATGGCCGATCTCGTGAAAACCCTGAGCAAGGTTTCGGAATACTGGCTGTCGGACCCGACGAGGGCGCTGGAAGCGCAGACCCGGCTACTCTCCAATTTCATGACCATCTGGTCGAATTCCATTCGCCGGGTGGCGGGGGAAGTCGAGGAAGATGCTTTCAAACCCGACCGCGGCGACAAGCGTTTCGCCGATCCGGAGTGGGAATCCAACGCCTTCTTCGATTTCCTGAAGCAGGCCTATCTCGTGACCAGCCGCTGGGCCGACGACCTCGTGCGTGGCGCGGAGGGTCTCGACGAGCATACGCGCCACAAGGCGGAGTTCTACGTTTCCCAGATCGCGAACGCGCTGTCGCCGTCGAATTTCGTGATGACCAATCCTGAACTCTATCGCGAGACCGTGGCAACCAATGCGGAAAACCTGGTTCGCGGCATGAAAATGCTTGCCGAGGACATCGCGGCCGGAAAGGGCGACCTGAAAGTCCGCCAGGTCGACGCGAAGCCGTTCGCCATCGGGCGGAATATCGCCAATACGCCCGGCAAGGTGATCGCACGCTCCGACATGGCGGAGATCATCCAGTACGAGGCCAGGACCGAAACGGTGTTCTCGCGTCCGCTTCTGATCTGTCCGCCCTGGATCAACAAATTCTACATCCTCGATCTCAACCAGGAAAAGAGCTTCATCCGCTGGGCTGTCGACCAGGGCCATACCGTGTTTGTCATTTCATGGGTCAATCCCGACGAAAGACATCGCAACAAGGATTGGGAAGCCTATATCCGCGAGGGGCTCCAGTTCGCCCTGGACACGGTACAGGAGGCCACGGGCGCGAAGAAGGCCAATCTCATCGGCTATTGCGTCGGCGGCTCGCTGCTCGCCGCCGCGCTCGCGCTTTTTGCGAAAGAGGGCGAGAAGCGAATCGCGACCGCCACCTTTTTCGCCACGCAGGTGGATTTCACCTATGGCGGCGACCTCAAGGTGTTCGTCGACGAGGACCAGATCGCGACCATGGAACGAACCATGCAGCGTTCCGGCTATCTCGACGGCGGCAAGATGGCAACTGCCTTCAACATGCTGCGCTCGCGCGAACTGATCTGGTCCTACGTCGTGAACAACTACATGCGCGGCAAGGACCCGATGGCTTTCGACCTGCTCTACTGGAATTCCGATTCCACGCGCATGACCGCGGCCAATCATTCCTACTACCTGCGCAACTGCTACCTTGAGAACCGCCTGTCCAAAGGGACGATGGAGCTCGCCGGCAAGACGATCTCGCTCGGCGACGTGAAGATCCCGGTCTACAATCTGGCGGCCAGGGAAGATCATATCGCTCCTGCCAAATCGGTTTTCGTGGGAAGCCGGTTCTTCGGCGGCGAAGTGGAATATGTGATGGGCGGTTCCGGCCATATCGCGGGTGTCATCAACCCGCCGAAAGCCGGCAAGTACCAGTACTGGACCGGCGGCAAGCCGGAAGGCGCGTTCGAGGACTGGCTGGCGGAGGCGAAGGAACATCCTGGCTCGTGGTGGCCACACTGGCAGGCATGGCTGGAAAGCCACGGAACGGAAAAACGGGTTGCCGCGCGCGCGATCGGCGGTGGCAAATTCCAGCCGCTTTGCGACGCGCCTGGCACTTATGTCATGGAAAGGTCATGATCTCCCGGCACGGAACGGGCCATCTCGAAGCGACAGGAACGATATATTGCTGCATCGCGGGCCGCCTTCAAAACAACACGATATCGCCTCATTTCCCCGCTAGGGCCGCAATGGCTCGTGAATGGACAAATTCGTTTTACTAAACGCTTGATTTACCGCAAAAGTTTACGGCATGGATCGGATATTGTTCGCGAAACGGGTTTGACCGCGATTCCGGCTACATGCAGCGGTAATTTCGAAGGGGGACGGCTTGGATACGGCGTTGCAGACCAGACGCAACCGTTCAGCCTTGGCGGCAGCTTTGGCAGCCGTTTCGATCTTTTCCGTTTCCTGTACCTCGAATCCGGTGCCTCCCATGGAACTGGTCATGATGAGTGCGAGCGAAAGCGCGCTCGAAAAGACCAACGTTCTGGCCGATGCCGGCCAACTGGTGGGACCATCCGGTTTCGCCGAGAGTGAACCGGGCCCAGCAGGTGACACCGTCCTCGAGCCGAAGCTTGCCGAGGAAGAGGTAAAGACCGCGGCAACCGGCGAAACGGAAGGCCCGCAGGACGCCGGCGGCCTCGTGGAGCAGGCAATCAGCACACCCGCTCCCAACAAGGTTGTTGTTGCGGCGGCCAAACCGGTGGAAACGGAATCAGCCGCCGCCGAGCCGGAAACTGCGCAGGCACAGGAGGCGGCAACCCCGGTTCTAGTGGCGTCAGCCGCACCGGTCGAAGCAGCGCCGCAACCAGAAAAGCGCGGCTTCCTGTCCGCGTTATTTGGAAGTCGCAACCCCCGCCCCGCGCGCGCAATCGTCGACACGACCCAATCCGCCCCCATCGTGGTCGCCTCGGCTGTCGCCGCTCCCGCGCTGACGGAAGCGCGATCGGCAGCGGCGGTCAGTGCCGCCAGCGATACGGCGCTACCCGGCGTGAACGCAGAATCACTGTTCGAGATAAAGCGCAAATCCGGCGGCTACGATGACAGCGACGTCGATGCCAACGAGGCGGAATTGCCGGTACGGGTCGCTTCGGTGACCGGTCTCGCCCGTCTGGCGCCCAACGGCCTGGCTCTTCAGCGTGAGGATGTCGATATCGCGTGCCTCAAGCCCACCCTGATTCGCGTTCTGAAGTCCGTGGAACGCCACTATGGCCAGAAGGTCGTCGTGACGTCCGGCTATCGCACTCCACGACACAACCAGAAGGTTCGCGGCGCGCGCAATTCGCTGCACATGTATTGCGCGGCAGCCGACATACAGGTCTCCGGTGTCGACAAGTGGCAATTGGCATCCTACCTGCGCTCGATGCCGGGCCGCGGTGGCGTCGGCACCTACTGCCATACCAATTCCGTGCATATCGACATCGGTCCCGAACGCGACTGGAACTGGCGCTGCCGTCGGAAAAAGAAAAAGTGATGACAGGCGCGTCGGACGTCATTTGCGGCGGCGAGCGTCTCACGAAACCGGGAGAAGCGGCAGCGGTCGCGAAAGCGGCGAAAAATTTCCGATCGCCTTCGATTGGGCTTGCCCGCCCAGACGAAACTCACTATACGCAAACCGTCTTGAACGCGCCCTTCGTCTAGCGGTCTAGGACGCCGCCCTTTCACGGCGGAAACACGGGTTCGATTCCCGTAGGGCGTACCAGGATCTCCTCTTTTTCTTGCCTCTTATCCCATTGTTTTTGCACCAGATCCGGCGGACTGGCCTACGGCCCTGCTTTCAGGCGCAAGGCACCGTGCACCGATAATGGCACCAATCGGGTGCCAAGTCGCAAAGGGCATGAAACGCTTTGCGGAACCACGCGGCGAACGCGCGGGCAAGGAAGATGCAAAACCGGAATTGATATGCCGCTCCGGATCGTCCAAAACCAGCCATTCGGGAACACCCGGACCGATGAGCCAGGGACGAGCCGAATTCGCGGCGGCGCGAGAGGTTGCGACTTCCGGTCCTTTTTACGCGAACTTCGGGACGGCTACCGAACCTTGACGAAGATGCACTATCTGTGGGGAGCGAGACCATGATACGACCGCGCGCTTTCGTGATGGGCCATCCGATAGCGCATTCGCGTTCGCCGATGCTGCACGGCTATTGGCTCGAGCGATACCATATCCGGGGAAGCTACGAGCCGATCGACGTTCCGCCGGAACGGCTGGCGGATTTCTTCACCCGTTACCGAGATGCGGGCTGGGCCGGCGGGAACGTGACAGTTCCGCACAAGACCGCCGTGATCCCCTACCTGGATCGTATTGACGAAGCGGCGGAGGCCGTGGGGGCGGTCAATACGATCTGGTGGGACGACGAGGTGCTGGTTGGAGGCAACACGGACGCGACCGGATTCCTGGGCAATATCGACGAGTTGGTTCCCGGTTGGGACAAAAGCGCGAAACGTGCGATCCTGCTGGGAGCCGGGGGAGCGGCGCGCGCGGCGACCTACGGGCTTCGCGAGCGCGGACTGGAGGTCTCGATCTGCAATCGCACGGTCGCCACGGCGGAGGCGCTCGCAGCCCATTTCGGCGACAGGGTATCGGCACATGGACTCGACGCGATGCCGGCGCTGATGGAGAAATGCGACCTGTTCGTCAACACGACATCGCTCGGCATGATTGGCCAGCCGCCGCTCCAGATCGATCTGGCGCCGCTCAAGGCGGATGCAATCGTTTATGACATTGTCTATGTGCCGCTGGAAACCGACGTCCTGAAAGCGGCAAAAGCGCGCGGATACCGGACTGTCGACGGTCTGGGCATGTTGCTGCACCAGGCGGTCGAGGGTTTCAGCCATTGGTTCGGCCGCAGGCCGGAGGTGACCGGGGAACTGCGAAAACTCCTGTCCGACGACATTCGTGCGAAGACGCCCGGTGCCTGAACGGTCGGAACCAGCCACGCCAAACAGCATCGCCCGGTACACGGCGATGCTGTTGTCAGAGCGCAGGGCTCGGGCTTGCCCTGTCGGCGCGCATGCTGCAAACGAAGGCGATGCGCTTTGAAAGACCGCTCCTGGAGGCCCGCCTCATCCGCCGATACAAGCGGTTCCTCGCCGATGTGATACTGGACACCGGCGAGGGCATTACTGTCGCCGTACCCAATACCGGATCGATGATGGGGTTGACGGAACCGGGTTCGCGGGTATGGCTGTCGAAGTCGACCAATCCCAAACGCAAATATGCCCACACCCTCGAGATCGTGGAAGCGGACGGCACCATGGTCGGTATAAACACCGGGCTGCCGAATCGGCTGGTGGAGGAGGCGATAGCGGCTGGCCTTGTGGACGACCTTGCCGACTACCCGATCGTCAGGCGCGAGCAGCGCTACGGAGAGCGCTCGCGTATCGATCTCCTGCTGGAACACCCTGAGCGCGGCAGGGCTTATGTCGAGGTGAAGAACGTCCACCTGATGCGCCAACCCGGCCTTGCGGAGTTTCCCGATACGGTGACAGCCCGGGGCGCCCGCCATCTCGACGAATTGTCGGCCATGGTCGCGGCCGGCCATCGCGCCGTAATGGTCTACCTGGTGCAGCGCAGCGATTGCCACCGGTTCCGCCTATGCGGTGAACTCGATCCCTCCTATGCCGCGGCATTCGACCGCGCGGCAGGTGCGGGGGTCGAGGCCTATGCGCTGGGCTGTTCGATCAGCAATAGCGAGATTATTGCCGATAGGGCAATCGAGATCCTGCCGCATCGCCATGCCCTCGATCCGCTTCGGGGTTGAATGCGGCAGCGGATGGTGCCATTTGAGACACTGTGTGATGAGCGGGTACGAAACCGGAATGGCCGGGCTTCTGCCCTTACGGTCAAGAAGCGCGAAATGGTCACCTATGTCGACGCCGCTACGGCACCCCTGAAGAACAACGGCCAGATCCGGCTCCACGGAGCAGAGGATTTCGAAGGCATGCGCAAGGCGTGCAACCTGACGGCGCGCTGCCTCGACGAACTGGTCGCCATCGTGAAGCCCGGCGTGACGACAGAGGCGATCGATCGCTTCGTGTTCGAGTTCGGTGCCGATCACGGCGCCATGCCCGCGACGCTCAACTACCGTGGCTACACCAAGTCGAGCTGCACCTCGATCAACCACGTGGTCTGCCATGGCATTCCCAATGAAAAGGCGCTGAAGGAAGGCGACATCGTTAATATCGACGTGACCTACATCCTCGACGGCTGGCATGGCGACTCGAGCCGCATGTACCCGGTCGGCCGCGTCAAGCGCGCCGCCGAACGGCTGATGGAGGTAACCCACGAGTGCCTGATGCGCGGCATCGCTGCTGTCAGGCCCGGTGCGAAAACCGGAGCTATCGGCGCGGCGATCCAATCCTATGCGGAGGCCGAGCGTTGCTCGGTTGTCCGCGATTTCTGCGGCCATGGCGTCGGACGCCTGTTCCACGACGCACCCAACATTCTCCACTACGGTTCGCCAAACGAGGGCGTGGAGATGCGCGAGGGCATGATCTTCACCATCGAACCGATGATCAATCTTGGCCGGCCGCACGTCAAAGTGCTCGGCGACGGCTGGACGGCTGTAACCCGCGACCGTTCGCTTTCCGCCCAATACGAGCACACCGTAGGCGTCACCGCGGATGGCTGCGAGGTCTTCACGCTTTCACCCGCCGGGTTGGACCGCCCCGGCCTGCCCGCGTCCTAAACCGATCAGCCGATATTGCGGCCAATCGCCAAGCCGGCGAAAAGCGCCGCGATGGCGAATATGACGCTTGCAGCGACGTAGAGAAACGCCGGCAACAGCGCGCCACGCTCATAGAGCACCGCGGTGTCGAGCGAGAACGCCGAGAACGTCGTGTAGCCGCCGAGCACGCCGGTCGCCACAAACAGGCGCAATTCGGCCGGCGCGCCCGAGCGTCGTGCCAGCATTTCGATGAACAGCCCCATGACGAACGACCCGACGATGTTGACTGTAAACGTTCCCCACGGAAATCCGGGGCCGATCAGCCGAAGCATTGCGAGGCCCGTCAGATGGCGCAATCCGGCGCCTATGCCCCCGCCGAGGGCCACGATCAGGATATGATTCATGGCATCGGTGATAACCGAACCTGCCTTCAAAATGAAGACCGCCGTAAAGCGCCGCATACAATCTCGCCGCAGCGCCTATTTTTTTGACTTCATTTGCCCAAGGAACTCTCTTGCAAACGCAGCCAGTGCATCCCAGTCGGTATATTCGTGGTCCTGCGACGTATCGGTGTCACCACCTTCTTTCGCCGAGATGTAGCGCATGAGCAGGCGCTTGAAATAGTCGTATTTCGTGTAGCGAAGCGCACCGGCGGCATAGTGGATCGCCTTCGGCTTCCATCCGGTGCGCGCAAGAGCTTCCTCTGTTAGCTGGGCCAGCTCTCGCTTTTCCGCCTCGAAGGTGGAGGCCGCCGAAAGCGACACGGATACAAATGCAGCGGGAAGGGCGTTGAGGGCGGTCGCATTCTCCGTCACCCAGTGCGTGACGGCAGCGGGATAAGCGCCGATGTGCACTGGCGCGGCGACGATCACCGCATCCGCAAGGCCGAGGTCGGCATCCTCGATATCGGCGGAGTCGAATATCGTGACATCATGCTCGAGCGACTGTACCGCCCCGGCAACGTTGCGGGCAATCTTCCGCGTTTGTCCCTCAACCGACGCATAGACGATGATGACATGCATGGCGCACCTGCCTTCTAGTTCGGGGTCGACATCAAACGGGTATCGAATGTCAAATTCGTTCCACTAGCAAACCTGTGTATCACAAGCCTGGAACGTGAAATCCGTCTCTGGCTCCACCCGCGAAGCATCGAAACGGCGACCGTCGGCGCATTGTATCCTGACTTCATAGGATTTCAGTCCACCGGACTCGCTCTCGCGCGCCAGAAGGAAAAGCGTGACCTCGCAGCCGAGTTTTCGGGCTGCCTGCTCACCAACCGTATCGAGCCAGGCGGGATCGCCGGTTTGAGCAAAGGCCTGAACAGCCAATAAGGAAACCACTACCACGGCTACGGGGAAACTGAGCCGCATGACATGAACCTCCCTTTTCAGGAGAAGAATGCCCGATGCCCCGTCGACCTGCCTTGACGGACATCAACCGTGTTGTCGGTCTGGTGCCAACTACTGTTGCCGCCGCGCCGTCGCCGCGAACTTGAGTGCGATCAGCAGGAGGGGCCAACTGTGCCAGAGGATATCGAACCAGTCTATCGGCTTGAGCGGCGTGCCCTCGATCAGCCAGCGGGCTTTCTCGACCAGGTGCGGCTGGGGTACGAAGGGCGCGGCGGCCAGGAAGATCGCGCCCACGACGAGCGGCATCAGCGGCAAGCGGGCCGCCCAATCAAGCAGGAATTTCATTGAACAGGTCCTTGTTGCGATAGGAACCGAACGCCGCCTTCAGGCCTTTCCCGAGCGATCCCGTCGCAGTCTTGCCCAGTAGTCGAGGCGTTTGCGAATCTCCCGCTCGAAACCACGTTCCGGCGGATCATAGAATGTCTGCCGGCCCAGTTCCTCAGGGAAGAAATCCTGACCTGAAAAAGCTTCCGGTGCGTCGTGATCGTACTCGTAGCCGGCACCGTAGCCTTCCTCTTTCATGAGCTTTGTCGGCGCGTTCAGAATATGCATCGGCGGCAGAAGCGAGCCATGTTCCCTTGCTGACCGCGTTGCCGCCTTGAACGCCATATAGGTAGCGTTGGATTTCGGTGCAGTGGCCAAATAGACGCAGGCCTGCGCCAGCGCCAATTCCCCTTCCGGCGAGCCGAGATAATCGTAGGCGTCCTTGGCGGCATTGGCGATCACGAGTGCCTGGGGGTCGGCCAGGCCGATATCCTCCACCGCCATGCGCACCAGCCGGCGTCCCAGGTAAAGCGGCGCCTCGCCGGCATCGAGCATGCGCGCAAGATAGTAGAGCGCGGCGTCTGGATCCGACCCCCGCACCGATTTATGCAGGGCCGAAATCAGGTTGTAGTGGCCATCCTGGCCTTTGTCGTACACCGGCGCCCGGCGCTGGACGATCCGCTGCAATCCCTCGACGTCGAAGATTTCGCCGTCTTTTGCTGCCCTCCAGATCTCTTCGGCAAGCGTCAGCGCCGCCCTGCCGTCGCCGTCGGCCATGCGGATCAACGAAGCGCGCGCGGTATCGTCGAGCGGCAACGGCCTCCCCTCGATTGCTTCCGCGCGTTCAAGCAACCGGGCTATGCTCTGCGGTTCGAGCGGATGGAATGACAGCACGCGCGCGCGCGACAAGAGCGCCGCGTTCAACTCGAACGAGGGGTTTTCCGTCGTCGCCCCGACAAGGATCACGGTCCCGTCTTCCATGACCGGCAGGAAACTGTCCTGCTGCGCACGGTTGAAGCGATGGATCTCGTCGACGAACAGCAACGTCTGGCGGCCGTTCGCCCGGCGCAGGCGCGCCGCATCGAAAACCTTCTTCAGATCGGCCACGCCGGAAAAAATCGCCGAAATCTGCTCGAAGGCGAGATCGGTCTCGCCGGCCAGCAGCCGCGCAACCGTCGTCTTTCCGGTACCGGGCGGCCCCCAGAAGATCATCGAGCCCAGCGAGCCGGAGCGAATCAGCCGGGTCAGCGCACCGTCATCGCCGGTCAGGTGGTCCTGCCCCACCACTTCGCCAAGGGATGCCGGCCGCAGGCGGTCGGCGAGCGGCCTGCCGGCCTGTGGCCGGAGTTCGTCGCCGGCCTTGGCGAAGAGATCACTCACCGGTTGGTTCCTCAATAGCGCAGCACCTGGCGCAGTATCTGCCCGTCGCGCTCGATTGCAAAGCGCCACCAGCGCGTCTGCTCCTCGGCAAGGCCTTTCAGTTGATCGGGCGTCCTGATGGTCTCGCCGTTCAGTTCGCGCACGATGTCGCGCGGCTGTAATCCAAAACGGGCGGCTGGCGAGTTGCGCGCGATCTCGGTAATGACGACGCCTGCGATCTGCGACGGCAGGCGCATGCGCTGGGCGAGACGCGGCGACAGTTGAGCAACCCTGGAGCCGGCAAGAGGTCCCCTGCCCTCGATCAGGATTTCCTCGCCCGATTGCCCTTCCGGCGCCCGCTCCAGCACGGCATCGAGTGTCGATGTCCTGCCCTTGCGCAGGACCGAGAACCTGGCACTCGAACCGATTGCCTGTGTCGCGAGGCGGTATCCGAGCGCATCGGGGTTCTCGATGTCGCGGCCGTTCATCGCCAGGATGACGTCTCCGGGTTTCAGGCCGGCCCTGTCAGCCGGGCTATCCTTCGTCACGTCGACCACCAGCGCACCCATTGGCCGGGGCATGCCGAGCGCCTCGGCCACCTGTGCGTCGACGGCGTCGAACTGAGCGCCCAGCCAAGGCCGCTCGAAAAATTCGCCGCCGCGTTTTGCCGCGTCGACGACCGCCTTGACCAGGTTGGAGGGGATGGCAAAACCGATTCCGTTCGATCCGCCAGAACGGGTGAAAATCGCCGAATTGATGCCGACCAGCGTACCCTGCATGTCGACCAGCGCCCCGCCGGAATTGCCGGGATTAATCGCCGCATCGGTCTGGATGAAGAAGCCGAAATCCGAAACGCCGATATGGGTGCGCGCCAGCGCCGAAACGATGCCGCTCGTCGTCGTCTGCCCGACACCGAACGGATTGCCGATGGCCAGCACGAGGTCGCCAACCTCGAGCGCGTCCGAATCGCCGAACTCGAGCGACGGCAAGGCCTTGCCCGCATCGATCTTCAGGATCGCAAGATCGACGGTCTCGTCCTTGAGCACGATCGTGCATTCGAATTCCCGGCCGTCGGACAGTGCAACCTTCACCTCGTCGGCATCGCGAATGACATGGTAGTTGGTGACGATGAAGCCGCTTGCGTCGACGATCACGCCCGATCCGAGCGACGACTGCACGCGCGGCGCGGTCTGCGGGCCGCCGCCGAAAAACTGCTGGAAGAACGGGTCGCTAAAGAAAGGCGAGACTTCCGGGCGCATCGTCTGGGAAGCATAGACATTGACAACCGCCGGGGCGACCTCGCGCACGAGCGGAGCGAAGGAGAGCTGGATTTCGCGCCGCCCGAGCGGAATCCGGCGCAATGTCTGCGTATCAGCCGAATCGCCCGCTTGCGCGTCACGGGACGGCTTGTCGCCGCCGCGCAGCAACTCGCCCAGCAGGTTTCGCAACTCCCCGCCCAGGTTCTTGTCCTGGGCCGCCGCAGGGCCCTGAGCGCCGATGGCGGCGAATGCCAGGATGGTGATAATGGCCAGGAACGTGCGGCGCATCGCGAATCCTCCGATTGATTTCGCTGCTCATTTTGACCAGCAATGTGTAAATTGGAAGGCTAAGGGCGGAAACCGCGGACAAAGAAAAAGGGGCCCGAAAGCCCCTTTCCTGATCAAAGTCGTGGCGGCGGCTTATTGCGCTTCGGTCTCGCTGCCTTCCACGGCAGCTTCCGCCGCGACGCGGGCCCGGTCTGCCGAGCCCTTTGCATCGACATCGCGATCCACCAGTTCGATCACGGCCATCGGCGCGTTGTCGCCATAGCGGAAGCCAGCCTTCATGACCCGCGTGTAGCCGCCGTTGCGCTCACCGTAGCGCGGTCCGAGCACGTCGAAGAGCTTCTTGACCTGCGCGACATCCTTGATCCGCGAAATCGCCTGGCGGCGGGCATGCAGATCGCCACGCTTGCCCAGCGTGATCAGCTTGTCGACGATGGAACGCAGTTCCTTCGCCTTTGGCAGCGTCGTCACGATCTGCTCGTGCTCGATCAGGCTGGCCGCCATGTTGGCAAACATCGCCTTGCGATGGCTGGCAGTGCGGTTCAGCTTGCGATGTGCGTTTCCGTGTCTCATTTGCCTTCTCCTTTTTCGGAATGACCGCGCCCTAGGCCTTGAGAGCGCGGCATGTTGCTTGTCATTTCAGTCTGGCGGGCGCGGGCCATTGCCCGCGCGCGCATGTCAGTACTGGTCTTCGTAACGCTTGGCGAGATCCTCGATGTTCTCCGGCGGCCAATCCGGCACTTCCATGCCAAGATGCAGGCCCATGGAGGCCAGGACTTCCTTGATCTCGTTGAGCGATTTGCGGCCGAAGTTCGGCGTGCGCAGCATTTCCGCCTCGGTCTTCTGGATCAGGTCGCCGATATAGACGATGTTGTCGTTCTTCAGGCAATTGGCCGAACGGACCGAAAGCTCCAGCTCGTCCACCTTCTTCAGCAGCGCCGGATTGAAGGCGAGTTCGGTCACCTGCTCCTGCGGCACTTCCTTCGAAGGCTCTTCGAAATTGACAAAGATCGACAACTGATCCTGCAGGATGCGCGCGGCATAGGCCACCGCGTCCTCGCCGCTGATCGAACCGTCGGTTTCGAGCGTCAGCGTCAGCTTGTCATAGTCGAGAACCTGGCCTTCGCGGGTGTTTTCCACCTTGTAGGAGACCTTACGCACCGGCGAATAAAGGCTGTCGACGGGGATCAACCCGATCGGCGCGTCCTCCGCGCGGTTGCGGTCGGCCGGAACATAGCCCTTGCCCGTGTTGACGGTGAATTCCATGCGGATCTCCGCACCCTGGTCGAGCGTGCACAGCACGTGATCCGGGTTGAGGATTTCCACGTCGCCGACGGTCTGGATGTCGCCTGCCGTTACCGTACCCGGTCCCTGTTTGCGCACGACCATGCGCTTGGGACCATCGCCTTCCATCCTGATGGCGATTTCCTTGATGTTGAGCACCATGTCGGTGACGTCTTCGCGCACACCGGCAATAGAGGAGAATTCATGCAGAACGCCGTCGATCTGCACCGCGGTCACCGCTGCGCCACGCAGCGACGACAGGAGCACGCGGCGAAGCGCGTTGCCCAGCGTCAGGCCGAAACCGCGTTCCAGCGGCTCGGCGACCAGCGTTGCCGTGGTCCCCTTCTTGGACGAGAACTCGATCTTGTTCGGCTTGATCAGTTCCTGCCAGTTTTTCTGAATCATGTGGTCCTGTCCTTCCGGTTCCCCGCCACCATCCAATCGTGACGGGTGAATTGGAAACCGCAGCGGAGCGCCGGGCGCTCATGCGATAATTGTTTCGACGTCAAACGCGGCGCTTCTTGCGCGGGCGGCAGCCATTGTGCGGGATCGGCGTCACATCACGGATCGACGTGATCGTGAAGCCGGCCGCCTGAAGCGCGCGCAGTGCCGACTCACGGCCCGAACCGGGACCGCAAACCTCGACCTCGAGCGTACGCATGCCGTGCTCCTGCGCCTTCTTGGCGCAATCTTCCGCAGCCACCTGGGCGGCAAACGGTGTCGACTTGCGCGACCCCTTGAACCCCTGGGCACCGGCAGACGACCAGGCAATCGCGTTGCCCTGGGCATCGGTAATGGTGATCATCGTATTGTTGAAAGTCGAATTGACGTGGGCAACACCCGACGAGATGTTCTTGCGCTCGCGACGGCGAACACGTGCGGCTTCCTTGGCCATGATTTTCCTTTCTTGTGATATCTGCACCGCCGTAACGCCAGCGGCTCCACCTTGGTGAATGGTCAATAGTGAACAGTGAATGGGCACCGACCGAAACCGCGGGCCCGACCATTCACCATTTTACCATTCACTATTCACCAGATTACTTCTTCTTGCCCGCGATCGCCTTGGCAGGGCCCTTGCGGGTGCGCGCATTGGTATGGGTACGCTGACCGCGCACCGGCAGCCCGCGACGATGGCGCAATCCGCGATAGCAGCCGAGGTCCATCAGCCGCTTGATGTTGAGCTGAACCTCGCGGCGCAGATCGCCTTCGACCTGGTAGTCGCGGTCGATCGTCTCGCGGATATGCAGTACTTCCGCATCGGTCAGTTCGTGGACGCGACGCTCGGCTGGAATACCGCACTTCTCGATGATTTCCGTGGCGAATTTCGATCCAATACCGTGAATGTATTGCAGCGCAATGACGACACGCTTGTTGGTCGGTATGTTAACGCCGGCTATACGAGCCATTTCTCTACTCCATTTTGGCCAGGCAACGAGACCTGGCGCCTGGGTTGAACCCGCGTCCGGTGGAGGCCGGCCCCTGCGGGCGTTTCCAATGCGCAACCGCCCCTCAGGGGCGGTCTGATCAAAGGGTCTTTGGTGAGACGCGCCGCTATTACACGGTACACGTGTCCAGTCAAGACCAATTCAGGCGCGCACATCCATTATATATTCGCCAGCAGCGCCTCGATTTCCGCCGTCACGGCGTCGATTGTCGCCATGCCGTCCACGCCGTGCAGCAAGCCCTTGGCGTAGTAATAGCCAACGAGCGGTGCCGTTTTCTTGTAGTACTCGCGCAACCGCTCCTCGAACACGACCGGATCGTCATCCTTGCGCGACTCCTGACCAGCGGCAAGTGCCTCGTCACGACGCTTGATGATGCGCCCCACCAGCGCCTTGTCGTCGACGACCAGCTCGATCACCGCGTCCAGGGCCAGTCCCTTGGATTTGAGCATGACATCGACCGCATCGGCCTGCGCCAGGGTGCGCGGATAGCCGTCGAGGATGAAACCCCTGGCGCAATCCGGCTGATCGATCCGTTCCGACACGATTGAATTGACGATCGTGTCGGAAACGAGTTCGCCGGCATCCATCACCGCCTTCGCCTTCAGGCCGACCTCGGTGCCCGCGCTGGCCGCGGCGCGCAGCATGTCGCCGGTGGACAGTTGCGGGATGCCGTATCTCGCGACCAGGCGTTCGGCCTGCGTTCCCTTGCCCGCCCCCGGCGGACCAAGCAGGATCAATCTCATCGGCCTCTTTTTCCCCCTCGCAATTTCGACTTCTTGATCAGCCCTTCATACTGGTGCGCAATCAAGTGACCCTGGATCTGCGCAACCGTATCCAGCGTGACGCTGACCACGATGAGCAGTGACGTGCCGCCGAGATAGAACGGTACGCCGGTCGCCGAAATTAGGAATTCGGGTAATAGACAAACGAGAACCAGATAGATGGCGCCGACAAGCGTGATCCGCGTCAGCACGTAGTCGATATATTCCGCCGTGCGTTCGCCCGGACGATAGCCGGGAATGAAGCCCGAATGCTTCTTCAACTGATCGGCGGTGTCCTTGGGATTGAACACGATCGCGGTATAGAAGAAGGCGAAGAACATGATCATGGCCGCATAAAGCATCATATAGAGCGGTTGGCCATGGCCAAGCGCTGCCAGGATCATCCCCGCCCAAGCCGGCAGGTCCTGCGTATTGGAAAATCCGGCGGCCGTGGCTGGCAGAAGCAGTAACGAGGAGGCGAAGATCGGCGGAATAACACCGGCGGTATTGAGCTTCAGAGGCAAGTGCGACGTGTCGCCCTGGAACATCCGGTTGCCGACCTGGCGCTTCGGATACTGGATCAGCAGGCGTCGTTGCGCGCGCTCGAAAAACACGATGACCGCGATGACAACGATGGCGAGCACGATGATCGCAAGTATGATCCCGGTCGACAATGCGCCGGTACGCCCCAGTTCCAGCGTGCCGGAGATGGCCGACGGCAGGCCGGCGACGATGCCGGAAAAAATGATCAGCGAAATGCCGTTCCCGATGCCGCGCGAGGTGATCTGTTCGCCGAGCCACATCAAGAACATCGTACCGCCGACCAGAGTGATGACCGAGGAAATGCGGAAGAACCAGCCCGGATCGACGACAATATTGCTGCCGCTCTCCAGGCCGACCGAAATGCCGTATGCCTGCACGGTCGCCAGCAGCACCGTGCCGTAGCGCGTGTACTGGTTGATGACCTTGCGGCCCTGCTCGCCTTCCTTCTTCAACTGCTCAAGTGTCGGGATCACCGACGTCATGAGCTGGATAATGATCGATGCCGAAATGTAGGGCATGATGCCGAGCGCGAAGATCGCCATGCGCTCGACTGCGCCGCCGGCGAACATGTTGAACATGCCCAGTACGCCACCGCTTTGCTGCTGAAAGGCCTGGGCGAAGGAATCCGGATTGATACCCGGGATCGGGATATAGGTGCCGAGTCGGTAGATCAGCAGCGCGCCGAGGGTGAACCAGATGCGCTTCTTGAGATCTTCGGCCTTGGCGAAGGCGGAAAAATTGAGATTGGAGGCCAGTTGTTCTGCAGCAGATGCCATGAAGAACTCTCCGCATGTGTATGGCGCAGGGCGGCGAACCGTCGGGTCTGCATCGCCTGGCCACGGAATCGGGCAGGGATATCGTGGGCCGCGCGGGCCGAAGCCCGGAAATAAGCCCGCCCTGCCCAAGATGCAAGCGGCGGCCGAAGCCGCCGCCGATCACGATGCGCTTATTCGGCGCTTTCCTTGGCGGCCACGGTGATCGTGCCGCCGGATTTTTCGATCTTCTCGATTGCCGCCTTTGAGGCACCGGCAACCTCAATCTTCAGCTTGGCCTTGATGTCGCCGTCGCTGAGCAGACGCACACCATCCTTGGCCCGTCGGATCACGCCGGCGGCAACCAGCGCCTCGGCATTGACCGTCGCCTTGGGATCCAGCTTGCCGGCGTCAATGGCTACCTGCAGGCGGCCGATCGACACAATATTGAAATCCTTGGCGAAAATGTTCTTGAAGCCACGCTTCGGCAGCCGGCGATAGATTGGCATCTGGCCGCCTTCGAAGCCGTTGATGGCTACACCCGAACGCGACTTCTGGCCTTTCACGCCACGGCCACCGGTCTTGCCGAGGCCCGAGCCGATGCCGCGGCCGACGCGCTTGCGCGAGTGGGTCGCGCCTTCCCTGTCACGCAGTTCGTTGAGTTTCATGGTCGTTCTCCCTGCGCTCTTTATGCCTCGTCCACGATGCGCACGAGGTGCTGCACCTTGGCGATCATGCCACGCACGGAGGGCGTATCCTCGACAGTGCGGCGGCGATGCATCTTGTTCAGCCCCAGGCCCACCAGCGTGGCACGCTGGTCGGAGGGACGGCGAATGGGGCTTCCGATCTGCTCGACAGTGAGCGTCTTGCCCTTGTTCTTCTCAGCCATTGTTCTCGTTCCTGTCACAGGGCGCAGCGCCTGGCGGCGCCGGCAATATGGTGGATCGCCTTATTCCTCGGCGCCGGCCTCATGGCGGCGGGCCTGAAGCGTGGCGTATTTGATGCCGCGCTGGGCTGCCACATCCTTCGGATGGAGCTGACGCTTCAGCGCATCGAACGTCGCGCGCACCATGTTGTACGGGTTCGACGTGCCGAGCGACTTGGCAACCACGTCCTGCACGCCAAGCGTTTCGAAGACGGCGCGCATCGGACCGCCCGCGATGATGCCGGTACCGGGCTTGGCGGCACGCAGAAGCACCTTGCCGGCGCCATGGCGGCCATGGACGTCGTGGTGCAACGTGCGGCCCGAGCGCAGCGGCACGAAGATCATGTCGCGCTTGGCCGATTCAGTCGCCTTGCGGATCGCTTCCGGCACTTCACGTGCCTTGCCGTGACCAAAGCCGACGCGGCCCTTCTGGTCGCCGACAACGACGAGAGCTGCGAAGCCGAAGCGGCGGCCGCCCTTGACGACCTTGGCGACACGGTTGATGTGAACGAGCTTGTCGACGAATTCGCTGTCGCGCTCATCGCGGTCGCGGCGATCGTCCCTGCGGTTCTGTGCCATATCCTAGTTCCTTGTTCTTTTCCGGTAGCACGGGTTTCTGGAATGCCGAAGGCCGGTCCCTTTTTCAAAGGATCGGCCCAGGCGATTTGTACTTCTTTTAGAAGCTCAGGCCGCTTTCGCGGGCTGCGTCAGCCAAGGCCTTGATGCGGCCGTGGTAGATGTACGGGCCACGGTCGAACACCACATCGGTGATGCCGGCCTTCCTGGCACGCTCGGCGACGAGCTTGCCGATTTCGGCGGCCGCCGCCGTATCGGCGCCGGTCTTCAACTTGCCCTTGACGTCCTTTTCGAGCGTCGAGGCGCAAGCAATGGTGTGCCCCTTCGCATCGTCGATGATCTGCGCGTAGATGTTCTTCGACGAACGATAGATGGAAAGCCGCGGACGATCGCCGGCGACCTTCTTGAGCTTGCGGCGAACGCGCGCAGAGCGGCGTTGGATGGAATCCTTGGAAGCCATAGCGGTCGATCCTTACTTCTTCTTGCCTTCCTTGCGCACGATGCGCTCGCCGGCATATTTGACGCCCTTGCCCTTGTAGGGCTCGGGACCGCGGTATTTGCGAATTTCCGCAGCAACCTGGCCGACGGCCTGCCTGTCGATGCCCGACACGACGATTTCGGTGGGCTTCGGCACGGCAATCGTCACCGTCTCCGGCGTCTGGTAGATCACTTCATGGGAAAAGCCCAGCGAAAGCTGCAGGTTCTTGCCCTGCATCGCCGCACGGTAGCCAACGCCGTTGATCTCCAGCTTCTTTTCGAAGCCTTCCTTCACGCCGTCCACGATGTTCTGGATCATGGTCCGGGACATGCCCCACTTGGAGCGCGCGTCCTTGGACTGGTCGGCGGGCGCAACCGAGATCGCCCCGTCTTCCATTTTAACCAGCACTTCGTCGTTGACGACGAATTTCAGCTCGCCCTTCGGTCCCTTCGCGGTGACGAGCTGACCGTCGACGGTCGCCGTCACGCCCTGGGGAACTGCAATGGGCTTCTTGCCAATACGAGACATTGTCGTGTCCTCGCCTTTTCTTGTCTTGTTCCCGCCGCCTTAGAAAATCTGGCAGAGAAGCTCTCCGCCGACATTCTGCTCGCGGGCTTCGTGATCGGCCATCACGCCCTTGGGCGTCGACAGGATGGAAATGCCCAGACCGTTGCCGACCTGCGGGATCGACTTGACCGACACATAGACGCGACGGCCCGGCTTGGAGACGCGGGCGATCTCGCGGATCACAGGCGCGCCCTCATAGTACTTCAGCTCGATCTCGATTTCCGACTTGCCGTTACCGAAGTCGACCGTCGAATAGTCGCGGATGTAACCTTCCGACTTCATCACGTCGAGCACGCGGGCGCGAAGCTTGGATGCCGGGGTCGAAACCTTGGACTTCTTGCGGCCGACCGCATTGCGGATGCGCGTCAGCATATCGCCGAGAGGATCACTCATGGACATGTCATATCCTCCTTACCAGCTCGACTTGACGAGGCCGGGGACCAGTCCCTGCGAGCCCAGTTCGCGCAGCGCGATACGCGACATCTTGAGTTTGCGATAGTAGCCGCGCGGGCGACCGGAAATTTCGCAACGATTGCGCAGGCGCGTCTTCGACGAATTGCGCGGCAGCTCGTTGAGCTTCAACTGCGCACGAAAACGCTCGTCCATCGGCTTGGAGCGGTCGTTGACGATCGCCTTGAGCGACGCACGTTTGGCCGCAAAGCGATCGACAAGCTTCTCACGCCGCTTGTTCTTTTCGGTAGCGCTGACTTTTGCCATTTCAAAAACCCTTCTGATCGCTTGCCGTTACTGGCGGAACGGGAAGTTGAACGCCTTGAGCAGCGCCCTCGCCTCGTCGTCCGTTTTCGCAGTCGTACAAACGATGATGTCCATGCCCCAGATCTGATCGACCTTGTCGTAGTTGATCTCCGGGAACACGATGTGTTCCTTGATGCCCATGGCGAAATTGCCGCGGCCGTCAAAGCTCTTCGGATTCAGGCCGCGGAAGTCACGCACGCGCGGCAGCGCGATGGTGATCAGGCGGTCCACGAACTCATACATGCGGTCCTTGCGCAGCGTGACCTTGGCGCCTATCGGCATGCCTTCACGCACCTTGAAACCTGCAATCGAATTGCGCGCATGGGTGACGATGGCCTTCTGACCGGCGATCATCGCGAGATCCTCGGCGGCAACCGCGGGCTTCTTGGAGTCGCCCGTCGCCTCGCCCACGCCCATGTTCAGCACGACCTTGTCAAGACGCGGAACCTGCATCTCGTTGGCGTACTGGAACTGCTCACGCAGCGCGGCGCGGATCGTTTCGTTGTACAGCGCCTTCAGACGCGGTTCGTACTTTGCCTCAGCCATCGATCATTTCTCCCGAGCGCTTGGCAACCCTGACCTTGCGGCCGTCCTTGGCTACGGAGAAGCCGACGCGGGTCGGCTTGCCGTCCTTGGGGTCTGCCACAGCCAGGTTGGAAAGGTGGATCGCCGCCTCCTTGGAGATGATCCCGCCTTCCTGGGTCTGGGTCTGGCGCGTGTGACGGCGAACCATGTTCACCCCGCGCACGAGCGCCTTGTTGTCCTTCGGCATGACCTTGAGCACTTCGCCGGAGCGGCCCTTGTCCTTGCCCGTTAGCACGACGACCTTGTCGCCTTTGCGAATCTTTTGCATTGCCGTCTCTCCTCAGAGCACTTCAGGAGCGAGCGAAATGATCTTCATGTGGTTCTTGGCGCGCAGTTCACGCGGCACAGGTCCGAAGATGCGGGTACCGATCGGCTCTTTCTTGTTGTCGACCAGAACAGCAGCGTTCTTGTCGAACCTGATCACGCTGCCATCGGGGCGGCGGATGTCCTTGGCCGTGCGAACCACGACTGCCTTCATCACATCACCCTTCTTAACGCGGCCGCGCGGAATGGCTTCCTTGATCGAAACGACAATGATGTCGCCGACGGAAGCATATTTGCGCTTCGAGCCGCCCAGCACCTTGATGCACATGACACGACGGGCGCCGGAATTGTCGGCAACGTCGAGGTTTGTTTGCATCTGAATCATGACTGACCGCCTTTTATTTCATTGGGGAAACGCCTGGCGCCCCCGGCTTGTCCATGTTTGTTATCGTTCAGGCCTGGTCGCCGCTGACGACTACCCAGCACTTGTCCTTCGAGATCGGACGGGACTCCTGGATGAAGACCATGTCGCCGACCTTGCAGGCGTTTGATTCGTCATGCGCCTTGTACTTCTTCGACTGGCGCACGGTTTTCTTGAGCAACGGATGCGCGTAGCGGCGCTCGACCCGGACCACAACGGTCTTGTCGTTCTTGTCGCTCACGACTGTGCCCTGCAGAATGCGTTTCGGCATGGTAAGCCCCTTATGCCTTGTTCTCGGCCGCCTTCTGGCGGGCTATGGTCTTGATACGCGCGATGTCACGGCGAACCTGCTTGACGCGTGCGGTCTTCTCCAGCTGGCCGGTTGCCTTCTGAAAGCGCAGGTTGAACTGCTCCTTCTTCAGCTTTGCCAGCTCGTCGTTCAGCTGATCGGGGCTCATTACCCGAACGTCTCCGGCTTTCATTGCCCTGATCCTTCCTATTCAGCGATGCGCTGCACGAAGCGCGTCTTGATGGGCAGCTTGGCTGCTCCCAGACGCAGCGCTTCGCGCGCGATCTCTTCGTTCACGCCGTCGATCTCGAACATGATGCGGCCCGGCTTGACGCGGCACGCCCAGTAATCGACCGATCCCTTTCCTTTACCCATGCGCACTTCGGTCGGCTTCGAGGTGACCGGCACATCCGGGAAAATACGGATCCACACCCGTCCGGCGCGCTTCATGTGACGCGTGATCGCGCGGCGTGCCGCCTCGATCTGGCGCGCAGTGATGCGCTCCGGCTCGACGGCCTTGAGGCCGAAGGAACCGAAATTCAGGTCCGTTCCGCCCTTGGCCACACCATGGATGCGGCCCTTGAACTGCTTGCGGAACTTCGTGCGCTTGGGCTGCAGCATCGTTCTCTACTCCAAATCAATCGTTCGCGCGTTGGTTCACGCGTTCTCGCGGCGGCGGCCGCCATGGCTGTCACCCTCCACGGCGCGGCGTTCGGACGCCAGCGGATCGTGCTCGAGGATTTCGCCCTTGAATATCCACACCTTCACGCCGCAGATCCCGTAAGCGGTCTGGGCCTCGGCCGTACCGTAGTCGACGTCGGCGCGCAACGTGTGCAGCGGCACCCGGCCTTCGCGGTACCATTCCATACGCGCGATCTCCGCACCGCCGAGGCGCCCGCCGCAGTTGATGCGGATGCCTTCCGCGCCGAGGCGCATAGCCGACTGAACGGCGCGCTTCATGGCACGGCGGAACGCAACGCGGCGCTCAAGCTGCTGGGCGATCGACTGCGCAACCAGTGTGGCATCGATTTCCGGCTTGCGGATCTCGACGATGTTGAGATGCACTTCCGAACTGGTCATCTCGGCCAGCTTGCGGCGCAGTTTCTCGATGTCCGCGCCCTTCTTGCCGATGATGAGGCCCGGACGGGCGGCATGAATGGTCACGCGGCATTTCTTGTGCGGACGCTCGATGACGATCTTGGCCACGGCGGCCTGCTTCAATTCGCCTTCGAGATACTTGCGGATCTTGAAGTCCTCGTGCAGCAGCCTGCCGTACTCGCCGGTGTTCGCGTACCAGCGCGAATCCCAGGTGCGGTTGATGCCGAGGCGCAGACCGATCGGATTGACTTTCTGGCCCATCAGGCGGCCTCCCCTTCTTCTTCCACTTCGCGCACGACGATCGTCAAGTGCGAAAACGGCCGTTCGATCCGGCTGGCCTTGCCGCGACCGCGGGCATGAAACCGCTTCATGACGATCGACTTGCCGACATATGCCTCGGCGACGATCAGTGCGTCGACGTCGAGATCATGGTTGTTCTCGGCATTGGCGATCGCCGACTCCAGGGTCTTCCTGACCGTGCCGGCAATACGCTTGCGCGAAAATTCCAGGTCCGCGAGCGCAGTCGCAGCCTTCTTGCCGCGGATCATGGCGGCAACGAGGTTCAGCTTCTGCGGGCTGACGCGGATCGTGCGGGTTACCGCACGCGCTTCATTGTCAGCAAGCCGGCGCGGAGCTTTGGCCTTGCCCATGGTTACTTCCTCTTCGCCTTCTTGTCCGCGCCATGACCGTAATAGGTCCGGGTCGGCGCGAATTCACCAAACTTGTGGCCGACCATGTCTTCAGACACGGAAACCGGGATATGCTTCTGGCCGTTGTAGACGCCGAAGGTGAGGCCGACGAACTGCGGCAGGATGGTGGAGCGACGGCTCCACATCTTGATCACCTCGTTGCGTCCGCTCTCGCGAACCTTGTCGGCCTTCTTGAGCAGATAACCGTCAACAAACGGACCTTTCCAGACTGAACGGGTCACCGAAATGTCCTCTCTTACTTCTTGCGCGCGTGACGCGAACGCATGATGAACTTGTCGGTCGCCTTGTTGGAGCGCGTCTTCTTGCCCTTGGTGGGCTTGCCCCAGGGGGTAACCGGATGACGACCGCCGGAAGTGCGGCCTTCACCACCGCCGTGCGGATGGTCGACCGGGTTCATGACGACGCCGCGCACATGCGGGCGTTTTCCCAGCCAGCGTTTCCGCCCGGCCTTGCCGAGATTGATGTTGCCGTGATCCGGGTTGGACACCGCGCCGACGGTAGCAAGGCAGGAGCCGTGCACCAGGCGCTGTTCGCCGGAATTGAGGCGCAGGATAGCCATGCCCTGGTCACGACCGACGAGCTGGACATAGGTACCGGCGGAGCGGGCAATCTGACCGCCCTTCTCGGGCTTCATCTCGACATTGTGCACGATCGTTCCGACCGGCATGGCGGCAAGCGGCATCGCGTTGCCCGGCTTCACATCCACCGCGGACGCCGACGAGATGACCTGGTCTCCGGCAGCCAGGCGCTGCGGCGCCAGGATGTAGGAAAGTTCGCCATCCTCATAGCGCACCAGCGCGATGAAGGCCGTACGGTTCGGATCGTATTCCAGGCGCTCGACCGTCGCGGGGACGTCGAACTTGCGGCGCTTGAAATCCACCATGCGGTAGGTGCGCTTGTGGCCGCCACCCTGGTAGCGCGCCGTCACCCGGCCGTTGTTGTTGCGACCGCCCTTCGACGACAGGCCCTGCGTCAGGCCCTTGACCGGCTTGCCCTTGTGCAGGCCGGACCGGTCGACGATTACCAGCTGGCGCTGGCCCGGCGTGGTCGGATTGTACTTCTTCAGTGCCATTGTTCTTACCCTCGACCTGCCTTCAGAGCCCTGTCGCCACGTCGATCGACTGGCCTTCGGCAAGCGTCACGATCGCTTTCTTCACGTCGCTCTGCCGGCCGGTCACGCCGCGGAAACGCTTGACCTTGCCCTTGCGCACGAGCGTATTGACGGCGGTGACCTTGACGCCGAACAGCGCCTCGATCGCGGCCTTGATCTCCGGCTTCGTCGCCTTTGGCGCAACGTTGAAGACCACCTGGTTGTGTTCGGAAGCCATGGTCGACTTTTCGGTGATAACCGGGGAGACGATCACGTCGTAGTGGCGTAGATCAGTCATTTGAACCGTTCCTCCAGAGCTTCCACCGCAGCCTTCGACAAGACCAGCTTGCCGCGGCGCAGGATGTCGTACACATTGATGCCCTGGACCGGAAGGACGTCGATGCCGGGAATGTTGGCCGCGGCGCGCGTGAAATTCGGGTCCAGTTCGGCACCGCCGATGATCAGAGCATTGGCAAGGCCGAGGCCAGCAAACTGGCCGAGCAGCGCCTTGGTCTTGGCTTCCTTGACGGCCAGATCGTCGATCACGATCAGTTCGGAAGCCTTGGCCTTGGCCGACAGCGCGTGCTTGAGGCCGAGCGCACGGACCTTCTTGGGAAGGTCATGAGCATGGCTGCGCACGACGGGGCCGTGTGCCTTGCCGCCGCCACGGAACTGCGGTGCACGAGCCGAGGAGTGACGGGCGCGGCCCGTTCCCTTCTGCTTGTACAATTTGGCGCCGGTGCGGGCGATCTCGGAACGGCCCTTCGCCTTGTGCGTGCCCTGCTGCCGCGCGGCAAGCTGCCAGCGCACGACACGCTGCAGGATGTCATCGCGCGGATCGAGCCCGAATACGGCGTCGGAGACGGTAATCTTGCCGGCCGACTTGCCGGCGAGCGTGGTGATAGTGAGATCCATTATTCGGCCCCCTCGGTTGCCGGCGCTTCTTGAGCGGCTTCAGCCTTGGCGGCGGCACGAACGGCAGCCGGCTTCGGCGCATTGTCCGGAAGCGGCGACTTGACGGCATCGCGCACCAGGATCCAGGCGCCCTTGGAGCCCGGAACCGCGCCGCGCACCAGGATGAGACCGCGATCGGTATCGGTGGAGACGACTTCGACGTTCTGGGTCGTCACGCGGGTCGAGCCCATGTGGCCGGCCATCTTCTTGCCCTTGAACACCTTGCCGGGGTCCTGGCGCTGGCCGGTGGAACCATGTGCCCGGTGCGAAACCGAGTTACCGTGGGTCGCACGGCCGCCACCGAAGTTGTAACGCTTCATGACGCCCTGGAAGCCCTTGCCGACCGAAGTGCCGGTAACGTCGACCTTCTGGCCCGGAACAAAATGCTCCACCGTGATCTCCGCGCCGACATCGAGCATGTTTTCCGGAGAGACCCGGAACTCGGCCACCTTGGCCTTCGGCTCGACGGAAGCCTGCGCGAACTGGCCACGCAGCGGCTTGGCCGTGTTCTTCACCTTGGCCAACCCGACGCCGAGTTGCACCGCCGTGTAGCCGTTCTTTTCCTGGGTACGCTGTGCCACAACCTGGCAGTTCTCCATGCGAAGAACCGTGACGGGCACATGCTCGCCCGCATCGTTGTAGATGCGCGTCATCCCAACCTTCTGTGCGATAACACCTGAACGCATCGGTCAAATCCTTCCCAAGCGTTGCTTTACAGCTTGATCTCGACGTCCACGCCGGCGGCGAGGTCGAGCTTCATCAGCGCGTCCACCGTCTGCGGGGTCGGATCTACGATGTCGAGCAGCCGCTTATGCGTGCGCATTTCAAACTGCTCGCGGCTCTTCTTGTCGATATGCGGCGAGCGGTTGACAGTGAATTTCTCGATCCGCGTCGGCAGCGGAATGGGGCCGCGCACGTTCGCTCCGGTGCGCTTGGCGGTCGACACGATTTCGCGGGTCGACGCGTCGAGGATCCGGTGATCGAACGCCTTGAGGCGAATGCGGATATTCTGTCCGTTCATGCGTCTGTTCCTTCGTCTTCCGGCCCCGCCCCTTCGCGGGGCCGTCAGAAACGTGGTTGTTATTCGATGATCGATGCGACGATGCCGGCGCCCACGGTACGGCCGCCTTCGCGGATGGCGAAGCGCAGCTTCTCTTCCATTGCGATCGGCACGATCAGCTCGACGTCAACCGTCACGTTGTCGCCCGGCATCACCATTTCCGTGCCCTCGGGCAAGGTGACCACACCGGTCACGTCCGTCGTCCGGAAGTAGAACTGCGGGCGGTAGTTGGCAAAGAACGGCGTGTGGCGGCCGCCCTCTTCCTTGGTCAGGATATA
>JAIOIW010000010.1:5000-7500 GCA_019912385.1 Notoacmeibacter sp. | reverse complement strand
CGCAGAGCCCTGTGTTTTTGATAAACAGTCGCTACCCCCTGGTCTGTGCCACCCTCCAACGGTTGCCCGCTGAAGGGTCACGCTTCTTCCGAAGTTACGCGTGCAATTTGCCGAGTTCCTTCAACGCAGTTCTCTCAAGCGCCTTGGTATTCTCTACCAGTCCACCTGTGTCGGTTTCGGGTACGGTCTGTACGGAGGAGCTATTTCCTGGAACCGCTTCGCTGCCCCCTCAATCCAGTAAGAGAAGACAACACACGCGATCCGTCACTACCTCCAGGCTGCGGAATATTCACCGCATTCCCATCGACTACGCCTTTCGGCCTCGCCTTAGGGGCCGGCTAACCCTGCTCAGATTAACTTTAAGCAGGAACCCTTGGACTTTCGGCGAGGGGGTCTCTCACCCCCTTTATCGTTACTCATGTCAGCATTCGCACTTCCGATACCTCCACCGGTCCTCACGGATCCGGCTTCATCAGCCTACGGAACGCTCCGCTACCGCGTGCAAGCACGCCCTCAGCTTCGGTGCATGGCTTCAGCCCCGTTACATTTTCGGCGCAAAGACCCTTGTTTAGACCAGTGAGCTGTTACGCTTTCTTTAAATGATGGCTGCTTCTAAGCCAACATCCTGGTTGTTTTGGGATCCTCACATCCTTTCCCACTTAGCCATGACTTGGGGACCTTAGCTGGAGGTCAGGGTTGTTTCCCTCTCCACGACGGACGTTAGCACCCGCCGTGTGTCTGCCGCACACTACTCCCCGGTATTCGCAGTTTGGTTAGGTTTGGTAATCCGGTGAGGACCCCTAGCCCATCCAGTGCTCTACCCCCGGGGGTATTCATGCGACGCTCTACCTAAATAGATTTCGCGGAGAACCAGCTATTTCCGAGTTTGATTGGCCTTTCACCCCTAGCCACAAGTCATCCCGATCTATTGCAACAGATATGGGTTCGGCCCTCCAGTTGGTGTTACCCAACCTTCAGCCTGCTCATGGCTAGATCACTCGGTTTCGGGTCTAATGCGACGAACTGAACGCCCTGTTCAGACTCGCTTTCGCTGCGCCTACACCTATCGGCTTAAGCTTGCTCGCCACACTAAGTCGCTGACCCATTATACAAAAGGTACGTGGTCACCATTTCAGGCTCCCACTGTTTGTAGGCATTCGGTTTCAGGTACTCTTTCACTCCCCTCGTCGGGGTGCTTTTCACCTTTCCCTCACGGTACTGGTTCGCTATCGGTCATGCACGAGTACTTAGGCTTGGAGGGTGGTCCCCCCATGTTCAGACAGGATTTCACGTGTCCCGCCCTACTCAAGGACTTATGTTCGCATTACGCGTACGGGGCTGTCACCCGCTACGGCCGAACTTTCCAGATCGTTCCGCTTGTCTCACATAAGCCACTGGCCTGGTCCGCGTTCGCTCGCCACTACTAGCGGAGTCTCGGTTGATGTCCTTTCCTGCAGGTACTGAGATGTTTCAGTTCCCCGCGTTCGCCTCTTGTCCCTATGTATTCAGAACAAGATACCTTTTAAACGATACTTGGAAACCTGAGCCGTTCCGCCCCATGGACAACAGCGGCAACGCCGCCCGTCCGTGAGCACGAAACAGTTCAGATTTTCCAAGTATCAAAGGTGGGTTGCCCCATTCGGAGATCTCCGGATCAAGGGGTATTCGCACCTCCCCGGAGCTTTTCGCAGCGTATCACGTCCTTCATCGCCTGTGCATGCCAAGGCATCCACCAAATGCCCTTAAGACACTTGATCGTTCTCATTGCCAATGATCATCGGGCTTGTTGAGCGGGCGCAGGGGGCTTGTCCAAAAAGTCTGCAACTTTTCGGGCTCCTGCGCCTGTTCAGCACCCGCCATAGACGGGCGCACAACCGCACACGTTCCGCCAGAGCCGCAAAGCCCCGCACGAACCGTGCCGATCAAAGCAAAAATTAAGACCAGCTTCTCGAGATTTCTCCGGTGGCCCGCGGTTAGGCCTGGCCAATCATGGTGCGCAGGACGTGTGAGCGTTTCCCGCGCGACAGCATCTTTATCTCCGGCGCCTGATCCAAAAAGTCTGCAACTTTTCGGGGCTCCGGATTTTCCTCCGGCGCCTGGTCCAAAAAGTCTGCGACTTCCTGGGGCCCCGGAACCGTTCCGCGCCTGGCAGGACAAGGCCTTGCGACCATCCCGTCAAACCCGGAGCGTGATGCTCCGAACAAATCTTCTCTTCACAATGTCATCGTCAACAGGCGGACCCCAAAGGACCCGCAAAGCGTTTTTTCTTCAAGCAGATGATCCAGCGTCCCGCGCTACACGATCCGAAGACCGCAGGTCTTCGCAAGGCCAAGGGCCGCCGCGCACTTTTGCGCGCGCCGTCCGCAGGCAGGACCGAAGGTCCGCACGCCGCGAGGACAATCAATTGGTGGAGCTGAACGGGATCGAACCGCTGACCCCCGTGCCCGTGCGCCCGCAGCAAAGCGAGGACGCACAAAACAGGAGACAGCAAGCAGGCTCG
>JAIOIW010000010.1:0-2500 GCA_019912385.1 Notoacmeibacter sp. | reverse complement strand
GCTAACCACGACCGCCGCGCGCCGCACTCAAGCCACATTCCTGCTCCGTCCTGTGCGCCGACGGGACGAGGTGTCGATTGGGGCATAAACCGCTGCATCCAGAACAGGATTTCGGACCGTCCGGGCCCGTTGACGGACCCCTGACTCGCGCGGCACGGTGCCGCGGCAGGGCGGCGTTCGCCGGGACATTGTTTGCGGCCGGCCTGCGGTCCGGTCGGGTATCCGCCGCCGCGCGCATCCGCGCGTGGACGTTATTATAATTTTGGGACGGCAAGCGTGGATTACAACCGGCGCGCATACCGCCTCGCGGGCGAGCCCGACCCGATCGATCTGGGCAACGAGCCGCCGCTGTCCGTCGACGGCGAGACGGGCGGCCCCATCGACCGCCGGCGCGTCTCCGCCCAGTGGTTTTCCGGAACGATCCTGACCGGTCTTTGCGGCGCGGCCCTCATGGGAGGCGCGGTCTTCACCGCGCTTGATGGCGAGGCCCACTTTGCATCGCTGCCCGAGCGCGTCGAAAGCATGTTGCGCGGCGCCGTCGACCGCATTTCCGGGACGCGCAAGGGCGACAAGCTGCCGGCGCTGAGCGAAACCGATGCTGCCCGCCAGGTCATTCGCGTATCGATGACGAGCCGGTTCGGCAACCGCGAACTCGTCCGCGTGCGGCCTTTCGTCCGGGTATCGGCAAACCTGTCGTTGTCGGTGTCGGATTTGTCCGCGACGATCCCGGCCTTCAATCCGCAGAAGCTCCTTGCCGAGGGGTCGGGCGACGGGACCAGTCCCGACGAGACCGTCGCCAACGCCGAGCCCGACGCCGAGGTTTCGTTCGTGATGCGCGATCTGACGGCCGTCATTCCGCGCGTGAAAGTGGCGAGCGTGCTGCCGATCGATGACGTCATCGCCGCCGTGCGCAATATCGCCAGCGGCACCGCGCCCACGGAAAAGACCTACGCCGTCGCCGCCGTCCAGGCCGGCCAGATGGCCTATGCGCCGCCGGACGGCACACCCGACCTCTATCGCGGCGTCGAAACCCGCATCGTCCCGGAAAACGTCACGCTGCTGCCCAAGACCGCCGGCCAGACCACCGGCGGCAACGGCTGGAACGAAAAAACGATCACCACCCGCAAGGGCGACACCATCACGACGGTTCTGCGCGACCTCGGTGCGACGCCTGAGGAAATCAGGGCGATCGCGGCAATCCTTGGGCCGCGCGGCCGCGACGGCGGCCTGAAGGAAGGCATGCGCCTGCGCGTGTTGTTGTCGCCGGTCCTCGGCGCCCAGCGCCAGCAGCCCGCGCGCGTCATCGTGGCCAATGATGCCGCGGTCGAGGCGGTCGTCGCGCTCTCCGATAACGGCCGCTACGTTGCCGTCGATGTCTCGAGCGTGAATACCGAGATCGCCAATGCCGGAGAAGACGACGGGGCGGACGACGGCACGGGCGTGCGGCTCTACCAGAGCATCTACGAGACCGCCCTGCGCAATCAGATTCCGCGTCCGGTGATCGACGAGCTGATCCGTATCTACTCCTATGACGTCGACTTCCAGCGCAAGGCGCAGGCTGGCGACTCCTTCGACGTCCTCTATGCCGGCGAGGATGAGACCCCCGGCCTCGACAGCCGCAACGACGTGCTGTTCGCCGCACTGACCGTCGGCGGCGAAGTGAAACGGTTCTATCGCTTCCAGACCTCCGACGATAACGTCGTCGATTTCTACGACGAGACCGGCAAGAGCGCGAAGAAGTTCCTGGTCCGCAAACCGATCAACGAGGCGATCCTGCGCTCGGGCTTCGGCGTGCGCCGCCATCCGATCCTCGGCTACATGAAGATGCATACTGGCGTCGATTGGACTGCCCCCTACGGTACACCGATTTTTTCCGCCGGCAACGGCGTGATCGAGAAGGCCGGCTGGGAAGGTGGCTACGGCAAATATATCCGCGTCCGCCACGCCAATGGTTACGAGACGGCCTACGGCCACATGACGGCGTTCGCGCGCGGGATGGAGCCAGGCGTGCGCGTGCGGCAAGGCCAGGTGATCGGCTTTGTCGGATCGACCGGCCTGGCGACCGGCGCCCACGTCCACTACGAAGTGCTGGTGAACGGACGCTTCGTCGATCCGATGCGTATCCGCCTGCCGCGCGGCCGCGCGCTCGATGGCGCGACGCTCGCCTCGTTCGAGCAGGAGCGCGACCGGCTGGACGCCATGATGGCGCGGCCGGCTCCGCGCGTGGCGCAGAGCGGGCGCTGATCGCCGCGTCGTCCCGGCCGCGCGCCAGGTCTGCAAACAGCTGGAGGTTCTCGTACAGGAACCATGCCAGCCAAACGCTCTCGCCCTTGCCATCACGACCGACGAGATTCATGCCGTCGTTCCAGTCGCCGCAGCCCATCAGCGGCAGGTGGTGGATGCCGAAGCGCAGGCCGTGCTTGATGGCACGCACGCAATGCTCATACAGGCTGGCCGTTTCGGGTGAGCGTTGCGGCTGGTCGTAGTAGGCCTCCTCTTC
>JAIOIW010000126.1 GCA_019912385.1 Notoacmeibacter sp. | reverse complement strand
CGTCCTCGCCCTGCAAGGAGGCATAGGTGCGGCCCATGGCGCCCTGCACTTCCGGGAACTCGCCGACGATCTCCGTCTGCAGGTCGGCCTTGGCGAGGATCGCTGCGCGCCGCGCCTTTGCCGGATCGGCGCCGACGACGGGGGCAAGCTCTTCCGCCAGTTTCGCAATGCGCATCACGCGCTCGCCCTGCGTTCCCAGCTTGGCGTGGAAGGTGACGCCCAGATGATCGAGCCTGGCCATGCGCTGGTCGAGCGGCTTTTTCAGGTCGAGGCCGAACTTCGCCGCGCTGTCCTTCAGATTGCCGAGGTCCGGCAAATCGGCCTGGTCGGTGTTCCAGAAATAGAGCGCGTCGGACAGACGCGCGCGCACCACCTTGCCGTTGCCGTAGGCGATTTCCCTGCCGCCGTCCTTCGCCTCGATGTTTGAAACGAGGATGAAACGGTTGGAGAGCACGCCGTCCTTGCGGGTGACGAAGCATTTCTGGTTGGTCTTGATGGTCAGCCGCGTCACCTCGTCGGGGATCTGGAGGTATTCGGCCTCGAACTCGCCCATCAGCACGACCGGCCATTCGACAAGGCCCGAGACCTCTTCCAGCAGCGCCTCGTCCTCGACCAGTTCGAGACCGGCGGCGAAGGCCAGGTTCTTCGCGTCGGCGAGGATCATCTGCTTGCGGCGCTCGGCGTCGAGCACCACCTTCGCCTTTTCCAGCTTCGCGGCGTAGTCGTCGAAACGGCGAACCGTGAAGGCGTCGGGCGCGTGGAAGCGGTGGCCGTAGGTGACGTTGCCGGCCGTGATGCCCTCGACCTCGAAATCGACCACCACCGGTTCCTCGGTCTCCGGCCCGAAGGTGCAGACGATGGATTGCAGCGGGCGCACCCAGCGCAGGCTGCCGGGATGGCGCGAGGCCTTGCCCCAGCGCATCGACTTCGGCCAGGGAAAATCGCGGATGATGCCGGGCATCGCATCGGCGATGATTTCTTCGGCCGCCCTGCCCTTTTTCTCGATCACGGCGACATAGAAGTCGCCCTTCTTCGGGTCCGACTGGATCTGCGCTTCTTCAACGGAACTGAGGCCGACCTTGCGCAGAAAGCCCTGCACCGCCTGCTCGGGCGCCTTGACCGGCGGACCCTTGATCTCCTCGCGCACGTCCTTGGAGCGGGCGGTCAACCCGCGGACATCCAGCGCCAGACGACGCGGCGTCCAGTATTCGCGGGCCGCCTCGTAGGTGAGCCCCGCATCGACCAGCGCGTCGGTGACGAGCTTCCTCAGGTCGCCCGCCGCCTTGCGCTGCATGCGTGCGGGGATCTCCTCGGAGCGAAGTTCAAGCAGAAGATCGGGCATGGTCTGGGTTCACGCATTTGAATGACAGCGCGGACTTAGCAAGGGTGAAGCCGATTGTCATCCCGCGGGCGGCGGAAAAGAAGCGCGGCAAGCTGAACGCCAGCTAAATGCGGCGGCCACGGCCGGTTCAGCGGCGGGCGGGCATGATCGGGCTATCGAATGAACCCGAGCCGCCCGAGGCCGCCATGCAACAGACAGGATCCCAGGATAACCGCCCCGCCGCAGAAAAATGCGGCGTGCGCGAACCTTCCGGCCTGCTGGCGCTACTACCCTGCATGAAACACGCGCCCGCCATCATTCACGCCACTGCCATGGTGATCCTGTTCGCAACGCTCGGACAGCCCGGCGCAATCGAGAAGCCCGCCGGCGTGCGGCGCGCGGTCGAAACCACCGCCGGCGCGGTCAAGAACAAAGCCTTCCTGGAAATGAGCCAGCGCAAGATCCGCGTGCCGGCGAACGCCTGAGACCTACAGCGCCTTGTGGCTGCCGTCGCAGAATGGGCGGTTGCCGGTCTGCTTGCAGGCACAGAAGAACTTTGCACCGGAGACGTCAGCTGTCCACTTCACCGGCGAAAACTCCGAGCCCTTGTGGGAACCGTCGCAGAACGGCTGGTTCTTCGACTTGCCGCAGGCGCACCAGAAATAGCTCTTGCCTTCCTCGACATCGACCTTGACCGGCGCCTTCGCCGCGACTTCACCCTTGCTCACCTGTGATCTCTCCTTCGGTTGGAACACGCCCAAGCTAGGCATATCGCGGCGTGCCGAAACAAGGATTTGTTCGGCGACAATGTGTTTCACGTTTTTCCGGGACGGCTATGCGGCCCTGTCATTCCATCCCGCGCCGCCGGCCTCCGTCAGCAGGAAAGCCTCGCCGCACTGGCGGGAAAGATTGCGCACGCGCAGGATATAGCTCTGGCGCTCGGTCACCGAGATGACGCCGCGCGCATCGAGCAGGTTGAAGACGTGGGACGCCTTGATGCACTGGTCGTAGGCCGGCAGCACGCATTTATGCAACGTCCCTGTCGTGCCTCCGGCACTCCCCGCCTCTTGTCGCGCAGCGCTCCCTGCCTCAACGGGGCTGCCTGCCTTCAGAAGGGCCTCGCATTCCTTCTCTGCGTCGATGAAGTGCTGGTGCAGGATCGCGGTATCGGCATATTCGAAATTGTAGCGCGAATATTCCTGCTCGGCCTGAAGGAAAACCTCGCCATAGGTGACCTTCTCGTCGCCCTCCAGGCCGTTGAAATTGAGGTCATAGACATTGTCGACGCCCTGCACATACATGGCCAGGCGTTCCAGCCCATAGGTCAACTCACCTGCCACAGGCGCGCACTCGATGCCGCAGACCTGCTGGAAATAGGTGAACTGCGACACTTCCATGCCGTCGCACCAGCATTCCCAGCCCAACCCCCAGGCGCCCAGCGTCGGGCTTTCCCAGTCGTCCTCGACGAAGCGGATGTCATGGACGAGCGGGTCGATGCCGATCGCCTGCAGCGAGCCCAGATAGAGCTCCTGCAGGTTCGACGGATTGGGCTTCAGGATCACCTGGTACTGATAGTAGTGCTGCAACCGGTTCGGGTTTTCGCCGTAGCGGCCGTCCTTGGGCCGGCGCGAGGGCTGGACATAAGCTGCCTTCCACGGCCGCGGTCCCAGCGCGCGAAGCGTCGTTGCCGGGTGGAACGTGCCGGCGCCGACCTCCATGTCGTAGGGCTGGAGGATCACGCAGCCGCGTTCCGCCCAGTAATTGTGGAGCGTCAGGATCAGGCCCTGAAAGGAGCGCTTGGGGCTCATGTGGTCGGCGGTCACGGCGGATCATCCCGGATGGGTTGCGAAATCGGGCGGAACCTAGTTGCCCCGCCTCATCCGGTCAAGCGAGCAGACCCAGCATTGCGGGCATTCTAAGCGCTGAAAAATAGTGTATTCTGAGATTTGGGGGTTCGGGGGCAGCACAGGAGCTTGTCCATGAGCCTTGTTCACACGCATGCCATACGATCGATCGCCACCGGGGCCGCGCTCGGGATCGCGGTCTCCCTGTTTGCCGGCAGTTCGGCTTTTGCCCAAGCCCAAGGTCGCGGCGGCCCGGGGCCCGGAGCCGATTCCGGCAACTGCACCGCTGCTCCGTGCCCGCCGCCGCGCAGGAGAATGAGCGAAAGGGATTGCTCCTGCACGGTCTACAAGATGCGTACCGCCAGCGGGATCGTCTACGTCAAGGATTGTTATTACGAAGATGGTGGGCGGGTCCGCTATTGCCAGCCATCGAATGATTGACGCGCTCGTCCTGTTCCGGAGATAGCCACCCTCAGCCGCGCGGCGGCTGTATAGGCGTGCTGCCACCCGGAAGCGCGTCCGGCGCAGCGCAGGCTTCCTCGTCGGCCACGGATATGTTTGCCGGGCCGGCTTGCGAAGCCGCCGCGCGGCTGACGGCGTCCGAAATTGCGCCAAGCAGCGCCGCCAGGCGCGGTGGCTTCGTGAGATGCGCCGAGACAGCGTATTTCAGCGCAAGCCGCGTGCTGTCCATGTAATTGACCGTTGTCAGAGCAATCACCGGCAGGCCGGCCGTCGACCGCCGCGAACGCAGGGCCGCCAGGAAGCTTTCGTTATCCCCTCCGGGATTTTCGCAATCGAGGACGATGCAATCGACCGCCGCGCCCACCTGCAGGGCCTGCTGCAGGAAATTCAGGGCCATGGGCCCGCTGTCGACAACCGCGCAATCGCAGCCCCAGGCGCGGATCTGACTGGCATAAGCCTCCCCCGCAAGCCGGTAGTCATCGATGACGAGTATCCGCTTGCCGGCGAGCGCGGCAGGCACGATCATCGGGTTTTCCGCCTCTCCCGCCAGGGGCAGTGCCGCCGTGAAGCAGAACACCGATCCGCTGCCGGCTTCGGATTCCACCGTGATGGTCCCGTTCATGAGAGCAGCCAGCCGCGATGCGATGGCCAGGCCAAGCCCTGTTCCTTCGTGGCGCCGGGTCGAGGAGTTGTCGGCCTGCGCGAATTTTTCGAATATTGCCTCCATCCAATCCGCCTGGATGCCGATACCGGTGTCCTCAACCCTGATCGACAGCTGTGCCGTGCCGTCGGCGGATTTCCCGGCGACATCGATCAAGACATGGCCCCGTTCGGTGAATTTCACCGCATTGCCGACAAGGTTGGTGACGATCTGGCGAAAACGCCCGACATCGCCGGTCACAACCTCCGGCAGGCCCGGCTCAAACCGCACCACCAGTCCCAGGTCTTTCAATGCCGCATTGGCCGACATCAGCGTCGCGACATCCTCGACAGCGGCTACGAGATTGAACGGCGCCGAATCGAGCACCAGTTCGCCTGCGTCTATCCTTGAGAAATCGAGCACGTCGTTGATGATCGCCAGCAGGGCATTGCCCGATTTGACGATCACGTCGGTGAAGGTCTTCTGGCGCGCATCGAGCGCCGTCGACGCCAGAAGTTCGGCCATGCCGAGCACACCGTTCATCGGAGTGCGGATTTCATGACTCATGTTGGCGAGAAATTCGGACTTCGCGCGGTCGGCGGCCTGCGCAGCCAGGGAGGCCTTCTCTGCCTCGGCGGTCTTGTTTGCCAGATCCGCCTGCGCGCGCACGAGGCCGGCCCGCTCGGCATTTGCCCGCGAGATAATGCGGATCATGAGGGTAACGATGCCGAAAAACATGAAGCCGATGGCAATGGCGTCGGGCTCGCGGAGCAATATGACCTTGGCCATCCCCGGAAAGCCGGCGATAAGCAGTTGCAATGTGCCGATGGTCGGCATGGAGGAGAATGTCAGGCCGACCAGGATGGCCGTTGTCGCATTCATGCAAATGAGCAAAATGCCGGGGACGTTGTCTCCATCCAGATGATCGGCGATCGCGATACTCGCGGCGATGAGCGCGACAGCAGACAGGCTCGTGGCAATATGTGCCCACACGACCCGCCTGCGGGTACCAGAGCACGATCCGACCTTCCGACCTGTGACGAGGATCGAGGCGATGAGCAGCAGGGAGATCACGCATGCCGACGGGAGGGTCCAGTTGTGGAACCGATCCTGAACGACCCAATTCGTGGCGAGGAATGTTATCGCGGACGCACCCAACAGGGCCGGGACCTGCGCCATCGCCAATGAAAAGCTCGCCGTGTCCGTCGGGTGAGCCGAAAACAGGCGACACAGGCTCCCCCACAACTGCTTCAAAACAGAAGCGTCCATCCAAAATACCCTAATGCGACGCCGCGAGCCCCACCTCAATCGACTCGGTTATTCCATCAGCCTTAGCTTATGTAATATATATTTCAAACGAATTATGTATGATCCCCAGGAGCTTCCGGCCGCGCCGTCATCCTTGTCGCCGGGGTTCGACCAGGGTGCCATCGTCGATCACGTCGCCCGGATAGACGATGACGGGCTGACCATCGGAAATCCCGGACAATACTTCCGCCATTTCATTGTTCATCTGGCCGATCTCGACCCGGATCAACTTGGCGCGGCCGTCTTCAACCGCAAACACGGCCCAATCGCTGCCCTCACGGAAAAGTGCGGCGATCGGCACTCTCGCCGCGGTCTCCGATCTCCACACCTCCAGTTGCACGCGAACCTGGAAACCATGTCCGAGCGCCGGATCGCCCTTGTCGAGATCAAGGACGGCGTTCACCCTCTTTTCCTCGATGCCAAGCGCCGATACCTTGGTGAAACCGGCGGGATCGATGCGGTGAACGGTTGCTACGATCGGATCGCCGCCCCATCCCGTGATCAGCGCCTTCGACCCCGCCGTTATGCGGACAGCGTCCGATGACAGGAGGTCGACGACGATCTCCAGGTCGCGCGGATCGCCGATTTCGGCAAGGAGCGCGCCGGCCGTCACCACCTGTTCGGACTTGACCGCCAGGTCGAGCACGACACCGTCGATCGGCGCGCGAAGGCGTACACAGCACTTGTCGTCGGGCTCCCGCAGGGCCCGGTCCCCGGGCTGAATGAGCATCGCGCGCGCGCTGGCCAATTCGCTCAAGCGCAGTTCGACCTGCGCCTCGGCGCTGGACACCAGCGCCTTCTTGAGCTCGACATCGATGCGAGCGCGCTCCAACTGGCTCTCGGCAATCGTGTTGCTCCGCGACAGGCGTTGCGCGCGCTCGTAGTCCGACTGGCTTAGCGAAAGCTGGGAGCGCGCCTGGTTGAGTGAAGCCCTGGCGACATCGACAGCGGCGCGCGCCGCCTCTACACGCGCCCTTGCCTCGGCGCGCGAGCGTTCGTCGATGAACGAGGGCTCCAGGGGATTGATTGTCGCGACCACCGTCTCGCCGGCCTTCACCGGGTCGCCGATTTCGAGCAGGGAGCGATCGACATTGCCGCTGACCGGCGAGGAAATGCGATAGACCTCCTTCACGCGCGTCGCGCCGTCTTCCTCGACGGTCACCGCCATCGGGCCGATACTCACCCTCGCCGTATCGACGGCAACCGGCTTTTCACTGACGACCCACCAGACAGCCGCGGCCAGGGCCAGTGCCAAGGCAAGCAGAAGCGTGTTCCTGACGAGATGCCCGCGCATGTCTTACTCCCGTGTCTTCAATACCCTGATGAGGTCAAGCCGGTCCACCCGGCGACGGACGATCAATGCCGAGGCCGCGGCGGCCGAAAGAACCACCAGGCTCGCAAACGCGAATGTCCGCGGATTGACGACAAAGGGAATGCTGTAAAGATCGCTTTCGAAGCCGGCAACAACCGCCCATGCAAAACCGTAGCCGATGACCCAGCCGAGCGGCTGGCTGACCAGGGCGATGACCAACAGTTCGATCAGGAGGACCTGGGAGACCTCCCCACGCGTAAAGCCCAGCACGCGCAGGCTCGCCAGTTCGCGCGCCCGCTCGGACAACTGGATGCGCGCCGAGTTATAGACCACGCCGAAAGCGACAATCACCGCGATCGCGACATAGACGGTCGTCATGATGACGATGTTTTCCTCGATCGTCTCGCGGAACTTCTCGCGCGATACCGACTGAAGCGCGATGGTTCCGATGGATGGCGTCTGCTTGATCGCGGGATAGAGAAAACCGAAACCGAGCGGGCCAACCGAAACGAAGTCGTAGCCGGTGGGAGGCCAACGCCCGGCCAAGGCCGCTGAACTGCCTTTCAGGGCGGTATGGAACGCGCCGAGGCGGGCCGTGTCGACGTCGATCCAGGCGCCGTTGACGCGTGGCCCGATGCCGACAAGGCGGTTCAGGGCGTCGATCTGCATATGGGCGCCCAGGCCGATATAGCTCGTGACCACGCCCGCCAGCGTTACCTCGACAATCCGGTTTCCGTTCTCGATCAGTTCGACTTCCAGCTTCTCGCCTGGTTTGACATCGAGTTGCCTGGCCAGGCGGTCGGCCAGAACAAGGCCGTGCTCCGGTATGGCAACCGGATTTCCGTCCTTGTCGAGCACGCGCGACAACCTGCCTTCAACCTGGCGGCCGGTTATGGCGGCGCGCTTCTTCAAGTGGCCATGGCGCAGGATGACGGGAACCGAACGAAAGGTTTCGGCGCCTATGACACCCGGCAGGCGGCGAACGGCGGAAATGACACCCGGTTCCACGTCCCTTGCAAAGGAAAGACGGGCGTCTGCCCGTTCGGCGCGAAAGAACACGGTATCGATCATTTCATCGATGGAATCGGTCGAAAACAGCGCCGTGATCAGCATCGCCACCGAGAAGGCAACGCCCAATGTGGTGAGAAACGACCGGACCGGACGATGAATGAGATGGCGCAGCGCCATGACCGGGATCTGCGTGAAGATGCGCGACATCAATCCTCGGTGGGAGAAGACGCTGCGGTAGCGCGCCGGCGCAGGCGGCCGCATTGCCACGGCCGGCGGAAGCTGGACGACCGACCAGATCGCCTTGGCCGCGCCGCCCAGGGCCGCAGTGACCGAGACCCCGGCCGCGATGAGGTAGAGATCCGGGCTCTGACGGAAGATCAGGAAGGGAAACGAGAAGAACTCCGCATAGAGCCGGGTCAGCCCCCGGCCGAAATAGCTGCCGGAAATGCCCCCCATTGCAAGGCCGAGCAATGCGATGACAATGACCAGCTTCGCGTAATGCCAGGCGACGGCAAGCGAACTGTAGCCGTTCGCCTTCAAGAGCCCGATCTGTTCACGCTCCAGCGAGATCAGGCGCGACAGGATCATGTTGACCAGGAAGGCCGACACGAACAGGAACACCGGCGGAATGATCCGCGCCATCGCGTTGAGCTGGGTCAGTTCAGCATCGATAAAGGCGTTCGAGGTCTGCTCGGCACGCGTGTAGGCGCCCCGCCCGCCATAGGGTCGCAACAGGCGATCTATACGGGCGATGACATCATCCTGCGACGCACCGCGCTGCAACCTGATCGCCACGTCGTTGAACGCGCCGTTCATGTCGAACAAGCCGGCCAGCACCTCCCCTGGCATGAAAAATACCGCGAAGCGCTTGTCATCGGGCACCATGTCGCCGGGGCCGATCGCGTAGATGAACTCGGGCGACAGTACGATTGCCGTTATCGAGAGGTTCAGCTTGCGTCCGTTCAGGACGGCGGAAAAGCTGTCGCCCGGTTTGAACCCATGGGCCTTGGCAAAGCGTTCGTCTACCGCGATCTCGCGAACGTGGCCAGCCTGCGGCAGCCGCCCGGAGCGCAGATAGAGCCGGTTGACCGCAGGCTCGCCGGATGAGGGTATCGATATCGCGACGCCCGAGGCGGGAATATCCATGCCGGGAATGTCGAGGATCGCCGGCTCGACAATTCGAAGCTCGACCGCCGCAATCCCCTCGATGGCGGAAACCTGATTCTTGAGATGGAGCGGCGCGCGCACTGCCTGCGCGAAGACATGGGCGAAGCGGTAGCGGTCGTAATAGGCCGTGCGCGTCTCGAGGAGCGAGCGATAGGCGCCGACGGCGAGCACGATCGTCATCACACCGCAGGCCATAACGAGCGCGATCGCGAATACCTGCGCCCACATGCGCGCAAGATCGCGCAGCACCTTCCTGTCGAGGACGGACATGCTCACCAGGTCACCTCGGTCGCGTCGGCACGCGTTTCGTTGACCCTGGTCTCGGCGATCTGTCCGTCATGGAACATGAATACGCGATGCGCCATCGCCTGGATCGCGGCATTATGCGTGATGATCGCGGTCGTGGTTCCGAGTTCCTGGTTGATGTATTGCAGGGCGCTCAAGACCTTGATCCCGGTCTTGGAATCGAGCGCGCCCGTCGGCTCGTCGCACAACAGCACCTCGGGCCGTTTGGCGATCGCGCGGGCAATGGCGACGCGCTGCTGCTCGCCACCCGACAGTTCGGCCGGGAAATGCGACTGGCGGTCGGCCAGACCGACCATCGCAAGGGCTTCGGAGGGGTCCATCGGCGCCTTGGCGATCTCGGTCACCAGCGCCACGTTCTCCCAGGCATTGAGGCTCGGGATCAGGTTGTAGAACTGGAACACGAAGCCGACATGATCGCGCCTGAACTGCGTCAGCTGGCGCTCGGAAAATTCGGTCAGTTCCTCTCCTCGAAACCGGACACTTCCCGAAGTCGCCCTGTCGAGCCCGCCCAGGATATTGAGCAAAGTGGATTTGCCGGACCCTGACGGCCCGAGCAACACGGCCATTTCGCCTTCGAAGAGCGTGATGTCCACGCCCCGCAATGCATGGACGTCCACGGATTCCGTCTTGTAAACTTTCGTGACGCCCTCTGCGACAAAAACAGGTTCTGTCACGAGAGCCTCCATAAACGACACGATCTACAAGTGACCTGAATGGTCACCGGATGCCTTGATGCTTGTCAATGCTCCTGGAACCATTCTTTCCCAGTCGGAATCGCTTGAAGATGAACAGCCTATCCCTTGGGTTGGCCTTGCGAGGCGGTCGGTTCGGCCAGGGCATCACCGCCCTCCACGGGTGGCAGGCCGGACTTGAGCTTCTTTTCGATCTGCTCCAGCAAGGCAGGATCCGGATTGAGATCCTTCGCGTGGCTCCACTGGTAGGTCGCCTCCAACCGGCGGCCAATGCGCCAATAGACATCCCCCAGGTGATCGTTGATTGTCGGATCGTCCGGGCGCAGGTTGACGGCGCGCTCCATCTCGACGAGCGCTTCGTCCATCCGCCCCAGCCGGTAATAAGCCCAACCAAGCGAGTCGACGATATAGCCGTCCTGCGGGCGCAGATCGACGGCCTTGCGGATCATGTCGAGGCCTTCCTCGAGGTTGATCCCCATGTCGACCCATGAATAGCCGAGATAGTTCAGCACTTGCGGCTGGTCGGGATAGAGTTCGAGCGCGCGCTTGAAATTGGGCTCCGCCTTCTCCCATTGCTTCAGCCGCTCGTAGGCAATTCCGCGCTGGTAGAAAATGTTCCAGTCCTCGCCCCTTGCGAGCTTCAGGCGGGCAGCGGCGGAATCGTACAATTCGGCCGCCGACCCATAATCTTCCTTGGAAGAATAGACACCGCCAAGCGCCAGATAGGCGCGCATGTCATCGGGATTGCTTCCCAGCGCCGACTTGAGATGGTCGACGGCCTCTTCGTAACGGTCGAGATCCGCCAGATTGAGCCCGAGTTGCAGCTCCGACAGGCGCCTCAGGGGCGAATCCGCGGGGACCTGCCGGTAATACTCGATCGCCCTGTCCGCCTTGCCCATTTGCTCGGAAACCGAACCCAGTTCGAACAGGATCATGCCGTTCTTGGGATCGAGCGCCCGGGCATATTGCAGGTACAGCCGCACGAATGCCTCGCCGCCGCCACGGTTGAGAGCCATTCCCAGATTGAGAAGCAGTTCGGCCGCGCCCTGCTGGACCGAAGCCACGTAGGGCTGAATGCGGGCAGCCGACCGGATCTTCTTGCGTAGCGCGACGACAGCCGGGCGATCCGGCGAAACCTCGTCGCCCGTGTCGAGTATGGCGAGGGCCTCGTCGCTGCGCCCCTGCCGCGCAAGCCACACCGCATAGGCCTCCACCGCGTGCATCCATGTATCGGGCGAGGCGTTGATCGCCGCGCGGTCGTCGATGACCGCCTGGTAGAACTTCCCGGCGTCCGGTCTGCCGGCGACATCGGCAATCAGGGCAACGTGGAATCCCTTGAAGAGGTCGTACCAGATCGGGCCATCCAGGGCCTTCACATGGTCGATCGCCTCGCCCGCCTTGCCCGCACCGGTCCTCGCCCATCCGGTCAGGATACCGGTAATGAGGCGGTCCAGATCGCTTTCCTCGGCGAGTTTCAGCCAGTTTTCGGCCGCGCGGTATTCCCTGGTCTTGAGCGAGGCGACACCAAGCGCAAGACGCGAATAGCGTTCCACATCGGCGACCGTTTTCAGCTTTTTCGCCAGCGGCAACGCGTCGTCGAAGCGCCCGCCCGCGATCATCGCGAGCATCAGGTTCTGCTGGAGCGCCTGGTTTTCGGGGTCGAAGGAGAGAGCCCGGCTGTAATACCGGATCGCGCTTTCGACGTCATTGTCCGTCTCTGCGGTCCTGGCTGCAAGAAAGGCGCCGGCAAGCGTACCGATCTCGACCGGAGCATCGGCCTTCTCACCGTTCTCCCCGGCCACCACGACCGCCGTTCCCAGGCATGCCGACAGGATGATTGCCGAAGTCCAGTTTATCCAGAAGAGCCGCATCTAATTCCTTCCAGCGTAGCTGCGGGCACTTCCATGCGCCCCACCCGATTTGCGCCGACTACAAGACAAGCCAAGGATGGCCTTTTTGCGATGCTCACGCAATGCGATTGCCGACCAGCGCGCCTTCTTCATCAGTGGCCGGGGCGAACCCCCGGCTGATCAGTTTACGCGGCTGATGCAGAAGTCGATCACCTCGTAGAGCGCGTCCTTCTGGGCGCTGGGTTTCAAGGGCGCCAGCGCATCGCGGGCGATATCGCCGAAATGCCGGGCGCGAGCGACCGTATCGGTGATGGCGCCGTGGCTATTCATCAGGGCAATCGCCCGTTCGAGCGCCTCGTCGCTACTACCACCATCCTCTATGGCGCCTTTCCAGAATTCCCGTTCCTTGGCGGTTCCGCGCCTGTAGCTCAGGACCACCGGCAGCGTGACCTTGCCTTCGCGGAAATCGTCGCCCGTGTTCTTGCCGAGATCGGAGGCGCTGCCGCCATAATCGAGCGCGTCATCGATCAACTGGAACGCAAGGCCCAGATTCGTCCCGTAGGACCGCAGGGCGGCGCGATCCGTCTTCGATCCGCCCGAAATGATCGGCCCGACTTCGGCGGCAGCCGAAAAGAGCGCCGCGGTCTTGGCCTTGATGACAGCAAGATAGTCGTCCTCGGTGGTCTCGAGATCCTGAGCAGCCGACAATTGCCAGACCTCGCCCTCGGCGATCACTGCGGCGGCTGTCGAAAGCACGTCGAGCGCATCGAGCGAGCCGACATCGACCATCATGCGAAAAGCCTGGCCGAGCAGAAAATCGCCCACCAGGACGCTGGCCTGGTTGCCCCATATCACGCGCGCCGTCTTGTGGCCGCGACGCAAGCCGCTTTCGTCGACCACGTCATCGTGCAGCAAGGTCGCGGTGTGCATGAACTCGACCGCGGTGGCGAGCTTGACATGGTTGTCGCCGCCATAACCGAACATCTGCGCGGCGGCCAGCGTGATCATCGGTCTCAGACGCTTGCCGCCGGAGGATACGAGATGATTGGAAATCTCCGGGATCAGTTCGACGTCCGAACCGGCCTTGGACAGGATCAGTTCATTGACGCGGGCCATGTCGGCTGCCGTCAGGTCCATCAACGGCTTTACCGATGCGGCCGGTTTCTTGCTCTCGTCAAGCGATAAGACGACTCCCACAACGAAACTCCTGCTTGCGCGGGCGCACTGGCCCGTCTCCACTGATCCTTCCCTATAGGCTTGAAACCGGAGCATCAAGACATTCGGATAGGCTGGGTCCTGCGCACCACGCAAAGATGCAAGCCAAATCCGTTTACAGTACGGGCCGTTTGCGTCACTTTCGCCCCATGAAGGAACTGATCCGCACAAACGATCCCGTGATCATCTCGTTCGTCGAGTCGCTCATGCGCGACGCGGGGATCGCCTTTTTCGTTGCAGACGGGAACATGAGCATTCTGGAAGGGTCGCTCGGCGTCCTGCCGCGGCGCGTCCTGGTCGAGGAAGACCGGCTCGCTGCGGCCAGGCGCATTCTCGTCGATGCCGGCATCGGTGCCGAAACCCCGGAAGGCTGACCGGACAATCATGGACGCCCAGGCCGAGCGCTATTCGATCGACGCGTTTCATCGCGGTGAATTCTGGCTGAAGCAACCGGCCGGCAAAGGTCACAGGGCCGGGATGGATGCCATGATGCTCGCCGCCGCCGTTCCGTCCCCGTTTTCCGGCCGGCTGGCCGATCTCGGTGCGGGCGCCGGCGCGGCGGCACTCGCGGTGATCTCGCGTTGCCCGGGTTCCACGGCGGTGCTTGTGGAGCGGTCGCCGGAGATGGCGCAATACGCGCGCGAGACGTTGGAGTTGCCGCAAAACGCGCATCTGAAGGACCGAGCGAGTGTGCTTGAAGCCGATGTCACTCTGACCGGCAAAGCTCGCATCGCGGCGGGGCTGGAGAATGCCGGCTTTGATTTCGCGATCCTCAACCCGCCTTTCAACGCGCCTGGCGACCGCCGCACGCCGGACGATCTCAGGGCCGAGGCCCATGTGATGCCCGGCGATCTGCCGGAGCACTGGATGCGCACGGCGGCGGCCATCGTCAAGCCGCGGGGCGGCGTGGCACTGATCGCCCGCCCGGTCTCGCTTATGCCCGTTCTCGCCGCGATGGAAGGCCGGTTCGGCGCGGTCGAGATCATCGCCATTCACCCGCGAAGCGATGCACCGGCGATCCGCATCGTGGTGCGCGCTGTACGGGCATCACGTGCGCCGCTTTCACTGCATCCACCGCTTTTCCTGCACGAGACCGGATCGGACCGTTTCTGCGAGCACGCCGACGCGATCAACAACGGCATGGCCAGCCTGTTTGGCGATTAGCGTCGCTCCCGAAGGTCGCCGCTTCTTTTTCTTGCGTCGTCAGACAAACTGCCTACATGACAATTCAATCAATTGGAGCATCGGTCTTGCCAAGTTCTCTTGCACGCCTTCTGCCCTCGCGTTTTCGCACCCGGGGCGATCTCATCCCCGTCGTCCGCCTTCACGGAACGATCATGGCGGGCGGTTCGCCGATGCGCCAAAGCCTCAACCTCGCCAATACGGCCGGTATGATCGAAAAGGCCTTTTCCTACAAGTCGGCGCCGGCGATCGCGATATCGGTCAACTCGCCCGGCGGTTCGCCGGTCCAGTCGCGGCTTATCTATAAGCGCATCCGCGACCTGGCCGAAGAGAAGGAGAAGAAGGTTATCGTCTTCACCGAAGACGTCGCGGCATCCGGCGGCTACATGATCGCGCTCGCGGGCGATGAGATCGTTGCCGATCCTTCGTCCATCATCGGTTCCATCGGCGTCGTCTCGGCGAGTTTCGGCTTCCCCGACCTGCTCAAGAAGATCGGAGTGGAGCGGCGCGTCTATACGGCGGGAAAGAACAAGGCGATCCTCGATCCTTTCCAGCCGGAGAAGAAAGAGGATGTCGAGCGGCTGAAGAAGCTGCAGTTGGAGATGCACGAGACCTTCATCGAGATGGTCAAGGAACGGCGCGGCGACCGGCTGAGCAATGACGAGGAACTGTTCACCGGGGCGTTCTGGACCGGAAAGGCGAGCCTGCCGCTCGGGCTCGTCGACCATGTCGGCGACATGCGCGGCTTCATGAAGCAGCGCTACGGCGAAAAGACGCGGCTGAAGCTGGTGAGCCCGCCACGCGGGCTGTTCGGCCGCCGGCTGAGCTTTTTCAGTTCGCTCGCGCATCGCGCCACGGGCGACATTGCGGCGAACATGGCGGACGGGCTAATCGACGCAGCAGAGAGACGCTCGCTATGGGGCCGCTACGGCCTTTGATATCTGTTGTGGCGCAGCGCGGCTGCCGGAGGCCGCTGAGCGTGGGAGGACGCAAATGGCGCAACTGATCCTTCTTGCCCTTGTGGTCGCGGTGGCATGGTACGGCTATCGCTCGTTCAAACGCGAAGCCGAACGTGTTTCGGCCAAGGTGCGCCGAGAGGAGGCAGAGTTGCGAAACCGAGCCGACGGCACACTGGTGAAGGATCCCGAGACCGGCGAATACACCGTCAAGAAAGACTGACAGACGTGCAACTGCTTTCCACAAGCGAGGACGGGCGGATCGAAGCCCTTGCACCGGCAAAGATCAACCTGGCGCTCCATGTCACCGGCCGGCGCGATGACGGATATCACCTTATCGACACGCTGGCCGTGTTCACCGAATTCGGCGACCGCGTCACTGTCGCGCCCGGCGATGCGGACAGCCTTGCCGTGACAGGGCCATTTTCACGCGATCTCGAAGCGGAACCGGGTAATCTTGTCGAGCGAGCGCGCGACCTTCTTCGCGGGCTCAGTGGCGGGCATGACTGCGGCCCGGTCGCGATCACGCTGGAGAAAAACCTGCCTGTGGCATCGGGCATCGGCGGGGGATCTTCCGATGCGGCAGCGAGCCTGCGCGCACTCAACAGCCTATGGAGCCTCGGTTGCAACGCGGGGCAGCTTGCCGGAATCGGCCGTACGCTCGGTGCCGATGTGCCAATGTGCGTCCATGTCCGGCCGCTTCGCGCACGCGGCACCGGCGAGGAAATCACCTTCGTGGATGGCTTTCCGCCGCTGGTGATGGTGCTGGCCAATCCGGGGATTGGGGTTCCGACACCGGCGGTCTTCAAGGCGCTGAAGGAAAAGGACAATCTACCCCTGCCCGACTTTTCCGGCGCGGCGAACACGCAAGGGCTGATCGCGTGGCTGCGCAATACGCGAAACGATCTCGAGGCCCCGGCGCGTTCGCTCGCGCCCGTAGTCGGCGACGTTCTGGCCGAGCTCAGGCAGCACCGCCCGCTCGCGGCCCGCATGTCGGGTTCCGGCGCCACCTGTTTCGCATTGTTCGACAATCCCGAAACGGCAAGGCAAGCTGAGACTGGCTTGCGGACCGCCCATCCCGACTGGTTCGTGGCCGCCACCACGACCCTTCCCTCACCAGGAGACAACGATGCCCGGCATTGACGAAAAAAGACCTTTCATACCCGTCGGTTTTGCCGTCCTGACCATGTCGGACACGCGATCAATCGAAGACGACCGGTCAGGCCAGACGCTGGTGGACAGGATCGAGGCCGCGGGTCACCACGTCGCCGGCCGCGCGCTTGTGCGCGATGATGCCGATGCGATCCGCGAGATCGTTGTCGCCTGGTCGAAGCGTGACGATATCGACGCGATCATCACGACCGGCGGTACAGGCTTCACCGGCCGGGATGTGACACCCGAAGCGCTCGAACCGCTGTTCGACAAGCGAATGGACGGGTTTTCGGAAGTCTTTCACCGTATCTCGTTCGACAAGATCGGCACCTCCACGATCCAGTCGCGCGCCACGGCGGGTCTCATAAACCAGACCTTCGTGTTCGTTCTGCCGGGCTCGACCGGCGCCTGCAAGGACGCCTGGGACGGCATCCTGGAAGGCCAGTTCGACTACCGCCGCATGCCGTGCAATTTCGTGGAAATCATGCCGCGGCTCGACGAGCACCTGAAACGCCGCAAGTAAGGCTATCCCTTCCCGGTATTGCGGTTATGCAGTTCCAACAGGCCACGAATCGTCAGGTCCGGATCGAAGTGGTCGATGGCGTCGGTCGCGTCATGAAACAATGATGCGACGCCGCCCGTCGCCACCACGGTCATGGGCTGGCCGTACTCGGCCTTGATACGGGCGATCATGCCCTCGATCAGCCCGATATAGCCCCAGAATACGCCCGATTGCATGGCGCTGACGGTATCGTTTCCGACGATGCGGTCCGGGCGCTTTAGCGCGACGCGCGGAAGCTTGGCGGCAGCCGCATGCAGCGCCTCGACCGAGAGGTGGATTCCGGGTGCGATCACGCCACCCTCGAAGCCGCCGTCGGCGGCCACCACGTCAAGCGTTGTCGCGGTACCGCTGTCGATGATGATCAGCGGACCCGAATAGAGAATCTGCGCACCGACCGCGTTGACCAGCCGGTCGGCGCCGACCTCGGAAGGCTTGCTGGTGCGCACATTGATGCCGAGTTCGACATTCTCGCCGATGACCAGCGGTTCGACATTGAGATAGCGGCGCGACAGGTTCCGGAGATTGAACACCGACTGCGGAACGACGCTGGCGATGATGCAGGCATCCAGGCATTCATGCGGCAAACCTGCCATCGTCATCAACTGGGCGAGCCACACGCCGTATTCGTCGGCAGTACGGTTGGGTTCGGTCGCCGTCCGCCATTGCGCGACCCAGCGCTCGCCATCGTGAATTGCGAACATGGAATTGGTGTTGCCCTGCTCAATGGCGAGAAGCATGACCGCTCGTCCTTTCTGTTAAGCCGTTGTCGGATCGGTGGGCACAATTCACCGCGGAGCGACCTGGATTTCCGCCCTGAGGCGCTTGGCTGACAGGCGACGGGCCAGGGCTTCGCCATCCTGGGCCTTTTGCGTAAGCGCGGCCGCCTGGCGTTTCGTGATCAGCAGACCATTGGAGAGCGGCCGCTTCCTGGTGGGAAACACGCCCTTGAAGAAACCGCCCCGCCCATTCCTTGCCCTTGTGAAACGGGCCGCTGACGTCGAACTCGCCGTATGCTCCGCCACCGGTTCGGTCCAGCCGTCGCAAAGCCTCGCACCCGGTTCCAGGTGAATAAGCCACTCGCTCTTGGCCATCCTTATTCCGCTGGCGATTCCGCCATTGGTGATGAACCGGCAACCGGCGTGGTCGGCCACGAAATGGGACTGGTCGGTCGAACCATGATCGCAGACGATGACCTCGCGCACCATGCCCTCGACCGCGGCCGGCACGAGCGAGGCCAGCGTGCGCGCCAGCCCCTCTTCGTCATTATGCGTTTCGATGATCACGGAAAGCATCGCGCTGAAATAGCCGATCATGCGCGATTACGCCAGCGCCCACAGCAATCAAAAAGTTCTTGATTTGTTCTTTTTCCGATTATAGGAATATGTTCATCAGCATGATGACTCTGAGAGAGAGCAGCAAGGAGGCCTACATGGAACCGATCCGCCAAGCCGATGTTTCCGCATTCGGGCCCGGGCGCGCCGAACATGCCAACGCGATCATCAACGACAGCGGCATGCGGATCGACAATGCACGGCGGCGCGGGCGGGCGGCCGGCATCAATCCGAGCGGACGCTTCGAGCCTTTGACCCGGCATGTGTTCGACGACGGGTGGGAATCAATCGAGGCGCTCGAACCGTTCAAGACCGATGTCCAGGTGGAACGTCCGCGCACGATCATCACCCGCAACACATCGCCCGACATATCCTTCGACCGCTCGATCAATCCCTATCGCGGGTGCGAGCACGGCTGCGTCTATTGCTTCGCGCGCCCGACCCACAGCTATATGGGCCTTTCGGCCGGGCTCGATTTCGAATCCAAGTTGTTTGCCAAGCCCGATGCCGCGCGGCTTCTCGAGCGCGAACTGGCCGCCAGGAACTACGCGCCCAAGACGATTGCCATCGGCACCAACACCGACCCTTACCAGCCGGTAGAGAAGACCTGGCGGATCATGCGCGAGATCCTCGAAGTGCTGGAGGCCGCCAACCACCCGGTGGGCATCGTGACGAAGTCGGCGCTGGTGACCCGTGACATCGACATTCTGTCGCGCATGGCGGAAAAGGGCCTGGCCAAGGTCGCGCTGTCGGTGACGACGCTCGACCGAAAGCTGGCCCGCACGATGGAGCCGCGTGCCGCGACGCCGGCGAAACGGCTGGAGGCCATGCGGGCGCTCAGCGATGCCGGAATCCCGGTTTCGGTCATGGCCGCGCCGCTCATACCCGGGCTCAACGACCACGAGGTGGAGCGTATTCTCGATTCGGCCAGTGCGGCGGGTGCGCGCGAAGCCGGCTTCATCATCCTGCGGTTGCCGCTGGAAGTGGCCCCTGTGTTCAAGGAATGGCTCCTGCGCAACTATCCCGATCGCTACCGCAACGTACTGTCGCTGATCAGGGCGATGCGCGACGGCAAGGATTACGATGCGCAATGGGGCCGGCGCATGCGCGGCACGGGACCTTATGCCTGGCAGATTGGCCGGCGATTCGAGATGGCGGCGAAGAAATATGGGCTCAACGCGACAAAGCGGCCGCTGAGAACCGACCTGTTCACGCCGCCTGCGCGACAGGGAGAGCAACTGATGCTTCTGTAAGCGGCGTTCATTCCCGGCAGCCCCGTCCCTGACGAGCGCATCGGCCCGAAAACCGGATCGGTTTCCGGAAAGCACGATGCGCAGGTTCAATGAATTACAGCGTCCTTTGCACATCCCGAGGAACGCACGGCGCTGTAACCGATGGAGCCTTCCCGGCCGCCCCCATTCCGGGAAGGTCTTGCGGAGAATCGGAACCGGTGCGAGCATCGCCGCAAATGGCTCGCCCGGCATCCGATTCTCCGCTGCTTTTTGACGACCCGCCGCCAAAACCCGATTTCGGTATCGAAACCGGGCTGATGCGGCAGGGCCTCCGGGCAATTGCGGGCCTCGACGAGGCAGGCCGGGGACCATTGGCGGGCCCGGTCGTCGCGGCGGCAGTCATCCTCGATTCCGGCCGCATCCCCGTGGGCCTCGACGATTCCAAGCGGCTTTCCGCAGTGATTCGCGAAAATCTCTACGCGATCATTCTGGAACAGGCGGTGGCTGTCTGCGCGGTCTCCATATGCGCGACGGCGATCGATACGGACGACATTCGCAAGGCGAGCCTCGAGGCGATGCGGAGGGCGACGGCGGGCCTGGCCGTTGCACCCGATTTCGCGCTCGCCGACGGGCGCGACATTCCGCCCGGTCTCCCTTGCCAGGCGCGAGCACTGGTAAGAGGCGACCAGCGCTCCGTGTCGGTTGCCGCCGCATCGATCGTGGCAAAGGTCCTGCGCGACCGGATGATGGCCCGCCTTTGCCCGGTTCATCCGGCATACGGGTTCTCCGCCCATGCCGGCTATGCGACGAAGCGCCATCGCGATGCGATTGCCAGCCTCGGCGGCGTCGCGCGCATCCACCGGTTCAGCTTCGCCCCCCTGAAAGGCTGACGCCAAGCCAAATTCCGCGCCTGCTTTCCAAAACAAAGACGCCGCGGCAAGGCCGCGGCGTCTTCAAGATCCTGTCGGCTGACCGCTCAGTTCATGCGCGTGCGCACCTCATCGAGCGACTTCCTGAACAGTTCGCCGGCCGCCTTCTCGTCCACCTTGGTACCGAGCAGCGAACGGGCCGCCTCGACGGCAATGTCCACAGCGCGGGCGCGAACATCGTTAATGGCGTCGCGTTCGGCCTGGGCGATCTTCTGTTCGGCCATCGCGGTGCGGCGGGCGACGAACTCTTCGGACTTCTGGCGCGCCTCGGCCTTGAGGGCGTCGGCTTCCTGCTTGGCCGCCGCCACCATGTCGGCGGCAGCCTGTTCGGCTTCCTTGCGGGCGCGCTGGCATTCGGCGAGCGCCTGCTGCGCGTCCTCACGCAACTTGCGGGCGTCGTCCAGTTCCTTGCGGATACGCTCGGCGCGGTCGTCGAGCGACCTGCCGATCATTCCCGGAACCCTGAGATAGACAAAGATGCCGAGAAAGATCACGAGGGCGACGGTGGCCCATAGGGTGGCAAGCGATGTTGCGTCCATTACGCCATCCTCACGATCACGATACGGCTTTGACCGCCGCGGCGATTTCCGCCTTGGAAGCCTTGCCAATGAGTTGTTCGACGAGGGCGGTCGTGGTCTCCTCGGCGATCTTGCCCACATCCCTCATGGCCTCGGCCTTGATGCTGGCGATGTGAGCTTCGGCTTCTGCGAGTTTCCTGTCGAGCGCCTTCCCGGTCTCCTGACGCTCGGCCTCCGCTTCGGCCTTGGCGGCGTCGCGCGCTTCCTGTGCGATACCGCCGGCTTCGGCCCGCGCGCTGGCGAGTTCCTGCTCGTAAGCCGCGCGTGCTGCGTCGGCCTCGTCCTTCATCCGTGCCGCCTGGTCGAAATCCTGGGCAATGCGGTCACGGCGAACCTCCAGCGTTCCGGCGATGCGCGGCAGGACCACCCGTTTCAGGAACAGGTAGAAAAGCCCGAACGTGATCGCCAGCCAGAGGATCTGGGAGGGGAAGGTCGAGGGATCGAACGGCGGGAAAGCGCCCTCGTGGGCCCCTTCATTCGGCACGCCTGTCTCGGTGTGCGTACCGTTCGTCGCTGCGGATTCGGCCTCCGCCCCAGCGGTGCTCTCCACGGCAAATGCGGGTGTAACGAACATGATCTATCCCGAATATCGGGCCGGCCGCAATATCGGCCGGCCAGCCAGTGGCCAGTGCGCCTCGATCAGCCGAACAGGGCGAGAAGCGCGATGAGCAGCGAAAAGATGCCCAGAGCTTCGGTCACGGCGAAGCCGAAGATCAGGCGGCCGAACTGGCCGTCGGCTGCCGACGGATTGCGCAGGGCGCCCGCGAGATAGTTGCCGAAAATCGTGCCCAGGCCGATGCCCGCGCCACCCATTCCAAGGCAGGCGATACCGGCGCCGATGTACTTTGCTGCTTCCGCTTCCATTGTAGTGCTCCTTTTGGATCGAATATTGATGCGGCTTGTGACTGGCAGGCCGAAATGGCCCGCCGGTGATCTGGTTCCTAGTGGCCGGGGTGCAGGGCGTCGTTGAGGTACATGCACGTCAGTACCGCAAAAACATAGGCCTGAAGAAAAGCCACCAGAAATTCGAGGCCTGTCAGCGCAACCGCCATGGCGAGCGGGAGCACGGCGCCGGCGACACCCACTGCGCCCAGCGAGCTCAGCGAGATGACGAAGCCGGCAAAGACCTTCAGCGTGATGTGGCCTGCCAGCATGTTGGCGAAAAGACGGACCGAGAGGCTGACCGGTCGCGAGAGGAACGAAACGATCTCGATGGCGACGACCAGCGGCATGAGGACGCCGGGAACGCCCGACGGCACGAACAGCTTGAGGAAGCCAAGGCCGTGCTTCATGAAACCGTAGATGACAACCGTGGAGATCACCAGCATCGCCAGCGCGAAGGTGACGATGATGTGCGACGTGACGGTGAAGAAATAGGGGAACATGCCGACCAGGTTGGCGACGAGGACGAACATGAAGAGCGAAAACACGAGCGGGAAGAACTTCATGCCCTGCGTTCCCGCCGCATCGCGCAGCATGGACGCCACGAATTCGTAGCCCATTTCCGAAACCGACTGGAGGCGCGAGGGGATCAATCCACGGCTCGATGTGGTCAGGGCCAGAAACGAACCGGCCACCACCACCACGATCACCATGAACAGCGCCGAATTGGTGAAGGACAGATCATAGCCGCCGATATTTATATCGACCAGCTTGTTGATATGGAACTGGTGGATCGGATCGACCTTGTTCGGATCAGCCACGCTCAAACCCCGTCTTGACCGGCCGCGACCGCGGCCACCTCATCATTGCTCGCGCCGCAATCCGCGGCCCGCTATTTGTCATCCGTCCCGTCGCGACGCCTGTCCGCCTGTCCGAACTCCGCCACCTGGCCTGTCGAGCGCAGGACATTCAGCACGCCTGCCGCGAAGCCGAGAAGCAGGAAGATGATGAGCCCCCAAGGCGATGTGCCGGCCCAACGGTCGATGGCCCACCCGATTGCGGCCCCGACCAGGACCCCCGCAACGAACTCGCTGGAGAGCCGCAATGCCGCGGCCATACCCGTCTTGCCGTTCCTGGGCGCCTCTTTTTCTTCCCTCTCCCGGTTCCTGGCCCGCCATACGGAAATTTCCGCATCAAGCTTGCGCAAGCGACCGTCGAGACTGTCCGAAGGAGCGTTGCCGGGGCTGTCGCCTTCCGGTCCTGTTCGTCCGCCGTCGCCTTGCCTGTCAGCCATGGCTGCCGCGCACTCCAGTCCGGCCGATCACAGACCAGCCGCCCTCTTCAAAGTCGCGCGCACCATAGTGACCGGCCTTCGTACAGTCAAGACGAAGCATGCACCGTGATAAAATGGATATTATATAATAAATACATATAGTTACCGCATTTCACGGAATCACCTGACACCTAAGTTGCAGGGTGGTTCGGCGAATCCGCCCAACCGCTGCCGCGGCCGCAGCGACAGGATCGCCGAAATCAGCTCCAGCCGCCGCCGTAGGTCCGATAAAAAATGTGGCGGCCGATCTTTTCCATCCGCTTCATCGTACGGGCCCAGCGGGGACTGACGTAGGTGGCGTGATAGTGGGTCGATGAACCGACATGCTCCAACCAGATCTTGCCGGACGAGACGGCAAGCGCGACATCCTTGGCCATTTCCCAGTGGCGGGGACTTCTGACGCGGTCGGCACGCCCGTCGCAGGCAAACGAGAACTGGCAGCGGTTCCGCCAGTTGTCGTTCTGGTAAACGACGCCGCAGATCGTGTTCGGATAGCTCGGCGCGCGCACGCGGTTGAGAATCACCTGCGCGACAGCGGCCTGGCCTTCCACGGGCTCGCCCCGGGCCTCGAAATAGATGCCGGCTGCAAGGCACTTCTGTTCCTCGGGCGAAAACGCGACCACTGGCAACGGCCGGCGCGCCCAGCCATGGTCTCCCTCTCCGATCGGCGGAATGAAACGGCCGCCCGCGTCGTCCGTCGTTCCCTTCAGGAGGCTCGCGAAGGGCGATACGCTGGCATAGTCAGGTTCCCTGGGCGCATAGGCCGTCGCCAGAATGTCGGGCCGGTCGTTGTTGACCAGGCGGGCGAGCATGGCCGGCATCGCCGGATCCGGTCTCTTTTCCTTCTTGTTGAAGAAGGTGGATGCGATGCGGATTGCCCTGTCGTTCAGCTTCGGCTTCACGAAAGCCATTTCGAGCCCCGATTCGAGGCCCGGACGCAGCAGCGAACTGGTGCGCTCGACCACCGAACCGGCATTGAAGGCCTTCGGAGGTGCGACGGGCGCCACCTTTACCAGACGGCCCCGTTTCTCGGCGCGATTGATCCGCGACTCGTCGGGCGTGTCCGGACGAACATTGCCCTTGCCGCGAAATGCCACGTCGCCAACACCGCGGGCACGAATGCCGGCGCCCGAGATCGAACCTGTCATGATCGGATCGGCGCTGAACGGCATTTCGGCGGCATGGGTCGAGCCGGCGACCGAACGCTCGAGCACCATGCTCCAGCGTGCCTCGCCGTTCTGGATATCCGTGACGAAGCTCGTCACGTCCTGCCTGGCGATCGTGGCAGGGAAACCGACCCAGACGGCAATGCCGAGAGCGAGAGGGGACAGAAGCGACTGATGGCGGCGGAAAAAAAAGCCGCGCCCGGTCTTCGGATAACGCACAATGACACTCCAGCAATACGCACCACATTTTGCTGGTAGGAGACAATGATGGATTAACCTTGACGGGCCGTTAACGGTGGAACCAGGGCCCACCGTGCCGGAAATTTGCGGCCCTGGTGGAACGTATCTGACATTCGATACCCGCTCGATGTCGACCCCGAAATCGAATGTCAAATTTGAAAGTTCCGCTTAATTCATAAGCTTGCTAGTGGTTTCCTTGTTTCCATCATTTGCGCTTGCGACCGATACAAACGGGATGCAAATGCTGGAAACGAACCACTAGCGCTTTTTGCCCGCCCGCGACGCGTAGGGGTTTTCGGGCGCCCTGAACGCCATGCGGATCGGCACGCCGGCCAGGGCAAAGCTCTCGCGCAGGCTGTTGGCGAGGTAGCGTACATAGGATTGCGGCATCGCGTCGGGGCGCGAGCAGGACAGCACAAAGCCGGGCGGGCGCGTCTTGACCTGGGTGATGTACTTGATCTTGAGGCGGCGGCCGGCAACGGCGGGCGGCGGATGGCGGACGATAACACCTTCAAGCCAGCGGTTCAGCCGGCCGGTGGAAATGCGCGTATTCCAGATACGGTGGGTCTGGACCACCGCTTCCATCAGCTTGTCCAGGCCCTTGCCCGATTCCGCCGATATCGTTACCGCGCGCAGGCCGCGAACCTGCGGCAACAGGCGCTCGGTCTTCTCGCGCAATTCGGCCAGCAGTTCCTGCTTGTCTTCCACCAGATCCCACTTGTTGAATGCAAGCACCGGCGCCCTGCCCTCACGGATGATGAGATCGGCGATCTGCAGGTCCTGCTTTTCGAAGGGAATCGTGACGTCGAAGACGATGATAACGATTTCGGCAAAGCGGATGGCCCGCAAGGCGTCGGCCACGGAGAGTTTTTCGAGCTTCTCCTGGACCCTGGCCTTGCGGCGCAAACCCGCGGTGTCGAACAGCTTGACGGTGCGGCCTTTCCACGACCAGTCGACGGAAATGGAATCGCGGGTGATGCCGGCTTCCGGGCCCGTCAGCAGGCGCTCTTCACCCACAAGCGCATTGATCAGGGTCGATTTGCCAGCATTGGGCCTGCCAACGACGGCGATGCGCAGCGGCAGGCTTTCGTCATAGGCCGGTTCGGCGTCGGGATCCACGATGTCTTCGCCGACCAGCGCGTCGGTGGACGCCGGCGCGGCTTCTTCCTCTCCAAACGCCCGCTCCTCGCCGATCGCCGCGACCATCGCTTCGCGCAGGTCGGGAAGGCCCTCGCCATGTTCCGCCGAGATCGGTATCGGTTCGCCGAGCCCGAGTTCCCAGGCCTCAAGCATGCCGCCGAGCGCGGCGCGCGCTTCCGCCTTGTTGGCAACAAGGACGACGGGTTTTTCGGCACGCCGCACAAGGTCTGCAAAGGTGCGGTCGGCGTGCATTAGGCCGGATTTCGCGTCGACGAGAAACAGCACGAGGTCGGCGTCGCGGATGGCCTGTTCGGTCTGCGCGCGCATGCGGCCTTCGAGCGTGGCGGGACCGGCTTCTTCCAGCCCCGCGGTGTCGATGACTTCGAAGCGCAGGTCAAACAAGCGCGCTTCATGGGTGCGGCGGTCGCGCGTGACGCCCGGCGTGTCGTCGACCAGCGCCAGTTTTCGACCCACCAGCCGATTGAACAGCGTCGACTTGCCGACGTTGGGCCGGCCTATGATCGCGACGGTGAAGGACATCGGGTCACGATCTAGGACGCGTCGCCGGCGCCGCGGATGAGTTCCGCCGCCATCTGCGCGCGCTGCCTGGCATTTTGCGGCGCTTCAACGTCGGCCACGATCTGATCGAAAAGCTTCAGCGCGTCATCGCTGTGGCCCGCTTTCCAGGCTGCAAGGCCAAGCGCCTCACGCGCGGAATGACGCAGCGCATTCGAATCGGCGGCCAGTTGCTCGGCGCGGCTGGCGACATCTTCGTAAGAGCCATGATCGACGAGGATCATGGCGGCACGCAGCCGGGCCATGTCGCGGATGGCCTCGGGAACGGAACCGTCGGCCGCCACCGCGTCGAATCCCTTGACTGCCGCATCGGTTTCACCCTTCTGCAACAGCAGCGTGGCCTGACGCATGCGCGCGAGAACCGGGTAGGCGCCGTAGCCGTCAGCCTCGAGCGCCTGCAACTCCTTCAACGCCTCGTCGTTCTTTCCCTCGTTGGAAAGGTTGAGCGCGTGCAGGAACCTGTCGCCGGAAGCGCTCGCCCGGCTTTCCACCCAGTAGGTGTAGCCCTGCCACGCCGCGGCCGCCAGAACGACCACGACCGCAGCGGCAATAGCCAAAGCGCCATAGCGCTTCCACAGATTGTGAAGCTGGTCCTGGCGAAGTTCCTCGTTGACCTCGCGAATGAAGCTGTCGTCGGACATGGCACGCTATTCTGTTCGGATCGGGCGCGGACGGCATGATCGCCGGCCTGCTTGGGAATGCGGGGTTTTAGCGGATTTTGTGGCGGTTGTAAGGGGGCACGTGGTTTTTTGTTCCTTTCATCACGACAAGACGAACGGATGGGCGCCGATCAGCCACCAATGAAGCTTCCAGACAAACAGGCCGTAAAGCACAAGGCCGGTTGCCACGGCAGCGACATCCCATTTCACGGGGCCGCCAGAAGAAATGGCAACGCCCCTACGCTTGACCGAGATACGATCGAGCACCGCCCATGCGAGAAAGGCGCCGAACAGCAGGATCGAGGCAAGGTCGCCATTGGCCAGCAGATGCGCAAAGGCCCAGATCTTTACCGCCAGAAGCATGGGATGCTTGAGCATCAGCTTCAACCTGCCGGCGGGCAGCATGTAAGCGCCAAGCGCAATGAAGGCGAAGACCATCAGCAACGCCGTCACATGAGTCATCCACGCCGGCGGCACATAGAATACCGGTGCATCGAGCCGCGCCAACCCATAGCCATAGACGATAAGGACGAAGCCCAGCACAGAGACCAGCGAGTAGATCCCCTTCCAGGCGTTTTCACCCATGGCCGCCGATCTTGCCTCTGCCCAGCCGGAAGCAAAGATGCGAACCGAATGCGGCCCCAAAAACAGGATGAGGCCGATAACGAGAACAAGCATGGGATCCTCCGATCGTTGGCGGTGGCCGACAGGCGCTTGCGCCGGCCGGACGCTCGGCGCTAATTGTGTCGCCATGACTATAGATTTGAACGCTGCGCGCAAGCGCCTGGATGACAAACGCCGTGAACTGGAGGCCGATTCGGCCCTTTCGCCGGACTCCCGCGCACCGGTGGAACTCGACCAGCAGTCGGTGGGCCGCCTGTCGCGCATGGACGCCATGCAGCAGCAGGCGATGGCCCAGGCGGCGGAGCGCGCCAGGAAACGGGACCTTGTACGCGTCGAAATGGCCGAACGGCGCCTGAAGGAAGGCGAATACGGCTATTGTGAAGATTGCGGCGAGGAAATCCCGGACCCCCGGCTGGCAATCGATCCGATGGCCGAGCGTTGCGTGAAATGCGCGGACCGGTAGCGCGCGACGCATCATCGCCACATTCGCCGCTAACCTGCCTCCCACCCGATCAATCGTCCCCGGTGTTTTCCCGTGCTGCGTCTGTTGCTTTCCCTTGCCCTGTGTTGCGTTCCCTTCGCTGTCAGCGCCTCCGGCCCGCGGCAATCGGTGGAAATCCAGTATGTGCTGATCTCCTTCGACGGGGCGCATGACAACCAGCAATGGGAACGCGCGCTTGCAATGGCGGAGAAGTCGGGCGCCCGTTTCACCTTCTTCCTGTCCTGTACTTTCCTGCTGTCGCCGGAAACGAAGGATAGCTACGTCCCGCCGCATCGGTCACCCGGTACTTCCAATGTCGGTTTCGCCAAGAGCCGCGAGGAAGTGGCGGAGCGCCTCGATCACATCATTACTGCCTACAGGCGCGGCAACGAGATTGCCGGTCACGGGTGCGGCCATTTCGACGGCAAGGACTGGAGCGCTGCCGACTGGGGCGAGGAGTTCGACAGTTTCGCGCGTATCCTGCGTGGCGCCCACGCGATCAACGACCTTGGACCGGCGCCGGCCGACTGGGCGCGCATGGCCGACAGCGTCAGCGGCTTTCGCGCGCCCTATCTTTCGACCTCGCACGCGCTGTTTTCGGCCGAACGCGCCAAGGGCTACCGCTATGATGCATCCACGGTCTCGCGCGATCCCGCGCGGCGCGAAACCCGCGAGGGCCTTGCCTTCATGCCGTTGCCGATGATCCCGGAAGGGCCGGCCGGCCGGCGGATCATCGCCATGGACTACAACTGGTATGTCCGTCATTCCGCCGGACTGGAGCGGCGCAGCCAGGCGGCGGAGTTCGAGGAACGTGCCTATTCCGCGCTGATAAGCGAATTCGAACGCCAGTATGGCGGGGAACGGCGCCCGGTCCAGGCCGGTTTCCACTTCACGCTGATGAACGGCGGCGCCTACTGGAACGCCCTGGAGCGATTCCTCGCCCAGGTTTGCGACCGCGACAACGTCGCCTGCATACCGATCGCCAAATATATGGCGGCGACCTCATCTCCGTGCGGCGAAGAGGGATGCCGGTTCTAAACCGAATTTTCGCGGCCCGACTCCCAGCCGATCAGACCGGACAACAACAGCACGGCCGCAGCGCCGACAGACGGCACGAAGAAGCTGCCGGTCCAATCGGCGCCGTAGCCGGCGAGGATCGGCCCGATGATCTGGCCGGTGCCGAAGGCGGCCGTCATGATGGCCAGTGCCCGGCGCGGCGATTGCCCGGCAAGCAACCGGCCTGCCTGGAGGCCGAAAGCGGTGATGGCGATAAAGGTGCCGCCGAGCAGGACGCCGCCAAGCAGCGGCCCGAGATAGCCGCCAAGCGAAACGCTCGCCGTGACGCCGACAGCCTCCACGATGCAGCCTGTCGCAAAGGTGACCGTTAGCCCGACGCGCCGGACCATATGCCCCCACAGCCAGACCGACGGGAGGCCGGCCAGACCCGTTGCAAGCCAGACCGCCGATTCGAACAGGGGACCGGCATTGCCGGAACGAACGATGGCGACGAGAAAAGTGGCGGTGACGATGTATCCCGCGCCAAACAGCCCGTAGGCAGTGGCGATCCTGGCCAATGGCGCGCTCCAGACCAGGGGCGGTTCCGTTTTCGACGGACCGGCGGCGACAGGCCCTTCGCGCACCATCGCGACGACAAGCGCAAAGCCGGCAAGCGCGAACACAGCGCACAGATACCAGTTGGCCGGCCACCCGGCACCGGCAAGAAACACACCGCCCGTCAAGCCGGCGGAAAGGAGGATGCCGAACCCGACGCCGCCGAAATGAAGCGCCTGCAGGTGGGACCGGCCGGCCACCGCGAGCCGCGAAAACACGATGGTCGACGTGAAGACCATGACGAAGGCGCTGGCGACGCCGGCGAGAAAGCGGATGGCCAGGAAAGCCGTCATGGCTGTCGCCAGGGCCATTGCGGCGGCCAGAGCGGCGTTGGCCAGCAGGGCGACCGCCATCGTCGCGCGCTCGCGGCCCTGCCCCCAGTTCCCGGAGGCCAGCACGGCGCCGACGAGATAGCCGAGATAGTTCGACGACGCGATCAGCCCCGCGTCAGATGCGCTCAGGCCGAGGCTGTCCATCATGCCGGGCAGGATCGGCGTGTAGGCGAAACGCCCGATGCCCATGGCCGCGGCCATCGCGGCCATCCCTGCGATCGCAATCGTCAATGGACTTGTCTGGCGGGATTTCGAAACGGCGGCATCCATGGCGTGCACAATATGCAGCGCACCGCACAAAGCAAACGCGAAAACACGCGCATCAGCCATCGCGCCGGTGCACAACGCGAACAGTGGATTGCATTATTTGTATTTTTTGTTAATTAATATGTTCGTTAACAACTGGAGCGTTCATGGAACTCCACTCCGTCTTCAACGCGCTCGGCGACCCGACCCGCCTTGCCATCGTCGAACAGCTGATTGCCAGGGGCGAGGCAAGCGCAAGCGAACTGGCCGAGCCATTCGCGATGTCGAAACCCGCGATTTCGCGCCATCTCAAGGTACTGGAGGACGCCGCGATCATCGAGCGACGCATCGACCGCCAGTATCGCCGGTTCAGGGTAAGGCAAGATACGCTTGCGGCCGCCGGCGGCTGGTTCGAGCAGGCAAGCCAGTTCTGGAGCGCTTCGCTCGGCAGGCTCGAAATCCACCTCAGCCGGACCAGAAGGGAGGAAAGCAGCGATGAGCGATGACCGCGTACTCAGGATCGAGCGCCGGTTTTCCGCCTCGCCGGAGGCCGTCTTCGATGCGTTCACCGATCCCGAACAGATCGCCGAGTGGTGGGGGCCGGAGGGCATGCATGTGCCCGAGTTTGCCTTCGAGCCGCGGGTCGGCGGCGCCTGGGCGACGACAATGGAAAATGCGGATGGCCAGCAGTTTCATACTTCGGGAGTCTACACAGCCATCGACCGTCCGGGCCACCTCGCCTTCACCTGGGCATGGCGTCGGGAGGACGGTTCGCGCGGCCACGAAACCGTCGTCGACATAACGTTCGCGGCTGTCAATGGCGGGACGCTGTTGACGCTGGTCCAACGGAGCTTCGAGACGGTCGAACAGCGCGACAACCATCGCGGCGGCTGGATGTCCAGCTTCAACGACCTGGAGCGCTATCTGGGCGCCCGGCAGCTCGCCCGACATTCCTGAAGAGTACGGACGAAATCATATACGGGCGACGACGCCCGAAACACGGGAGGAAGACATGGCGAGGTTCGTTTTCGTCTATCATGGCGGCTCCGCACCGGAATCCGAAGAACAAGGCAAGATGGTGATGGCCGAGTGGACGGCCTGGTTCGAAAAGCTCGGCGCGGCGGTCGTCGACGGCGGAGCGCCGCTGGGAATGTCCAGGACGGTCAGCGCCCGCGGTGTCACAGACGGCGGCGGGTCCAATCCCGCTTCCGGCTATTCGCTGGTCGATGCCGCCAATATCGGCGCGGCGACGGAATTGGCCAGGGGTTGCCCGATCATCAAGGCCGGTGGCAGCGTCGAAGTGGCCGAAGCCATGGCGATGTGAAGGCGGGCGGCCGCTTTCGATTACGGCAATGGATAGCGGCTTTGGGTGCGTTGCATTACGGGAATATCCGGCTAGGCTCCAGAGCCAGATATCGCCCCCCGGAGAATCGACGTGAACCCTACACCCGCTCTTGCAGCCGCCGGCCTCTATGCCGCGCTCGCCAGCTTCATCTTCATTCAGTTCGCCGGTGCGGCGGGCAAGCTGCGCCGCGCGCACAAGGTGTGGATTGGCGACGCCGGCGTGCCTCAGCTCATCCGCGTCCTGCGCGGCACGGCGAATGCGACGGAGAACATCCCCGTCTTCCTGGTCATGCTGGTGGCGGCCGCGCTGCTTGGCGCGCCTGCGGCCGCGATCCATGTGCTGGGTCTGCCCTTCGTCGTCTTCCGCGCCATTCATGCCTGGCATTTCATCCAGGAGGATGCGCCGGGCTGGCAGCGCGCCCTGGGCTACGGCATCCCTCTCCTTTGCACGGTGCTGCTGGCGCTCGGCCTGGTCGGGCACGCGCTTTGGACCATGTTCTTCTGAGACAGGCCAGCCGATATCGACACGAATTGCCGGTATCAGGTCTTTTTCGACAGGCCCCGACGCTGCATGCTGTTGTCCCGCGCACAAGGGCAGGGAGCGCGCGTGACAGCTTTTGCAAGACCCTTCACCCCGACGAAGCCGTGCCGGCACAGCTTGCGCAACCGCATCAGGTCCGACGCCGAATGATACAAGACCGCCGATGAGCCGCGTCCAACTCTCCGAACTGCAATGCCTGCTGGAACGCGCGATCCGAGCGGCAGGTGCGACGGATGCCGGTGCGCGCGCGCTTGCCGCGCAGTCGGCAGAGGCGGAAGCAATGGGCCAGCCAGGCGTCGGCGTTGTACACATGTTCGACTATCTCGACGCCATGGCGGCCGGACGTATCGACCCGAGGGCCGAACCGCGGATCACGCGCCCGGCGCCCGCGTTCATTCACGCCGATGCCGGCGGCGGGTTGGCGCAGACCGGATACGACATCGCCTTCGACGACCTGCTGAAGACGGCGCGTACATTGGGCCTCGCTGCCTTCACGCAGGCCAATGCCTATACCTGCGGCGCGCTCGGCACTTTCGTCGCCCGTCTGGCGCGGGAAGGCCTGATCGGTTTCGCCGCCACCAACGGCCCTGCCCTGCTCGCCGGCTCGGGATCGACGAAGCCGGTCTATTGTACCAATCCAATGGCATTTGCCGCGCCGCAGGCCGGTGGCCCGGCGCTCCTGATCGACCAGTCGTCGAGCGCCACCGCCTTCGTCAACATCCGCAAGGCGGCAAAGCGCGGAGAGGCGATTCCGCAAGGCTGGGCAATCGACGGCGACGGCAATCCGACAACCGATCCAAAGGCGGCGATGACCGGCGCGCTGACGGCTTTTGGCGGCGCGCGCGGCGCCAACATCGCCTTGATGGTCGAGGTTCTGTCGGCAGGCGTTTCCGGCGCCAACTGGTCGCTCGACGCGCCGGATTTCCTGACCGGCGGCCAATGCCCCGGCACCGGTCTTCTTGTCCTTGCGCTCGATCCGGCATTGATCGATCCAGATTTCCCGGCGCGCATGGCGCGGCAGATGGAACGGCTTTCAGGCGAATATGGCGTCCACCTGCCCGGCCGCGCCAAGGGCGAAGCGCTCGAACGCGCCATCGAGGAGGGCGTCGATATCGACGAACGCCTGCTTGAGCGGCTCAAGGCCATGGCCGGATAGCAGGTCTTCGGATCGCAAAGTCGTGCCCGGCTTTGACTTCTGTCAAAGCCATAAACAATAATATATGCTAAAAAGCATATATTTTAAATCATCGGGACGCGGGGAAGCAAGCACCATGGATCTGGCAGAACTTGCCGACCGGTTTGGCGAGCCAGCGCTTTCCGCCGCCGGCGCCCTGGTTATCGGGATACTGTTCGGCGCGTTCGCCCAGAAAAGCCGGTTTTGCCTGCGCGCGGCAGTGATCGATTTCACGCGCGGACATATCTCGGCGCGTGTCGCGGTGTGGCTGCTCGTGTTCGGCGCAGCACTCACGGGCACGCAATTGCTGTCGTGGTTCGGCCTGGTCAACCTTCAGGAGGCCCGCCAGCTTGCCTCGCCGCAGACGCTCGCCGGCGCGGCGGCAGGCGGGCTCTTGTTCGGCACAGGCATGGTCATGGCGCGTGGCTGCGCGGCACGGTTGCTGGTGCTTTCGGCGACGGGCAATCTGCGCGCGCTGCTGTCGGGCCTCGTCTTCGCGGTGGTTGCGCAGGCGAGCCTGCACGGCTTCCTGGCGCCCTTGCGCAACTGGATCGCCGATACGGCCGTGACCAACGCGATCGGCGGTAACGATTTGCTGGTCTTCTCCGGCATCGGTACAGGCGGCGCGATCCTGTTCTCGCTTGTCTGGCTGTCGGCAGGTCTTGGCTTCGCATGGCGCGAACGGGCCCGGCCGGTTCTGGTTGCTGCCGCGGCGGCAACCGGCCTGACCGTTCCGCTTGCATGGTGGTTCACGAGTGACGTGGCGGCGATCGCGTTCGAGCCAGTCAAGATGACGAGCCTCACCTTCACCGGCCCTTCGGCCGACACGCTGATGTTCTTCCTCCAGTCGACCAGTCTCGACTTCGACGTCGGTCTGGTGCCCGGCGTATTCATCGGCGCGTTCCTGGCAGCGGCGGTTTCGGGTGAACTCAAACTGCAGGGATGGAACGGCGGCCACTCGATGCGCCGCTACCTGTTCGGGGCGGGTCTGATGGGCTTCGGCGGCATGCTGGCCGGCGGTTGCGCGGTGGGCGCGGGCGTCACCGGCGGTTCAGTGTTCGCACTGACGGCCTGGGTCACCCTTGGCGCCATATGGCTTGCCGCCGGCATCACCGACCGTGTTCTCGACTATCGTGCCGAAACGGCAGGCGATACGGCGAGCGCCGGAGCCGCGGCTGGATAAGTCGTATCGCCCTACTCCGCAGCGCTTCCGCCCGATGCGAGATACTCCTGGTCGATCAACGGCAGTTCCGCTCCGCTGAATGCGGCCTCGAAGGCGCGCAGGCGCTTGTGGATCGACAGCAGTTCGACAATCGTGGTCCAGGAATTGACGAGATACTGGAACGAACTCGATACCTGTCCGAAAGCGGTCAGTATCTGTTGCAGGATGCCGAAGGTGATCTTTCCCGCCGCGATCGTCGGGATCAGGATCAGGTAGGCGAAAATGTTGTCCGCCTGCAGGTACATGCCGCGGAAGACATTGAAATAGGCGTAGTGGAAATAGAGGCGGAAATAGTTTGCGCGGACATGCGCAAACAGGTCGGCGACTGTCATCGGCTGGGCGCGGTTCTCGTCATCCTCGCCATAGACGAGTTCCTTTCGGTAGGCCGCTTCGACGCGCTGATTGCGGAAATTGAGGCCGGGCAGCTTGATCCCGGCAATAGCCAGCAGCGCTGTGCCGAACAACGACCAGAAGATCGCGGCGTTGAACAGCGGTGCCGGGATTGCGCCGACGATGGGCAGTTCGGTGACATATTGCGACAATGAGAACAGGACCGGCAGGAAGGCGAAGAGCGTCATCACCGAGTCGACGATGGAAACGCCGAGATCCTCCATGATCGACGCAAAGCGCATCGTGTCTTCCTGGACGCGCTGCGCCGCGCCTTCGATATTGCGCACTTCGGGCCAGCGCGACATGTAGTACTCGTTCATCGCTGTGCGCCAGCGGAAGATATAGTGGCTGACGAAAAAACGCGTCGCGACGAAGACCGCGACCCAGACGAATGCGATCTGCGCAAAGAGAATGATGAGCGTGTAGAGATCGGCGGCCGTTGTCGTCGATTTGTCCGACAACGCATTCTGCACGGCATCGAAAAACGGACGGCGCCAGTTGTTGATTGCGACCGAGACCTGAACGTTGAAATAGGTCGAAAACAGGATCAGCGACGAACCGACGATGGCCCACCATTGCCAAGGGTGCGGCGAGAAGACGAACCAGAAAGCCGCGAATATGCCGACGGCGACAATGTAATAGATATAGAACCATATGAATTGCGGGGTCGCGAAGTGACCGAGACCGAGAACCGGTTCGGCATCTGGCGCGTCGGGGGCGAAACCGAGAGCGGCGCCCATCTCAACGCCAGCCGCGTACCAGAGGCCAACAGCAACAGCCGACCACACCACCACAGACGTGAAGAACAGCCTGGGATTGGGAAAAAAGGATTTGAACACCGCGATAAACCTCTGCCGGGAATAGCTTTCTTTCCCTATAGCGTGGTTCGCTGCGGTGGTGGATTACAATTTGGAGAGATTCGAGTGAACAGTCTCAGATCCTCTTCACCTTAGCCAGGCTGCATCCGGAACACCCGACCGCGCAGCCGCCGGTTTCCGGTTCGGTGGCGCAAGGTGCTTTCCGTCCGCGCAGGGCGTAGCGCAGCCACGTCCGCGCCCGCAGGGGCAGGAAAATGCGCCAGACGACGAAACCCGCCGCCGCCGCCACGATCAGATAGGTCAGGATCGCATCCGTCAGCATCGCCATCGCACCATCACCCTCCCAGATACCGGGCGAGTTGATAGACGATGAAGGATGCCGCGTAGGCAAGCGCCAGCATGTAGGCGAACATCAGGACGGGCCAGCGCCAGGAGTTGGTCTCGCGCTTGACGACACCGAGCGTCGAGACGCATTGCGGCGCGAATACGTACCAAGCAAGCAGCGAGAGCGCGGTGGCAAGCGGCCACTGGGCGGCTATAACGGCGCCGAGCGAATCCGCGTCGCCGCCGATGGCATAGACGGTCGCCAGGGCTCCAACGGCCACTTCGCGCGCGGCAAAACCGGGGATGAGGGCGACCGCGATCTGCCAGTTGAAGCCGATCGGGGCCAGCAGCGGCTGCAGCGCGTGGCCGAGCATGCCCGCCAGCGAATAGTTGATCGCCGGATCGCTCGCGCCTTCCGGGGCGCCGGGAAATGTCGACAGGAACCAGATCACGATCATCATCGACAGGATGATGGTACCCGCGCGGCGCAGGAATATGAAGGCGCGTTGCAGGACCCCCATCAACACGGAGCGCAGCATGGGCCGCTTGTAGCCGGGCAGTTCCATGATGAACGGCTCGCTCTTGCCGCGCCACACCCACCGGCGGAAGACAAAGGCGACCACGAAGGCGCTGACGATGCCGGCCGCATAGAGCGAAAACATCACCAGCCCCTGCAGGTCGACGAAACCCGCCATCTTCTGCTGCGGCACGAAGGCCGCGATGATCAGCGTGTAGACGGGGATGCGGGCCGAGCAGGTCATCAGGGGAGCAACCATGATGGTGGCAAGCCGCTGCCTGCGGTTCTCGATCACCCGCGTCGCCATGATGCCCGGAATGGCGCAGGCGAAACTCGACAGCAGCGGGATGAAGGATCGCCCGTGCAGGCCCACGCCACCCACGATCCTGTCCATCAGGAAGGCGGCACGCGCCATGTAGCCGAAATCCTCCAGCAGGATGATGAAGAAGAACAGGATCATGATCTGCGGCAGAAAGACGAGGACGCTGCCGACACCTGTGATAATGCCGTCGGCAATCAGGCTGGACAGCATGCCGTCGGGCAGGACGGAGCGCACCGCCGCGGCCAGCGCGTCGAAGCTGCCGGAGATCAGGTCCATCGGCAGAGACGCCCACGAGAACACCGCCTGGAAGACCAGGAAAAGAACGGCGAGAAGGATGGCGATCCCGGCCGCTGGATGCAGCAGGAGCGCATCGATCCTCGACGTCCAGTCGGTTGCACCGGCGGAACTGGAGACGAAACGGGCGACCATGGAGTCGGCCGCGTGGTGAGCGTCGCGAACCTCGTCGGCGCTCTGCTCCGACCAGTGCGACGCCTGTGCCGGGCCGATCGTGTCGAGCATCCCGTCAATGGCGCCCAGAAGTGCCGAGGTGCCGTCATGGGTCACCGCGACCGCGTTGACGACGGGGATACCCAGTTCGCGGGCGAGGCCCGCAACATCGATCCTGATCCCGCGGTGCTCGGCGATGTCCGACATGTTGAGTGCCAGGATCATCGGTATGCCGACGCCGGAAAGCTCGAGCACGAGGCGCAGCATCAGCCTGAGATTGGTGGCGTCGGCGACGCAAACCATCAGGTCCGGACGTTCGACGCTTTTCGCCTTTCCAAGGATCACGTCGCGCGCGACGGCCTCGTCGGGGCTGCGCGCGCGCAGGCTGTAGGTGCCCGGCAGATCGATTGCCATGATGTGGCGGCCGGCCGGCGTGACGAAGCTGCCCTCCTTGCGCTCGACAGTCACGCCGGGATAGTTCGCCACCTTCTGGCGGCTTCCGGTCAGCGCGTTGAACAGCGCGGTCTTGCCGCAATTGGGATTGCCGACAAGAGCGACCCGGAAGGCGCGCACGGGCAATTCATGCAACATCACGGCCTCCCTGCCGTCGCATTCCCGCACCCCCGTCGATCTGCACGAGAACCGCGTCGGCCTCGCGGCGGCGCAGCGCGACGCGCATGGAATCGACGCGAATGGCGATCGGGTCGCGGCCGATGAAGCCCTCATGCAGGATCTCCACGTGCGCCCCCTCGACAAGGCCGATCTCCAGCAGCCGGCGCTCCAGTTCGACATCGAACTGAATGTCGGACGAGCCGGGGGAACCGGCCGCCGCACCCACGGCAACAACCGTCCCGCTGAGCCCCTTGCGACCGTGGCCGAGCTTGACGACGTTTGCTGTTGTCATCCGCATGCGCTCCTTGATGTGGCGGGCTCCGCCGTGCGCCGAACCGACCGGACACCTGATCGGCGGGGAGCAATGGGGAACCCGCATATCAAAGTCAATAGTGCGCTAAGACATTGGAATTATTCTAGTTTTAAAGAAGAGACGTCGACCGGGCAATTCGGTTCGCAATGCATCGAAAACCGATATCGTGCCCGGCGCAAATCTTCACTTGGGCCAATGACTTAGGTATTCGCGCGCGGCCGGACAAGAAACCCGCCCGTAGCCGCACAGGCTTCATGCGGGCCCAATCGCGTCGCGACAATTCGACGCACTCTGCGGTCGACAGGCCGGCTTGGTCCCTGGCGGAAATGGTGCCGCTCAGTGCCCGACAAAGATTTCCGGCCTGGTGGCCAGGCAGGTGTCATCCAGGCTTCCGACAAGCCGGAACTGGGTGTGGACCTTGGGCAGTTCGTAGCGAAAGAAGAAGCGGCAGGCGGCAAGCTTGCCGTCATAGAAATCTACGTCGCCTTCGTTCGCTCCCTCACGCGCCCGCATTGCGGCGATCGCCTGGCACAGCCACATCCACGCGATGACGACGTGACCGAACGCATCGAGATATGGCGTGGCATTGGCAAGGGCGAGGTTGAGGTCGCCGCAGGCGAGCACGGCGCGCGTCGCCTCGTCCAGTGCCCCCAGCGCTTGCGACAGTTCTTCTGCGTATCCGTTCAGTCCGGTTTGGCCGCGGGCCTCGGCGATGGTGGCCTCGATTTCCGCGACAAGCACCTTGAGCGCCGCGCCGCCGGCCATGCGAACCTTGCGCCCCAGAAGGTCGAGGCCGTGTATGGCGTGCGTACCCTCGTGGATGGGGTTGAGGCGGTTGTCGCGATAGAAGCGCTCGACGGGATAGTCGCGCGTGTAGCCATAGCCGCCGAGGATCTGGATCGCGTGCTTGTTGGCCTCCAGGCAGAATTCCGACGGCCAGGACTTGGCGACGGGCGTCAGGATGTCGAGCAGCAACGCCAGGCGACCCTGCTCCGCCTCGTCCGTGCTCACCTTCTGGCGGTCGATCAGGAAAGCGCAGCAGGCGATCAGGCCCAAGGCCCCCTCCACATAGGCCTTTTGCGCCATCAGCAGGCGGCGGATATCGGCATGTTCGACGATCATCACCTGCGCGGAGTTCGGGTCCTTGTCGTGCGGGTGGCGTCCCTGCGGGCGGTTGCGTGCGTAGTCGAGCGAGTAGAGGTAGCCGGCGAGCCCGCTCATCACCGCGCCATGGCCGACGCCGATGCGCGCCTCGTTCATCATGTGGAACATGTATTTGAGCCCCTGGTGGGGCTCGCCGACGAGGTGCCCGTGGCATTCGCCGCCCTCGCCGAAATTGAGCAATGTGTTGGTCGTGCCGCGATGGCCCATCTTGTGGTTCAGGCCGGCCAGCACGACGTTGTTCCGTTCGCCCGGCGTCCCGTCGGCGTTGACCCGGTATTTCGGCACGATGAACAACGAGATGCCCTTCACGCCTGCCGGCCCGCCGGGTATCCTGGCCAGCACCATGTGGACGATGTTTTCGGAAAGTTCCTGCTCGCCGCCGGAAATCCACATCTTGTTGCCGGAGATCAAATAGTGCCCGTCGGCGGAGAGTTCGGCCTTTGTCCGGATATCGGACAGCGAAGAACCGGCCTGCGGTTCCGACAGGCACATGGTGCCGAACCAGCGGCCCTCGATCATCGGCGGCAGGAAGCGCGCCTTCTGCTCGTCGCTGCCGAAGGCGTTCAGCATGTTTGCCGCGCCGATGGTGAGGAACGGATAACCGGAAATGCCGCCGTTGGCGGCCGAAAACATGCCGCCCATCAGGGTCGACACCAGATAGGGCATCTGCAGCCCACCGAGTTCTGTATCGAAGGACGCGCCGAAGAAGCCGGCCGCGCGATAGGCGCCCAGCGCCTGCGAAACCTCGGGGATGATCGTGACCGTCCTGCCGTCGAATGCCGGTTCGTTGGCGTCCAGCAGGGTGGCGCAGGGAAGGTACTTGTCTTCGGCTATCTGCTGGGCGGTGTCCAGGATGGCGCCGACCGCCTCGCGGTCATAGTCGCTGTAGCGCGGCGTCCGCAGCAGGCTTTCCAGATCGAGCACCTCGTACAGAAGGAAGTCCAAATCGCGGCGGTTGACGATCATCGACATTCGCTCGGCCTCTCCCATCAGGCGCCATCGGGGCGGTTTCATGCGTACCCGACATGCCACAAGCACGGTCGAAGGAAAAGGCGCCCGCTCACGACGATGGGGCAACCCGGTACGCACGCTTCTCCGCAGTCCGGAACTCCCGGCCTGCGCTGCTCGCCAAGGCCTGGTTCCGGCTTGCCTTTGGTTACTGCGCGGGCGTTGTTTCCCTACCCGGCTGCCGCCGCCAATTCGTCCGGCCGGATGGGCGAACACACACGCGGCAACCTCCAAACTCGGCTGAAGTGCCGCATGCCGTCAACTTGACAGGCAACTCGACGGCCTAATAATCGCATTCGGGCCGGGAGGCTCCGAATACCGGTTTCATACCGATATCGGAGCGGGGTATTCTTAGCGGGTTTGTCATGCGTCCATTGCTGTACACGTTTACGCTGCTGGCCTTGCTGGTCCGCGCTTTCGTGCCCAGCGGGTACATGCTCCAGGCTGACGCATCGGGCTCTTTCGAAGTCGTCATCTGTACCGAAAACGGCTTCGAGACCATCACTGTCGATGCCGAGGGCCGTCCGGCCGAAAACAATGGCGGTGGCCAGACAGAGCATTCCAGGGACGTCGCCTGTCCGTTCTCCCTCAGCTCGGTCAGCATTCTTGCCGAATCGATCCCCGCCATTGGCGATATCGCGCCGGAATTTACAAGAATCGCGCATATCTTTTCCGAGGAACGGCCGACAAAAGTCGAAATCCTCGCGATCAACGCGGCACGCGCACCCCCAACTCAAGCCTGATCAACACAATCGCGACCATTGGCTAGCCGGTCTCACCGACCGCACTGCCTATGCGCTTTGACATCAGGTTTTCTGGGGGAATCCCGACATGCAATCTCGACAAGCGCCCTTCGTGGCGAAGCCTGTGCTGCCCTATTCACGGCGCAGCGCCAGAACCGTCGCCATCCTTATGGGCGGCACGATCCTCGCAATGGCTCTTGCAGGGCCGCTCCAGGCGCAGACTGCGCAATCCGTGGTGTGCAATCCGGAAACCGGAGCGGGCTGCGAGGAAATCGCGCCCGCGGTTCCACCCGATGAGACGGGAGACGAGCTGGAGGTCCGCAAGATCGAGGTCAGCGCCGAGGCGCCCGCAGCAGAGAAGACGACAAAGACGAAGAAGCCCCGGCCGAAGCTTGCCGCCGCTCCGGCGCCTGCCGTCGATACCACGGTTGCCGACAATGCCGAAGCCGGGAACGGCGCGGCGAAGAACGCGGACAGCCGGTTTGCGCGGCGGCCCGGGCGTGTCCAGGAGCGGACGACGATCGGCCGTTTGAGCGTCGATACGCCCCTGAACGGCACATCCATTTCGTCGGAGGAGCTTGAACTCGTTCGGTCATCCGACGCGGAGAACGACATCCTGCGCCGCGTGCCGGGCGTGTCCATGATCCGAAACCTTCGCATTCCGACCGGAGGAAAGGGCTATACGAACAACCTGATGGACGGTTTCTCCGTCAGGTCGCAGACATTGGGGAAGTTCGGCTTCCTGGACGAGGTCAATCTGTGGGATGTGGAGGCGGTCGAGATCACGCGCGGTCCCGCATCGGTCCTGTATTCATCCAAGGCGGTCGGGGGAACGATAAACGTCATTTCCCGCAAACCACCAAAAACCAACCAGGTCAGGGTATTCGGCGAAGGCGGCAGCTACGGCTTCGCCCGTTTCGGGCTGAACGCAGCCGGACCGGTCAACAGCGACGGATCACTTGGCTATTCCTTCAGCGCGAACGCCCTGAGTGACGACGGGTGGCGTGAACGGACGAGCACCAGAAAGAAGGCCGCAAGCGGCAAACTGGTCTGGACCCCGAGCGACAATACCGAGGTGACCGCCCGGTTCGAATGGCTGGACCTGTACCAGGAACATGCCGGAAAGCTCACCCAGGCGCAATTCGATGCCAACTGGCGCCAGGCGCAATACAACAACCTGTACGAGGATACGCGGTTCGCCACATTCACCCTCGGCCTCAAACATCGCTTCGAGGACGCGTCGACCCTTGAACTCGCCTATGGCTTCCAGAACGCGCAGGGTATCGACGCCTGCCCTTCGGGCTGTAGCTCACGCATCGCTTCATTGCGCGAGGTCGAGGTCGACAACAATGACCACTCGTTCCGCGCTCTGCATACCCGTGATTTCGACACGATGGACGGTCGGCTGAACATCGGCGTCGATGCGTTCAAGGCAACCAAGAAGGACGATGCCTACGCTCGCAGGGACTTCACGAGAGGCGCACTGGCGAGCGCGTACACGATCGACGAATTCACGGCAGCGCCTTTCGCGCAGTACGAATTCACGCCGGTCGACAAACTGCGCTTCACCCTTGGAACCCGTTGGGAAAACTATTGGCTGACCGTCGACGACCGGTCTCCAACAACGAATGCTGATGGATCCAAGCATTATTCGGATCTCGTGAACAAGGCGGGCCTGACCTGGGAACACCAGCCCAACCATCTTTTCTGGGCATCGGCCGCGCAGGGTTTCTTCGTTCCCTCGACGAGCGACACAATCACGTCGGCGAATGCAAAGCCGCTCCCGCCCGAGCGCTCCTGGACATTCTCGGCCGGTCTTCGCGGCGAGTTTCTCGACGGCCGGTTCGGCTATGATGTCGGCTATTATCATTCGACAATCACCGGGCAGTCGATCGACGTCGCCTGCGGTGGGAATGCCGTTCTTTGCCCGGACGATCCGACCGGCACCTATCCGGCGGCTGCCGGCAAGGTCCGGTACCAGGGCGTCGAGAGCAGCGTGTATTGGCGCGTGAACGACTGGCTTCGTTTCGACGTGGCCCACACTTATGCGCGCAACAGGTTCCTCAGCTTCGTCACGACCGCCGGCGACTACTCGGGAATGGTCGCACCGGCCAGCCCCGAGCATCATCTGAACCTGCGTGCCAAGTTCAATTTCCTGCCGCAATGGACCATCGAGACCGAAATCGATGCGATCTCGTCCTACTTCACCAACGAGACGAACACCAACAGCTACCAGCGCCCCGTGCTCGTGAACCTGCGTACCCAGTACCGGTTCAACGAGACGGCCGTGCTGTGGGGCGAAGTCCAGAACCTCTTCGACGCCAAATACGCCAAGCGCGTTTCGGCAACCAACGATGCCATCCCGGTCCGCGGATATAGCGAAGGCTACGAAGCGCGAACGTTCCGGGGCGGATTGTCGTTCAAGTTCTGAGGGTGACGCGATGAAAACGATGCACTTGATCTTCGATTGCCTGCGGCCGCGGCGGGCGACGACTGCTGCTGCCGGCGTGCCTTTGCGCGTATTCTTGGCCGGATTGCTTATCGCCTGCGGGGCTTTCGCCCCGCAGGCACAGGCAACGCCCGAGAAACCCAAGCTCGCCATCCTGAGTACCTCCTTCGTGCTCGACGCCAAGTTCCGCCTGCTTGCCGATGCAGCGGCGGAGCGTGACCTCGCGTTCGGCTGGATTCATGTCGACGCAGCCGGTCCGGCAGAGATCGCCCGCGTGCTGGAGGGGGCGGATATCGTACTCATCGACGCACCGCGCGACAGCGATATCGCCGCCGTGGAAGCTGGAGCCGGAGAAGCCGTGCGCGCCTCCGGACTGCCCGTACTGCGCGTCTCTGTGATGAATCGCGCGTCGCGTCTCGCCCCGGCGGGCCTTTCCAGCGATACCGCCGAACGCATCTTCGGGTACTATGTCGGCGGAACGCGCAGCAATCACCGCAACCTGGCGAGCTATCTCGTCGCACTGATCGGAGGCGGCGACGTCTCGGTCGTGCCGCGACCGGTCGAACTGCCCAATGGCGGCATTTACCACCCGGACGCGGACGGGATCTTCGCCGACCTCCCGGCGTATCTCGCCTGGTGGCAAAGCAGATCGGGCGGGCAAGCGGAAGACAAGCCCGTTATCGGCATGGAGACGTCCTCCTCCTACATATCCGACGGCCAGACCCGGATGCTGGACGATATCGTCGCCGGCATCGAGGCAAAGGGTGCAATACCGCTGGTCTTCTACCGTTCCTCACGCGTCGCCCGCGCCAGATCGGCAGACGGAGCCGGGCGCCCCGAAAGCGACGGCGGCAAGCCGCGCGACGCCGGGACAGCCAGGCCCGACACCGATTCCACAGGCAGCGGAAGGGCGCGCCGGGATGCGGCGGGAACTACGGACGATGCGGCGAGCCCGTTCCCCAATCCCAGGGCGGACTCTGGCGTGGTCGAGCCCGAACCGCTGGTCACGCTCGACGGCCGGCCGCTGCCGGATGTCCTGTTCGTCAACACCTTCATCGGCAGCAATCCCGATGCGCGCAAGGCATGGCACCAGTCGATGGGCATTCCCGTCATTCACATCATGAACTACCGCGAAGGCGACAGCGCAGCCTACAAGGCAGACCGGGCGGGCATCAATGCGTTCTCGTTGCCCTTCACCCTCACCACTTCGGAATATATCGGCATGCAGGACCCGGTCCTGCTTTCCGCCAATGATGACGGTGAGATCGTCCCCATGCCGGAGCAGCTTGAACTCGTGCTCTCAAAGGCGATGCGGCTTGCAAAGCTGCGCCACACGGCGAACGCGGACAAGCGCGTTGCCATGGTCTACTGGAACACGCCCGCCGGCGAGACCAACATGGGCGGCTCCAATCTCAACCTGCCGCGCTCGATGCTGAAGCTCGCCGCGGCGATGCGTGACATCGGATACGACATCGGCGCGCTCGACGAAGAGGAGATCATCGACCGTGCCCGCGGGATGGTGGCGCCCCGCTACCGCGCCGAGGCGATGACCGAGCTGGTACGCGGCGCCGACTGGGCCTTCCTGCCCATGCAGGACTACCGCGACTGGTTCGGATCCCTGCCCGAGGAGGTGCGCAAACGGATCGAGGACTATTGGGGTCGGCCGGAGCAAAGCCAGTGGCTGACCATGAAGGATGGCAGACTGGGCTTCATCATCCCGCGCCTGCAATCCGGCAAGCTCACCATTCTGCCGCAACCCACCCGCGGCCCGATCCCCATGGAGGGCATGGAAGACATGGAGCGCGACCTGTTCCATGACGACAAAGTGCCCGTCAATCACCCCTACCTCGCCGCCTATCTGTGGCTGCGCATGAACGCGGATGCGCTGGTCCATTTCGGCACCCACGGCTCGCAGGAATGGACGCCTGGCAAGGAGCGCGGGCTCTGGGCCCATGACGACCCGCAATTGCTGGCCGGCGACATCCCCATTCTCTACCCCTATATCGTCGACAATATCGGCGAAGCCATCCACGTCAAACGCCGTGGACGCGGCGTGATCGCGAGCCACCAGACGCCTGCTTTTGCGCCGGCGGGGCTGTCGCCGGACCTTGCCGCCGTCAACGATCTGTTTCGCGAGTACCACACCGTTGTCGAGGGACCGGCGCGCGAACAGCTTCGCCACGACATCGCGGCGAAGGCGACCGAAATGCATCTCGACCGCGACCTTGGCCTTTCCGAAGGCGCACTCGAGGCGGATTTCGACGCGCATGCGCGCAACCTCGAGACGCTGCTCGAAGACATGGGATCGGCGATGCAGCCGCTCGGCCTGCACACCTTCGGCGAGGGACCGGACGAGCCGGAGCATCTCGCCGCCAACATCATGCAAATGATGGGGCAGCCTTTCTACGATGCACTGGGAGTGGATCCGGGCGAAATCTTCCGCGCCGACCACAAGACGCTCGCCTCCACGGTTCCGATGCGTTTCGTGCTCGACCACGTCCTCGGCGACCGGCCGGCCGATCCCGCCCTCGCCGAATGGGTCGAGAAGGGCCGGAAATATCGCGACATGCTGTATGCCGGAGGTGAGACCCGCGCAGTGCTGACCGGATTGTCGAGCGGCTGGATCGATCCTTCCTATGGCGGCGACCCGATCCGCAACCCGGATGCGCTTCCGACAGGGCGCAACGTCTATGGCTTCGATCCCTCCCGCGTTCCGACGCGGAATGCCTACCGGGCTGCGGCAAGCTCCATGGAAGAGCTGATCGCCACCCATGCGCAAAAACACGGCGCTGCGCCAAAGAAGCTCGCCTTCTCGCTGTGGAGCACGGAGACCATGCGCCATCTGGGTCTGCTCGAAGCGCAGATCATGGTGGCGATGGGCGTGCGCCCGGTCTGGGACGAAGGCGGTCGCGTGACCGGCGTCGAGGTCATTCCCACCGCCCAGTTGGGCCGGCCCCGCGTCGATCCGGTCATTTCAATCACGGGCCTTTACCGCGATCAGTTTCCCAACGTGATGAAACTGCTCAACCAGGCCGTCGTCGCGGTGAACGCGCTCGACGAACCAGCCGAAACCAACCCGCTGCGGGCCAACACCGCCCGCATTGCCGATGCGCTGCGCGCGAAAGGCGTCGAAGACGGATGGGCAGACGCATTTGCGCTCACCCGCATCTTCGGCAACGAGAGCGGCAATTACGGCACCGGCCTGCCCGACGCCACGCTGAAAAGCGGCGAGTGGGATGAGAATGACGGGCAACTGGCCAATGGCTACCTGATGCGCATGTCATGGGGCTACGGGCCGGACGAAAGCCTGTGGAGCCAGCGGGCGGGCGACGGCAAACCGGGCAACGTGAATGCCTATGCCGAACAGCTCGCGGGCACCGACGCGGCCGTTTTCTCGCGCTCCTCCAACCTGCGCGGCATGCTCGATACCGACCATCCGTTCGAATATCTCGGCGGCCTGTCGCTGGCCATCCGGCACATCGACGGCGAGAGCCCGCAACTCTACATCTCGAACATGCGCGACCCCAACCGGACGCGCCTGCAAACCGCCGAGGCCTTCATGGCGGGCGAGTTGCGCGCCGTCTACCAGCATCCGCGCTGGGTGGCGGAGATGAAGGACGAGGGCTATGCCGGCACGCTTGCGCTCCTCAAGACGGTCAACAATTTCTGGGGCTGGCAGGCGATGGACCGCAACGTGGTGCGCGACGACCAGTGGCAGGAGTTTCTCGCCGTCTATGTCGAGGACCGCTACGAGCTGGGCGTCAGGGAGTGGTTCGAAAAGACCAATCCCGAGGCCATGGCGCAGATCGCCGAACGCATGATCGAGGCGATCCGCAAGGGCTATTGGCAGGCCGGCGAGGAGAGCCTGCGCGCGCTTGTCGAAACCTATGCCGACATCGCTGCGCGCCATACGGTCAAGAGCGACAATGCCGCCTTCAACGCCTTCCTGGTCGACAAGCTGGCGGGCTTCGGCCTGGCGGCGGTACTCCCTGCCCAGGCGCAGGCCGAAGCCCCAGCCAAGGACGCGGCAGGGTCCGCGCAGGACACGCCGCCCCAGGGCGAGACCGAAGTGGTCACCGGCCAGGAACTGCGCGAGGAAGCCAAAGCCGCCTCCCCCGCCCCGCCACAATACTACGCGCTGATCCCGCTCGCACTGATTGCGGCCGGGTTTGCCTGGCGGTCGCTGCGGCTGTCGCCAGGCAATCTTCTCGACTGGAACCGGAGGACCGCATGAACACCCTCGAAATCCTGATGTTCGAAGTCTCCAAGCTTTTCCTGACGCCCGTGCTCGTCATTCTGTCGGGCATGTTCGTGCTTGCGATGCTTCAGATGGGCAGCTTTCTTTCCGAACTTCTGTCGCGCGCGACCGGCAGGGGCGGAGCGAAACCGCTCACCCGGTTCCGCGCAAAAAACCCGAAGACGAGCCGCGACGCGCTCGAGCTTCACCTGTTGCGCCGGCTTGAGATGTTGCGCGTCGTTTCGCGCATCGCCCCGATGCTGGGGCTGGTAGCGACGATGATCCCGATGGGCCCGGCGCTTGTCGCCGTCAGCCAGGGCGACACCGGCGGTATCGCGGAGAACCTGGTCATCGCCTTTTCGGCGGTGATCATCGCGCTCCTTTCCGCCGCCATCGCCTACACCGTGCTGTCGGTACGGCGGCGCTGGCTGCTCGAGGAACTCGACGGACTTTTGAGCGCGAACGGGCGGGAGGCGCGACATGGCTGACATGCATCACGGGCTCGACGTGCTCAACGACGACGATGGCGACGATCCGATCCTGTCGGTCGTCAACATCATCGACGTCTTTCTCGTCATCATCGCGGTTCTCCTGATCACCGTAATGGAGAACCCGCTCAATCCGTTCGCGGCCGAGACCGTCACGGTCATCAAGAATCCGGGCAAGAACGACATGGAAATTCTGATCAAGGAGGGCCGCGATATGAAGAAGTTCACCGCGACCGGCACGATCGGCTCAGGATCGGGAACCAAGGCCGGCATCGCCTACCGGATGGAGGACGGCTCCATGGTCTATGTTCCCGAAGGAGACGGCAAATGACCGAGCTGGCGCTTACCGACCTCACGCCGTGGGGGATGTATCGTAACGCCGACGTCGTCGTGCGCGCCATCCTCGTCTCACTCGTGCTTGCCTCTGTGGCCACATGGACGGTGCTTCTCGTCAAGGCAGTGGAATTAGCCGCGAAGCGGCTTTCGCTTTCCCGCCAGCTCGCCCGGCTTCGCGGACTGAGGAGCCTTGCCGATCTGCCACCGGCGGCGACTCGCGGCGCGGTGGCGGTCATGTTGGCGGAAGCGCGGGCGGAAATGACGCAATCCGGTTTGCAGCTCGCCGCAGCCGGCGTCAAGGAGCGCATGGCGCTCCGGCTGCAGCGCACGGAGGTTGCCGCCGCGCGCAGGATCTCGCGCGGAACCGGCATTCTCGCCACCATCGGCGCGACCGCGCCCTTTGTCGGGCTGTTCGGGACCGTCTGGGGTATCATGAACTCCTTCGTCTCGATCGCCCAGAGCCAGACCACCAACCTTGCCGTCGTTGCCCCCGGCATCGCCGAGGCGCTGCTTGCGACGGCCGCCGGCCTGGTGGCGGCGATCCCCGCCGTTGTGATCTACAACGCGCTTGCCCGCGTCGTTTCGGGTTATCGGGCGAAGCTGGCCGATGCCGGCGTCATGGTGCTGGCGGTGGCCGGACGCGACCTCGACCGCGCCGCGGCGGAGGCTTGAGCCATGGCATTTTCCCCGCGCGAGGACGAAAACCTCGAAGAGCTGCACGAAATCAACGTGACGCCGTTCATCGACGTCATGCTCGTCCTCCTGATCATCTTCATGGTGGCGGCGCCGCTCTCGACCGTCGACATCCCCGTCGACCTGCCCGGCCAGGCGGCCGCGCCGACACCGCGCGAGGACGATCCGCTGTTCCTCACGCTGACCGCCGATCTCGGCCTCATGCTCAAGGAGGCGCCCGTCGCTGCCGAAACGCTCGCGCATGCGCTTGACGCGGCGACCAGCGGCAAGCCGGAAACGCGCATCTATCTGCGCGCCGACAGTTCCGTGCCATACGGCGCTCTGATGGATATCATGGACCGGCTGCGTGCCGCCGGTTATCGCAGCGTCGCGCTGGTCGCGCTCGAACAGGGCGCGCGGCAATGAGCCCTGACCCGCACCTGGCATTCGGCGGTATTTCGCACTGGGTGCTGTCCGCGCTTCTTGCAGGCGGCGCGCATGCCTTGGCGGCGTTCGGCCTCGTTTCGCTGCCGCCGCCGGACCGCCCGCCGACCCCAGAAGGCGGCTTTGTCATCGAATTTGCAGATATTCCAACCGCCCGCGCGGACGCACCGCAGGACGTGGCTCTCGGCCCCGATGCGCGGGCGCGGGAAGCCGTCGAACCGAGCGAAGCGGAAACGCCTCCCGAAGCGGCATCGCCACCGCCCGAAGAACCCGATCCCGTGGCGGAGCCGCTCAAGGAGGAAAAGCCGCTTCCGGCCCCCGCGACTCCTCCCGTCCAGCCGCAGCAGGAAGCCGTTCCCGAGAGCCGCAGCACCCAGGCAACTGCGTCACGTATCGACGATACTGCGCGTGCGCAAACGCTCAGCGTCCCCGATGCCGAAGCGTCGCGGCAGACGGTCAGCCAATGGATGCACGAGATCGAGCTCGTCCTCGAGACACGCAAGACCTATCCCGAGGCGGCGCGGCGCGCCCGTGCCCAGGGCATGGTCCGGTTGCGTCTCGTGATCGGACGGGACGGGACACTGGTCTCCACCGCCGTCGTTACCTCGTCGGGACATTCATCGCTGGACGACGCAGCCATCGACCTGGTGCGGCAGGCGGCGCCCTACCCGCCCCTCCCCGCCCGCATAAAGGGACCCACGGCGCGCCTGGTCGTGCCGCTCGCCTATGCGTTGAAGTGAACGCCCCACCAGACGGGACCTTATCGCTGCGAAATGGCCATCGCGCGGCGGTGCAACGTCATTCCCACTCCATCATATCCGAGGCGAACAGTGCTTTGTTTTTGTTGGCATTTCTAAAACACCCAAGTGGTCGTACCGTCGGAAATGCCGTCACAACTGCAAGCTACTGATATTGCTTGTTTATATCTGGAGATCAAATTTCTGATACCACCGGACATATGCAATGGTTTGAAACCACGCCCTGTCTAGTTCAAGACAATCCGAAACGGTCCATCGACTGGTAGAGCGGGAAGATCAAGCGGCCGACGCGCGTCTTGAATCCATGCATCGAGATACTGCGCGTGCCCTGAACGATTTCCAGCGGGATATCCTCCAGACCGCACTTTCCAGCGGCAAACTCACCGACGACCCGGCCGATATTCTGGGCAAGCGAAACACCGCGCGTGGAGAAGCCGATCAGCGAATAGATATCGCGGTCAACGACCTGAAACGACGGCAGGTAGCTGTCGGTGATCGAGCAGTAGCCCTCCCAATAGGTCTCGATTTTCGGCGCCACCTCCCGCAATTGCGGGAACAGCGTGTAGAGGCGATTGCGCGCGTGAGCGAGACCGTAGGCCCGCGCACCGGGCACGGAGAAGACGGCGCCGCCGCTGATCAGGCGGCCATCGGAGTCACAGCGACTGAAGCCGCCGGATTTGCGCAGGTCTGTGAAGCACATGCGCCGCGGCAGCACCTTGTCCACCACCTCCGGCGGCAACGGTTCGGTCGCGCAATGGAACAACCGCACGGGAATGCCGGTTTTCTCGAGGTTCGGCGTCAGGTCATCGGTATAGCCATTCGTGGCGATTACGATCTGTTTCGCGGTCACGCGGTAGCCGTTACAATAAGCGACGGGCCCGCCATCCTCTCGCAGTGTTCTTGTAACTGAGCTGCGCTCGTGAATGACAGCTCCTTCGGCTGTGGCAACTCGCGCGAGGCCAAGGCAAAGGGCGTATGGCTGGACCGTCCCGCCCGACATATTGCGCCATGCTGCCAGGTAGCCATGGGCACCGAGTGTCGGCTGCACGTCCGGCCGCTCCAACCACTCGACTTCAACTCCCAACGCTTTCCACTCGTCATGGATGGCCCTGATTTTGGCCAACGACTTTTCGGAATGGGCGGGCTGCGCCCACCCCTTCTGCGACATGTTGCACTCGATCTGGTACTGGCGGATCTGGTTGAACATCCATTCGGGGCCGCCGGCGACAAGCGATATCAAATCGCCGCCCTTCTTCTTGCCGAGCCGTATTTCGACATCGCTCGGCTTCATGCCGCCGGGAAAATGCGGAACGGCAAAGCCGCCATTGCGTCCGGAGGCGCCGACGCCGACAATTCCGGCCTCAAGGACACAGACAGACAAGCCCGCCTTTGCAGCGTGCAGGGCAACAGACAGCCCTGCGAAGCCGGCTCCCACAACGACGAGGTCGACGTCCTTGTCGGCATCGAGCGGCGGCGCGGAAACCTGCCTCTCCTGCGATGTCTGGGCCCACAGGACGCCTTTCATCTTGACATCAACGCGGCCAATGGCACTCACCATAACCATACCTTTCCTGAGTTGCCACCGGCACAATTTTGCCTCGGGGCGACCAATAAATGGCGGTTGCGCCTGATTGCCAGAGAAACCTTGGCCGCCTCAGCTCGCTTTGTCGTCACCGTCATGCCTGCGAAAATAGATGACCTCGACTTCACGGAGGATGTCCGCGGGCTCGTCTTGATAGGTCTCAGAGAACACATTGCCTTTTCCGTCTTCGACTGAAATGGACCACTGGCCGCGATGCGGATTGAAGACGCAATCGGGAAAATGCATATGGTGATGCCACTCGGCGCCGCTGGCGTCGAATTCGATGATGCGCGCGAGCAACGCGGAAGCCGGCAAGCGCTCCTGACCGACGCTGGAGACCTTGGAAGTGTCCAGGATATCGTCGCCATGGAGTATCTTCACCAGGTCTTTATCCACCTCCGGGAATTCGTCGGAAAAGGCCAGATACGCAATGCCGTCGGAATCGTCCTCGATCACCAGACCGTAGCGACCGGGCTCCGGATTATGGATGCAATCGGGTGACAGCACATGCAGGTGCCATTTCTTTCCAGATGCATGCAGGGCGCTCCCCAGCCCGAGACAATCATCCGGCGGAATGATGCGGTAGGCGATTCTACCGTGATGGAGGATTTCAACATCTGCGGTCATGGCGATATCCCGGCTCAACCGCCGCAGCCGATGACGGCTGTCGCGGAAATCTCGACCTTCACATCCGGAACCGGGAAAGCGACGACAAGCGCCGCGTTTGTCGGCCGGATTTCTCCGAATATCTTGCCGAGTTCGGGTCCGATCGCCTCGAATATCTCCGGCTCCGTCACATAAGTGGTGATCTGGACGACGTCCTTGAGCGTGCCCCCGGCCTTCTCGATCGCCGGCTCGATGTTCCTCACGACCTGCCGGAGCTGTTCTACGGGATCCTGGGACATCTCGCCGGTGCCGAAATTCATACCAATCGTACCGGAGATATAGACCGTGTCGCCGACCTTCACCGCGCGCGAGTAGCCATAGGCCTCTTCGAATTTGGAGCCGGAGGATATGTTCAAGCGCTTCGCGGTCATTGCCCTTCCTTTCGTGAAGAGTTTGTGTTTTCGAGTGTTTTCAACGTGAGTTCGTTGATCGGCCACCACTGGATGTGAAGATCGAGCCATGCGGCCATGCGGCCGGTATAGAGAGTGCCCTCAACGAGGATTTCGTCCAGGTCGGCCGGATGTTCGGAAAGGCAGGCGATTAGCTTTTGCAGAACCAGGGCGGTATCGGTCATGTGGCAGAACCCGCCCACGCGTGTGATCGCCGCCTCGGCGGTAAACCGGGCAATGGATATTTTCTCGGAATCGGCGATTTCCGGGCCGGCATTCCAGAGGCGCCAGAGCAATTCGTGCAGTTTGCGCAATTCGCCTTCGGCCATGGCCAGCGGCCCGAAGGGGATATTAAGCCCGCGGCGGGCGAGCAACCGGGCGATATCGGCCGGTTCTGCGCTCCAAGCTTCGCGCCGCGCTTGCTTCAATGAGGTCCAGGGGCTGCCGTCCTGTGGGGGAAGGTCCTGCCCGGGGACGGCCTGCCGATCCACGCCCTTCAGACAGACTTCGGCGGTGAACAGTTCCCTGCCCTGTTCGCGCCTCTGGCGCTCGGCATAGTCACTCAGCCACGTCACATCTCCCCGGACCTGCCCGAGGTAGTTCACGGAGGCGGTTTCCGCCTGCAGCGCGTCATAGGTGATCTCGAGATACTGGCGCTCGGGCCAGAGGAAAAACGACCCGGCTGGCATGTCCAGGACATCGGCAGCTTTTTCCACTCGCTCGACGAAGGGTACCGGCCACATGATGTGGCTGCCCGCGATCTTGGCGCAATGGATATCGACGGTCGCCGGCAGATTCGCCTTCACCTGCGCAAGCGTGCGCGGACAGCTCGAACCATCGAGCACGATCTCGTGTTCGACACCGTCGACCTTGAAAACGAGGATATCCGTATCGTCGGCCATGTGGCGGTCAGCTCGTTGTATAACCGTTGGCGAGCCAGCCGCCATCGACGGGGAGCACATGCCCGGTTGTGAAGCGCGATTCTTCTCCGGCAAGGAAAAAGCAGGCGGCCGCCACTTCTTCGGGTTCCGCGAGACGACCGAGCGGAGCCCGCGCCTGCACGCCCTTGAGATTGTAGATACCCTTGTCGATGAGATCCTGCACCATCGGCGTGCGAACGCCGGTCGGCGCCACGGCATTGACCCGCACTCCAAGCGGGCCCCATTCTACGGCGAGGCTCTGGACGAGGCTGTGAACAGCGCCCTTGGAGGCGCAGTATGCCGTGCGTTGCGGTGCCCCTCCGGCGCCATAGACCGAGCCGATCATCACGATGCTTCCGTGCTTCTGCTCTATCATGACCCGGCCGGCCGCCTGCGCAGCGAGCCAACTGCCGACGACGTTGATCTCCATTGTCCTGCGAAAGTTCTCCGGATCGGCGTCGATCGCCGGCTCCACCTTCACGATGCCCGCGGACGTCACAACACAATCGACCGTACCGAACTGGTTCTTCGTTGCGGCTATTGCGTCGGTCAATTGCCCGGCATCGGTAACGGAACCGGCCACGCAAATCGATCCAAAAGCGGGATTCAGTTCCGCTGCCACATTCCCAATCGCTTCTTCGTTGAGATCGAAGAGACAAACGCCGTATCCCTCGGCGTTGAAACGTAAAGCCGCCGCCCTGCCGATACCGCTTCCAGCACCGGTGATGAAAACCGATTTATGCCTGTCCTGCATGGGTCACCTGCCTGTCGTGAGGTCTGCAGATCTTATGATATATGTTATAACACATTACAAGAGAAAACCTCACACTCTGATAGACGGACACTCGAATTTTCGTTTAATAACTCCGGGCCAGCGACATCACATTATTCGGAAAGCCGTGCTCGGTTCGAGCAACGCCCTGGCTGTTAGCCGGATGGCGCCTGATGGCGGATGGCGCTCAACAAGGCGTCCGCGGAAAGGTTAATGTCCATATTGATCGCGCTCGCCAGGCGCTCACCGTCCCGCTGTTCCAGCGCGCGCACGATCTGAAGGTGGTTGCTGATTCCCTCCTTCACCTCTCCGAATTTCGGATAGATGACGTTGAGATAAGAACCCGTCATCATCCAGCAGCTTTCGATCATCCGCACGAGATGGTCCATCTGGCTGGCGCGGTATATGCTGAAATGAAACTGCCAGTTCAGCGAAATCAGCTCTGAATATTCCTGCTCGGCATCCGTCTTGATTATCGCCTCGTTCAACGCGACTATTTTCGTGATTTCGCTATCGGTTATCCTTTGAACCGCTTCCCGCGAAGCGAGACCTTCGAGAGCCACCCGGATCTTCGTCAGTTCGATTATCCGCTCTTCGGTCAGTTCCGGGACATAGACGGACCCGTCGGAACGCAGATCGAGCACACCCTCGGACGCCAGGTTGTAGAGCGCTTCCCGCGCCGGGGTCAGGCTGACCGCCAGCGCGCCGGCTACGCTGCGGATGGTCAGCCTCTGGCCGGGACTGAAACGTCCGGCCATCACAGCCTCTTTCAGTTGGGTCCTCACCCTCTGCGCCAGCGTATCAGGGCGGGCGAGTGGAGAGAGGTTTTCAAGTGCTGCGGACATGGACAAGGTCCCGGATTGAATCGTTTGCGAGTTAATAAAGACACAACGCCGATATAAACACCACGGCGTCAGTGGGAGAGGATCTGGCGGAGAAATTCCTTCGTCCTCTCGTTCTTCGGCGCCTCGAAGAACTGGCCGGGAGCCGCTTCCTCGACGATCTCGCCATGATCCATGAAGATGACACGGTCGGCGACCTGGCGCGCAAATCCCATTTCATGGGTAACGCAAATCATGGTCATTCCGTCGCTCGCGAGCCCCACCATCACGTCCAGCACCTCGCTGATCATTTCCGGATCGAGCGCCGAGGTGGGCTCGTCGAAGAGCAGGATTTCGGGCTTCATGCACAGTGCGCGCGCGATCGCCACCCGCTGCTGCTGGCCGCCTGAAAGTTCTCCGGGGAATTTCTCCGCCTGTTCCGGGATTCTCACGCGCTCGAGGAACATCATGGCGGATTTTTCCGCGTCGGCCTGAGAGATCTTGCGCGCAAGCATCGGCGCCAGGGTGCAATTTTCAAGAACCGTCAGATGCGGAAACAGATTGAAGTGCTGAAACACCATGCCGACTTCGCGCCGGATGATATCGATATTCGCGACGTCATCGTTCAGTTCGGTGCCAAGAACGTTGATCGAGCCCTCCTGATGCTCCTCCAGCCGGTTGATGCAGCGGATCAGCGTCGACTTGCCTGAGCCTGAAGGCCCGCAAACGACAATACGTTCCCCTTTTTCGACTTCGAGATTGACATCCTTGAGGGCATGAAACCCGCCATAATACTTGTTCATATGGGAGATGCTGACGGCAACGTCGGTCATGTCTGTTTTCCGTTGCTAGAGTTTCCCCACCCTCAACCGGTGCTCGAGATAGACACCGTAGCGAGACAGGCTGAACACGAAGACGAAATAGATCATGGCGACAAAGCAGTAGACTTCGACCCATGCAAATGACCACTCGCCCGAACCGAAAGCCGCCTTTCCCGAAGCGAGAACATCGAAGAAGCCGATGATGACGATCAGCGCGGTTTCCTTGAAGGTGATCACGAACTGGTTGATGGTCGGCGGCAAGGCCCGGCGAAAGGCCTGCGGCAGGATGATCCTGGTCGTGCGCTGCCAGTAGCTTAACCCAAGCGCCTTCGCGGCTTCCTCCTGTCCCTTGGGCAGAGACTGGATTCCGCTACGGATTATCTCCGCCTGGTAAACGGCGAAGAACAGCGCGAAGCCGATAATGACGCGCCAGATCTTGTCGCCAATCAGGAAGGACGGCAGGACGAAGGGCAGCACAAGCGCAGCCGTGAAGAGAATAGTCACGAGCGGCAACGATCTGACAACATCGATGAACAGCCCCGTCGTCACGGCGATGACCGGCAGTTCCGAGCGGCGCATCAGCGCGAGGCATATGGCCAGCGGCATGCCGATCAGCACGCCGGCCGCATAGAAGAAGACCGTGAGCGTCAGGCCGCCCCACTCAGACGGCCCGACATAGGGCATGTCGAAGATGCCGCCGCTGATGAAGCTGTAGAACAGCGCAAAGCCGGCGACCCACAGGCCCGCGAGCCGCACTGGCTTCCAGAACACCGGCACGCAGGAGAGAATGGCGACGACGACGATGACGATGCAGGCGATCGTCGAGCGCCACTGTTCCTCGAAGGGAAAAAGGCCGAAAAGGATCAGCCGCCAACGCACATTGATCACCGCCCAGCACGCGCCGTCGATGCCCCTGCACACTTGCGATGTGCCGTCGGGCGACCGCCAGACCGCGTTGAGCACCGCCCACTCGAAGGCAGTCCAGATCACCCATGCCATAATGGCGAGCCCGACCACGGAGATGGACGTATTGACGGGGGTCGAGAAGTATCGCTTGCGAAGGCGGTTCCCCAGCGAGCCACGGGGCCGGGCATTGCGGATACTGGCTGCGGTCGCGGAAATGGTCATGACAGCCTACACCCTCAACTGCGTGCCCTTAAGGGCAATGGCCTTGTTCACGCGATTGAGTACGAAGGCGATGATGTTGTTCATGACCAGGAACCCGAGCATCAGGATGCCGATGAGTTCCAGCGTCTGGCCCGCTTGGCTGATCGAAACCGACACGACCGCGAAGAAGTCGGCAAATCCGACGGCAATGCCGAGCGTGGTCGCCTTGAACAGCCAGACATACTGGTTGATCAGGGTCGGCAGCACCGCTCGGATGGCAAGCGGCAGGCGAACGCGTGAGAAAACATGCCAGGGTGCAAGGCCCAGCGCATGGGCGGCTTCCACCTGGCCCTTTCCGACGGAAATGAAGCCGGCCCGGATCACCTCGGCGATGAATGCTCCGCCATATACCGCCATCGCGATGGCGAGCGACGCCAGCTCCGGCGGGATGCGAACACCGTCGCGAATGTTGAGGCCGCGCAATTCCGGGATCGACAGAACCGGCGTATCGGGAACCCGGCCATAGGCCAGGGCCACGATGCCGAGAAGGACGCCTGCCGCAAGAACGGTCCAGCGAATGCGGCTGCGCCGCACGTTCGGCATGCTCTTGAAGCGGCGCGAAATCGAGAAACAGACACTGGCGACAACGCCTGCCGCCAGCAACAGAAAGAAGATCGCCGCGGCCGCCCCGGTCACGTTGAGACCGGGAAGATAGAGGCCGCGCGATGAAAAAAACGCCAAATCCAGCAGGTGATACGCTTGCTTCGGCGCAGGAAGACTAGTCAGAAGCGCGTACCAGAACAGCGCCTGCAGGATCATAGGAATGTTTCGGAACGTCTCGATATACATCGTCCCGATTGCGTTCAGGGCGCCGTTGTTCGCGGTTCGAAGGACTGCGACGGTCAAGCCCACGACGTTTGCCAGGACAATACCGATCATACCGAGGAAAATGGTGTTCAGGAGACCTGCCAGGAGAAACCGGCCGAAGCTGTCAAAGGGTCCGGTTTCGATAAGCGAGAAACCCAACTCAAAGCCGGTCGCGCGGTGCAGAAAGGCAAATCCGGATGTGGCGCCCTGCGCCTGGAGGTTCTGCCGCCCGATAATGACGGCCGATACCACTACTACCAGGATGATCACGACAAACCCCGCCTGGATCGCGACGTTCCGGAACCGTCGGCTGTTCAGCAAGGTCGACATCGGACGATTCTTTCCGGTTTGCAGTGCTGGAAGCCCCGCTGGCCGTCTTGCCGGCCAGCGGGAGGTTCCAAATCAGTCCATGACCAGCGGATAGAGGACGCCGCCGTCACGGATCAGGGCGTTGGTGCTACGTTCGACCTTGTAGACGGAGTCCTTGCCGACGTCGCGATCCCAGATCTCGGCGTAGTTGCCATTTTCCTTGATCACATTGTAGGCCCAGTCATCCGACAGGCCAAGGCGCGTCCCCACACCGGGAGTTACGCCAAGCATCGTCGCGACAGCCGGATTGGGCGGGTTGTTGCGCATCTCGTCGACGTTCTTGCTGGTGACGCCGTTCTCCTCGGCCATGATCAGCACAGACAGCAGCCAGTTGTTGATGTCGACCCACTGATCGTCGCCCTGGCGCATGATGATCGCCACAGGTTCCGCAGATAGGACGTCCGGCAGAATCACGACGCTTTCGGGATCCTGCGCTTCGGTGTTGCGCATGACGGCTAGCTGCAGGTCCCAATCGATGTAGGCATCGCAGCGACCCGAGATGAAGGCAGCCTTGGCCGCTTCGGTCGTGTCATACTTCACACTCTCCATGGAGTAGCCGTTCGCGGCGGAATGCTCGACCACATAGCGCTCCATAGTGGTACCCGCCTGAATGCAGACCGTGCCGCCATCGAGGTCCTTGACGGTCTTGGCGCCATTGTCGGCATGAGTAGCGTAATGGATGCCGGCCAGCATGTAGGGGCGCGAGAACTGCAGCGCGGTATCCGTGTCGCGGCTCATCGTCCAGCCGCTGGCCTTGATCACGACATCCAGTTCGCCCGACTGAAGCGACGGCCATCGCTGTTCCCAGCTGGTCGACTGGATGTTGAGGTGCCCCTCGGCAGTGCCGAAGATGGCAGTGGCAAGCGCACGGCACAAGTCGATGTCGAAGCCCTTCCAGTTACCCTTGTCATCCACCTCGGCCATGCCGGGGAAGGAACCGTTGTGACCGGTACAGGAAAGCGCGCCGCGCTCCTTTACCGTATTCAAAGTTGCGCCGAATTCGGCAAAACTCGGCCCGGTCAGTGCCACCGCTGCCGCCGCTGCGAGCCCTAGCCTTACAAGATGCTTCATCAGGGTTCCCCATTCATGGTTTCGGATTGATCCCCATCGGCAGCCAATGCGCGACCGCTCGATATTTGTTATAACACTGAAACTCAGCCGACTTGTCCAGCATTTTTTGCACTCCGGGGCGAGATTCTTCCATGCCATTCCTCAATTAGTTGTTTTTATTATCTTAAACTAACTTTACGTCGACGGCGACGGCCATCCTGGCACCGCTTTCCCTTCGAGACTGCACCGAGAAGGCGGCAAAAAAACGCTTGCGTACGACCTTCCAATGATCGATGTTATAACGAATATCACTTTGAGGCATGTGAGATGAAAAACACCCCTTCAGTCGAGGAACAGAAGGAAATCCTCCGCCGGATGGTGCTGACGCGCCGGCTCGAGGAGATGCTCGGCGATCTTGCGAAACAGGCGAAAACGCGGGGACCGCTGCACCGTTGCGACGGGCAGGAAGCCGTTGGCGTGGCCGCCTGCGCGGTCCTCAATGATGACGACTACGTTTGCACTTCGCATCGCGGTCACCACGTCTATATCGGCAAGGGAATGGATCCGCGGCGCATAGTGGCCGAGATCATGGGGCGGGAGACCGGCTATTGCCGCGGCCGCGGCGGGCACATGCTCCTGGGCGACATCGCAACCGGCATGCTCGGGGGCAACGCGATCGTCGGCGCCGGCATCCCGGCGGCAACGGGCATGGCGCTCTCCTTCCAGGTCCTGAAGCAGGACCGCGTGGCCATGGCCGTGTTTGGCGACGGCGCGGCGCAGACGGGTATCTGCCATGAATCGATGAACATGGCCGGGCTCTGGAAGCTGCCGGTCATCTTCCTGCTGGAAAACAACCAGTACGGCCTCACCGTGCGCCAAGAGGTCCAGTCCCCCGTCAAGGACCTGCATATCCGAGCGGAGGGATACGGCATGCCGGGCGTCATGGTCGACGGCAATGACGCGGTTGCCGTCTACCGGGCGGCGGCGGAGGCGGCGGAACGCGCGCGGCGCGGCTACGGGCCGACCCTGATCGAGGCGAAGACATACCGCATGGAAGGTTTCTCCACTTCCGACGTCGGCGGCTACCAGCCGGAAGAGGAAATCGCCCAGTGGCGCGAACGCGACCCCATCAGGATCGCCGCGGCGGCATTGGACGAGCTGATCGGCGCGGATGAAGTCGCCAGGATCGAAGCTGCCGCCAACATCGAAATGGGCGCGGCTTTCGAGCAGGCGCTGGCGGATCCCCTGCCGGTTTTCGAAACGCATGCGCCGAGCAGCGCTTATTCGGAGATTTCCCGATGACGATGATGAGATATGCGGAGGCGCTCAATTCCGCCCTTCGCGAAGAAATGCAACGGGATCCGACGGTGTTCATGTTCGGCGAGGACATCGGCCGCTATGGCGGCGTCTTCAAGGTGTCGAAGGGCCTGATGGAGGAATTCGGCGAGAACCGGGTCCGCGACACGCCGATTTCCGAACAAGCGCTGACCGCCATGGCTGTCACCGCAGCGATGAGCGGCACGCGGCCCGTGCTGGAGATAATGTACGCGGACTTCATGCCGCTGACCCTCGACGCGCTGGTCAATCAGGCTTCCGTCTTTGGTTATCTCTGGGAGGGACAGGTGGAAATCCCGTTCGTCCTGCGGACCCAGGGCGGCGGCGGCGTCGGCACGGGCGCGCAGCACGCCAAGAGCCTCGACTCCTTCGTCGCCCATGTGCCCGGTATCAAGGTCGTCGCGCCGGTCACGCCGGCAGACGCCAAGGGCCTTTTGAAAGCCGCGATTCGCGATCCGCAGCCGGTGGTCTTTCTGGAGCACAAACTGCTTTACAACATGCGCGGCGAAGTGCCGGACGGTGACGATGTGCTGGTGACCATCGGCAAGGCAAAGGTGGTGAAGGAAGGAACGGACGTTTCGATCTTCGCCACTTCGAAAATGGTGCTGGAAGCCGAACAGGCCGCCAGGGAACTGGCCAAGGACGGCATTTCAGCCGAAGTGATCGACCTGCGCACGCTGCGCCCGCTCGACATCGGCGCAATCATGGCGTCAATCGCCAAGACCCACCATGCGGTCGTGGTCAACGAAGGCTGGACTTTCTGTGGCTTCGCCGCGGAGCTGTCCGCTTCGATCATGGACCACTGCTTCGACGACCTCGATGCGCCTGTCGAGCGCGTGGCGATGCCGGACATGGCGATCCCCTATTCCGAGCCGCTTGAGACCGCGATGCTCCCGAACGCCGCGAAAATCGCCGCTGCGGCCCGTAAAGCCCTGGCCTGAAGGAGGTAACGATGGCTACGCCCGTCAAAGTCGGCGTCGCAGGTGGCGAATATATGGAGAGCGTGGTCGTCCTGGAATGGACGGTCAAAACCGGGGACGCCATATCCGCGGGCCAGCATCTCGTCACGGTCGAGACGGCCAAGGCGGCGACCGAGATCGAGGCGCCATGCGAAGGTTTCCTGACCGCCATTTTCGCTGAACCAGGCACGGAAGTCTCGCTGACCGAGACGCTTGGCCTGATCGGCGCCGACACCGCGGATACCGCCTATGAAGGGGATGAACCGGCGACGGATCATGCTCCCGTGGCGGACGAGGCATCTCTGCAGGCAACGACTTCCGAGGCAGTTTCCGCCGCCGAATCGCTGTCGCCCCCGACACCCGGCGGACGTACCGTCGCCAGTCCGGCAGCGCGCCGCGCGGCGGCGATGGCCGGGATTGATATTTCCAGGATCACGCCGACAAGCCCCACCGGGCGCATGAAGCTGCGCGATCTCGCATCGGCGACGATCATGCGCGCAGAGATCCCGTTAGTGCCGGCCGGAGGCCTGAGCGCCAACGAGGCAGGACCGCTAAAGGTCTATCTCAGCGGAACCAAGACCGGCATACCGGTCCTTATGCTTCACGGCTTCGGTGCGGACGCGATGTCTTGGTTTCCAATCGAGCGGGCGCTGGCGCGCGCGCACCCAATCGTCAGGATGGACCTGCCGAACCACGGCAAATCGCCGAGACGTCGCATGACGCGTTTCGCCGACCTCGCCCGTGAGATCGTGGATGCCTTCGATGCGCTTCATCTCGACGAAGTCCATGTCTTGGGCCATTCCCTCGGCGGGGCTTGTGCGCTGGCGCTGGCTGACATCCGCCCGCGCAAGGTGGCATCGCTCGCCCTGCTGGCGCCGGGCGGGCTCGGGCCGGTCATCAATGGCGAGTTCGCGGCAGGACTCGCCCGCGCTTCGCGGCCCGAGAGCCTCGAGCAATGGCTGAAATTGTCGGTGGCCGATACGCGCCTCATCTCGCCGGAATTCGTTGGCGCGGCGATGTCCTCGCGCGTCGATCCGGCGCTTCGCGCGGCGCAGGCGCAGATGGCGAACGACCTGTTCCCCGATGGCACCCAGGGCTTCGACCTGCGCCCGGCACTCCAGCGAGTCGAGTGCCCGATGCGCGTCATCTGGGGCAAGGCCGACGCCGTGATCCCGTGGCAACAGGCCCTGTCCGCGCCGGGCCGGGCGGGGCTTCACCTCTTCGAGGCGACCGGCCACGTGCCGCAGATGGAGCGCCCGGAAGACGTCGTGGCGATCCTCGAGGCGCTGTTTGCGGCTTCGGGAGGAAAGCAATGACGCATTCGCTGGTCCTGATCGGTTGCGGAAACATGGGCTTCGCCATGCTCAAGGGCTGGCTCGAACATGACCCGACATTGAATGTCCAAGTGGTCGAGCCGTTCGAGGCGTTTCGGGACCGCGCCGCGGCGGCCGGCGCAACAACGGTGCCCGAGATCACCGACCTGCCCCGGGATCTTGCGCCGGATCTCGTCGTTCTGGCGGTCAAGCCGCAGATGATCGCGCCGGTGCTTCATCAGTGCGGCGATCTGGCGAAGTCGGGCGCGGCCTTCATCTCGGTTGCGGCGGGTATCACCATCGCGGCCGTGGCCGCCGCTCTGCCGCAAGGCACGCCGATCATCCGGTGCATGCCGAACACGCCAGCCGCCATCGGCGAAGGCATGATGGTTCTTTGTGCGGCCGGCAATGTTTCGCAAGTGGCCAAGACGCTCACCGAATCCCTGCTTTCCGCCTCCGGCGCAGTCGCCTGGATCGACAACGAATCGCTGATGGATGCCGTCACCGCGATTTCCGGTTCGGGACCGGCCTACGTCTTCCACTTCATCGAGGCCTTGACCACGGCGGGCCAGGATCTCGGTTTGCCGAAGGAGACCGCGTCCCTGCTGGCCCGGCAGACCGTGGCGGGTGCTGGACGAATGGCGCAAGCGTCCGAGGTGCCTCCGGCAATCCTGCGCGAGCAGGTGACAAGCCCGGGCGGAACGACCGCGGCGGCGCTTGCCGTTTTCATGAATGAAGACCGGCTCCGCCGACTGGTGGCGGAGGCCGCCACGGCAGCGCGAGACCGAAGCATTGAACTGGGCCGCAAGGGTTGACGATGCCGTGGCGTTGCAGGCAGCGATGCAGGGATGATCGCGTCAGGTGCGGGATGGTCGGCTGAAGCGCATAGAGACAGTCGTCCAGCGGCAGCAATGTATGCCTCCGGAAGGCGACGACGACCGCCTCGTCTTCCAGAGACAGGACAGTGGAGTGTGCGTCCTTCGGCCCGGTCGGCAGATCGGCAACCGAGTCGCGCTTCTTCCACTTGGCTACGGTCTTCTGGTTGATGCCGTGGCGCTTCGCCAGCACCCGCAAGCTCTCTTGACTATGCTGTATCGCTCGACGGACCGCCTCTGCCGTTGCGGCACTGCCGTGTAGAATCTGGCCCTAAGTGCGTCCATCGATTCCTGGGAAAATAATGCACCATCAAAGTCCGGGATCAAATATCGAGATCTCAGCGAGTGTCCGCTTCCGCCGTTTCGTCCTTTTGGCGCACTACAGAGTTATTCAAAGAAGCGCTCATTTTGCCACAAATGACAGTCTTGCACACATCATGAACGAGTCACCCTGGCTTGAAAAAAGTTAAAAGAAACAACTTCTTACAAGTCATCCGCCTCCCTCACTCCCACTCGATGGTGCCGGGCGGCTTCGAGGTGACGTCGTAGACGACGCGGTTGATGCCGCGGACCTCGTTGATGATGCGGGTCGCAACGCGACCGAGGAAATCCATGTCGAAGTGGAAGAAATCCGCCGTCATGCCGTCGACGGAGGTGACGGCGCGCAGAGCACAGACGAATTCATAGGTGCGCCCGTCTCCCATCACACCGACGGTCTGGACCGGCAGCAGCACGGCGAAAGCCTGCCAGATGGCGTCGTAGAGGCCAGCCTTGCGGATCTCGTCTAGATAGATCGCATCCGCTTCACGCAGGATCTCCAGCTTCTCGCGGCTGACGCCGCCCGGACAGCGGATGGCAAGCCCCGGCCCCGGGAACGGGTGGCGGCCAATGAAGTGGTCCGGCAGGCCAAGTTCGTGCCCGAGAGCCCTCACCTCGTCCTTGAACAATTCCCTCAGCGGCTCGACCAGCTTCATGTTCATGCGTTCCGGCAGACCGCCGACATTGTGGTGGCTCTTGATGGTCACCGACGGGCCTCCGGTGAACGACACGCTCTCGATGACGTCGGGATAGAGCGTGCCCTGGGCAAGGAAATCGGCGCCGCCCAGCTTCTTTGCCTCGGCCTCGAAAACTTCGATGAACAGCCTGCCGATGGTCTTGCGCTTCTTCTCCGGGTCGGCCTCGCCCTCCAGAGCACCAATGAAGGTGTCGGAAGCATCCACATGAATGAGCGGGATGTTGTAATGCTCGCGGAACATGGCGACCACATCGGCCGCCTCGTGTCTGCGCATCAGGCCATGGTCGACCAGGATACAGGTGAGCTGGTCGCCGACCGCCTCGTGGATCAGCAGCGCGGCCACGGATGAATCAACACCGCCCGACAGGCCGCAGATCACCCGGCCGCCGCCCACCTGCTCGCGGATCGCAGCGATCGCCTGGTCCTTGTAGGCGGCCATGCTCCAGTCGCCCTTGAGCCCGGCAACCTTGTGGACAAAATTGGACAGGAGCTTCGCGCCATCCGGCGTATGCACCACCTCGGGGTGGAACATGAGGCCATAGGCCTTTCGCTCCGGATCACCGAAAACAGCGAATGGCGCGCCCTCCGACCGCCCGAAAACCTCGAAGCCCTCCGGCAGCGCGATGACACGGTCTCCATGGCTCATCCATACCTGGTGGCGCTGACCGGTCACCCAGACGTCATCGAACAGCGGACAATCCTTGACCACCTCGACATAGGCGCGGCCGAACTCGCGGTGGTCGGAACCTTCCGCCTCACCGCCCATTTGCACGCACATGGTCATCTGGCCATAACAGATGCCGAGAATCGGGAGGCCTGAATCGAAGACAACTTGCGGTGCGCGCGGACTTCCCGCCTCATGGGTCGATGCCGGGCCGCCGGACAGGATGACCGCTTTCGGCTTCAGGCGATTGAAGCCCTCCTCGGCCGACTGGAACGGAACGATCTCGCAGTAGACTCCGGCTTCGCGCACGCGCCTGGCGATGAGCTGCGTGACCTGGGAGCCGAAATCGATGATGAGGACGGTGTCGGGATGTGCGGTGTGTGTCATGTGCAGCGTTTAGAGAAAGATATGAGTCGTTGCAATGGCTTGGCGCGAGCTGTTTGCGCAGCGATTCACGGAGTTGACGTGCGGTCTCAACGAGCTGACAAGCCGGTTCGGGATGACCCTAGTTGGCAAGGCCGTCGAGCAGCCCGCTGCCGATCGCGTCTTCCAGCCTGTCCACGGCCGCGGCGAGTTTTTCGTCGATGACATGGAGATATTCGGTCCAGTCGCCGACATGCGTCAACTCGCTGGCGCCATCCGAGATGCCGCGCAAGCCGACCAATGGCAGCGAAAACGCCATGCATGCGCGCAACACGGCGAAGGTTTCCATGTCGACCATTTCGGCATCGATCGCATCGTAGGCTGCGCCGGAGACGACCGAGCCGCCGGTGGAAATCGTGGCCTCGCGGATTCCGGGTATGCGCAGCGGCAATTCGACGACGGCCGGGAGTTCGAGGAATGGCGTTACCCCCCTGTCGAACCCAAGCGCGCTGGCGTCCATGTCGCGGTAGCTTGCGGCGATCGCCTGGTAGATGCCGGTGTGCTCCAGTTTCCGGGAACCGGCCGAGCCAATCGAGACGACCAGGTCTGGCAGCGTGTCCCTGGCTTCCATGCGCGCCAGCGCGATGGCGAGCCTTGTTCCGGCCTCGACGGGTCCAACACCGGTGACAAGCGGCGTGAACCGCTTTTCCAGATGCGGCCCGTATTCGGGATCGGCGGCCATGACGTAAAGGACACGTTTACCGGCGACAGGCTTGAGCAGGCGCACCGGCATGATCAGTCCTTTACCTCGTCTCGGCCGACAATCGTCATCATGGTGGCGGTCATCGTCGCGATCATGGCGGCTTCGCCGTCGGCGTCGACCGCATAGGCGCGACCATCGGTGACCAGGATGGTGCGACCGGGCTTGGTGACCTCGCCACGGAAAATGAACCGCATGCCCTTGCCCGGCGCCAGAAGATTGACCTTGAACTCGATCGTCAGCACGCCGGCGTTGGCCGGCATCATGGACAGCGCCGCGAAACCGCAGGCGGAATCGAGCGCGGCGGATACCACGCCGGCATGCAGGAAACCGTGCTGTTGCGTCAGGGAAGACGCAAAAGGCATTTCGAGCTCGATCATGCCCGGGCTGACCCGGGTCAGTGCGGCACCGATCGTGCGCATGAATTCCTGGCGGGCGAAGCTCGTTCGCACGCGGTCCTGGTAATTCGGGTCGATGTCGCGCGCAGCCTTCATTTCAGCTCACATCCTGTATTGCCGGTGGACTATGGCAAAGCATGTTGTGCGGTGCAATATCCAAGCCGACCGAGAGCAGCGCCCGTCAGTTCAGGATGAACAACGATGCATTCAGGACCGACGCGAACGCCACCCAGGCGAAATAGGGGACGAACAGCCACGCCGACAGCCGATCGCGGTTCCAGCTTATCGCGACGAATGCCACGATGAGCGCGAGCATCAGCGCGATCACGACAAGTGCAAGGCCGATCGTGTGCAGGGAAAAGAAAACCGGCGACCAGGCGAAATTGGCGGCGAGCTGGCCGAACCAGATCTGCATCGCCGGTCCCTCGAAACGCCGTTCCCAAGTGCGCCAGCCGGCGACCGCGATCATGATGTAGAGCGTCGTCCAGACGGGTGCGAAGATCCAGTCCGGCGGATTGAAGGATGGCTTGGCCAGGCCGGCATACCATTCGCCGGGCAGATTGTAGATGCCGATCAGGGAACCGCCGCCGACGGTGAAGAGGAGGAAAAGCGCAAGGGTGACATAACGCATCGCGCGAACTTCCCGCTTTGCCGCGCGCTCGTCAAGCCCGCGGCCTGCATCAGCCTGCGGTGCAGGTCAGGCGTTGCGTTCCAAGGCGGCGAAATAGAAGCCGTCCGTTCCCGTTCTTGCCGGCGACAGCCAGATGCCGCCGCCGTCGTCGATCTTCACCCCGTCGACTGCCGCCGGGAGCGACTTCTCCACGATGGCTCGGCCGTCCAGGGACGCGAACGCGCCGTTCCTGCCGATGAAATCCATAACCTGCGCGTTGTTTTCCTCGGGAAACACGGAACAGGTGATGTAGACCAGTCGACCGCCCGGCTTGACGAACGCGGCAGCGGAATCGAGCACGGCGCGCTGTTCGGCAATCCGCGTTTCGAGCGCCTGGGCGCTCAGCCGCCATTTGGCGTCCGGCCGACGCCGCCAGGTACCTGACCCGGTGCAGGGAGCATCGACGAGCACGACATCGAAATTACCGGCAAGCGGCGACAGGTCGCTGCCGGCTTCATGAACCTGCACATTGCGGGTGCCGGCACGCTTCAGCCGTTCGAAAATCGGGGCGAGCCTGGTCTTGTCAGCATCATAGGCATGAACCTGGCCGCGGTTCTCCATCGCCGCAGCGATGGCCAGCGTCTTGCCGCCCGCGCCGGCGCAGTAGTCGAACACCTGCGCGCCACCTTCCGGTGCCGCGAGATGGGCGACGATCTGCGAACCCTCGTCCTGGACCTCGAACCAGCCTTTCTGGAATGCCGGCTCGGCGGTCACGTTGGGATGACGGCCAAAGCCCTCGACGGGTGGAATGCGGATGCCATGGGGCGCCAGCGCGGCCGGCTGCGCCCCGCTTCTGGCCAGAGCCCTGACGACCTTGTCGCGCGCAGCCTTCAGCGTGTTGGCCCGCAGGTCGAGCGGCGGGCGGGTGGCCAGCGCCCTTCCCTCCTCGATCCACCGGTCGCCGAACGCCTCATTCAGCATCGGCGCGCACCATTCGGGGCATTCCGCGCGGACATGATCGGGCGCGGCCGCGAGGTCCTTTCCAGACCATGCCGCTTCCTCGGCCTCGCCCGGCGCTGCGGGCGCGAAACGATCGCCTTCAAGCGCGGCGCGGATCGCGCCGAAATCCATGGCAAAACCGTCGAGCAATGCGCCAAGAGCCAGCGCCCGGCCGGTCTCCTCGCCAAAGCGCCAGGACGACGACGCCCTCAGGCGCAGCGCATCATAAACGATGTTGCCGATCGCGGCGCGGTCGCCGGATCCGGCGAAACGGTGCGATAGACCCCAATCCTTCAGCGCTTCGGCGGCAGGGCGGTGGCGCGCTTCGATATCGTCGAGAGTTTCTATGGCTGCAGCCAGCCGTCCGCCCAGGCGCATGAGGAGTCTCCAATTGATGGCGTTGTCTATGGAGACTTGCCGCCATTTGCAAGGAAACAGCCTGTGCGGACAGTGAAAAGCCGGGGCCGCATCCGATGATGCCGAACCGAACCGGGCGGGCGGATAATGCGGGCATGATGCCGGGGCGGCATTTCGAGACCACTCGAAATGCCGCCCCTGTCCCTTTTCGCGTCCTTCCCCAAGCTAGTGCCACCCCACTAAGGAAAGATCGCGCAGCCGGGATCAGGCAAGGTCGAAGCGGTCTGCGTCCATCACCTTCACCCACGCCGCGACGAAGTCCTTCACGAACTTCTGCTTCGCGTCGTTCTGGGCGTAGACCTCTGCAAGAGCGCGGAGCTGCGAATTGGAACCGAAGACCAGGTCGACACGGGTGCCGGTCCACTTGAACTTGCCGGTCTTGCGGTCGCGACCTTCAAACACGTCCGCGGCCTCGTTCACAGGTGCCCACTTCGTCGACATGTCGATCAGGTTGACGAAGAAGTCGTTGGTGAGTTGTCCCGGACGATCGGTGAAGACACCATGGGGGCTACCGCCGAAATTGGCGCCCAGCACGCGCATGCCGCCGACAAGAACCGTCATCTCGGGCGCCGTCAACGTCAGCGACTGCGCCTTGTCGATCAGCATTTCCTCGGCCGGGACAGTGAACTTCGTACGCGCGTAGTTGCGGAAGCCGTCGGCCTCCGGCTCAAGCACGTCGAAGCTGGCCGCGTCGGTCTGTTCTTCGGTGGCGTCGCCGCGACCGGTGCTCACCGGCACCTTTACGTCGAAACCGGCGTCCCTGGCGGCCTTTTCCACGGCGGCTGCTCCGCCGAGCACGATCAGGTCAGCCATCGAGACCGGCTTGCCGAATGCCGACCGGATACCCTCAAGCACGCCCAGCACCTTCGAAAGCTGTTCGGGCTGGTTCACCACCCAGGACCTCTGCGGGGCAAGCCGGATTCGCGCCCCATTGGCACCACCGCGCTTGTCGGAGCCACGGAAGGTCGAGGCCGAGGCCCAGGCCGTCTGCACCAGTTCCGCCACGCTGAGCCCGGATGCGAGGATCTTCGCCTTGAGATCGGCCACATCGGCGTCGCCAAGCGGGTTTCCGGCGGGAATCGGGTCCTGCCAGATCAGGTCTTCCGCCGGCACCTCCTTGCCGAGGTAACGTGCCTTCGGTCCCATGTCGCGGTGAGTGAGCTTGAACCAGGCTCGCGCGAATGCATCTGCGAACTCGTCGGGGTTCTCGTGGAAACGCCTCGAGATCGGCCCATAGATCGGGTCCATCCGCATCGCCATGTCGGCGGTGGTCATGATGGTCGGCACCTTTTTCGAAGGATCGTGGGCCGCCGGCGCCATGTCCTTTTCGTCCGGGTTGACCGGGGTCCACTGGTAAGCCCCAGAAGGGCTCTTCTCGAGGTTCCAGTCATAGCCGAACAGGATATCGAAATATCCATTGTCCCACCTGGTCGGGTTTGCGGTCCAGGAGCCCTCGATACCCGACGTGATGGTATCGTCGCCATCGCCCGAGCCGAAGCTTGAGATCCAGCCGAGACCCATCTCCTCCAGCGGCGCGGCTTCCGGCTCCGGACCGACGAGCGCGGCGTCGCCCGCGCCATGGGTTTTGCCGAAAGTGTGGCCGCCGGCGGTGAGTGCCACGGTTTCCTCGTCATTCATGGCCATGCGCGCAAAAGTCTCGCGAACGTCGCGGCCCGAGGCGAGAATGTTGGGTTCGCCATCCGGCCCTTGCGGGTTCACGTAGATCAGGCCCATCTGCACGGCAGCCAGCGGATTCTCCAGTTGACGATCGCCCGTGTAGCGGCTGCTTTCAGCCTTGCTGTCGGCGAGCCATTCGGCCTCGGCGCCCCAATAGATGTCTTCTTCCGGCGCCCAGATGTCTTCGCGGCCGCCGCCGAAACCGAAGGTCTTGAAACCCATCGACTCCATCGCGACGTTGCCGGCGAGAACGATCAGGTCGGCCCAGGAAATCGAGTTGCCGTATTTCTGCTTGATCGGCCAGAGCAGCCGGCGGGCCTTGTCGAGATTGGCGTTGTCCGGCCAGGAGTTGAGCGGCGCGAAGCGCTGGTTGCCGGTCGAGGCGCCGCCGCGGCCGTCGGCGGTACGATAGGTTCCGGCCGAGTGCCAGGCCATGCGGATAAAGAGGCCGCCGTAGTGACCGTAGTCGGCCGGCCACCAGTCCTGGCTGTCGGTCATCAGCGCGGTGAGGTCTTTCTTCACCGCGTCCAGATCGAGCTTTTTGAACTCTTCGGCGTAGTTGAAATCCTCCCCCATCGGGTCGGATTTTCTGTCATGCTGATGCAGCACCTTCAGGTTCAGCTGGTTCGGCCACCAGTCGCGGTTCGACCGCATGCTCATGTTTGTGACCCCGTGTACCACGGGGCACCCGCCTGCTTTCTCGACCTTAGTGTCCATGCTTTTCTCCAATCACATCCTACAACTTTTGCGAGCTGTTCCGTTCGGAACGATCCGGTTCCTGTGCGTCGTGGGGGCCTCGCGCCGGAAGCGCCAGACCATCCCTCCGGAGCTGTTTCTATTTTTCCGGAACAATGAGATGGCGTTTTATTGATAAAAGCAAATTGTCTTTTCTTCTATTTTTGATAGTTTGTGATTATGATAACCATCACCATCCGCCAGATGACGTACTTCGAGGCGCTTGCCGAGACGCTACATTTCGGCAAGGCTGCCAATCTCGCCAATGTCACGCAGCCGGCGCTTTCGGCGCAAATCGCGGAAATGGAGGCCCGGCTCGGCTGCCAGTTGTTCGAACGGACCGGCCGGCGCGTGCGGCTGAGCCCGCAAGGCGAGGTGCTGAGACCGCGCATCGCCCGTATCCTCGCCGAAACGCGGGAACTTGAAGCGATCGCCCGGCAGGGCCCCGGCGTTCTGGAAGGCCGGTTCCGCCTCGGCATCATCCCGACGATCGCGCCTTACCTTCTGCCCGGCCTGCTGTCCGATCTCAGGCAGCGCTTTCCCCGGCTCAATCTCGAAATCCGCGAGGCTGTCACGGGGACGCTGATCGAGGAAACCGCAAGCGGAACCCTCGACGCCATGCTCGGCGCCGACCCGCTGGACCATCCGGCGCTGGAGTCGCGGGCCTTGTTCGAGGACCGGTTCTTCCTTGCCGCGCCCAGCGATGATCCCGATTTCATCGTCCCGCCGGTGCCGCCAGAGAGCCCGCATCTCGAGCGGCTGCTATTGCTCGACGAGGGGCACTGCCTGCGCGACCAGGCGCTCGCGGTTTGCGGCGAAGCCAAGCCGGTGAACATGTCGAGCTACGGGGCGACCAGCCTTGGTACGCTGCTGCAAATGGTCGCCCACGGACTTGGCATAACGCTGATCCCGGAAATGGCGCTGGCCGCCGAGAACGCCCGCTCGGACCTGAAGATCATACCGTTCACCGAGCCGCAGCCGTCGCGCACGATCTGTCTTGCCTGGCGGCGCAATGGCCTGCGCGCGAAGGAGTGCAAGGTGCTCGCCGAGGTGATGGAAGGCGGGCGGAGAACAGCGGCAGAGTAGCTCAAGCGTGGCCCATGGCCCGCCGTTTCAGGTTGAGGAGATTGCCGGCCAGGATCAGAGCCGCGCCCGCTACGGTGTAGAAATCGATCCCCTCGGAATAGATCAGCCAGCCGGCAATGGCCGTCAGCGGTACGCGCAGGAAATCCATCGGCACCACCATCGTCGCGTCGGCATAGCGCATCGCCTGCGCCATCGAGAAATGGGAGAAAGTGCCGACAAAGGCGACCAGCATGATCCACGGCCACAGCATGAGCGGTACCGGCTGCCAGACCAGCCACGCCGGAATAACGCCGATGACGCCCTGGATCACCAGCATCCAGAAGATGATGCGGACAACCGGATCGGTGCGCGTCAGCGCCTTGACGAGCACCACCGAGACCGCGAACCCGACCGCGGCGGCCAGCGAAATCAGTTGACCCGGCTCGATGTGGCCCGCGGACGGGCGGACGATGATCCACACGCCGACGAGGCCGAGCACGATGGAGGCGATCTTCCAGATATTCATCCGCTCGCCGATGAACATGACCGCCAGCAGCGCAGTCCAGATCGGCATGGTGAACTCGATGGAGATCACCTGGGCAAGCGGGATCAGCGTGACCGCCAGCAGCCAGGCATATTGCGCAGCGTAGTGCACCGCGTTGCGCCAGAGATGGCGCCAGGGATGGCGCGTTTTCATGGCCCCGAATCCGCCGGCCCTTTTCACCAGGGGATAGAGCAGCAGAAAGCCGATGATCGCGCGCAATTCCATCACCTGGAAGGCGTCGATCCGGCTCGCGGTTTCACGACCGGCCACAGCCATGGTGACCATGCAGGCGAGCCAGGCGCCCATCCACAAGGCGGCCTTGGTGTTCGAGGGGGCAGGATGAGTCATGAGTGGCAGGACACCAGAGGGGGATTATCGGAGCTGAGCATGTACGGTGCGAGACGGGTACGGCCTAATCGCTACCGCCAATCATCGCCGCCATCGCGGGCTTCGTCTCGTCGGTGTACCAGCCGCCCTCCGGCGTATTGGCGCCGTTGGCCATGGCCGCCTCGATGCGTGCGATCACCTCGCCGCGGATCTGGCGCTTCACGGAAGCGAAGGTGAGCGGAGGGATCGATGCGTAGTGGCGGGCGGCATGCAGCGCCTGGTCCATGATCGTGTCCGGCTCGGCGATTTCGTCGACGATACCCGCTGCAAGAGCGGCCTGCGCGCCGATCGGCCTGCCGCCAAGCATGAGCCGGCGCAAATCATTGGGATTGAGCGCAGCGCGCGCGATTTCCATCGGCCCGACGGGAAAATCGACGCCGACGCGGACTTCGGCCAGGCCAAAGCCGGCCTTTGGCCCCGCCAGCCGGTAATCGCTGGCAAGCACGAAAAACAGGCCGCCCGCGATGGCGGCGCCGGTTGCCACGGTTATGACAGGCTTTGGAAACGCGAACAGCTTCGTGAATTCGACGTTCAATGCCGTGACGATGGCATGCTGGCCGGCGAGGTCCAGCGCCCGCGCCTCCTTCAGATCCAGGCCCGCCGAGAACACCTTGAACGAACTGGAAATGACCAGCGCCCTGACCGCGTCATCGCGTTCAGCCTCGTCGAGCTTGTCCGCGAAGGCCTTCAGGAAGGCGGGCGTGAGCGCGTTCACCGGCGGCCGGTTCAAGGTGATACGGCCAATTCCGCCACCCAAATCCTCGCGTATCAGCCAGTCGTCAGCTGTCATTTGTCCCTCCCCGTTTGCCCGCCAGCGAAGGCCAGGCGGACAAACAATACATTTGATTATCCCGGTGGAAGCAATGCTGATTCCAGCATCCCAGCCAACCAGACAGCGTAATCCTCCCTGGCCAGGCCTTCTGTTTCGGTTACCAGCAGATACAGTTCCGGGCTGGCAAGGCGCCAGATGATCGCGGTCGCGTCCTTCTCGTCCAGACCCGGTCGCAGAGCCTCGTTCCTGGCAAGCGCGGCCGCCAGCACAGCCAGATTCGTTCGCCGGCCCGCATGAATCATTTTGTAGAGTTCGGCAATTTCCGGCTCCGTGCGCGAGGCCGTTCGCGCGACATCGACAAGTGGGGCAACGCGGGCCAGGACATCCGCAATATCCTGCGAAAAAGCCGCAATCTGGCGGTGGGGGTCCGGTTCGTCGAGCACAATCCGCCGGGCTTTCTGGTCCATGAGCGGCGTCACCGCATCGCGGCCGCGAACGGTTGCGGCAATCAGTTCCTGGAATAGCGCACGCTTGGTCCTGAACACGGCATAGACCGTTTCCTTCGAAACCGATGCCTCAAGCGCGATGTCAGAAATCGAGGCTTTCCAGCCGTGTGCGGTGAACTGCGACCGCGCGGCTTCAAGGATGGCGAGCCGCGTCGTCGAAGCCTGCGCTTCGCGCAACGGCGAGCGGTAGTCACGCTTCCTTGACCGCTTGACAGGTTCAGACATTTAATACACCATCGCTGTATTCAATACGCATAACCTATACCTGAATATCGTTCCCTGCAAACCCCGCGGCTGCAACAGCACCCGCCAAGGAGGTCCCATGACACCCGGAATTTCGACCCTCGTCCAATTTGCCGCCATTGTCCTGATATCCCTGGTTGCCGGGAGCACGTTCGGTGTTTGGCGCGGCTACAATCCAATGTCCTTTTCGCCCGTGACCTATCTCGAGGTTCACCAGGGTACCGTGCGCGGGTTGAATGTGCTGCTGCCGGCCATGGCCGCGGCATCGCTGGTCCTTGTCGTGGCGCTTGCCTTCATGAGCAGGGACCGCGCGCCCGTGCTCATGATGTATCTTGCCGCGATCGTCGGTATCGTCGCCGGCGGCGCGGTCACGCGGCTGGCAAACCAGCCGATTAACGCCGACATCATGACATGGACCCGCGAGACCATGCCCTCGAACTGGACAGAAATTCGCGACACATGGTGGCAGTGGCATGTTATCCGGACATTCATTTCGGTGGCGACGGCTTCGATCCTGATCGCAGCGGTTTTTTCAGACCGCAACAGCTGGAACGGCTGAGCGGTTCCTGCGCACAAGAAACCCGGGGGCACGATCAGTGCCCCCTCAGCCCATCGCCAACTTCCACGCCAGCGCGATCCACATGGCGGCCAGGGTAAACCAGCCGAGGATGAACATCATGCGGCGGCGGCGCAGCCGGTTGGTGGTGACGTGGATCCATGCATGGATGACCCGCGTGGCGACGAAAAGCCAGGCCAGCACAAGCGTGGCCGGATTGACGGCGCCAACGGCGTTGAGCGCCAGACAGCATGCATAGAACAAGACGGGAAGCTCGAACTGGTTGGACAGGTTGTTTCGCACGAACAGGCTCTCGGGCGGCTCGACCTGGTTCTCGCGAAACTGCGAGGTTTTGGCACTGCCTGCCTTGACCGCCTGTATGCGCCGCCGCGAAATCAGCACGTAAATGCTGTATACCAGCGCCACCTGCGCGATCATGGGCCAGAATATCAACGTCTGGTTCATTCCGACTTCCGTGCATGTACCGATCCGACCTCCTTTCTTAGACCAGCAAGAGTGCGAACGACAGAGGCTATGACGGGAAGGCTGGATCGGGTTCCCGATCGTTGATTGCCGTCAATTCCCCCACGCCCGACAATCAATAATCTGTTGCGACACCAAGAGAGCCTGTGAGTCAGGATTTCTCCAGCAAAGGGTAACGCGATGACATATCTGAGGCCAATCCTGATCTGTCTTGCGCTGGCGGTAGCACCTGCCGGCGGCGCGGTCGCTCAGGATGTAATGACGCTCGGCGGCGATTTGTACGCCAGCGGCGCCAACTCGACGGTGAAAGCCGAAAGCGGCCGCGACATATTCGTATCCGGCTTCCGCGCCACGATCGAGGGTGATGTCGCCAGGGACGCCCATGCGATGGGCTTCAACGTATCGGTGAACGGGCCAGTGGGAGGCGACGCCTATGCCGGCGGGTTCAATGTCGAGATCAACAGCCGGGTCGGCGAGGACGTCACTGCATCGGGCCTGTCGGTGGCGCTGGAAAAGGGCGCCGCCATCGGCGGTAACGCGCGGCTTCTCGGCGGCACGGTTACCGTTGATGCGCCCGTTGCGGGCAGCCTTGTCGCGGCGGCGGGTTCGTTCGCGCTCGATGCGGCGATCGAGGGCGACGTGCTGCTGACGGCCGGCGAGATTTCGTTCGGACCCGATGCCCGGATCGCTGGAATCCTGACATACCGTTCGCCTTCCCCGGCCGACATTCCGGAATCGGTCGCGCCCGCAAGCCGCGTCCGTTACGAAAAGCTGACAATGCCCGGCGCTCTGCCCGATTTCGGCGAAGCGATGGACCGGACAACGCGGTCCTTCTGGCCGTCGGCCATAACCACGTTTTTCGGCTTCCTGTTCGGCCTTGCGTTCCTGATCGCCGTCGCCGCCGGATTCCTGGCCCTGATGCCCGACCGCGTGGAAAAGCTGCGGGAATCGGCCATCGGCCATCCGTGGTCCGGCATCCTGTTCGGCATGATCGGCCTGGCCACACTGATCGGCCTGGTCCCCGTTGCCGCCATGACCATGATCGGCGTGCCGCTGGTGCCGCTCTTCATCCTCGTGGCCGTCGTCGTCTGGGTCCTGGGATGGCTGCTGGGCGCCTATGCGCTGGCCTGGCGGATCATCGGCGCGTTCCGTGACCTCGATCCGACGCTTATCACACGCCTTGTGGTTGTCGTAATCGGCGCGGTCATCCTGTCGTTGCTCAACTACGTGCCGTTGCTGGGCTGGCTGATCAACATCGCGGTGATGTTCATAGGCCTCGGCGCGTTGGCCGCGCTTGCTTTCAGCACGCTCAGTAACTGGCGTGCGAGCCTGGCCGAACCGGCGCCGGCGTCGCCCCCGGTTGCCACGGAACCACCCGCCGACAAGCCAGTTGCCGCAAAGCCGAAGCGCGGCGGGCAGAAGATCGACAAGACAAGCGAGTGATCACATTCGCGGGCTCGCGGTCCCCGGCGCCTATACGCTGCCCGGATAGTTCGGGCTTTCGCGGGTGATGGTCACGTCGTGGGCATGGCTTTCGCGCAAACCCGCAGTGGAAATGCGCACAAAGGTGGCGCGCTCGCGGAACTCCTCCAGATTGGCGCCGCCGACATAGCCCATCGCCGCCTTGAGGCCGCCGGCCAACTGGTGGAGGACGCCGGACACGGGTCCCTTGTAGGGCACTTGCCCCTCGATGCCCTCGGGCACCAGCTTCAGCGTATCGCGCACCTCGGCCTGGAAATAGCGGTCCGCCGAGCCGCGCGCCATCGCGCCGACGGAGCCCATGCCGCGGTAGGATTTGTACGAACGGCCCTGGTGCAGATAGACCTCGCCGGGGCTCTCGTCGGTGCCAGCCAGCAATGAACCGATCATTGCCGCCGAAGCACCGGCGGCGAGCGCCTTGGCAAGGTCGCCGGAATACTTGATGCCGCCATCCGCGATAATGCTGATACCGGCTTTGTTTGCCACCTCGGCGGCGGCCATGATGGCCGAAAGCTGCGGTACGCCGACGCCGGCGACCATGCGCGTGGTGCAGATCGAACCCGGCCCAATGCCGATCTTCACGGCATCTGCCCCGGCGTCGATCAGCGCCCTGGTGCCTTCTGCGGTGGCGACGTTTCCGGCCAGGATGCGCACGGAATTGGACAGCGTCTTGGCCCGCATCACCGCGTCGAGCACACGCTGTGAGTGGCCGTGGGCCGTGTCGATCACCAGCAGGTCGACGCCAGCGTCGATCAGCCGCTCGGCGCGCTCGTAACCGTCATCGCCCACGCTGGTCGCCGCCGCCACGCGCAGGCGTGCCTGGTGATCCTTGGATGCATTCGGGTTGAGCTGCGACTTCTCGATATCCTTGACCGTCACAAGGCCGACGCAACGGCCCTCGTCGTCGACCACCAGCAGCTTCTCGATACGGTGCTGGTGGAGCAGGCGCTTGGCTTCCTCCTGCTCGACATTCTCCGTTACCGTGACCAGCCCTTCGCGGGTCATCAGCTCATAGACCTTCTGGCCCGGGTCGGAGGCAAAGCGCACGTCACGGTTGGTCAGAATGCCAACGAGGCGGCCGGTGGTGTATCCGCCCGCGCCACCGTTCTCGACCACCGGGATGCCGGAAATGCCGTGGGCGCGCATCACGGCCTGGGCATCGGCCAATGTGGCGTCGGGGCCAATCGTGACCGGATTGACCACCATGCCGCTCTCGAATTTCTTGACCTGGCGGACTTCCTCGGCCTGCTCGGTCGGCGTCAGGTTTCGGTGGATGACACCGATGCCGCCGGCCTGGGCCATGGCGATGGCCAGCCTGGATTCGGTCACCGTGTCCATCGCCGCCGACAGGATCGGCAGGTTGAGCTCGATATCGCGGGCGATGACGGTCTTGATATCGGTCTGGCCGGGCATGACCTGGGAGTGACCGGGCTGCAGAAGCACGTCGTCAAATGTCAGCGCCTGTGCGCCGGTTATGGATTCGATGATCTTCGCCATGGCCATTCCCTTGAAATAAGCTGGACCGCGGCCAGCGCCCAAACAAAAGGCGAAGCCGACTCGTTTCTGTGTCCCGTTCAGGATTGGCGGTGGCTGGTACCACGTCCGCGCGGCATTGGGAAGCCATCGTCTGCGTCATGGAACCGACTTTCGCCGCCTTCGGCGACCGCCGCACCCGGATTCGTCGCATACCCTCCGCCAAAAGCCCGCTGGCGGGCGCTTTGCGACCGGCACCTCGATACCGGCATTGACATGGCCATTATTTCGATATAACTAGAATTATGGTTGTTTTAGATGAAATCCTGATCGAGGAAGCCGCGCAGGCCTTTGCCGCCATGGGATCGGAGGCGCGCCTGCTGGTACTGGCCACGCTGGTGAAAGCCGGACGCGAAGGGCTTGCGGTCGGCGACATCCAGGCGCGCTGCGCCATGCCGGCTTCGACACTTTCCCATCACCTGCGTTTCCTGACTTCGGCGGGTTTGATCGAACAGGAAAAGCAGGGCCGCACGGTCATCAATCGCGCGGCCTACGACCGTCTCGAGGCACTGGCCGGGTACATTCTGAAGGAATGCTGCGCAGACCAGCAAAGGGGAGCTTGCAAATGAGCGACGTAACAATGCGCCCGGAAAAGGGGTTTCGGCTGCGGCCGTGGATCGCCAACCCGTGGGCCGTGACGCTTTCGATACCGGTGCTGGTCGCAATCTTCGACCCCGGCCGCTTCGCCGAAATCGTGGCCTTCGCCCTCGGCGCATTCGGCGGGACGCTTCCCTATATCGCCGCTGCCGTGGTGATGATCGCCTGGTTGAAGGCATCGGGCGCCGAAAGCGTCATTGGCCGCGTATTCGAAGGCCGCGAGAACCGCGCGATCCTGCTCGCCGCGCTTTTCGGCGGCCTTGCTCCCTTCTGCTCCTGCCAGGTCATCCCTTTTATCGCCGGATTGCTGGCGCTCGGCACCCCGCTTTCGGTGGTGATGGCGTTCTGGCTGTCGTCGCCCCTGATAGACCCGCCGACATTGCTGATCACCGCGGCTGCGCTCGGCTGGAATTTCGCCATTGCCAAGGCGGTCGCCGCTGTCGGCATCGGGCTTGCCGGAGGTTTCGCCGTCAAGATTTTCGCCGGTACGCGCGCATTTGCCGATCCGGCGCGTGAAAGAAAGAGCGGCGGCTGCAGCAAGCGTTCGCCCTTCGGCGGCACCCCGGTGTGGCGCTTCTGGTCTCAGCCGGAACGAATCTCGGTCTTTCGCGCGGAATTCCGCAACAACGCCCTGTTCCTGATCAAGTGGCTGGCCATGGCTTATGTGCTGGAAGCGCTGCTGATCAGCTATGTCCCGGCGTCGCTGGTTGCGGGTGTTGTCGGTGGCGACGGGTCCCTATCGATCGTAATCGCTGCGATCGTCGGCATGCCGGCCTATCTCAACTCCTACGTTGCGCCGCCCCTGTTGGCCGGCCTGATGGCCCAGGGCATGAGCCAGGGCGCCGCCATGGCCTTCATGGTCGCCGGCGCGGTCAGTTCCGTTCCCGCCATGGCGGCGGTGTGGTCGCTGGTCAAGCCGCGCGTCTTTGCCGCCTATCTGGGATTGGGTGTCGCCGGCGCAATCGTATCGGGGATCCTCTTTCAACTCGTGACCTGACGGCGCGCCAAACCGGCCGGCGCGGCCTGAACCCGCCGTGCCGGTGCCGTTGACTTCCGCAAGCATCGAGCCGAGATAGGGCTGCACCCTGCCCGCACCCGATGCCTGCCTGGTCCCGACCCTTGAACAGAATCCTGCCCCTCATCCTCGCCGTCGCGCTGTTCATGGAGCAGATGGATTCGACCGTAATCGCCACGTCGCTGCCGGCGATCGCGGCAGACATCGGGACCAGCCCGATTGCGCTGAAACTGGCGCTCACCGCCTATTTTGTCGCGCTCGCGATCTTCATTCCGGTCAGCGGATGGATGGCGGACCGGTACGGCGCAAAGCGGATATTCAGGATCGCCATCGCGATTTTCGTCGCCGGATCGCTTGCCTGCGCGGGCGCCGGCACGCTGACCGAATTTGTCGCCGCGCGCTTCCTGCAGGGCATGGGTGGCGCGATGATGACGCCGGTCGGGCGGCTGTTGCTGGTGCGCGCCACGCCAAAGGCCGATCTGGTGCGCGCCATGGCCTGGCTGACCATTCCCGCCCTGTTAGGCCCGTTTTTCGGGCCGCCGCTCGGCGGTTTCATCACCACCTATGCAAGCTGGCACTGGATATTCATCATCAACCTGCCGATCGGCGTCGCCGGCATTCTGCTTTCCGGGCGCTACCTGCCCGACATCCGGGCCGCGGCGCCGGGCGAGATTGACTGGCGCGGTTTCGCGCTGGCCGGACTTGCCGCGTCGGGCGTGGTGTTCGGCCTGTCGGTCGTGAGCCTGCCGGCCCTGCCGCCCATGGTCGGCGTGGCGACGATAGCCGGCGGACTTGCCGCCAGCCTGCTCTACCTGCGCCATGCCCGGGCGACGCCCAAGCCACTTCTCGATCTGCGCATGTTGGAGAACAAGACGTTCCGCGCCTCGATCGCCGGGCTGACTCTGTTTCGCATCGGTTCAGGGGCAACCCCGTTCCTGCTGCCGCTGCTTTTTCAGCTCGTCTTCGGCCTCAACCCGTTCCAGTCCGGGCTCATCACCTTCGCCGGCGCGGGCGGGGCACTGATCATGAAATTCCTCGCCGCGCCGCTGCTGAAAACATTCGGGTTTCGCAGCGCGCTGGCGGTTTCGGCGCTCGCCGGCGGCGGCCTGATCGCCGCTGCGGCGCTATTCACACCGCAGACGCCTTACCTCGGCATCCTTGCGGTACTGCTTGCAGGCGGCCTTGCCCGTTCGCTCTTCTTCACCTCCGCCAATGCGCTGGTGTTCGCCGACATCGACGACGCGGCAGCGAGCCAGGCAACCGCCATGACCTCGGTGACGCAACAGATCTCGATCGCGCTCGGCGTGGCGCTGGCCGGCGGCATATTGGAGGCATACACAGCCTTGTCCGGCGAGACACTGGACGCGACCTCTTTCGCCATCGCCTTCGTCATCGTCTCGCTGGTGACGATGAGCGCGGCCATCCCGTTTCTCGGGCTCGACCGCGCGACAGGCCAGTCGGTTTCCGGTCACCGCCGCGGTGTCGCGCGTTGAACGGCAAGAGCGCGGCGCTAATCCGCCTCGGATTGCGTGTCTTCGGCGCCCTTGAAGTCGCGCGCCAGAATATAGAGCTCGACGGACTCGTCTCGACTTGCCGGCGGCTTGACGTGATGCACGGAACGGAAGTGGCGCTTGAGAAGGGCGAGAAGCTCGTTTTCCGTGCCGCCCTGGAAGGTCTTCGACAGGAAGTGACCGCCGGGCTTGAGCACCTTGATCGCAAAATCGGCGGCGACCTCGCACAGATGCATGGTGCGGATGTGGTCGGTCCTGCGGTGCCCGGTGGTGGGCGCGGCCATGTCGGACAGAACAACATCGGGCCGGCCGCCCAAAGCGTCGATCAGCCTGTCCGGCGCACCGTCTTCGAGAAAATCCATCTGAAGGATTATGGCACCCGGCACCGGGTCCATCTCCAGATAGTCGATGCCGACGACCGTCGGCTTGTGTTCGGACGATTTCACCTTCTCGACCGCCACCTGGCACCAGCCGCCCGGCGCCGCGCCGAGATCGATCACCGTCTGGCCTGGCTTCAGCAGATGGTAGCGCTCGTCGATCTCGATCAGCTTGAAGGCCGCGCGCGAGCGATAGCCCGCCGCCCTGGCACGGTGGACATAGGGATCGTTGAGATGGCGCTCCAGCCAGCGGCGCGAGGAGTCCTTCAGCCCGCGCTTCTTCTTCACCCGCGTCTTGAGCGCGCGCGGGGCGCCTTTCGACTTGTCGCCGCTCATGGCTGCTCGCTCCGGTTACGCGGACGGCGCCGGCGCCAGACCCTGTCGGCCGCCATCATCTCGGTGAGTATGCCCTCCCGCAACCCCCGATCCGCAACACGCAGGCGCTGCGAGGGCCAGGCACGGCGGATCGCCTCCAGTATGGCGCAGCCGGCGAGCACGAGATCGGCCCGGTCCGCGCCGATGCACGGATTGGCGACGCGCTGGTGGAAATCCCAGCCCAGCAGGCGTTCCGTCATCGACGCGATGTCGTCGCTGTGCATCCATATCCCGTCGATGCGGCGCCGGTCATAGCGCTCCAGGTCGAGAAAGACGCCGGCGAGTGTCGTCACCGTACCGGACGTGCCGAGCAGGTGGAAGCGCTCATGGCCCATCAGGTGGGCGAGACTGTGGCGCCCTTCATAGGTCTCGATCATGGCGAACACGTCATTGACCATGGCATCGAACACGTTCTGCGTCACGTCGCGCCCGCCATACCGCTCGGCAAGAGAGACAACGCCGACGGGCAGCGACGTCCAGGAAACGATGTGATGGGCGAGATGGTGCGATCGCCGTTCGGGAATGTCGATCAGCGCGATTTCGGACGAACCGCCGCCAATATCGAACAGGACAGCGCCAGGCGTGTCGCGCTCGACCAGCGAGCCGCAGCCCGAGACGGCGAGCCGCGCCTCGGTCTCGCGGTCGACGATCTCAAGTTCCAGTCCCGTCTCGTCGTGCACGCGGGCGAGAAATGCCTCGCCGTTCTCGGCCGCGCGGCATGCTTCCGTGGCAATCAGGCGCGCGCGGCGCACCTGGCGCGCCTTCAGCTTGTCGGCGCAAACCTTCAGGGCGTCGATTGCCCGGTCCATGGCCGGTTGCGAAAGCCGGCCGCTCGACGACAACCCCTCGCCGAGCCTGACAATCCGCGAAAAGGCGTCGATGACGCGGAACTGGCCAGGCCTGGTCGGAACCGCCATCAGCAGGCGGCAATTATTGGTGCCGAGATCCAGCGCGGCATAGACCGGCAGGTTGCCACCCGACCGGCGATGCGGTCCATCGTGCTGAGTCGGCCTTGAGTTACCGGTTCCCTGCAGCGGCCGCCCATTCCCGGCGGTGGCGTCTGTATTGCGGGCATCGGCCGGCGTTCTGGCGGCCGGGCCCTCGCCCGCCGCTCGCACATAGAGGCTGCGGCCACGCTTTCTCTTGCGCCGGCGTTTCGCCTTCGCCTGGCCGGACGGATTCTGGGCGCTATCGGCCCGCTTGTCCCTCTCGGGCGCAGACCGCTTCCGGCGCGCCTTGCGCTTGCCGGTGGAGGAATTGCGGGTGTCGCCACCCGCCTGCGGATCCTCCTGCGCCCCGCTGGCCGCCACAACGCGGCCCGTTTCGGGGTCGTCCACTCTACTTGTCCTTCCACGCCGCGCACGCCCAGACGGGCTGCAGCAGGCGCACGGTGTTTCAACGTTGGCGCCATGGTAGCAGCGCTTTGATCGCCGACCAAGCGAAAGATGGTGTTGCCTGTGACATCCTTCAATCAACCGGCGACTTGAACGCCGGCACGGGGTTGACTAAATCCGGCGCATGCGTAAATAGGGGCCGGTCGCGGCGCCGATCGGTCGTCAGGCGCTCACGAATGCCCGCGGCTCCGGTTTTGGGGAATAGGTTAACGGTAGACCCACGGACTCTGACTCCGTTAGTCCTGGTTCGAATCCAGGTTCCCCAGCCA
>JAIOIW010000125.1 GCA_019912385.1 Notoacmeibacter sp. | reverse complement strand
CTGACCGGCAGCCGCTGTTGCCGCCGCCGGCACCTCTCACTACCCTCGCCCTGAAAGCCAATCGGCAACGCGGAGGGCGCGATGAGCGACAACGACCGGGCGATCGCCGGCGCGCTGCTGCGCCTGCACGGCACCACCTATACGGCCGAACTCGGCATCGACCTTTCGGGCAATACGCCGGAAATGCTGTTCCGCTGGCTGATCGCCGCGCTGGCGATGAGCGCGCGGATCGGATCGGCGCAGGCGCTCAAGGCGGCGCGCGCGCTTTTCAATGCCGGCTGGACGACGCCTGAAAAGATGGCGGCGTCGACGTGGCGCCAGCGCGTCGACGTGCTCAACGCCTCCGGCTATGCGCGCTACGACGAGAGCACGGCGCGGATGATCGGCGACACGGTGGCGCTGCTGCAATCGGCCTATCACGGCGACCTCAACGCCTTGCGCGAGAAGGCCGGGCACGACCCGCAGGCCGAACGGCGGCTGCTGAAGCAATTCAAGGGCATCGGCGATGTCGGCGCCTCGATCTTCTTGCGCGAGGCGCAGGCGGCGTGGGACGAGCTCTATCCCTTCGCCGACGGCAAGGCGCTGGCGGCTGCCGCGAAGCTCGGCCTGCCGGCAACGGCGCAGGGGCTTGCCCGCCTCGTGCCGCGCGCCGATTTTCCCCGGCTGGTGGCCGCGCTGGTGCGCACCGAACTGGCGAAGGATCACGAGAGGGTGTTGCAGGCGGCGGCGCAATAGGTGCGCTTCGCCTGCCCTCGCGCCGTCGTCATGTATGGACGGCGCGGGCGCCGGTTACCACCTCCCCCTTGAGGGGAGGTCGGCGAGACGAGGCTTGCCGAAGTCGAGCCGGGTGGGGGTAATCTTGACGCCGCACACCCCCACCCGGATCAGCTTCGTTCCCGCTTCGCGCGAACGCGCTTCTCCGGCCTCCCCTCAAGGGGGAGGCGGGGCGCACTTCGCCATCGCCACGCCCGCCTTCGCGTCTGGCTGTTTTCAATGTTCGCTCCCCTGATCGAGGGGAAAGACGGGCGGTTTCTTCACGCTCGTCTGAAACTTTTATATGCGATCCGAAAACCGCCCGTCCGGTGAAATATGCCATCTTGTACTCGGCCGGCCGCCCTTCCGGAGATGCCGTGGGCGACTGGCGTCGTTCCCGGATACTGACCCGGTCTTCCTATTTCTTCAGGAAGAACGGGACGCCGGGAAGCTCGTTCGGACAACACCCGTCCAAAGGCTCTTCTAAAGCCACGCGAAAGCGCAACCGTAGCGCTCCGCCGTCGGGCCACCGCCGCCCCCGCAGACCATCGGTTCATGACCCGCTCCCCGCGGAAGGCGATGGGCCGATTATGGGAGAAGGGGAGAGGATGTGGATAAAGAAATTTGGGGGCGGCGGCGAGGTTCGATCCCCGCAAGGGGGGGGGATTGTCCGCCACGAGAGCCCCCTCACATCATCGCGATGCACACCTCGGTCTTGCCGCGCGAGACGAAGCCGAGCTTGCCGGCGGCGGCCTTCGACAGGTCGATGATGCGGCCCCTGGCAAACGGCCCGCGATCATTGATGCGCACGACGACCGTGCGCCCGTTTCTCTTGTTGGTCACCTTCACCTTGGTGCCGAACGGCAAGGTGCGATGGGCGGCGGTCATCGCCGCCGGGTTCATGGTTTCGCCCGAGGCCGTGCGCGAGTGCAGCGCATACCACGACGCCTGGCCGCAGGAGGTGGCGGCGGACGCATCGGCGGCGGCAAGCGAGGCAAGCAGGCCCGCCGCCAGAATTATCTTGAACTGCATGAAGGATATGTCCCCGGTTTCGATTACCGGGGCGATGCAGGGCGCATGTGGCGAGAATGGGACGGGCGGGCGGCCTGGCGGTCACCTGTTGTGACAGGGTGTAATGGGTGGGCGAAGCGAAACGGCAGATTTGAGCGCCCGAGCCGCCGGCAGTTCATTGCTTGGTGGGAGCATCCCGAAGCGGGGCATCGGCAGGCTAGAATCGTTTCCGCTTTGGAATTTCGATCTCTGTGCCACCGCACTCTTCTTACAATCCCACGAGCTCTCTATTTGTCGTCTGACTGCGGCTTAACAACTTCGCCGTAACCCCGGGGGAGCGCCATAGGGCCTTTGTCCGCCTTCTCCTGCTTCGCCTCAACTTCGAGTCGGTTGCGACGCGCAATTGCTTTCTGAGCCATCTCGCTGTTCAGGTCCAGCAGGCTCAGAACGCCACGGACAAACGGAATTGTTCTCAAAATTGCCAGCGATCCAGCAAAGAACAGGACCGCCGGAAACGCCCAACTCACGTCAACAAGGTCTGCTGAGTTCGGGACTGGGAACGCCAAAGTCCACTTCATCGCCTTCCCCGTAATAAGGGCAGCGACTGCAATAAAGTCGAGCCCAAGCAGTACTACCCAGAAGAGCATCTGTGATTTTAGGGCCTTGTGGTAACGCTCCGCTTCCGACAACTCCAAACCGTCAGGTTTCAGTATGCCAGCCGTGAAGATCATCGCCGGCAAAATTACGGCGGACTGAATGCTAAAAAACGCAATCAACTCGGTTGTGATGTCCTTGACCGCGTCAGCTGTAAGGAAATAGGCGCCTGCCGCTGCAATCGTCGCAGCCGAAATGAAGTCCCATTTCCTCAAGATAACTCGCATTGGGCGCGGTCCTATGCCTCAATCTTTCCGTTGTCGACAAAATAGTCATAAGCTGATTTGAGTTTGGCACGCACGTCGTTCGGCTCCAGTAAACTACCCTCACAGAGCACCCGCACGGGGAAGCTCAGCCTTATATCCTTCCCGGTCATTCTACCATGCTTGCCGATGGCGGTGATTTCTCCCTCGGGTAGATTTCTCAGAGCCCGTTGCATCGGTGCTCGCGTTACACGGCGCTTTTTGGCCTTGTAGCCAATGTGTACGGACACGTCCAAATCCGCCTCATCAGGTATGCTCCGCAGGAGCTCCTGAACGTCCGCCTCATTGTTCATCACCGCGCGAAGAACATCCAGCGCGCGCTCACCCCATGGACGCCGCGCGCCCACGTCAACATGTTCAGCTACCTCCCGAACCCGCTCCACCGGTTGTTCCGGCAACCGTGCCGGCACAGTACCCACAACGCCCGTCCCGCCGACGATTATCTCACGGAGGTCCTCTAGGTCGCCCCCGACTTCTGCGCTGTCAAACTTGGCAGTGAGCAGAACTTGTCCGTTATCGCCCATCTGGGCAGTCTGTTCCTTCAGAAGCCAAGTAAGATAATGCTCGAGGTTCTTTGTGTTCAGGGAGCGGCTCTGAATGGTCAGGACGTGGTTGCCTAGAACCATCCAGTACATCATGGAGTGAATGTACTCCCGGCCCGCAGGGGGTGGCCTTTGCTCAACTGGCAGGACCGCTACATCGGGTTCACTCCGAAGGAGAGCCTGCATGAAGCCTCGCGTGTAAACTGTCAGGTCGCCGAAGAAGCTCACGCCATCATCGTGGAAGACATTCATCAGAAGTGTGTCGGACTTTTCGGGGGGAACGACCCATGCCCGGCGGTTCCAGTGCTCCGAGAGCGGCCCCCCATCGACAACATGTTGAAGCGCACTACGGACACGTGTCTCCAGTGTACCGCCGTTCAGCGCGCCTACAGGGTCCTCCATTCGCCGGTAGTGAACCGTAAGTGACTTTCTTTCAGGCATGCAATATCACCTCCATTGGCCGAAGTGTTCTCCCCGCTCGCGGGAAAACAGAATCAAACTCCCCAACTACTACCGGAAAACAACAAGAAATAGAATTTCTTGCTGAATAGAAGATAATTCTTATGAGTTCACGGCACAACCGCGCGTTTAAGGGTCCATATCATGCTGGATCGCCACCATGGTGATCAGTGACGGGCTACTCATTATCTAACCAAGCAGGTTTTGATGTTGCGACGATGTAGGCTCGGAGAAGAAATTGGCCTACAACCAAGCGAAAACGAAGGGCAGCATGTGGCCTCGTCAGAATATTTCGACGAAAGTCCCATCCGTCCCCAACGCGGCCCTCCGGAATCCCCCCGCCCTTGCATCGCCTGCCGCCCTCGGCTATTTAATCTCCCCATGAACACGCGCTTCGGCATTGCTGGCATTTTCGCGCGCGCCTCCACGGCGCTATTGCCGCTGCTTTCGCTCCTGCTTATCGGCGTCCGCCGGGTCAGCTGAGGAGCGCCCGGTGGCGACAAGCCCCGGCGCACCGCTCCTCGCCGTTTACAAGCCACACAGAATCCTTAAGACAAGCGCGCGAAGCCCGTTTCCGGGTGGCACGCGCCGGAGAGACACCAGATGACCGAGACGAGCGTTTCGAAAGACGGGCACGGCATGGCCGACGCAGCGATCAAGTACCAGCCCTATCCGCGCATCGCGCTTGACGACCGCACATGGCCGTCAAAACGCATCACCCAGCCGCCGATCTGGTGTTCCGTCGACCTGCGCGACGGCAACCAGGCGCTGATCGACCCGATGGGCCACGAGCGCAAGGCGCGGATGTTCCACCTGCTCACCGACATGGGCTTCAAGGAAATCGAGATCGGCTTTCCGTCGGCCTCGCAGACCGATTTCGACTTCGCGCGCTGGGCGATCGAGGAGGGCGGCACGCCCGACGACATGTCGCTGCAGGTACTCGTGCAGTGCCGGCCGGAGCTGATCACGCGCACCTTCGAGGCGCTGAAGGGCGCGACGAAGCCGATCGTGCATTTCTAC
>JAIOIW010000124.1 GCA_019912385.1 Notoacmeibacter sp. | reverse complement strand
CCCATGGGCCGCAACACCGCCGCTGCCGTCGCCGTCGCGGCACAGGTCACGCTCGCCGACTTCGGCGACGAACTCGTGCTGGTCGTCCCATCCGATCATGTCATATCGACCGACCGCCAGTTCTGGGAAACCGTGGAGGCTGGCATACAAGCGGCGAATGCGGGAAACGTCGTCGTCTTCGGCGTGACGCCGACAAAGCCGGAAACCGGCTATGGCTACATCGAGGCCGGACCGGCGCAGAACGACGGGTCGCGCCAGGTGATCCGCTTTGTCGAAAAACCTGACCTTGCCACCGCGCAAGGCTACCTCGACGCCGGCAACTATTTCTGGAACGCCGGCATATTCCTGTTCAAGGCCAGCGCCATGCGCCATGCCTTCCTGGCGCATCAGCCCGAAATCTGGACGGGCGTGGAAGCCGCGCTAGGCCAGTCGCGCGAGGATGTCGGCGGGCTGTTTCTGCCCTACGAGGAATACGGTCTCGTGCCGTCGGATTCCGTCGACTACGCGATCATGGAAAAGCTCTCCACGATCGCCATGGTGGAGGCGCGCTTCCGCTGGAGCGATCTGGGCTCCTGGCAATCCCTGCTCGAACTCTCGAAGGCCGACGAGAACGGCAATGTGATCATCGGCGATGTCGTGGCGATCGACTGCGAGCGCAGCTATCTGCGCAGCCGCGACCGCCTGCTCTCGGTGATCGGTGTGAAGGACATTGCCATCGTCGTCACCGCCGACGCCACCTTCGTCGCCCCGGTTTCGGAGAGCCAGAACGTCAAGAAGGTCGTCGAGCGGCTGGAAAAGAGCGGCCGGCTCGAAACCCGGTTCACGCCGTCCTACGATCGCGTTCTGGAGGAAGGTGCCTTTGTCGAGCGGGTCCGCCACTGGCTGTTTGCCGAGACCCTGCCGCTCTGGTCGAAAGCGGGCGTCGACAATGTGTATGGCGGATTCCATGAGCGGCTGACCTTCGAGGGCAATCCGGTCGCCGCACCGAAGCGCATGCGCACCATGGCGCGCCAGATCTATGCGTTCTCGATGGCCCACCGGCAAGGCTGGGACGGTCCGGCCGAGGCGTTGATCGATCACGGTATCCGCTTCATCGCGGAGCGTGGCCGCACGGCGCGCGGCGGCTGGGTGCGCGCGTTCAATCCCGACGGCTCGGTTCTTGACCCGGTCGAGGACGCCTATGACCACGCCTTCGTGCTGCTGGCCATGGCGCACGCCCATGCGAGCGGACATCCGCACGCCCTGGCGTTGGGCGAAGAGACCTTCGCATTTCTCGAAGAGCATCTGGAAGACCGGCGCCTGCGCGGTTTCCTGGAGACCGCCGGCGGCGAGGAGATGCGGCGCTCCAATCCGCACATGCATCTCCTGGAGGCGTTTCTGGCCTGGTACGATGTCACCGGCGATCGTTCGCATCTGCGCCACGCGGCACGGATCATCGACCTTTTCCGAAGCCATTTGTTCGACCCCGAGAGCTGGACGCTCGGCGAATTCTTCGACAATGACTGGAATCCGGCCGCTGGCGAAAAGGGGCAGTGGACCGAACCGGGACACCATTTCGAATGGGCCTCGCTGCTGGTCCAGTTCGCGCGCGCCACGGGGCAGGACGACCTCGTGCGCTATGCGCGCAAGCTCTACGCGTCCGCGGTCGCCAACGGGCTCAACCGCGCCACAGGCCTCGCCTACGGTGCCGTATCGCGTGTCGGCGTGCCGCTCGACCGCAGTTCGCGAAGCTGGCCGCAGACGGAAGTCATCAAGGCCGCAATCGCGCTGGACGGCACCGGCGGGCCCGACCTCAAGCCGGAGATAGAAGCGCGCATGGCGCGCCTGTTCCGCTGGCACATCGATCCGGCGCCGAAAGGCATGTGGATCGACCTGATCGACGAGAAGGGAGCGGCGCGAGCGAGCGAGGTGCCGGCGAGCATCTTCTATCACCTGGTCTGCGCGCTGACGAATTACCTCGCCATCGACCGCGACGGTCAATAAGGG
>JAIOIW010000009.1 GCA_019912385.1 Notoacmeibacter sp. | reverse complement strand
GCGATTTCTAACGTTTAGCATTCGCCTGCGGCTCTGCTAAGCCGTTGAAATCGCTTTCTCCCCCGCAAGGGGGGAGAGTGGGCGCTGGCGCTTTCGCCCCCCTCACTTCACCAGCTTCAAGATCAGCTTCTGGACATTGCCGCCGGGGCCCATTTCGTCGGCGTCGAAGGCGCGGGAGCGGGCCTTGTGGCGGTCGTAGGCGGCGTTGAGCGGGGTGTAGATCGCCTTGCGGATCTGTTTGCAGCCGGGGTCGTCGTCCTGGCGGAAGCCGATGGTGGTGGCGAGGATGTCGGCCACCAGGTCGCGGATCATCGCGCCGTGCGCCTTCTCGTGCGCGCGGATGCCGTCGATGAAGGCGCGCCAGCGCGCGGCGGTTTCGGGCGGCAGCCTGCCCGCCGGTTTCGGCAGCGTGTAGGTGATCGTCAGGAAGGGCGTCGCGGCGGCCAGCACGCAGGCGTCGCCGTCGCGCCGGTAGTCGCGCCGCCATTTCAGGTCGAAGGTGGTGTAGGCGATGGCGCTGGCCGCGCCCTCGCGGATCGCCGGGCCGTGCTCGCCGATCGACTCGTAGAGTTCCGCGCCGGTGGCGCCGGCGATCGCATAGGTCTTTTCCACCTCCGTGGCGCGGATCTCCGCCCGCGCGGGGAGGGCGAGGAGGAGCGCGGCGAGGAGGGCGAGCGCACGGGCGCTCATCCGGGCACCGCGGGGACTTCGCGCTTCACGTCGGGTTCGTCGTGGATGAAGGTGACGTTGAGCGCGCACGGGATTTCCTCTGCCGTCTGGTCCGGGCCGGCAATCGCGGCGCGGCTGGCATCGTCGAGGCGGATCGCCTCGGCGTCCAGCCGTTCGGCCAGCGCGGCCAACTTGCCCGGCGCCAGCTCGAAATGGAAGACCGCGACCATGTTGCCGTAGAGATTGTGGCCGGCGATCCAGCCGCCGAGCGCCATCACCGTGTCGTTGACGATGGCCATCACGGCGTGGCGGTTGGTCCTGGTCACGGCGGCCAGCATGAGGATGCGTCGCATGGCGCGGTCCCTAGCGTTGCGGCCCGCCGGCGGGGCCGCGCTTCGCCTCGGCGTCGACCTCCGCGATCAGCTTGCGGATCGAGTCCGGCATTTCGCGGCAGGCGCAGTGAGCGGCATGCTCGCGGTGCCAGGCGGCGCGCTGCCCGCGCGTCGGATTTTTCGGCATGCGGTTGGCCTTGTGCCATTCGGCGTTGATCCTGCCCATCGCTATCGTCCCGGCCGGCCGGACTTGCCGGGCCGGCGTTTGCGCTCGTCGGCGGGGTTCTCGTAGGAGCCAATGCCGATCTTCTCGCGCTTCACGGGCACGGCATCGCCCGCGGGCTTCTCGGTGCGGCCGACGGTCATCTCGTCGAGAGAAGGCTTGCGGAACAGGCCGCCCGGCTTGCCCGTGTCCGGGGCGGGGGGCGCGCGCCGTCCCGTGGCGGGCCCCTTCGCCTCTTCCCGCGCCATCGGGTCGTCCATCATCTCCAGTTCGGCGGCCTTGAGGCGCTTGATCTCGTCGCGCAGGCGCGCGGCGGTCTCGAAGTCGAGATCGGCGGCGGCGTCGCGCATCTGCTTTTCCAGCGCTTCGAGATGGGCCTTGAGGTTGTTGCCCATGAGCGCGCCCTCCGACGCGGCCATGCCCTTCGGCCCGGTGATCGAGGCGCGCACGTGATCGGCCTCGTAAACGCTGTCGAGGATGTCGGCGATGCGCGACTTGACCGATTCCGGCGTGATGCCGTGCTCGGCGTTCCAGGCGAGCTGCTTTTCGCGGCGCCGCTCGGTCTCGCCCATGGCGCGGCTCATCGAGCCCGTCATCTGGTCGGCGTAGAGGATGACCTTGCCGTCGACGTTGCGCGCAGCCCGCCCGATGGTCTGCACCAGCGAGGTCTCGGAGCGCAGGAAGCCCTCCTTGTCGGCGTCGAGGATGGCGACGAAGCCGCATTCGGGAATGTCGAGGCCCTCGCGCAGCAGGTTGATGCCGACGAGGACGTCGAAGGCGCCGAGGCGCAGGTCGCGGATGATCTCGATGCGCTCCAGCGTGTCGATGTCGGAGTGCATGTAGCGCACGCGCACGCCCTGCTCGTGGAGATATTCGGTCAGGTCCTCGGCCATGCGCTTGGTGAGCACGGTGACCAGCGTGCGGTAGCCGGCGGCGGCCACGGCGCGGATCTCGCCCAGCACGTCGTCGACCTGGGTGCGCGCGGGGCGCACCTCGACCGGCGGGTCGATCAGGCCGGTGGGGCGGATCACCTGCTCGGCGAACACGCCGCCGGCCTCGTCCATCTCCCAGTTGCCGGGCGTGGCCGAGACCGCGACGGTCTGCGGGCGCATGGCGTCCCATTCCTCGAAGCGCAACGGCCGGTTGTCCATGCAGGAGGGCAGGCGGAAGCCGTATTCGGCCAGCGTCGCCTTGCGGCGGAAGTCGCCGCGATACATGCCGCCGATCTGCGGAATGGTGACGTGGCTCTCGTCGACGAACAGCAGCGCGTTGTCGGGGATGTATTCGAACAGGGTGGGCGGCGGCTCGCCCGGCTTGCGGCCGGTGAGATAGCGCGAATAGTTCTCGATGCCGGCGCAGGAGCCGGTCGCCTCCAGCATTTCCAGGTCGTAGCGGGTGCGCTGCTCCAGGCGCTGCGCCTCCAGCAGGCGGCCGGCCCTCTCCAGCTCGGCGAGGCGCCACTTCAGCTCCTCCTTGATCGCCCTGCTGGCCTGGTTCAGCGTCGGCTTGGGCGTGACATAGTGCGAGTTGGCATAGACCTTGACGCTCTTCAGCTCGCCGGTCTTGTGGCCGGTCATCGGGTCGAACTCGGTGATGGAGTCGATCTCGTCGCCGAACAGCGAGATCCGCCAGGCCTGGTCCTCAAGGTGGGCGGGGAAGATCTCGACGGTGTCGCCGCGCACGCGGAACGTGCCGCGCACGAAATTGATGTCGGCGCGCTTGTATTGCTGGGCGACGAGATCGGCGAGCAGGGCGCGCTGGTCGATGCGGTCGCCGAGCGACATCTGGAAGGTCATGGCGGTGTAGGTCTCGACCGAGCCGATACCGTAGATGCAGGACACCGAGGCGACGATGATGACGTCGTCGCGCTCCAGCAGGGCGCGGGTGGCCGAGTGGCGCATGCGGTCGATCTGCTCGTTGACCGAGGATTCCTTCTCGATATAGGTGTCGGAGCGCGGGACATAGGCCTCCGGCTGGTAGTAGTCGTAGTAGGAGACGAAATACTCCACCGCATTGTCCGGGAAGAATTTCTTGAACTCGCCATAGAGCTGGGCGGCGAGCGTCTTGTTGGGCGCGAGGATCAACGCCGGGCGCTGTGTCGCCTCGATCACCTTGGCCATGGTGAAGGTCTTGCCGGAGCCGGTGACGCCGAGCAGGACCTGGGTGCGCTCGGGTTGTATCGAGATTTCCGCCGGGGCATCCGCCCCGCCGTCCGTTCGCGGGCCGGCACTCGCTCCGCTCGCTTGCCCTGCCACGGAGGGAAAGCCGCCCAGCCCCTCCACGAGGTCGGCGATCGCCCGCGGCTGGTCGCCCGACGGCTCGAACTCGGTCACCATCCTGAGCGGAATGCCGCCCTCGGATTTTTCCGGGCGCGGCGGGCGGTGCGGCGCCCAGGCCTGTTTCGGCAGGTTGGGGTCGCCGCCCTCGATCAGCCGCGACAGCGCGTCGACGGTGGCGGTGACGCCGGATGCCGACAGCCCGGCGGCGTCCTCCAGCGAGACATCGACGCCGGCGACCGGGTTGAGCCCGGCGGCCGCGCGGGCCTTCGGGTCGTTGGTGCCGCCGATCAGCGTGCCGCCGCCGGTGCGCTTTTCGGTCACCTTCCGGCCCTTGGGCGTGGTCTTCTCAACGGCGGGCCGCGCCTTCGCGGCTACGGTGACGCGGTGCGTGCCTGCTTTCGACCGGATCTCGCGCAACTCGGCCTTGCGGGCGGATTCCTCCGCCTCGCGTTCCAGTTGCGCAGCCCAATCCGAGACGCTGCCGGAAAGCGGCGCGCCCTCGAAGGGAGCCTGCGGCGCTTCCTCAAACCCCTTCCTTCCGCTCGCGCTGTCGCCGCTTCGCGGCTCGCTCCGCAGGGGCGCGCCATGAGGCGCGGCGGGCGCTTGCCCTCGCCGTTGCGCGGTCGGTTTCCCATCCGGTTTCTTCTGCTCTTTGGCCATGGCCGCAATATGGGCAGAGTCCGGGCGAAAAGGAAGGGCGGCAGGCGGCGGCGGCGGATGCTGACAGAAGGCTGTCAGGAGGGTGGCGGCCGCGACGCGGGAAGTGACAAGTATCAAGGCACCGCGGCCCCGGGGCCGGCAAACTGACAAAACATTCGATCCCCAACATGGAGCATACAGTCATGAACGGCACTTCCCTCTCCGGGCTGAAGGTTATCATCACCGGCGGCGCACGCGGCATCGGCGCGGCAGCGGGGCGGCTCTTGGCCGCGGACGGCGCGAGGGTCATGCTGACCGATGTGCTGGACGAGGAGGGCGCGGCGTTGGCGCGCGAAATCGGCGCCATTTACCGCCGGCTTGACGTGACCGATGCCGCGCAATGGGACGCGGCCGTCGCGGCGGCTGAGGAGGCCTTTGGCGGCGTCACCGCGTTGTTCAACAATGCCGGCGTGCTGCACTTCGGCTCGGTCACCGAATGCACGCCGGAGGATTACCGCCGGGTGATCGATATCAACCTGACCGGCGTCTTCCTGGGGCTACGCACCGTGGCGCCGGCCATCGCGCGCGCCGGCGGCGGCACGATCGTCAACACCTCGTCGACGGCAGGCCTGCAGGGCTATGGCGGCCTGGCCGCCTATGTCTCCAGCAAGTGGGGCGTGCGCGGTCTGACCAAGGCGGCGGCGCTCGATCTGGCGCCGGACGGTATCCGCGTCGTCTCGCTGCATCCGGGGCCGATCCGCACGCCGATGACGGCCGAGATGGACGAGTCCATTGCCGCGACTCAGCCGATCCCCCGTTTCGGCGAGGCCGACGAGGTGGCACGCATGGTGCGCTTCCTGTTCGCCGAGGCGAGCTATTCGACCGGCTCTGAATTCATTATCGACGGCGGCGCGGTGACCGGGCAGGTGTTGCAGTTCTGAGGGTTTGAGGGATTCAGTCCCGGTTCTTCCGCGCCACCACAAAGCGGCTGTGGCTCTTTGCCGGGTAGAGGCCGGTTTCGACGATCTCGAAGCCGTTGTCGCGTATTGCCGCCTCAAGCCGGTCGACGGTGAGGAAATTGACGCGGGGCGCAAGGCCCAAGACACGCATGACCGGAAGGGCAATACGCAACAACGGGTTCATGTGACCGATGCAGGCGGTCTTGGTGATGAACAGCCCGCCGG
>JAIOIW010000123.1 GCA_019912385.1 Notoacmeibacter sp. | reverse complement strand
GGGGCGGCGAGGACGGCGCCGGCGCAGCGCAGGCCGACGGCATGCAGGCCCTCGCGCGTCGCTGGCGGAATGCGGAGCGCGGCAAGCGGCATCGGCGCCAGCGCCTCGGCTTCCGCGCCCGGCTCTATCGCGGTTTCACGGCCGTGGCGGGCGGCGGCCCAGGCGGCGCCCGGCGTCGAGGCAAGCCCGGCGGCGACCGCAAAGCCCTGGTGGAACAGGCGGGCCAGGCAATCGTCCAGCATCGCCTTCTCGCCGCCGAACAGGTGGGCGCATCCGGAAATGTCGAGAAACAGCCCGTCGGGCTCGTCCATCGCCACCTGCGGCGTGTAGCGGTCGCACCAGTCGGCCAGTCCCTCCAGCATGGCGCGGTTGGCGGCCGGATCCTCGGCAACCACCTCGATTGCAGGATGCATGGCGCGCGCGTCGGCCAGGCCCATGCCGGGTTTCAGGCCCAGCCCGGATGCGGCCTCGCACAGGGCGGCGATACGCTCGGTGTTGTTTTCGCGGCGCACGAAGACCAGCGGCGCGCGCTCAGCCGGCGCGCCGGCCATCCGCCAGGCGCGGCCGAGGCGGCGGCGCAGCACCCGGTCGCTGTCGAGGCGGGGAAACCACAAGGCCAGGATTCGGCGGCTGGCAGGATTGAAGGCGCTGGTCATCGCGATTCCACTCCATTGCAATTGAGCCGGGCCGGGCGGCCGGACTCTTGTCGACCGTCACGGCGAAGACCGGGCGGCCGATCGAACCGGGTTGCGGGTAGCCGAGGATCGTCCGTTCCGCCGCGGGTGCCGCCGTCACGCGCAGGCGTACGGGGGCAGCCGTCGGCTCGGGCACGCCCGCCTGGCGGACGAGCAGGACGGGCCGTCCGGCGATGGCCGCGCGCCGGTGCAGGCGGCGGGTGGCGGTGAGATCGAGGCGGCGCGGATTGCCGCGGACCTCCAGGATCACCGCGCCAAGGGCGGAAAGCCGGGCCGCTTCCTCGGCGATCCACAACGTGTCGGCGATCCGGCCGGACCGGGCGAAAAGCAGGCGATGCGGTGCGAGGTCGAAAGCCGCAGCAAGACCGGGGGCATGGAGCCGGCCCGCCTCGCGCAAGGCTTCCTCTTCGCCGATCCAGAGCAGCAGCTTGTCCTGGTCCTTCGCATCGGCCATCGCGATCAGGGCGAGCGCCATGGCAAAGCCCGCCGCCGCGCCGCTGTCGCGCGTGTCGGCGGCGATAATCTCGGTCAGCGCGGCAAGCGGCAGGCCGCCGCCCAGCAGCGCGTCGAAATCCGCCATGCCGGTCGCCATCGTCTGCGCCGCGCCAAAACGCATGCCTGGAGGCAAAGGCGCCGCGCAGCCGTTCTCGCGCAGGATTATGGTTTTAGCGCCATCCGCCACTTGCGGCCCGCGCGCCTGCGCCGGCAGTTCCAGCCTTGCGGCCGGAACGCCTTCGATGCGGGCAATCTGGCGGCGCAGGGCGCACAAGGTCTCCTGCGCCATGGCGGTGGCAGCCATGTCGTGTCCGTTCCGTGGCGGGCAGGGTTGCAGCACCGGATGCAAGCCCGGTAGCAAACCGTTCCTTCTTTTGCGTTCATGTTATGTTCTTATCGATTCCAGAGCCGGCAGAAAGAGTCAAGCAGGAAGGAGAAGAATTTTTTCCTTGACCGGGGTCCGTAAACCGGATCGCCGGCGCGTGTCGCGCATGCCTTCAAACACGAGGCAAAACCCCCTATATGGCGGGATCGAAGGAAATTGTATCAATGGCCCGCATCTATCCCGCCCGTAACTGGCACGCCGAATTGTCGCCCTCGCTCGGCGAACTGGAACTGCTCGCCGTGGAGGCTTATGCGCATCTGCCGCAGACCTTTCGCGCGCTGACCGGCGAGATCGTCATCCAGGTCGCGGAATTTCCCAGCGAGGAGATCGCCGACGATCTCGCGCTGGAGACGCCGTTCGACCTGCTGGGCCTGTTCGAGGGACACGGTATCGCGGAACGCTGGAATCCGCAGACCGGCGACGGGCCGAACCGCGTGACGCTGTATCGCCGCGCCATTCTCGACTACTGGGCGGAAAACGAGGAAACGCTGGGCGACATCATCACCCATGTGCTGATCCACGAGATCGGCCACCATTTCGGCCTGTCGGACGACGACATGGCGCGGATCGAAAGCGCCGCCGAATAGGCCGGACCATCAACTCACCCGCAAGCCTTTCTACCACTCGCCGAGTTTCATGTCCGGCTGGTAGTCGACGCCATCGACTTCCTTGACCACGGCCTGGCCGCATCGCATCGCACCCGTCGCCGCGTCGAAGGCATAGGCGGGCGAGCCGTGCAGCAGCCAGCCCTTGTTCAGGGCCGCCGTCACCTTGTGGCAGAAGGAGGCGTCGTCGGGACCCGTGAGGTAGCGATAGAGTTTCATGATCGGCCCAGTCGTACGTGTTTTAAAAATGCGCAAACCGGAGCGGGGAGCCGTCCGCGCCTCATGACAGCCCCGCCCGCGCCAGCAGCCGTTCGGCCTGTTCCAGGTGAAGCCGTTCGACCATCCGGCCATCGACCTGGATAACGCCCCTGCCCGCATTGTGCGGCAGCGCGAAGGCGGCGCGGATCGCCTGCGCCTCGCCGATCTCGGCCTCGGAGGGCTGGAAAGCGGCCTCGCAGGGCGCAATCTGGGCGGGGTGGATCAGCGTCTTGCCGTCGAACCCCATCGCGGCGCCCTGCCGGCACTCCCCGGCAAAGGCGTCAAGGTCGGCGAACTGGTTGGAAACGCCGTCGAGCACGGCCAGCGAACCGGCGCGGCCGGCGAGCAGGATCTGCATCAGCAGCGGCACCAGCCATTGCCTGTCCGGCGTCGCGGCGATGCCCGTCTCCTTGACGAGATCGTTGGTGCCGACGACGAGGCAGGCGAGGCGCGCCGTCGGGCGGTGGCCGAGTTCGGCGATCTCGCCGACATTCAGCACCGCGCGCGCCGATTCGATCATCGCCCACAGCCGCAGCGATCGCGGCGCATCCGTCTGCTCCAGCGCATCGGCGGCGTCGAGCACGTCCTGCGGCGCGCCAACCTTGGGCAGCAGGATGGCGTCGGGCCGGCAGCCGCGCGCGGCGAGCAGGTCTTCCGCGCCCCATTCGGTGGAAAGCGCGTTGATGCGGATGATGCGTTCCTTGGAACAGGCGGGGTGGTCGTGGAAATGGCGTCGCAGGGCCTCGCGCGCGGCGCTCTTGTCGCCCGGCGCCACGGCGTCCTCGAGATCGAAGATCACGGCGTCGCAATCGATCATCGGCGCCTTGGCGAGCGCCCTGGGATTGGACGCCGGCACATAGAGGACGGAGCGGCGGGGACGGTGAAGCTTCTCGATCAT
>JAIOIW010000122.1 GCA_019912385.1 Notoacmeibacter sp. | reverse complement strand
TTGAAGGCCAGCCAGGCGGACAGGCGCTGTCCCACCCTCTTGAGCGTCAGGATTTCGGATCGCAGCCGGGCGGCCTGTACCTGTCTTGCAAGATACGCCATCCAGCTGCGGGAAAATTCAGGGTCGCTGTCCAGCAGGTCAACAAAGTCAGTGCGCCGGATTTCCAGCAATGTGGATGCCTCGCAGGCCACCGCATCGCAATGATAGCGCGCGGAAAACGCCGACGCCTCGGCGAGCAGCGAACCGGCGCCGGCGCGTTGCAGGATCGCCGGCTTGCCGTCCTCGGAATGGCGCAGCAGTTCGACCTTTCCGCCCGTTACCAGGAACATGGAGCGGACTGCGTCACCGCGTTGGAAGAGCCACTCGCCCGCGTTCAGGGTCCGTGCGGTGCTGGTCAGGGCCGAAAGGCGTGCGGACAGTTCCGTAGACATGATCATGATCATGTACGATGGCGCGCGCGCATGGCAAGCGTCATGCAACGCGAAGAAAGGAACCGAAATGAAACACGTGATCGTCGCCTTGCCGCTGCTGCTCGGTCCCGCCCTTGCCATGGCCGCCGAACACGGGGAGATGAACCACAACCAGATGCAGCACGGCGCGATGAACCACGACATGGCGGGCCATGGCGCGAAGGTTCATGACATGATGGATGGCAGCGGCCACATGATGGGGCAGGGTGCGGATGGCGGGGCGGGCGCGCCGGTGCAGCCGGGCCAGGGTGCTTTTGCGGCGATCCAGGAAATCGTGGGAATCCTCGAAGCCGATCCTGATACGGACTGGTCAAAGGTGGATATCGAGAAATTGCGCCGCCACCTGGTCGACATGGACAATGTGACGGTGCGCGCCAGCGTGTCGGGCGAGGCGATGGCCAAGGGTATGCGCTACACCGTCAGCGGCGAAGGTGCGGTCGCCGATTCGATCCGTCGCATGGCGCTGGCCCATGCGGAAACGATGGATGGCGCGGGTGGCTGGCACTTCGCGGCCGCGGCGACGGCGGACGGCGCGATCCTGATCGTCGAGAGCGATGACCCGGAAGATGCCGCAATGATCCGGGCGCTCGGCTTCATCGGCGCGATGACGCGCGGCGCACACCACCAGTCACATCATCTGATGATCGCCCGGGGATCGGCGCCGCACGAATAGGCGGCGCGTTTCGGCATGGAAAGCGGCGAGCCCGCCTGCTAGCTTTCGCCTATGCCACGTTTCGCAGCCAATCTTTCCCTGCTGTTTGCCGAAATGCCGTTCATGGAGCGGTTCGCGGCGGCGCGGGTGGCCGGGTTCGAGGCGGTCGAGTACCTGTTTCCCTACGAATTCGAAGCGAGCGAGTTGAAGCGCGCGCTTGACGATGCGGGATTGAAACAGGTGCTGTTCAACGCGCCTCCCGGCGACTGGGCGGCGGGCGAGCGCGGACTGGCGGCGTTGCCGGGCCACGAGGTTCTTTTTCACCGCTCGATCGAGCAGGCGCTGGACTTTGCCGGCGTGCTGGGCGTCGGCCAGGTTCACGTGATGGCGGGGATAGCCAATGCGAAGGGCAGGGTAGTGCGGGCGGCCTATGTCGAGAACCTGCGCCGGGCGGCCGCTGTTGCGGCGAAGCGGGGCGTGCGCCTGCTGATCGAGCCGCTCAATCCCCATGACGTGCCCGGCTATTTTCTGTCCTCGGTCGAGCAGGCGGCGACGATCATCGAGGAGACGGGTTCGAGCAACCTGTCCATCCAGTACGACCTCTATCACCAGAGCCGGGCGGGTGGTGAACTGATCGGCACGTTCCAGCGCTACCGGTCGATGATCGGCCACATGCAGGTGGCCGGCAATCCGGGCCGGCATGAGCCCGACTCAGGCGAAATCGACTGCCGCTTCGTGTTTCGCGAACTTGACCGGCTGGGCTATGAAGGCTGGATCGGCGCGGAATATCACCCCGCAAACGGCACGGCCGAGGGCCTTGGCTGGTTCAAGCCGTGGAAGAAATTGCCCTGACCGTTGTCATCCGCCGTCAGGCGCGGATGTCGACCACGCCGCAGTCGCCGGGCTCCGATCCGAAGGCCAGGCGCGCGCCCGGCGCATCCCAGTCCATGGCGGTGACGGCACCCTTGCCGCCGCGGCGCAACACGGCTTCTTTCGCGTCGGCAAAGCGGACGGCGAGGATCATGCCGTCGTCATAGCCGACGGCGACCATGTCCTCGGTCGGATGGCAGGCGACGGCGGTGACCATCGAATTGCCGCGCGTGCCGAGCTCCAGCGGCGCCTTGCCCATCGGCCCGTCCTTGCCAGAAAACGGCCAGACGATCGCCGCCGGCGCACCGGAGGTCGCCAGCCACCTGCCCTTGGCGCTCCACGACCAGCTCTTCACCTTGGCCGGATAGCCGGTCATGCGCATGTGGCGGCCGTCGGAGAGCTTCCAGCCGTGCAGGGCGTTTTCTTGCATGGTGGTGACGAGGAATTCGCCATTGGGCGAAAACGAGATGCCGGTATGGGCGCCGGCCCATTCCAGTTCCACCGGCGCGCCCTGGGTCGCGGGGAAATGCAACGTCGCGCCGTTGTAGCGGGCGACCGCGATGCGCATTCCCTTCGGCGCAAAGGCTATGCCCTCGACCGAGCGGGGATGGCTGAAGACGCGCTTTTTCCCATCCGGCAGGATGACATGGGCGTCGCGGCCGATGGCATAGGCGACGGCGCCCTGCGGGCCGGCGGCCACCGCCGTGATCCACTTGCGCCCTTCCTCGGCGATCACCATGGCTGCGCCATCGGGCGAAACGGCGCAGACCTTGCCGTCCTCCCCGCCGGTAATCAGCCGTTTGGCGGCCGTGTCATGTGCGGTGCAGAGCAGCCCGTCATGAACCGCCGTCTGCCTGTGGCCGCCATCGAGGCGGTGGACGGTGCCGTCGGCGAGCGCGAAATGGGGCACTTCGCCAAGGAAAGCGGCGGCGACGCAATGGCCGTCTAGATCGAGCGGGGCGACGGTAGGCATCGTGTGAACTCTCGTTGTTTGCGCAGCACTTCCCCGGAATAGCGGCCTGCGTCAAGACGTGAAGCGGCAAGCGGCGCGAACCGAGGTTCCCTTTCGAAACGATTCGGCTAAATTCGAGCGGTCGTTAATCCATTTCAGGGAGGCTAGCTTGGCCCATAAATTCAAGATCGTCAGCCGTGCAAACGGCCAGTTCGGCGCACAGTTCGTCTACAATTCCGAGGTCATTTTCTGGTCGGAAAACTATACCGGCAAGGCGAGCGCGCAAAACTGCAT
>JAIOIW010000121.1 GCA_019912385.1 Notoacmeibacter sp. | reverse complement strand
TGTTTATCCGCACGATCGGCATCGCCCGGGCCGAGGCGAAGATCATCATCGCCAATCTGGCTTACAATTTCGACCGCCTGATTTTCCATGAGCGCCGGAAAGCCATGGGATAGGTGCGCCTGAAAACGGCCGGAACGCATCCGCGTTCACGCCCACCGCGCACCAGGGACAGGAGATGTCGGAAACAATGTCGATCTGCATGGCGCGTCTTCTCCGGATTGCTGGTCACGGGCACATAGGGGAACGTGCCTGCCCGCCGCAAGAAGGCAGGTGGAAGTAACCATGGGGGAGAAGGGAGGGCGCAAGCGTTACCATCGCCACGCCCGCCTTCGCGTCTGGCGGTTTCTCGAGCCCATGAGTCCTTGTCCGGACCCGGCTGCGCCGGTGCGGGCGCGGTTTCCTGTTTCCATGGCTGCTTGTCCGCACACGGCCTTGCCGGTGCGGGCGCCATGGGTGGGAAAGAACGCTCCCCTGATCGAGGGGAAAGACGGGCGGTTTCTTCACGCTCGTCTGAGTTAGTCTGGTGCGATCCTCAAGCCCACCGCCTGGGCTCCGGGCGTTCGTCATTCGAAATGATTCGCCGGATCATTTCGTCCGCGCTGAGGCGCGGACCATTCCTCACCCCGTCCCGGTGAAATATGATTCTCGCTCGGCAAGGCCTCCTTCCGGGTTTCCCCGTGAATGCCCGCTTTGCCTGCGGACCCTGACCCGGCCTCCCTATTGCTTCAGGGAGGACGGGACGCCGAAGATCACACTCAGATCACCCGGCCAAAGGACGAGCTATATCCACGCATTGCAGCGCCGTGCGTCCTTTCGGACGCACAAAGGACGCTGCAAATCATTGAATCGGCGCATCGCACTTTCCGAAAACCGGAACCGGTTTTCGGGTCGATGCGCTGTCGCAACCGCATGCTTCAGCCGCCGGGCCACCGGTCGCCCCCGCAAGCCATCGGTTCATGACCCGCTCCCACGGAAGGCGATGGGGGAGAGTATGGGAGAGGTGGAAAGGGTGTGGATAATTTTTTACGCCCGCTGATAGAAGCGCAGGCGTTGACGCCGCGCAGCCTGCCTTCTCCCGCTTGCGGGAGGAATCGGAGATGGCGGCATCGGCCTTGCCGCAAATCGCAGACCCTGATGGTTGGCAGATGCCCGCGCTGCATTCTCCTCCCTTCTCCCACAAGTGGGAGAAGGTGGATCGGTGCGCCAGCACCGAGACGGATGAGGGGCAACGCATGACAACCCTCATCCGACCTCGCTACGCTCGCCTCCCTTCTCCCGCGCGCGGGAGAAGGGAGGCGCGTGGCATCGGCCTTTCTGCCAATCGCCGGCGTCTGAGATTGGCGGCGGCGTTTCGTGCCATTCGTCATCCCGGCCTCGAGCCTCCACATACTCCGCGATGGAACTCGTGGGCGGGATCGGTAGTCCGTCTTCGTTCACGCCATCAATATGAAACGCGTCGGAAGTTGGCTGTCTCGTTGGTAACGGCCTTGGTTGGCTGACTGGACTAAAACAGCGCCAGAAGCGCAACGAGCGGGCTCAATATTCCCACTATCGTTCCTACCAGGCCAATCGTTTTTGCGCAGCGGCTTTCAAAGAGCCTATCCAGTTTCACGCCCCAACCTCGTGAGTTGGTCCTTAGCTTCCCAGATGTCAGCCTTTCGATAACTGAATGGAAAAATCCCACTTTACATAGAGTCGAATTGTGCATTCGAATGAATTCGTCGTTTTGAAATGCAGTGACTTCCTCTGCTCCTGTCAAGAAATGACGATGGATCCCTCCATTCAATTCCATCAACGACGCCATCTTGGGGTCTTTTACGTAACCCGAGCCGTAACGGCTCTTGAGTATCTCGTTAAGATTGATCCTGCGTTCGACCGGTATTACAGGGGGTTCAGTTCCCGTCAGCGTGCGGTATCTGTGTTCGATATGTTCAAATCCATAGGTAAGATTTCGCATATTCCAATGAATCCAGTACATATCACGTCTATCTCGAATAAATTTGTAAAATTCATTCAATAATTCTTTCTCAATATCATCGAAGCGTTCCTTCACGTTTTGGCGCTCGATATGCAATTGTTCAGCCATTGCATGCGTTGAAAAACTCAAAGTCTGTTCAGTAGAATAGTGCGTGATTGCGATAGATGTAATTCTCGGAGATAAACCATCATTATCATCATACAAACTCTGGCAAGAGTAATGTATTATATAGAAACGCTCCGGATGGAGCTTTATTTCCTTCAGGAAATCTCTGTTGTCGGAAATACTCATACTTTCAATTCATGTAATGCGGCCGGCACATATTTCTCGGCACCGGCCGGTAAACTTAGCTAGGCAGAGTTATACCTCAACTACACCCGCTTGTGCTTCCACACGTGTCGCATTTCAGGCACGTTCCATTGCGCACCATGGTGTAGTTGGAGCATTCGGAGCACATGTCGCCGGTATAGCCCTGCATGACCGCCCTGGCGCGGCGGTTGGCCTCGATCTTCTTCGCTTCCGCCTTGAGGTCGGCGGCGTCGGCGGCTGCGTCGTCGGTGAACAGCGTGTCCCCGGTCTCCACCTCGGCAACGAACTCCTTGGCCCGCTCCTCGTAATCGCGCTTGAAGGCCGTGACCTCCTCGCGCAGTTCCAGCACATTGGTCTGCTTGGCAAGGCCGACCGCAGCAGCCGAGGCGACCGCGCGGACAGGAGCCGGGGCCAGGGCGACGGGCGCCTTGGCCGGCGCCGGGCCGGGATTGGTGCCGGCCGAGCCCTTGGGCGTCTCGGTGCCGGCGCCGGTGACCACCTTCAGCGTGGCACCGCGG
>JAIOIW010000120.1 GCA_019912385.1 Notoacmeibacter sp. | reverse complement strand
GGGCGTTTCCAGGCCGATCCTGGCCATCGCTTCGCGGAACAGGGCGCGGTCCTCGGCCATGTCGATGGCGTCGGCATTGGCGCCGATCATCTCGACATTATAGCGTTCCAGCACGCCCATGCGCCTGAGCGACAGCGCGGTATTGAGCGCAGTCTGGCCGCCCATGGTCGGCAGCAGCGCGTCGGGGCGCTCCTTGGCGATGATCTTGGCGACGACTTCGGGCGTGATCGGCTCGATATAGGTCGCGTCGGCCAGTTCCGGATCGGTCATGATGGTGGCCGGATTGGAGTTGACCAGGATGATGCGGTAGCCCTCGGCCTTGAGCGCCTTGCAGGCCTGGGTGCCGGAATAGTCGAATTCGCAGGCCTGGCCGATGATGATCGGCCCCGCGCCGATGACGAGGATCGACTTGATGTCTGTGCGTTTGGGCATGGCGGTTCCGGCGGTGTTGCGCAAGAAAACCGGCCCGGATTTCCCGGCCGGCCGATGCGATTTCAATCTCGGGCTAGGCGCGCCTTATAGGGGAGGATTGAAGGCGTGGGAACCCCGGAAATGGCGGATCAGTATTCCCCTCGCCCAGATCGGCGGAATCGGGGCGGAAAACGGCTGCGCAGGCTTTTACCCCAGCCGTGTCCTGATGCGCGCCGCTGTGGCTCAGCCGTCTTGCTCGCCCGGTGAATCGACAGCGCGTTGCAGGGCTCCGGCTTTTGCGGCAATAGTTCGTCAAAGGGACGCCAGACGGAGTGTCAGCCATGCGCTGGAAGGGCCGACGACAATCGGACAATATGGAGGACCGGCGCGGGCAGGGTGGCGGCATTCGCGGCGGGATCGGGCGCGGCGGTGGGCGCATCCGCATTCCCGTGGGCAGCGGACGCGGTGTCGGCGCGGGTGGCGGCGGTATATCGACGATCGTCATCCTTGTCGTGCTGTATTTCGTTTTGAAGGCGATCGGCATCGATCCGCTGCAGGTGCTGACGGAGGACGGGTTCGAACAGGCGATTGCGCCCGGCCAGGAGCAGGTTTCGGGCGGCGCCTCGGCCGATGACGAGATGACCCAGTTCATGCGCACGGTCCTGGCGGAGACCGAGGAGGTGTGGGACGGTATTTTCCAGGCCGAGGGCCTGGACTACCGCTACCCGACGATGGTGCTGTTTTCGGGCCAGGTAAGCTCGGCCTGCGGTTTCGCCTCGTCGGCGTCGGGCCCGTTCTACTGTCCAGGCGACCAAAAACTCTATCTCGACACGACATTCTTCGGGCAACTGGCGCGGCAGTTCGGGGCGTCGGGCGATTTCGCGCAGGCCTATGTCGTGGCCCATGAGGTCGGCCACCACGTGCAGAACCTGATCGGTGTCTTGCCGAAGTTCAACGCGATGCGGCAGCAGATGAGCGAAGCCGAAGCCAACCGGATGTCGGTGCGCGTCGAATTGCAGGCGGATTGTTTCGCCGGCATCTGGGCCCATTTCACCGACCAGAAGGGCCTGCTGGAAAAGGGCGATATCGAAGAGGCACTCAATGCCGCCCACCAGATCGGCGACGACACGCTGCAGAAACGCAGCCAGGGCTATGTCGTGCCGGACAGCTTCAACCACGGCACGTCAAAGCAGCGCGCGACGTGGTTTGCGAAGGGCTACGACACGGGCAGGTTATCCGCCTGCGACACCTTCAACAATCCGGTTTAGGCCGCGAACGCTCCAACCCGGTGTTAACGCCACTGCGCGGCGCGAAAGCCTGATCACGAGCGTGCGGCCGAATCTGCCGGGCGCTTTGCCATGCGCCATCGGGCATTTTGACATGCGCCATCACGTATCGGAAGGGCGTTGCTTGGTCGCGTCGCCATCCGGTGCTGTTCCCGGCCCTCCGCGGGCGCGAGTTGCAGCGATAATGATATATTAGCAAATCATGTATTATTATAATGCGACCGATTTCCTTATCGGCAAATTGAACCTTTTGCGTGACACTTCCCTGAGAAATGTCCGCTCATGGATGAGGGAGAAGCATGCGCCGCTTCCGGGATTTCCTGACCGACCGTGGTGGCAATTATGCCATTGCAGCCGCAATCACGGCGGTACCGCTCGTTCTCGGGGTCGGCGTCGCCATCGATTTCCAGACGGTCAGCCGCACGAAAACCGAATTGCAGCAGGTGCTCGATGCGGCGGCGCTGGCAATCGCGCGCGAGGGCGTGAAACTGTCCGACCGGGATGCGCGGCAGATTGCCGAGAATTTCATCGCCGCCAATTTCGGGAACAAAGTGTCCACGCTGTCGGTCACGCGCAACGGCTACTCGATCAATGTCGCGGTGACGCTGCAGCCGAAGCTCGCTTTCGGCGGGGTCGTGGGCAAGGACAAGTGGTCGGTAACCGTCGATTCGACGGCCGAATACATGATGTCGAAATACGAGATCGCTCTGGCGCTCGATACGACCGGCTCCATGAAGGGCGCCAAGCTCGCGGCGATGAAGGCGGCGGTGAACGATCTCGTCAATGCCATGAGCGTCCAGGTTTCCAGCTCCGGGAACCTCAAGGTTGGCGTCGTGCCTTATGCCGCCTTCGTCAATGTCGGCCCGCAATACGGGCCGAGTTTCAAAAAGAACGGGAAGGTTGACGCCAAGACCGGCGCCCGCTGGCTCGATATCAACGGCAAAGTGAAGTTTCCGGAGATGGAGCTTGGCAACAAGGCCAACCGATTCGAGCTCTACTACCGGCTTGGCAAGACATGGCCCGGTTGCGTGGAAACGCGCGTGCCCGACAAAAAGAAGGGGCTGGCCTATGACGTGATGGACATCGAGGCCGATCCAAAGGTCAGTCAATCGCTGTTCGTTCCAGCCTACAGCATCGACGAGCCCGACGACCGGTGGCGGAACGGCCAGCCGAAATATCCCAACAGCTACGTCAAGTCGACCGTCAGCGTGCTCGACAAGACCCCGCAGGGGCAGGCGAGAAAACTGATGAAATACGGCTACGATCCGGTCAACGACACGGGCGGAAAGTTCGGCGCCGTCAGAATCGACGATTCGCCTTCCTACTTCTATTCAAACGAGGCCGATCCGAAGGGGCCTGGCTATGGCTGCGAGATCGAGCCGTTGTTGCCGCTGACGATCGATTTGAAGAAGGTGCGCGACAAGGTCAACGCGCTCAACGCCAATGGCAGCACCAACATCATGGAAGGCGTGATGTGGGCCTGGCGCGTGCTCTCCGATCGCGAGCCGTTCACCGAAGGGCTGCCGAAATCCTCGGGGTCGAACAAGAAAGTGCTGATCCTGCTGACCGACGGGTCGAACTCGATCACCATGCTGAACAACGATCTGGGCGCCGGCTATTCGAGCATCGGCTATCCGGCGGACAACCGCCTGCCTGGCCTGACGCCCGTCAGCTCGTCATCGGTTGCCAACCAGGCGCTCAACGCCAAGACGCTGGCTGCCTGCGCGAACGCAAAGTCCGACGACGTGGAAATCTTCACCATACGGCTGGAGGAGCCGAATGGTGACACCGGCGACATGCTGAGGCGGTGCGCGTCAGGCGATGACCACTATTTCGACAGTCCCTCGAAGGACGACCTGCAGCGGATCTTCCAGGAGATCAAGGACCGCATGGTCAGTGTGCGGCTATCGTCCTGAGCGGTTGCGGCCTGGACCAGGCCAGCCATTGATGAACCGGGCGGGAAAGAGGGCGGCAGGGGGCCGCCCTTTGCGTTCCGAATTTCAAACAGACGCAGTGCGTCCTATCGTTCAGGCAACGCGGGTTCGCCCTTGCGCTCCAGGATCAGGTTGACGAAGCGGCGGAACAGGTAGTGGCTGTCCTGCGGGCCGGGCGAGGCCTCCGGATGGTGCTGGACCGAAAACACAGGCTTTCCGACCAGCGTCAGCCCGCAATTGGAGCCGTCGAACAGCGAGGTGTGGGTTTCCTTCACGCCTTCGGGCAGCGTGGCGCCGTCGACGGCGAAGCCGTGGTTCATCGACACGATCTCGACCTTGCCAGTGGTGTGATCCTTGACCGGGTGGTTGGCGCCGTGGTGGCCCTGGTGCATCTTCACGGTCCTTGCGCCCAGCGCCAGCCCCAGCATCTGGTGGCCGAGGCAGATGCCGAAGAGCGGAATGCCGGTCTCAAGCAGGGTGCGGATCGTCGGCACCGCGTATTCGCCGGTCGCGGCGGGATCGCCAGGGCCATTGGACAGGAAGATGCCGTCAGGCTTCAGCGCAAGGATGTCGTCCGCGGGGGTGGAGGCGGGGACAACGGTCACCCTGGCTCCAAGGCCGGTAAGCAGACGCAGGATGTTGCGCTTGACGCCGAAATCGACGGCGACGACGTGCATCGTTTCGCTCTCGCGCCGGCCGTAGCCCTGGTTCCACACCCAAGGCGTTTCCGTCCAGTTCGAAGACTGTCCGGATGTGGCTTCCTTCGCGAGGTCAAGGCCTTCGAGACCGTGCCAGGCCTTGGCCCGCGCCTTCAGCGCGCCGGTGTCAAACCGGCCGTCCGCGTCATGCGCGATCACGGCGTTGGCGAGGCCCTTTTTACGGATGAGCGTGGTCAGCGCGCGGGTGTCGACGCCGGCCATGGCGACGACGCCGCGCCGCTTCAGCCACGCGTCGAGATGGTTACGTGCGCGGTAATTCGACGGGTTGGTGATGTCGGCCTTGAACACGGCGCCGACGGCGCCGATCCTGCGGGCCGGCTGCAGGTCCTCGATGTCCTCGTCATTGGTTCCGATATTGCCGATATGCGGGAAGGTGAAGGTCACGATCTGGCCCGCATAGGACGGATCGGTCAGGATTTCCTCGTAGCCGGTAAGCGCGGTGTTGAAGCAGACTTCCGCTTCCACCGAACCGGTGGCGCCGAGGCCGTGGCCCTCGATGACGGTTCCGTCGGCCAGCACCAGCAGCGCGGTCGGCCGGGTTTCGGTCCAGGCAGCGGTGGCAGCGGTCATCGTTGTCTCCTTGTCCTCGGCCGGGATCGCGCGATCGTGAGCGGCCGCGTGCGCCATACACCTTGAAAGCCGTGTTGACCAGTCCGATATGACGGGCAACCGGAGCAATCGCCCGCTTGGCGGGAAAATCCCCGATCACATGCGACCCAGAGTAGCATGACGTGGGTGCGGAATTCCGTTTCCGCGCCGCGGGTGCAGCGAAACGGGCTACTGCTCCCGAATAAAAGGCACGTAAATTCAATGATTTACCGTTTCAACAAACGGTTTGCAATGGCGCGCGGGCAGGGGTATGTTCCGCCCTCGCACCCGGAGACTACCTTATGCGAGAATCCATAACCGGCGCTTTGAAAGAGGCCGTCAAGGCCAAGGACAAGCGACGCATCTGTACACTGCGCCTGATCCAGGCAGCCGTCGGCGACCGTGACATCGCCAACCGCGGCGCCGGCAAGGACCCGGTGTCCGACGAGGACATCCTGCAGATCCTCGCCAAGATGGTGAAGCAGCGCGAGGAATCGGCCAAGGCGTTCGAGGACGGCAACCGCCTTGAACTGGCCGAGCAGGAACGCGCCGAAATCGAGATCATCCGCGAGTTCATGCCCAGGCAGCTTTGCGAGGACGACACGCGCAAGGCGGTCGCCGCGGTGATCAACGAGGTCCACGCGGAGGGATTGCGCGACATGGGCCGCTGCATGACCGCGCTCAGGGAGAAGTTCCCCGGCCAGATGGATTTCGGCAAGGCGTCCGGCATCGTCAAGTCGATGCTGCAGTAG
>JAIOIW010000008.1 GCA_019912385.1 Notoacmeibacter sp. | reverse complement strand
GCCGGCGTTGCGATGCAGCCCGAAGGCGGATGTGGCGGTCAGGTAGATGTTTGGCGGCGACGCATCGTCGAGGGCGACGCCGAAGACCTGCCCGATCCGGCCGGCGGTCGCCGCGCCGCGCTGGAACTCGTTGAACCAGTGGGCGCCCTGCGGCGGGCCGCCCGGCTGGGTGAGGTCGAGTATGGCGGCGACCGGTCCGTCGGGATCGATGACCCTGCGGCCGTCCTGTTCGATCGTGCCGGAAAACCGCGTGACGACGGCTTCGCCCGGCTCGATCGCCTCCTGAGCGCCGGCGGGTCCGGTCGCGGAGAGCGATGCGCCGAGGAGGGAGGACAAGGATACCAGAAGCGCGCCAACGAGCGTCCTCCACAATGGATGATTCCGCGTGGCTGTTTCGGGACTGTTCGTCCTGCGCCATCCGAACATGGGTAGCCTCCTCCGGCGCGATCCGGCCCGGCGGCTTCATGCCTTCCGGGCACCCCGCAATTTCGCGCATTAGAAAAAAGCTAGATGGATATCGCCGGTATTCATTGATGCCCGTCAATGCATGGAACCAGTGGAAGAATGGCGGCTTCGAGTCATCGAGGTGGCGTTTCTTGCCATTCGTCATCCTCGGGCCCCGACCCAAGGATCCATTCCGTGACGGGCCGTTTCCGCCTGAGCCGAAGCCCGGGCGGAATTGGTTGTTGGGTGAACGGTCTCACGAGGTTTGTCCGGATTCTCGCTAGGTTAGTCCATCACGCGCTGAACAATCCCGACCCGCTGAGTTTCCGCCAACAAGGGGCCTGAGACCTCTGCTTGGTGCAGCTATTGTGGTGAGGTTCAATTCTGCTGGGTTGGCCGCGGAATTCTGGATCAATGATCTCGCGCGACGTCTCGGTTGGCGCGACCGGGATCGAGCTTATACAGCCTTGCTTGCAACATTGCATGGTGTGCGCGATTGCTTCGCGGGCTATGAGGCAGTCTATCTGGGCGCGCAATTGCCGCTGCTCCTGCCCGGTTTGTACTACGAGGGTTAGCACCTTGGCCGACGCTCGGCCGCCAGGAGTCGTAGCGCATTTCTGCAGCGCATTCGCGAGAGGCCGGACCGAGACCCCGGCATTGACCCGGAGCACGTCGCTCGGGCGGTTTTCGCTCTGCTCGCAACACACGCTTGCCGGCGGCTGAGTTCGAAGATGCCAGGGCCGCGACGCCAAGCAAATTGCACGGCTTCTGGCCAAGTTGAAGTGGTTCCCGACGTGGCTGCCGGCGACGAGGACGGCCGGCCCGTCGGTGAGCATCAGGGCGTATTCGAGCGCCTGGCGACACGAGGCAAGATCAGGAAAGGGCCGAAAAGCCGGTTCGAGAAACCGAACGGAAGTCAAAAAGCCCGCACTTCCGGCGGTCTTTTTGCATTTGAAGGTGCTTGTCACCAACCGCGGTGAGGTGGGCTCGGCTTCAGAAACAGGGGTATAACGTGGATCGAATTGCGGCGCGGATTTCTTGACGACACATATCGTGAATAGAGTGCTATGATTAGTTTTTATGCAGGAAGGTAACGAGTGTAATTGGCCCGATAGATTGTCGCGGTTCAATCTCCTTCTTTTGACTCAATATCCAGTGCTACGCGGGCCGTCTCCAGAAGCACCTCCTGGGCATTGTCGAATTGACGTACGCCGGCGACGCGCGCTGCGTCGCCTATGCCGATCACCGTCTTACCGAATTGAAGACCCAGAGCAACCTCGGATAGCGTTCCGTAGCTGTTCCCTATCGCAATAAGACAGAATGCTGCGCGCGCTATGAGTGCGTTTCTCGCCTCGCCAATTCCCGTTGCTATCGGGACGGCGACATAAGAGTTGGCTTCGGCAGGATCTGTGCCGGGTAGTAGTCCCACTGTAAGTCCGCCTTTTGCAGCAGCTCCTCTGCAAACAGCTTCCATGATTCCCTGCCGACCGCCACAAAGAACTGTCAACCCCATGGATGCGAGCCCGCCCCCAATTTCTTCAGCTATGCGAAACGAAGCCGGCGGGGGGTCGCGGGGGCCAATCACGCCCACGGGCACCTTGATTGGATGCCCACTTTCTTGCTGCAACCAAGTGACGGCGGCCAGAAGCTCAATCGGTTCGCCCTCGATGACCTCGCCATGCTTGAGCCAGGAACGACTAGAGGGGTCGTATCGAAAAGACTTCGAGAAGAGGGACCCGCCATCACGGTCAAGGATGAGCATTTCAGGTTTCCCCCCGTGCGGCGAAAATTTCGCCGACTGCAATGATCGATGAACATATGGCGGTGAGCACCAATGCTAACGCAGCTGCTGCCGGGAAGTCGGTTCCCGTCTCCGATATCATACTGTAGAGTTGCAGCGGCAAAATGTTTAGCCGGGTTCCGACCAGTGCGAGCGCGGTCCCATAGGCCCCAAACACCACCGCAGCGACCAAGCAAAGCGCGGTGACCGCGGTCGGCAAGATCTGTGGGATGAGAATATCCAGCAACGCTTGGCGTCGAGTGGCGCCGAGCGACTCTGCGGCCGTCAATTGTAGACCCTCAAAATTGAGAAGCACGGGCAGAAGAAGCATCACGACCCGCGGTATAAGATAGTAGGACGCGGCGAAACCCAGACCGATCGGACTGTATAGCAGACGCGAGAACATGACAGGGTCTAGGCCCGCAAACGCGAGTAATTGGGTAATGAATCCGGCCCGGCCATAGGTGAGAATGAAACCAAACGCGATTATCAGGCCGGAAAAAGTAAGCGGCAGCGCAATCATGAAAAGGAGCGCGGAGCGGAGCCTAGGCCCGAGCCGCGAAAGGTGCAGGGCCACCGCGAACCCCACGAGCAGCGAAAAGACGCTGGAGAAAAGGGTCAGCATCGCGCTTCCATAAAGAGAAGACCAGAAAATCGGGTTTTGGAAGACGCGCCGAAAAGCATCTAAGCCGTCGGTCAGGGCGTCACGGACCACGAATGTAATCGGGATGAAGAAAAAGAACGCGAAGACCAGAATGCCGGGTCCGGCCAGTGCCAAAAGGAACCGGCGCTTGATGCCAGATGAAGGCAAAAGCCGAGGGCGGTCCGGGCGCTGAACTCTGGCGCGCGAGCCGCCTCCGTTATGATCTTCTCTTTGGGCCGTTGCAGTCACTGACCTACCGCGACCTTGGCCCAGCCCACATCTATTTCAGCCTTCTTGGCCGCCGCTGCCTGGACATCAAGCGGACGCACCTGTGGCGCAGCCGGCAGCTTTTCGACGACGCTGGCAGGCAGGCTCACCCCGGGAACCGAAGGTCGCACAAAGCCCTCAGCGAAGATGCCTTGCCCTTCATTCGTCATGATGAAGTTCAGCCAGAGCTTTCCGGCATTCGGGTTTGGGCCATTCTTGACCAAGCTGATGGCATAGGGCGCGGCGGCCGAAGCCTCTTTCGGGATAACCACAGCGACCGCATCGCCCAGGCCATCTGTATATTTGGCCTTGAGCCCATCGTTCTCATAAGAAATCCAGATAGGAATTTCTCCCTTGACAAACTGGGCATATGGGGTTGTGCCAACCACCCGAAGAACGTTGCCGGCCTTGTGTAGTCTGCCCAGATATTCGATCCCTGGTTGGACATTATTCATGTCGCCGCCATTGCCGAAGTTCGCAGCAAAAGCCAGAACCTGTCCTACCCCGGTTGAACGCGGATCCAAGTAGACGATTTGGTTCTTGTACTCAGGTTTCAGCAGATCCTCCCAAGATTGCGGCACGTTTTTCACGAGGTTGGCGTTCACAATAAATGCGATCGTCAAAGTATGAATCGTGAACCATTCGCCCTCCGGATGCCGGAATACGTCCGGTAGCTTCTCGAAATTGACGGGCTTGAAGGGCGCGACAACGCCCTTTGCAACGGCGTCGATTGCCGATCCCGCAAAATAGTAGGCCGTATCCGCCTGTGGTCGATTGCGGGCTTTGTCGAGCGCTACAACGGTGGCCGCCGAGCCGAGATCGTTATACGCGAGTTGCATCCCCGGATACCGGGCCTGAAAGGCGCGAAACTCGGCCGCCCAGTTAGCCCATGTCGGACCGGTATCAAAGGAAACGGCGATACCTTCCTTCAAGGCTTCGTCGTAAAGTGCTTTTTCTCCAGGATAGAGTTCAGGCGAATCCAGCACCGTTTGGGCAGATGCGCCCAGAGGCACCAGCGCCGCGAATGCGACTACGGCAATCCAATGCATGATCTTCATTTCATGTCTCCTTTGTTTTCGACATGCTCCTCGTTCCCTCCGGGCAGGAGGTGAACACATTGACGAGGGATATGGACTGACGCAATCGCATCGGAGGCGTCGGTCTCGCCCATAATTTCACCGCCGGCTATGGCCATGTCGAACCGCCGCGTAGACCCGAGAAACCGGTCACGCCGAAGTTCACCCTCGAAGGTATTTGATCCGTCAGAAGACGCGCCGAGTTCGATCTTTTCCGGACGCACCATTGCCGTCACCCTCGCACCAATTGCGAGGGTTTGGCGATCAGTGACGATCTTGCCGATCGGCGTTTCAATTTCTGTCGACGAAATGACCGTCGCCGGCCAAAGATTGGCCTCGCCAACGAAAGCTGCGACTTCTCGCGTTTTTGGGTGCTCATATAGCTCCCTTGGCGGGGCTATCTGGTCTATTTGCCCCTGGCGCATGACCGCCACGCGATCAGCCATCGATAGCGCTTCCTGCTGATCGTGCGTGATATGCAATGTTGCAATATTGAACTCGCGCTGGATGCGACGAATTTCGTCTCGCATCTCGACTCTCAGGGCCGCGTCCAGTGCCGATAGCGGTTCATCGAGAAGCAGTGCGCGCGGGCGAAAGACGAGCGCACGTGCCAGCGCCACGCGCTGCTGTTGACCGCCGGAAAGGCCAGCGGGAACGCGGTCCAGAACGGTGCCAAGCCCCACAAGCTCAAGCGTCTCGCGCGCCCTTTCACGGCGCATTGAAGACGAAACACCGCGAACCTTCAGCGGATAAGCGGCGTTTTCGAGTGCAGTCATATGAGGAAACAGCGCGTAGTTCTGAAATACGATCCCGAGGTTTCGCTTTCTCGGTGGTATGCCCAACACATCCTCGCCGCCAATTTGAATCGCTCCTCGCGACGGGCTCAGAAATCCGGCAATGAGGCGCAAGAGCGTCGATTTCCCGCATCCGCTCGGTCCAATAATCGCAACCAGTTCGCTGCTATTAATCGACAGGTCGATGTCGAATACGCCGGCATTGCTTCCGGGATACGTGAAGGTAACTGCCCGCAAATCAATGACCGGGGCACTCATGTGGGGAGGCTTCTTGCAGAGTAGGTGGCCCGCGCCGATACAGTGCCGGTCATCGAGGCGGCAAGAGCCAGTACAAGTAGGATTACTGTCGCCGCGCAGGCGAAACCCGTGGCGCCATAGAAAGCCTGCAACAGCACGATCGGATAGGTACGACTGAGAAATCCGGCAACGAGGTTCGAAAGCTGGAATTCACCGATAGAGAGTGCGGCAACCACGATCGTTCCGGATGCAAGGCTGTGGCGAACGGACGGGAGGACAATGTCCAAGAGGCGCGACCGGAGTGAGCCACCAAGCGATTCAGCCGCTACCTCCAATTCCATTAAACGCAGATGGCGCATGTCGGCGACCAAATTCTGCAGAAGGTAGGGCAGGGTTAGGATGACGTGACCACCGATCAACAACCACACGCTCCCAAGAAAGGGAAGCATATCGGTGGAAAACACCAGTATGAAGCCGAAGGCCAGTACAAGTGGCGGAACCGCGATGGGAAGCAGATACACCACGCGAGCAGCGGCCCTAATACCACGCGACGCCGCTCGGTAGATGGCATAGGCTAGGGGGAGGCCGATGACGACGCAAATAATGCAGGTCGAAACGGCAACTTCGAGGCTTACCCGGAATGCGCGCCGGAAACTGGGGTCATTGATTACCTCAAGGTACCATCGAGTTGTAAAATTACTCGGTAGCAGAGTGCCGAACCAAATCTCCCCAAATGACCCCACAAGCAGCAAAGCCATTGGAACAAAAAGGTACACAAGATAGACAGCTGTCACCCATGCCATCGACACACCATCAATTCGACCTCCCGGACGGTTTGCCCTTACGCGCAGTGCTGATCGAGACTAGTCTAAGACAAATGAGATTTTGCCGTTGATCCGGTACTGCGTGAGCTTCCCATCCTCGACAGTCGCCTCCATCTCCTTGATGTAGATGGATTTGATCCCGTGGACCGATTTAGAAGCCTCGTTGATCGCATTTTGAGCTGCATCCTCCCAACTCTTGTCGGATTCAGCGAGCACCTCGATCACCTTGAGCATCGCCATGGTCGAAATCTCCTCCTTTAAATAAATAACAAGGATGACGTATGGCCGCTAAATGCTCATTGACACCTGTCAAGAGATGGAGGACGCGATGTCATCCGATCGCGAGGGCGCGTCATATGCCGACCTCATTCGGATTGAGAGCCTTCTTGTCATCCTCCGGCAACTCGGTCATGGTCGCTTCGGTCAGCAAGAGCCAGGGTGATTCAATTCACCGCATGGCGCGGTGACGCGAAAGGGGCTTTTGAAGCATCTTCTGATTTGGAGGATGCGGATGGGAACGTTGTGGACTGCACTTGAGGGTTTGCCGGACCGGCGCACGTTGAAGGGACGGCGCTATTCGCTGGCCTCGATCGTTGCGCTGTCGTTTGCGGCGATGCTGTCGGGGGCCAACGACCTTCGGGCGATCTGGCGCTGGGGTCGGCGGCTGACGCCGAAAGGTTTGCAAATGCTGGGGATCGAGCGCGGCCGGGCGCCCTGCCATGCCACCTATCACTGTGTGTTCCGCTCGATTTCGGCGGCCGACTTGGAACGCGCGCTGGCGTGCTGGTGGCCGGCGACGGCCCGCTCGGCCATGCCGCCATCGACGGCAAGCGGCTGCGCGGCAGCCAGCACGAGACGAGCCCCGGCGTCCATATGCTTCAAGCCTTCTCGACCAGGCTGCAGGCCACGGTCGGCTCTCTGGCCGTCCCACCCTACAGTGGAGAGGTGGTGGAGGCCCTGAAACTGATCCGCGACCTGCCGCTCGACGGCGCCGTGGTGACGGGTGACGCCGCCTTCACCTATCGCAGGATCGTCGAGGCGATCCTGGAAAGGGGCGGCCACTACTTCCTGTTCGTCAAGGCCAATCAGCCCGAGTTGCAAGCGGAACTGAGGCACGCCTTCGGCGACGATTCCCCCCTCAAGGGTCGCCAGCCGCCCCGGCCAGGCTACTGAGCGGGCCGGGCGCAAGGACATGCACCGCGCCGAGACGGTGGAGAAGGGCCACGGCCGCATCGAGACCCGCCGCATCGCCGTGCGCCCGATCCCCTCAAGGCTCGACCGCGACTGGCCGGGCGCAACCCAGATCGTGCGGATCGAACGTCTGCGCGAACTGAAGGATCGCTGCCAGCGCCAGGTCGTCTACGCCATCACCTCGCTGCCGCCCGACGCCTGCAATGCCGAGGCCCTGCTCGCGCTTGCCCGCGCCCACTGGCAGATCGAGAACCGCCTCTTCCGCGTCCGCGACGGCACCTTCGCCGAGGACGCTGGCCGCGTCAGAACCGGAAGCGCCCCAAACGCGCTCGCGCACCTGCGCGACGCTTCCCTCACACTCATCCGAAAACGAAAGCTGGACGCCCGCAAAAACCTCGTCATTTGAGGGGCGATATGATTCATTGGGCTTCATGGAGGTGCGCCGATGAATCCCGAGAGCCTGTTTTCCCTTTCCGAGCATCTTGAGCGACTGAGCAAGGACGGCGATCCGCTTGAC
>JAIOIW010000119.1 GCA_019912385.1 Notoacmeibacter sp. | reverse complement strand
ATAATCCAGCCCTCATCCGTAATGACGACATCGTCGGGATGGGGAACCACCCAGACCGGATCGGCGCCGTCACGGACCGCTTTGGAAAGGCGTTGCTCGAAATGCGCCTTTATCCGCCTTCCCTCAGCGATGTCCTCGCGTATCAGCGCCTGATTCAGCCGCTGCGCCTCGCCAACACCGCGAAAGATATGACCCATCGCATGCGGAGAACCATTGACTGCAGTTTGAAAGCCCCGGCGGATGGCAGCTTGCTCCATCGTTATCTCTTCCGTCTTGCCGTCGATGCGCACGGTGAGCAGGCGATCTGCTTCGTCGAGCAGGGATTTTTGGAACCTGGTCAATTGCTGCTGCCCGGGCTTCTTCGACGTTTCGGTACGTTTGTCCTTTCTTCTGGTCATGATCAGCGTCCTTTGCCGGTTGTATTGCGTTCAACACCGCGAGTGGCGGCATCCTTGGTAGGGCCATTTGATACCAGTGTCGGCTCGAGCGGCTGCCCTGTCGGTTCGACGTCTTCGCCGACGGCTGTCCGCCCGGTTTGCACTGTCGCAAAAGAGGCGCCACTGTCCGCCAGCTTTGCCCGCTCGCCGGTGACGCGTTCGAAACGGCGGATGATGGTGTCGCAATAGAGCGGATCGATCTCGATCAGTCTTGCTTTGCGCCCGCACTGGTCGGCGGCAATCAGGGTGGAGCCGGAGCCGCCGAAGACGTCGAGGATGATATCGCCGCGCTTGGAACAGTCGCGGATGGCATCGGCAATCAGGGCGACCGGCTTGACGGTTGGATGCGTGGCGAGTTCCTCGTCCCGGTCACGGCCAAGCGAACTGATGCCGGGATAATCCCAGACATTGGTGCGATGGCGCCCGCTTTCGCCGAGCCCGAAATTGTTGATATGCGGGCCCTTGCCCTTCTTGAATACGAAGATCAGCTCATGCTTGGAGCGATAGAAGGAGCCCATGCCGCCATTGGTCTTGTTCCAGACGCAAAGGTTCTTCAACTCGTCGAACACGGCATGACCGGCCTCCAGCAATTCGCGCATGTGGCGCCAGTCCATGCAGACATAGGCAATGGCGCCGTCCTTCAATTGCGACGCTGCCGCTTCCAGGGATTGTTTGAGGAAGGCGGTAAACGAGCCCGCATCCATCTCGCCGGAAGCCAGCGCAAACTCGCGATGTTTGGCTTTGCCCAATCCGCTGACATGACCGTCGATCGGGACGTTGTAGGGTGGATCGGTAAACAGCAGCGTCGCCGGCTTGCCGTCACACACAAGCGCGACATCCTCATTCGACCGCGCATCGCCACACAGCAGCCGGTGCGGCCCCAGCAGCCACAGATCGCCCGACCGTGTGACCGCCGGTGCGATCGCGACCGGCTCGACCGCGTCGCGCACCGGATCTGGCTTTTGCTGCTTGTCGCCAATCCCGTCGATCGTCAGGTCGATCTCGGCCATCGAGAAGCCCAGCAACTCGACTTCGAAGTCGAGTTCAATGAGCCCCTGCAATTCGATGGCAAGGATCTCCTGGTCCCAGCCGGCATTCTCCGCCAGCTTGTTGTCGGCCAGAATGTAGGCTCGCACTTCATCACGCGACAAATGCGACAGTCGCCTGACCGGGACTTCGCTCATCCCGATCAGCCTCGCCGCCTCCACCCGTCCATGGCCGGCAATGATCGTATCGTCATCGGCAACGAGGAC
>JAIOIW010000118.1 GCA_019912385.1 Notoacmeibacter sp. | reverse complement strand
CCCTCCCGGCAGGTGGCAAGGGCAAAGCCCAGCACCTTGCGCGTGTCGCGCGGGTCGATGATGCCGTGGTCGAGCCCGCGCCCCGAGGTGTAGAAGGCCGTGTGCTGGCGGTCGAAATGGGCAGTGATCCACTTGCGCTGCGTCTCCAGCACCTTCTCGTCGACCTCCTTGCCGCGCCGCTTGGCCGAGACACGCGCCACGTGGTCCATGGTCAGCGCCGCCTGTTCGCCGCCCATCACGCCGGTCTGCGCGTTCGGCCAGGAAAACAGGAAGTCCGGCTCGTAGGCGAAGCCGCACATGCCGTAATTGCCGGCGCCGAAACTGGCCCCGACATAAAGCGAGATGCGCGGCACGCGGGCGTTCGATACCGCCTGGATCATCTTCGATCCATGCTTGATCATGCCCGCCTGCTCGGTCTCGGTGCCGACCATGTATCCCGTCGTGTTGTTGAGAAAGATCAGAGGCAGGTCCGACTGGTCGCACAATTGGATGAACTGCGCCGCCTTGGTCGCGCCCTTCGGATCGATCGGCCCGTTATTGGCGATGATCCCGCATTTGTGCCCCATCACCGCGCCATGCAGGCACAGGGTCGAGATGCCGTAGCGCGGCTTGAACTCGGAGAAATCGGAGCCGTCGACGATCCGCGCCACCAGTTCGCGCGCATCATAGGGTACGCGGTAGTCGACCGGGACGACGCCGGCAATTTCTTCCGGGTTGTAGAGCGGTTCGGCGAAATCCCCGGCGTTGAAAGGCGCGCACCGCTCGTTCCAGCCGAGCCGGTCGAACAGGTCGCGCGCGATCGCGATCCCGTGCGCGTCGTCCTCGGCGAGATACTCGACCAGCCCCGACACGGAAGCATGCATCTCGGTGCCGCCAAGCTCGCGCTCGTCGGCCACCTCGCCGGTCGCCGCCTTGGTCAGCGCCGCGCCGGCAAGCGCCGCCATGCCGTTCTTCTTCACCCCGATCACGTAGTCGCTCATGCCCGGCTGGTAGGCGCCGCCCGCCGTCGACGGCCCGTGCAGCACCACGAAAGTGGGAATGCCCGCTGCCGAGAGCCTGGCGAGACCGTAGAACATGCCGCCGCCGCGCGCCCAGAGTTCCACCGTGTAGTTGATGAGGTTGGCGCCGGCACTCTCGACAAGCTGGATGAAGGGCAGCTTGAGGCGCTCCGCCATGGTCAGCGTGCCGACGCCCTTGGTCACCGACATCGGCGTCATTGCGCCGGCGTCGATTCCGGAATCGTTGACGTTGACCATCGTGCGCACGCCGTTGATGAAACCGATGCCGCATATGTTGTTGGCGCCGGGGATCGATTTTTCCGGGTTCGGTTCCTCGACCTGGAAATTCGCCATGTTGTAGAGCTCGAGGAACGGCATGCCGGGATCGAGCAATTGCGCCAGTCGCTCGCGCGGCGTCAGTTGTCCGCGCTCGTGGAACCGCTCGCGCCGCTTCTCCGACAATGCCGCCGCGCGCGCCTCGTATTCGCGCAGCCTGTCGACCAGCGCCAGCATGTCCGCGCGGTTCTTCGCAAACGCCTCCGAACCCGCGCTGATTTTCGACTGGAACACTGCCATTCCGTTTTCCCCGGTTGTGATGGCCGATCAGCGGACCCCGACAAGATGCTTCGGCACCTTGACCGGCATGGCCAGCAGCATCTGCCCGTAGCCTTTGCCCTGGGCATCATTGCGCAGGCTGGCGACGCCGCCGCCGCCGAGTACGTCATGCAGCACGATGTTCATTGCATGGCTGCCGGGTAGATAATGGCGGTCCACGCCACCCTTCAGCAAGGCGGAAAACCGCTCCGCCACGGCCTCTTCGCTCAGCGCCGCCCAGAGCCACGGCATCAGTTCGGCCCGCCTGGCCATGACGCCGATATTGGCCTTGTCGCCCTTGTCGCCGGATCGCGCCACTGCGAGCTCGATCAGCGGCATCGTCACCAGTTCGCCGGCCTCGTCCGCAGCTTCTGGCACGGCCGCTTCACCCGGCGCGGCGACAGGCCCGCCGGTTTCCGGTACCGCAAAGGGCACCGCTCCCTCGCCCATATCGATTGCGACCGGCACACTGGCCTTGGGCGTCAGGAACGAGAACAGCCGCACCACGGGCGACGGTTTCGGCCGTCCGCCGCCGACGAACATGCTCATGCCCGCCGGCGTTGCCAGCGCCAGGCCGATCAGTTCCTTCAGGAACAGGCCGACAGCGCGCGCATCGCGGTGGCGCGCGGCGATCTTCAAGGTGATTTCCTCGTAGCCCGGCATGTCGCTCGTCGGCCCACCGCTCAATTCCACGCTCGTCTCGTCGTAGTCGGGGGCGTTCATGGCGCGCAGCACCTTGCGCGCGCGGGCAAAGACCGCATCGGCGAACGCGTGCGCCTTGTCGCGCGCCTC
>JAIOIW010000007.1 GCA_019912385.1 Notoacmeibacter sp. | reverse complement strand
TGCCGGCGCCGACCGTGACACCGACGCCGTAGAAGACCAGCAGCGCCAGGGAAAGGGAGCGGCGAAGGGCGGGAGCATCATCGGTCCGGTCATGCGTCATGTCTTCACGATAGCACCATTCGTTTTCTTCGCCACGGTGCGGACCAGCGGAACGAATTTGACATTCGATACCCGCTCGGCATCGACCTCGAAATCGAATATCAGCTTTAAAAGCTCGAGTAGAATCATATGCCAAGCTGGTGGATTCCTTGTTTCCAGCATTTCCCCTCGCGGCCGATACAAATGGGATTCAAATGTTGGAAGCAAACCACCAGGACGTGTCACGATGGCCCTCAGAGGCTGGACCACGGCGTGCGGCCATGCCACAAATTGCCGGCAGCGAAGCGAGGACCCTTCATTCGTGACCGGCATTGGCGACCTGACATCGGGGGCGATCGGGCCTGACGTCCGCAGAGGCGCCGGCAGGCCATGAGCGGCCCTTTGATGGCTTTGAACACTGGCGATCTCGTGGCGCTCGCCGTATTCGCCTTTGCGTGGATGATCTTCGAGATCGCAGTCGATCATTCACGGCTGCGTCATAGGAGCCTTTCAGGGCTGATGACGCATCGCCGCCGGGAGTGGATGCTGGTGCTGGCCGAGCGGGAAATGCGCATGGTCGACACGGCGATCCTGACCGGGCTGCAACAGGGGGCCGCCTATTTCGGCACCGTCGCCATCCTGGCGACCGGCGGCTGTTTCGCGGCCATGGGCGCGACCGAGCAAGCCTTGCAGATCTTCGAGGACCTGCCGGTGGTCAGCCCGGTCAGCCGCTCGCTCTTCGAGTTGAAACTCGTCGGCCTGACGCTGATCTTCGTCTATGCCTTCTTCAAGTTCGGCTGGTCCTACCGGCTGTTCAACTATTGCTCGATCCTGATCGGGGCCGTCCAGCAGCCGAAGGAAGCGGACGCTGAAACGCGTCGCGCGCAGGCCATGCGCGCCGGCGAGATCAACATCCTTGCCGGCAAGCACTTCACCGCTGGCCAGCGCGGGCTGTTCATGGCGCTGGCCTATCTCGGCTGGTTCGTCGGCCCGGTCATGCTCGTCGCCTCGACCCTGGCGGTGATTACCGTGCTGGTGCGCCGACAGTTCTTCTCCAGGGCGCGCAAGGCGCTGCTGGAGGAATAGGGACGGAGCTGATTACGTGTTGAACCTGAAGTGCACGATGTCGCCGTCCTGGACGACGTATTCCTTGCCTTCGTCGCGCGCCTTGCCGGCTTCCTTGGCCGCCTGCTCGCCGCCAAGCGCGATGAAATCCTCATAGGCGATGGTGTTGGCGCGGATGAAGCCGCGTTCGAAATCGGTGTGGATCTCGCCGGCGGCCTGCGGCGCCCGGGAGCCCTTGCGAACGGTCCAGGCGCGCGCTTCCTTCGGTCCCACGGTGAAGAAGGTGATGAGGTCGAGCAGTTCGTAGCCGGCGCGGATCAGCCGGTCGAGGCCGGGTTCCTCCAGGCCGAGCGCGTCGAGGAATTCGCGCGCCTCGTCTTCGGGAAGCTGCGCCACCTCGGCCTCGATCGCCGCCGAGATCACCACGGTGCGCGCGCCCTGGGAAGCCGCCATCTTTTCCACCGCCGCGGACTGCGCATTGCCGGTGGCGGCATCGGCCTCGGCGACATTGCAGACATAGAGCACCGGCTTGGAGGTGAGCAGGTTGAGCGCCTTGAGGATCTTCAGGTCCTCCGCGGCGATGCCGTCGAGCATCATGCGGACCGGCTTGCCTTCCTGTAGCAGGGCCAGCGCCTTTTCCATGACCGGAAGGACCGCCATCGCTTCCTTGTCCTTGCCGGTCGCCTTCTTTCGGGTGGCGACGATGCGGCGCTCGAGGCTGTCGAGGTCGGAGAGCATCAGCTCCGTCTCGACCGTCTCGGCGTCGGCCACGGGATCGATGCGCCCCTCGACATGGGTGATGTCGTCATCCTCGAAGCAGCGCAGCACATGCACGATCGCGTCGACCTCGCGGATATTGGCGAGGAACTGGTTGCCGAGGCCTTCGCCCTTCGACGCACCGCGCACGAGGCCCGCGATATCGACAAAGGATATGCGGGTCGGGATGATCTCCTTCGACTTCGAAATCTTGACGATCTCGCGCAGCCGCGGATCGGGCACGGCTACCTCGCCGGTGTTCGGCTCGATGGTGCAGAAGGGATAGTTGGCGGCCTGCGCGGCCGCCGTCCTGGTCAGCGCGTTGAAAAGCGTGGACTTGCCGACATTGGGCAGCCCGACGATGCCGCATTTGAAACCCATGGGAGAGAACTCTTCTAGGGGCCGAGGATTTCGGCCGGATCGTGGAGGAACGGATTGACGACCGTCAGGCCGCCGATTTGCTGGCCGTCATGTAAATCCTCCGAGAGGAAATGGCTACACCCAAGTTCGATCGCCGAACCCAACAGCAGGCAGACCCACCAGGAAAATCCATTGACACGCTTGATTGCGCGGGCAATCTCGACCGTGTCGAGCGTGACCGGGCTGGAGCCGAGAGCGGCGAACTGATCGACGATGCCGATCACCTCGTCATAGCTGTCGAACCAGCGTTTGCGTTCAAGAACGCTGGCAAGCTCGTTCAGGATCTGGAGATTGATGCGCACGCGTTCATCTCCGGCCAGACCGGACAGCCATTTGACCGCAATCTCCCGCTTTTCGGGATTCCGGACATCGTGCATGTATAAAAGAACGTTTGTATCGACGAAGACCTCAGCGTCGGGCATTGCGCTCCTCGGCCGTCGGCATTCTGCCGTCTTCGGTCACATCCCATTCGGGCCCCGCGAGGATGGCCCTGATCGCGTCCTGTTGCGTCTTGCGCCTGGCGCCACCTGCTGCCTGCCGATGCAGCGCCGTTTCGACCACCTCGGCGATGTATTTCGACATGGACTTGCCGGCTTTGGCCGCTTCGACGCGCACTTCGCGGGCCAGCCTCTCGTCCATGGAGATCGTCACGTTTTTCATGACTCACGAACCTCGTGTTTTCGTATAATGTAGATAGAGAGGTTCGACGAGCGGGGCAAGGCGGGCCGAACGGACCGGGCTACTCTTTCCCGAATAGCTTCCTCAGCATGTCGGCCATCGGGCCGGATTCGGGTATCTTCACCTTCGGCTCCTTCGGCCGCGCCTGGTGGATGTGGCTCTTGGCCTTCGGCCTGGCGTCCGCCTTCTCACCGGCCTTTTCCGCTTCGGAAAGATAGGGCTTTACCGCCAGCGATACCTTGTTCATGAAGCCGGATCCGTCGCCGTCAACCAGCATCGGCGCGGCATCGGCGATGGCGTCGAGCAGCGGCTCGAGCCAGACGGCGTCCGCCTTGGCGAAATCGCCGAGCACGTGGCGGGTGACGAGTTCCTTGTTGCCCGGATGGCCGATGCCGATACGCACGCGGCGGTAGTCCTTGCCGCAATGGGCATCGAGGCTGCGGATACCGTTATGACCGCCGGCGCCGCCACCGGTCTTGACGCGCACCTTGCCGGGGGCGAGGTCCAGTTCGTCGTAAAGGACGATGAGGTCTTCGATGCCGAGCTTGTAGAAGCGCAATGCTTCGCCGACTGCCTGGCCGGACAGGTTCATGAAGGTTTGCGGCTTGACGAGCAGGACCTTGTCGCCGCCCAGCCGACCTTCGCAGACCAGCGCGTTGAACTTTTTCGACCAGGGCGAAAAGGAATGGCGGCGGGCAATCGCGTCCGCCGCCATGAAGCCGACATTGTGCCGGTGATGGGCGTATTCCGAGCCGGGATTTCCTAGACCTGCGATGACAAGCATGGTCCGTGCCTCCCGGCATCAGGATGGAAGGAGGATTACTCCTCTTCTTCCTTCTTCGCGTTGATGACCTCGGTCTCGATTTCCTCTTCCTCCTCGCCTTCGGCGCCCTCGCTTCTGAGGCCGGCCGGTGCGGCGATGGTGGCGATGGTGAAATCGCGGTCAGTGATCGTCGGGGTCACACCCGCGGGCAGCGCCACACTGGAGATGTGGATGCTGTCATTGAGGTCGAGGCCGGTCAGGTCGATCTCGATGGCCTCGGGGATGGCATCGGCGGGGCAATGCACCTCGACGCCGTGACGCACGATGTTGAGCACGCCGCCGCGGCGGATGCCCGGGCAATCGTCCTCGTTGACAAAGTGGCACGGGATTTCCACGGTCACGACAGTGTTCTTGCTGACGCGAAGGAAATCGACATGCATGGTGAAGTCGCGCACCGGATCGAGCTGGTAGTCCTTCGGCAGGACCTGGATCTTCTCCTTGCCGACCTCGATCGTGGCGATGGTGTTCATGAACCCGCCCGCATGGATGCGCAGATGCACTTCCTTGTAGGGCAGAGCAATGGAAAGCGGGGGCTTCTTGTCGCCGTAGATGACGGCGGGAATCATGCCGGAGCGGCGTAGTGCACGGGAGGACCCCTTACCTGCCCGATCGCGCGCCTCGGCCTTGAGCACGTATGTATCGCTCATGGCTGGTCCTTTCGATCATGTTTGGAGTGCTTCTCGACAGGCGGCCGCAACCGCGCCGTGCGAAAAACATGAAGCGGTTCAACGTATGGGTATCATCGCTCCGTCCGCGTTGCCTCCAAGGGTGTCTACACGGACCGCGTGCCTATAGCGGAATGGACGGGCCGTTGCAAGCGCAGCCCTGTCCCGGCCCATATCCGATTCCGTTATGACCGCGTCATCGTCACATGCTACCTGATCGCAAGTCTGGCGAGATGATCGGGGCCGGTTTGCCGGTCACCAGGATGGACAAGAATGGTGGATGACGCTGAGAGAAAGGAAACCCCGACGATCGGCGATTTCTTCGCCATCTTCGGACGGATCGGCCTGTTGTCCTTCGGTGGACCGGCCGGACAGATCGCGCTCATGCATCGTGTTCTGGTGGACGAACGCAAATGGCTTGGCGAGGCCCAATTCCTGCACGCGCTCAATTTCTGCATGCTGCTGCCGGGGCCGGAGGCCATGCAATTGGCAACCTATGCCGGCTGGCTGATGCGTGGCATGGCCGGGGGGCTGATTGCCGGTCTGCTGTTCGTCCTGCCGGGGTTCGCCGTGGTTACCGCGCTGTCAGCCGGCTATGTGCTCTACGGCGATGTGCCGCTCTTTTCGGGCATGCTGTTCGGGATTTCGGCGGCCGTTCTGGCCATCGTCAGCGAGGCGCTGGTCAAGGTCAGCCGGCGCGCGCTCAAGGGGCGGCTGCATGTCGCGATCGCCATGACCGCCTTCCTGGCGATCGCCTTCCTGAAGCTGCCATTTCCGCTGATCATCATCGCGGCTGCGTTTGCCGGGTTGCTGCTGACCAGCCGCCAGTCAGAGCGGACGACTGCCGGTGACGGCGAGAGGGCCGTTCCCCGCCGGTTGCGCCAGTCGGCTTCCTCCGCCCTTCTGTGGGGCATTGTCTGGCTGGTGCCGCTGGCTGTCCTGCTCGGCGTTGCAGGCCGCGGCACGGTGTTCGCGGACATGGCCCTGTTCTTCTCCAAGGCGGCGGTCGTCACTTTCGGCGGCGCTTACGCAGTGCTTGCCTATGTCGGCCAGCAAGCGGTCGAGGTGCATGGCTGGCTGACCGCGCCCGCGATGATCACCGGGCTCGGCCTCGCCGAAACGACACCTGGGCCGCTGATCCTCGTTCTGGTTTTCGTCGGGTTTCTCGGCGGCGCGAATGCCGGGGCAGGCGGCCCCATCGCAGGCGGACTCGCGGGCGCGTTCACGGCGCTCTGGTTCACCTTTGCGCCCTGCTTCCTCTGGATATTCGCTGGCGCGCCCTTCATGGAGCGCTTGCGCGGCATCACATGGCTTTCATCAGCGTTGGGCGGCGTCACGGCAGCAGTTGTCGGGGTGATCGCCAATCTGGCGTTGTGGTTTTCGCTGCACGTCCTGTTCGGATCACCTGGCGAAGTCGCGGCAGAGCCGTTCGCCTTGCCGGCGCCTGATCTCGCCACGCTCGATTGGAGGGCGCTCGCGATTTCCGTCGGCGCCGGTGTTGCGCTGATGGGCCTGCGCCTCAACCTGTTTGCCGTCCTGGGCGCCGCGGCGTTGGCGGGCGCCGCGCTTGGCGGTGCTGCCTGATCAGTCGAAGAGGCTGGAGACCGATTCCTCGTGGGCGGTGCGCGAAACGGCTTCGCCGATCAGCGCCGCGATGGAGACCACGCGGATGTTGGGCGCGGCATTGACCTCGGCGGTCGGCTGGATGGAATCGGTAATCACGAGTTCCTTCAGCTTCGACGAAACGATCCTGTTGACCGCGCCGCCCGACAGCACGCCATGGGTGATATAGGCGGTCACGCTGGTTGCGCCCTTGGCAAGCAGCGCATCGGCCGCGTTGCACAGCGTACCGCCGGAATCGATGATGTCGTCGATGAGGATGCAGTCCTTGCCGCTGACATCGCCGATGACGTTCATCACTTCCGATTCGCCGGGCCGGTCACGGCGCTTGTCGACGATCGCCAGAAGCGAGTCGAGGCGCTTGGCCAGAGCGCGCGCGCGCACCACGCCGCCGACATCGGGCGAAACGACCATGACGTTGGAGATGTCGTAGTTGGCGCGTACGTCGCGTGCCAGCACCGGTACGGCGTAGAGATTGTCGGTCGGAATATCGAAAAAGCCCTGGATCTGGCCGGCATGCAGGTCGAGCGTCAGCACGCGGTTGGCGCCGGCCTCGGTGATCAGGTTGGCCACGAGCTTGGCCGAGATCGGTGTGCGGGCGGCCGGCTTGCGGTCCTGGCGGGCATAGCCGAAATAGGGAACGACGGCGGTGATGCGGCGCGCGGACGAGCGGCGGAACGCATCGATCATGATCAGCAGTTCCATCAGGTGGTCGTTGGCCGGATACGACGTCGACTGCAGAACGAAGAC
>JAIOIW010000117.1 GCA_019912385.1 Notoacmeibacter sp. | reverse complement strand
ACCTCAGATCAGCGCGCAGCCGACCTGCCAGTCTGGACCCACATGTACAATTGGCATCGCCCACATGGCAGCCTAAACTCAAAACCACCCATCAGTCGCCTCGGCTTAACCAGCGACAACCTGTTGAGGCACCACATCTAGAGCCGTTCATCTTCAATTGGAAGCAGTTTGATGGCGAGGAATTTTCGTGTCGGCAAGGAGAACACCGCAGCGCGATGTGACCATCGCGCGAGGATTTCGACGATGCCGACGCGGAAAAGACCGCCAAGCCGGGAAAGGTTCGAGGTATTGGACATCATGGACAAACTGCAATCGCCTGAACTTGGTCTTTTGCGCCCCGGACTTTGTCGCGCGCGGCTAACGGTGCTGGCACCGCGTCACCGCGCGCTCCTCGCCGGAACGCAAAATCCCGGCGTTCAAACGACTCCATTTGAAGATGAACGGCTCTAGGGCAGGGGGAGACAATGGAGACGAAAAGGATTCTCGTCCTGGGCAGGCGCGATCACACAGAGGCGATGCGCGTGGCCGCGGGACTGACGATCTTCGGTCACCAGGTGCGGCTGGTGTTCATGACCGGCCCGGTTGAGGAAACCGAGGCGAATGCCAAACAGGCCGAACTGCTGGACCTGGCGGACATCGTGCCTGAGACGACGGTGGCCGAGATGGGCGACGACCTTGCCCTGCTCGATCATGCCGCTCTTGGCTGCGCCATCGCCGAATCCGACCGGGTTGTGAACCTGTAGGGTATGAGGATGAGGATACTCGAACTGAAGACAGGACTGTTCCCCGATGCGGCATTCGTCGCGCAGGCAATGGAGGGCTTGCAGGGGCAGAACGCGGTCGAAACGCTCGATGTCACGAGCTTTTCGCCCGACGATGAGGAGGGGTGGGCGCAGGTCGCGCGGGCAATTCTGGCCGCCGACCTGGTCGTCACGCTTTAACCAGACGCTCCGACGGTCGGAGCAAAATAGGGAGGACTTGAAATGTCCAGACTTGCTAGCAGTTTGAGAGCAATCGTGGCCTCGGTCACGCTCATCGCGGCGACCATCCTGGCGGCGGCAACCGCGATGGCGGCCGAGCCCCTGGTCGACGTCAATTGGGTGAAGGCCAATATCGGCCAGCCCGGCATCGTCTTCGTCGACGCCCGCGGCCAAACCGACTACCTGCGCGGGCATATTCCCGGAGCGGTGAACACCAACTACGGAAAAGACGGCTGGCGGGTGAAGAAGGGCGACGTGCCCGGCGTCTTCCCCGACGATCCGGCGAAACTCGCGGCGCTGATCGGTAGCCTCGGCATCGACAATTCGACGCATGTCGTGATCGTCGCCCCCGGTGCGAGCTCGTCCGACATGGGCACCGCCACGCGCATGTACTGGACCTTCAAGGTCCTGGGCCATGACAATGTCTCGGTCCTCAATGGGGGCATGAATGCCTATCTCGCCGAGGTGGACAAGGACAAGAATCCCGTCAATCCGCTGGACAAGGGCGCGGCCACGGTCGAGGCCAAGACCTTCAACGTGGCATTGAGGGAAGAGATGCTGCTGGATGACAACGAGGTCAAGGCGGCAGCGGATTCGGGCACCCTGATGGTCGACAACCGCACCAACGACCAGTATCTGGGCGTGAACCGGCATCCGGTTTCCAAGGCCTCGGGCACGATCCCCGGAGCACTCAATCTGCCGCAGGAATGGATGACCGAGAACGGCGGAGGCACGTTCCGCGATCCGAAGACGCTCACGGCACTTTACAAGGCGGCGGGCGTACCCACGTCCGGCGAACAGATCAGTTTCTGCAACACCGGCCACTGGGCATCGATCGGCTGGTTCGTGTCCTCCGAGATCCTCGGCAACAAGAGTGCGAAGATGTATGATGGCTCGATGACGGCCTGGACCATCGCCGGCATGCCGACGGAACAGAAGATCTCCCTCGGGGAGTAAGGGGCGAAGACCCATGGCACTGGCATGCCACTTCGTCGCCAGGGCCGGAAAATTGGCCGCAATGTCCAGGGGCATTGCGGCCATCTTCGCCATTGCGGCGTTCGTCGCGGGGTTCGCTTCCGTCGCACCCGGCCATGCGCGGGATCGCGACGCCCGGATCCTGGCGAGCGAACTTCGCGTTGCCCTGGGCGACGTCAATCGACTTGCAAACAAGGATCTGCCGGCAGACCACAGAACCGGCCTGAACGAACGGTTGGCCGGTGCGCTCGGCCTCCTGCCCTGGCTGCTGAAGCAGGCCGGGGACGAGGAGGGCGCCCAGGCGCTGGCCGCTTGGCAGCAAAGAAGCCTGGAGCGGCGCGCCGAAGCGATGGCCTTCGCAACGCTGCTTTCGGAGCTTGCCGAACGCCACAAGCTGGACCTTGCCCGCCATGAGGCATCGCCGGTTTCCGCCGCCGCCATGCGCGAGGCGCGGCTGATCCACCAGACCTATTGCGCCGGCTGCCATGACGGCGCGGGAGACGGCATCCCCGATCTCACCCTGCCGCCGCGCGACCTTTTTCTCATGGCGCGCGCGGAACGGTCCGACATCTTTCTCGCCCGTCTGGTCAACGGCATCAAGGGAGACGAGACCATAGGATTTCACAATCCATTGGATGACGGGCAACTCACGGCACTCTGGAAACTTTATCGGAGCGAGTGACCGTGCGGAAAATGCCGGTAAAATCCGCCCCGGCGAGCGGGTGTCAACGGCGGCTTGAAGAGGGCAGGCTGTGGCCTGCGCCAGCCACCAGGCCCTCACCCCTTTCCCGCAACAGTGGGTTCGTTCAATCCCTTTCGGTTCAACGTAAGCGCGAATATCTCAGCACTTTTTTCATTCGTGTGAATCGGCGAGGGGTCCCGACGCCGATCGGCGTCGTAAGCTATTGAAATTGCCGTCACCTGCTGGGTCACTCGGTGATACCGATCCACACACGAGGCTTGAAGTGCTTCCTCGAAGGCCTCCTCGACGGTGCGCTCGTTGCGCGTTTCGACCGGCATGTCGCGCACTTTCCGGCTGTAGGCGCCGATCATCCCCTGGGCGAGAACCCGCTCGCGGAAGCGCCTTTCTAAAACGGGGAAATCGTCGGCCAGATACTGGCCCTTGTCGCGCGTGTGCTTGGCCATGTACTGGAGCAGGGCGTGCATCGGCTGTTCGTTCATTTCGCTGAGACGCTGGACGATCGGCAGGGCCCCGAGGCGTGCCTCCCGCCTGCATGCAGTGTGCAGGCGGCGCCCGAATACCGGCACATCGAAAACAAAGGCGGCAACCCCCTCAGCCTCAACTGGATGTTGTTTGACACCAGGTGTTAGAGTTTCTGGGATTTGCCGGGTGGTGCCGCTTAGTGCCGAGAACACGTTGGGATACAAGGCGTTGCGGGAAATCGGGTGGCGATGCGCGACCTGGTGATTTTGCCAGCAGGTTTTAGAGTCAGGGGCACGCCAGGCCGGTTTGGCCAGGCAAGGCGCGGCGCTTCCAAATCGTCTTCAAACCGGCGTTGAACGCGCGCTGACAGCCGGCCGCAAAACCAAGCGGTACAAGGCGTTGCGGATTTGAAGGCCGCGCTTCAAGAGATCGGCGCGCCGGCGTCGAAACGGACTGCAAAAGCAAACCGAACTCGGACATTCTGTCCAAGTTCGGTATTCGTAAATCGTATCAAATGCTTAACCGGTTTTCGCCGGTTTACGAACCTGGACTCGCGATTCCGGGATCAACCGCCGCCACCGCCTCATGCCGGAACGCGATGCCCTTGGCGACGATCGCCGACCAGCAGTTAATCATTACCGCCGCTGGCTCGTTGCGGATCTCGACCGAATGGATCGCATTCATGCCGAGCCCGGCGGCCTGCTGCTTCATCATCGCGACTGCCCTTTCTTCTGATGGCGCGGGATCCCAGAACTTGTTCTTGCAGGATGTTCCACTGACGCGACGGCCGCCATCCTGGACGGTCGGCCCGGTGTCGACGATCACGACGGCATCGACCGGCGCGATCTCCGCCCGTTTACCGATCCCGAAATAGACGCCCTGGGGAACGTCGGCGTTGGGTGCAACAGTGCCGCAGCCCGATAGAACGGCGAGCGCGACGGCGGACACAAGAACCTGTTTCATGAAATCCCCTCTTTCCGCCCCGGAGACGACAGTCAAGCGGCAAAACCATTCCGTCGCAAGTTCTTCGTGGCCAATGATCAGATGTGGTGTTAGGATACCACATCCAATAGCGCGCAAAAGGGCAGGCAAATGAAAGTTATCGTCACGCTGCTGCCGGACCCGGATTTTACTCCCAGGGTGGTACAACTTTCAGATCTGGCGGAGCGCCGTGCTTCAGGACGGAGATGTGCGCTTGCAGGATTGCGATCGTTCTTGCGCCGCGTTCTTCCCGCTCGATCTCCTGCTCCAAAAGGCTGACCAGGTCATCCACGGCTTCCGGGTAGCGATCGCGTATCAGATTTGAGATTGCATTAAAGTATGCGTGGTTCGCGGCTGTTACTTCCTGCAGCAGGTTTGTTTTGTTGGCGATGATGTCGGCCAGTTCCTGCAGTGACGTGATTGTTTTCATCTCCTCCTCCTAGATCGCGCCGCCGGCCCAGCGGACGCGGCCTTCGATGATGAGCTCCGGCAGCTCGTGCGGACTTACTTCCTCCGTCTCATATTGCGCATTGTCGCTCTTGAGCAGGACGGTTCCGGAGCGCAGCAGCTGGACGCGCTTCAGCTTGACCAGGCCGTTGTAGACCAGGACGTAAATGCCATCGTCGACGATCCGCTCGATCGAGCGGTCGAGCAGCACCAGGTCGCCATGGCCGATGGTCGGGACCATCGAATCGCCGTCGGCGATGATGATCTGCGCATGCTGGGGACTGACACCGAGCCGTCTCAGCCATTCGCTTCTGAAGGCCACAACCTGCGCCTCCTCGTCTTCGATCACCGCCAGCCGGCCACCGCCGGCGCTGGCACGGACATCCAGCCGCGGAATCGGGATAAAACCGCTACCGCCATCAAACGAACTTCCCTGCCCGGTCAGGAGCCATAAAGCACTGCATCCGGTCTTGTCGGCGATCTGAACAATATCTGACGCGCGAGGTTCTCGGTCTCCGCTAGCCCACGTGTACATCGTGTTCCGTTTGATGCCCGCCTTGTCGGCCAGGGGACCCACACCGCCGTACCGTTCGCTGAGCTCGGTCAACCTGCCACCGAATGTCATTGAACACACACGCGGGCAATCAACCCACGTTCGTAGTTGACTAAAACCATTTTTGTGTGTTTACTCCCCTCGTTTGCAGAATACGAACCCCGGAAAAGGGAGGCCTAGCCGCCTCCCAAATCCAAAGGACCAACATGAACCAGATCGCCCGTCCCGCCAAGACCGATCCGCGCATCGAGGAGCAGGCGGCCATCAAAGGCCGGATGCTCGCGAAGGGTCTGACGGCCGCGGAGATCGACCGCCGGTACAATCTCACTCCCGGCACGGCGCGCAACACACTGCGCGAGCCGAACATCAAGGGCGAGCGTGCGATCGCCGCTGCTCTCGGAACCAAACCACATCTGCTGTGGCGGACGCGGTACCGTCCGTCCGGTCAGCGGCGATCGCCCCAGGATTGGAGCAGGGTTCCGACCCTCGCTCAACGGCGAAACGCGGTGACAGAACTGACGGAGGCGAGCTGACATGGCAAAGCGTCCGTCCTCCGTACATCTCCTGCCACGCACGGCCGACGAGGCGATCGCCGGAGCGATCGACGCGGCCATGGTCAGCCGTCACATGACCCAGGGCGGCGCGCTCGACGCACTCAACGAGCAGCTGCGCGCCATGAAGCTGGCACCGATCTCCAGGAGCTCATGGCACCGTTTTCTCGGAGAGATCGAGGAGAGCGGCACGCCGGCGCGCTGGCGCCGCCGCAGCGGAACAGGCGACAGCGTCGTCATCTCCCGTGCGCGCTACACCGAGCTGCTCGAAGCCGAAGCGGCGTTTCTCAGACACAAGCTTTCGAGGTGAACCCCATGCGTCCGACCCTTGAGCGCATCAGCTACACCACCGATGCCGCCACGCGGCTGGTCATTTTCATTGTCGGCTGCGGCGTCGCGTCGTGGCTGCTGTTCAACGCGCTTGACGCGCTGATCGCGTGGGCAGCGGCATGACGAACGACCTGCCCTTCCTTTCCCTTGCTCAAGCGCTGGAGCGCACCTCCTCCCCGCTCCAGAGCGAGAACCCGGACCGGCGCCCCTCCCACGGTCCGGGTTCGCCTTCCCATGACTGGCCGGCCGATCGTGTGATCGAGGCAGCATTGAAGGCCGTTCAAAGCGGCTTCCCGCATCTTTCGATCACCGATATCGCGCACCCGCCGCGGCAGTGGCTGGATGCCGCGCTGGCGCGGCAGATCGCGATCCACATCCTGGTCCACCAGTTCGGCTTTTCTCGCAACCGGCTGGCACGCGAACTCGGCCGGGCACGCGCCTCGACCTTCAGGGCGCTGGAGGTGGTCGACGAGAGAATGATCAGCCCCGAATTCGAAGACAGCTACGCGACGATGGCGGCGCGGGCGCGTGACGCCCTGAAGGAGCACGACTGATGAAGCTGCAGGATATCGCGCTCGACAAGATCCTGGTGCCCGAAGACCGGTCGCGGCCGGTCGACGAGGATTACGCGCTGGCGATCCAGACGGAGATCGTCGGCGGTGCGTTCATCGATCCGATCCTGGTGCGGCCGACGCCGCGGGCCAAGCGGCCCTATACGCTGATCGACGGCGGGCACCGGCTGCGCGCGGTCGAACTGAACGACGAGACGGAGATCACCTGCCTTGTCATCAATGCCAGCAAGGCGGTCGCCGACCGCATGGAGGTCGCGGCGAACCTGTTCCGTCACGAGCTGACGGCGCTGGACCGGGCGATCGCGGTGCAGATCTATCGCCGCGCCTGGAGTGAGACCCACGGCGAGATCAGGCGGGGAAACCCGCAATTCTCCAATTGCGCAAACTTTGCGCAATTGGACGACTGCCCCATCGACACCATCGCCGAGGAAGCCGCACGCGGCTTCGCGGCGAGCTGTGCCGAGCGGCTCGGCCTTTCGCGGCGCGCCGTCGAGTATGCCCAGCGGATCGCCTTGAATCTTCCGGGCGATCTGCAGCGTGCGCTGCGCGGCACGCGCTGGGCCGACAACCAGGCGGCGCTGCTGAAGCTCGCCGAGCTGGGCGAGGCGCAGAAGAAGGCGATCGTGGAATGGATCGCGGCGGGCAAGGATCCGGACGCGATCATCGGCGAGGCGCTGGGTGGAACGGCGGCGAAGGTCCCTGCGCAGACGAAGGTTTACAACCGTCTTGCCGGTACCTGGGGCCGAACCGCCTCGGAGACACGGCGCCGTTTCGTGAGCGAGAACGCCGACGATCTCGCCGCCTTGCTGATGACCGAGGAAGAGAGCGCCCGTGCGCTCGTCGCGACCTGGCGCAACACCATCGAAGACATTCTGGCGGAAGGAGACGGCTCATGACCGAGACACGCGAATTCACGGTGATCGGCGGTGCACTGCATTGGCGGACCGCTTCCGGCGCCCGCTGGGAGCCGGTGCCAGCCGACGTGCAGCTGGAGATGGCGAATGCCTGGCGGCCGCTGCTCGACGTGGTCATGAACGCCTTCGAGCGCCGGCTTGAGCGCCTGGAGCGCGGCGCGGCGGAGGAAGCGGCCATCGCCAAGCTACTCCGCTCGCCGGGACTGGAACTGTCCTATGCCGCGGAAGCCGCTCGGCTGATGGCAGCGGCATGAACGAGGTTAATCGCACCATCGGCGAAAAGCCGGAACTGCGGTGGGTCGCCATTGACGACATCTACGTCGATCACAATTACCAGCGCGACCTGAAAGAACACCGTGTCAGGGCAATCCTTCGCGAGTTCAACTGGCGGGATTTTCAGCCGGTTTCGCTTACGTCGAAGCCAGACGGCAGGTTCGCGGTCCAGGACGGTCAGCATCGCGTCGAAGCTGCACGGCGCCATCCCATGATTACGGAGGTGCCAGCCTGCATCGTGGCGCTGTCAAGCGTCGAGGAGGAAGCAGAAAGCTTCATAGCCATCAACTCAGGTCGTGTTGCCGTCACCCCGGTCGAAAAGTACTGGGCCGGATTGACAGCAGGTGACCAGACTGCCGTGCGCATCAAGAACGTACTCGACGAGGCCGGCTGCGAGATCACACCTGCGCCAGGCGTGACAGGGCCTAACAAGACCAACGCCGTTTCGGCAATTGAGCGTGCGCTCGGACTCTCCGGCGACGCAGCCGTGCGCGATGCTCTCACCACTATCCGCGGAGCATGGCCAAATGAAGCAAAGGCGCTGAAGGGTACAGTCATCACCGCGCTTTCCAGGTTGATCCGCTCCAACCCGGAGATCGACCGACCGCGCCTGGTCCGAATCCTAGCCGGCCAGACTCCCGGCGAGCTGTCCGGAAATGCCGAAGCAATGCGCAAGATCGCCGGCGGCTCGGCAGAAACGGCCATCCGGCTCACCCTGACCGAACAGTACAATCGCGGCCTCTCCAAAAACCGCATCTATTTCGGAGAGAAGGCATGAGACGCTGTCCGGTGCCAGGCTGCGAGCAGGCGCCGCCGCCGCGCTGCATCTTCTGCGCCGAGCATTATTTCGCGATTCCCGCGAAGACGACGCGGATGATCCATCGGATCGCGAGCGAATGCGATCGGGCCGAAGATCCGGAGATCCGCGACCATCTTGCACATCAGCTTCGGGGCTACATCAGCATCGCGGTCAAGGAGATCGCGAAGGAGACTTGTCATGCGTAACCTCCAACATCCAGGCCAGGCCGATCTGTTCACTGCGCCTGTCTTCGAAAGCCGCGAGGCGGCGCCGGCCATCGACGTCGAACGCTTCCGGCTCAGGATGAAAACCGCCATGTCGGAGGCAATCCGCGCCAGCGGCCGCGGCCGCGAGGCGATCGCCGACTCCATGGCGCTGGCGCTGGGCCTTCCGAGTTTCTCCAGGGCGCAGCTCGACAACTACACATCGCCCGCCAAGACCGGCCACGACATCACGCTCGTGCGCTTCAAGGCCTTCGTGCGCGCGACCGGCCGGGTCGAGCTGTGGGACCGCGCCGTCTCCGACGACGGCCTGATCGTCCTGCAGGGCGACGAGGCCCGGCTCGCCGAGATCGCGCGGCTGCAGCAGGAGCAGAAGGCGCTGGCGCACAAGCTGCGCACGCTGCGGGCGGTGCCCGTCGACATCAAGCGGGGGCGGTGATGATCGATCCCTGCTTCAGCTGCGCGCTGCCCGATTGCGACGAGACCAGTGTCCGCTGCGCACGGCAACGCGCGCTGAAGGCGGCCCGGCGCAAGAAGAAGGCCGGCGCCGAACTGACCGAGACCGAGCTGCTCGTCTACCGCGAGTATCTGCGCGAGTGGAGGCAGGCGAAACGCGAGCGCGACCAACAGGCCGTTCATGGCTGAAACGAGGGGTTTCATGGGCACGGGGGAAGAGATGCGGGAGTGGTTTGCGCCAGCGGAAATCGCGCGGGCCGCGGGGCGGGATCTGCCGGCCAGCGAGCGCGGGATCACCAGACTTGCCAAGACGCAGGGCTGGAACGCGCGCAAGCGCCAGGGCGGCCGCGGCGGCGGGACCGAGTATCACGTGTCGTCGCTGCCGGGGCCGGTCCAGGTGCGATTGAGCATGGCTTTCCCCTCATCCGCCCCAGCGGCGGAGAAGGCGGAAGAGCTGTGGCAACGGTTCGAGGCATTGCCGGCAAAGCACAAGCGGACGGCCGAACAGCGGCTGGCGGTGCTGGCCACGGTGGAGCGGTACCGGGCGGGCGGGCTGAGTGTCACGGCGGCGATCGCGCGCGCCGCCGGAGAGGCCGGCGTGTCGGCCGCGTCGGTGCATAACTGGCGCAAGCTGATCCATGGCGTGAAACGCGCCGATTGGCTGGCCGCGCTGGCGCCGGGCTATGGCGGAACCGGCGCGCGCGGCGACTGCCACGAACAGGCCTACGCCACCCTCAAGTCCGATTTCCTGCGCCCCGAGCGCCCGGCCTTCTCGGCCTGCTACCGCCGCATGAAGAAGCTCGCGGAGCAGAACGGCTGGACACCGATCCCGAGCGAACGGGCGCTACGCCGCCATCTGGATGCCGATGTGCCGAAGGCTGTGCAGAAGCTCGCGCGCGATGGCCGCGACACGGCCAAGGCGCTTTATCCGGCACAGACACGCTCGGTCGCTCATCTGCACGCGATGCAATATGTCAATATCGACGGACACAAGTTCGACGTGTTCGTGCGCCGCGGCGACCGCGTGTTCCGCCCCTGCATCGTCGCCATCCAGGACATCTATTCGCGCAAGTTCGTCGGCTGGCGGCTGGCGGAGACCGAGGACCGCCATGCGACCAGGCTGGCGATCGGCGACGTGGTGGAGCGCTTCGGCATCCCCGACGCGCTCTACTCGGACAATGGCCGGGCCTTCACATCGAAGTGGATTTCGGGCGGTGCGGCGAACCGGTACCGATTCAAGGTCAAGGACGAAGATCCGGTCGGCATCCTGACCGCGCTCGGGATCGAGGTGCGCTGGACGACGCCCTATTCCGGCCAGTCGAAGCCGATCGAGCGCGCGTTTCGGGACTTTGCCGAAAACATCGCCAGACACCCGGCATGCGCCGGCGCCTATACCGGCAACCGGCCGGACGCCAAGCCGGAAAACTACGGCGAGAGGGCGGTCGCGTGGGACACGTTCGCTGCACTCGTCGAGTGCGAGATCGCCGAGCACAACTCGCGCAGCAAGCGCAATACCGAGACGGCCCAGGGCCGCAGTTTCGACGAGACCTTCGAGGCATCCTATGCCGAGGCCATCGTGCGCCGGGCGACCGCCGCGCAGCGATCGCTGTGGCTCATGGCGGCCGAGCGCATCCGCACATCGAAAGGCAATGGCGAGATCCATTTCGCCGGCAACCGCTACTGGGCGCCTGAGCTGACCGCGCATGCGGGCAAGCACGTCACCGTGCGGTTCGACCCGGATCATCTGAAGGCGGGCATCTCGGTCTACGACGCAACCGACAGACTGATCGCGCGTGCCGGCTGCTTCGACGCGACCGGCTTCGACGACATGCAGGAATCGAAGGCGCACGCGAAGAACCGCAACGCCTACACGCGGGCGATCCGGGAACAGCAGCGCCTGCACACGACGCTCTCGGCCGACGAGCTGGCGCGGCTGCATGGCGAACTGCCGGCGCCGGTACCGCAGGAGCCGGCGTCACCGAAAGTGACGCGGCTGGCGACGGCCGCGGCCCAGGCTGTCGAACAAGACGACCGGGCCGAATGGGACGAACAGGCGGAGGAAAGCTTTTCGCGCGCACTGCGACTGATCGCAGGCGGGCAGGCCGGAATGTAACGCGTGCGGCAAAAAGAAGGGCGGCCAAAGCCGCCCATAACAGGGCGCGAATGCGCCACAAAAGCGAGGACTGAATACATGAAACCGATCGACACCACAAGCTGGGCCTTGCCCGAACCGCCCCAGGACTTCCAGGAGGGCGAAGGGCGGACACCGGACGATCTGAAGAAATGGCGCGAGCTGGTCGCTCGCGTCGCCGAGGTCGCAGGCCGCTCCGGCTGGTCGAAAACCGACGTGGGCAGGCGGATCGGCATGCCCGGCTCCACGTTCTCGATGTGGTATGCGGGATCCTACAGTGGCCGGCTCGACACCCAGAATGCGAAAGTGGAGAACTGGCTCGCCACCGTCGACGAGATGGCCGCGATCGCGGCGACGATCCCCGTGTCACCCGCCTTCGTGAAGACCCGCTTTGCCGACGAAGTCACCGACATGCTGGCGACGGCGCAGATGATGCCGGCCATGGTGATGGTGAGCGCCGCCGCGGGTCACGGCAAGACGATGACGGCGAACCGTTACCGCGACAGCCACGCCAACGTGTTCATGGCGACGCTGTCGCCGCATACGAAGACGGTGCACGGCATGCTGTCGGAGATCGCCGACGCGATCGAAGTCGCCGAACGTAATCCGGGACGGCTGGTCAGGCCGATCGGAAAGCGGCTTTCCCGCGCCGGCGCCGGCTCGCTGCTGATCGTCGACGAGGCACAGAACGCCGTCGACGACGCGATCAACCAGCTCCGGCACTTCCTCGACAATTACGGATGCGGCATTGCCCTGCTCGGCAATGAGGAAACCTATGCCCGCTTTTCGGGCAGCTGGCTGGAGGGCAACAAATACGGCCAGCTGCGCCGGCGCGTCTTCAAGCGCATTCGCCGCACAACGCCGACGAAGCAGGACCTGACACGATTCATCAAGGCCTGGGACATCCACGACGAAAAGATGACGGCGTTCCTGCTCGGGGTCGGGCAGAAGCCCGGCGCCTTCGGGCAGATCGACATGACGGTCAAGCTGGCCAGGATGCTGGCGATCGGCGAGCAGCGGCCACTGACGCTCGACGATCTGAAGGCGGCCTGGGCGAACCGTGACGTGGAGAGCGTGTGATGGACATGATCCTCTCCGAAATCCTCGCCGAAATCGCCACCGAGATGACGCGCGCGGCAACCAGCAAATCGCCGACGCCTCCGGCCACGATCGAAGCCTGGCGCGACCAGCTGGCGGTGATGGCCGAAATGGCCGAGCGCCAGGAAGCAGAACTTCGCTCGGCCCGGCCGCTGCTCGCCGCCGCCATGGAGCGGCTCTCCAACCAGGGAGGAACGGTGCAATGAGCGTGAAGACGGATCGCTGGAACGAGGCGGCGATGGCCGACAACACGGCCGCCGTCCTGGAAGCGGTCAAGGCGGACAATGTCGTGCTGTTTCCGGTGGTCGCGCGGCCGTTCTCGGACGGGAGGCCGGCATGACCAGTATCCAGCAGATCAAACAGGCTGCCGCTGCCCAGTGTGGCTTCACGGTCGCCGACATTGAAAGCGAACGTCGAACGCGCGCACTGGTGCGCGCTCGGCAGATGGCGATGTTCGTCTCAAAGAGGCTGACGCCGAAAAGCCTTCCGCAGATCGGCCGGGCTTTCGGTGGACGCGATCACACGACCGTGCTGCACGCGGTCCGCAAGATCGACGCCGAACTGAGCCGGGATCCGGCGCTGGCGGCGGAGGTGGAGATCATCATCGCAACGGCCCTGACCTCTATAACGCCGGAAACCGAGCAACGTCTCGATCACCTGGCCGAGCTGCTGGTCGACCGGATCGTGGAGCGGCTTGCCGAAATCCGCGAGCACCCGGTCGCAGAACGCCTGCCGGAAGAGAAGGACCGCGACGCGATGATCAGCGCCGCTCTTGATGTGGTGCTGTGCGACCGTGCCCTCGACAGCGCGGTCTACCAGCGCGGCGAGAAGGCGGCCCGCGAACGTCTCGACCGGTCCGTCAAGCGCCTGCGCGTCCACGTGGAGGGCCGGGCATGAGCGAAGAACGCGACGACGCCATGCGGGAAGCAGCCGCCCAGGTCGACGTGATCGACACGGCCGGACGCGTCATTGCCCATCCGAGCCGCAACGCTGTGGCAGCGTCCGCCGCCGAGGTTCTCGCGCTGGCCCATGCGGTCGAGCGTTTCTGGGAAATTGCGGTGGAGGGCGAGATCCTTGCACGAGCGCTTGCTCTGCCGGCAGACGACGTTCGGGCGCATGCCGTCGAGATCCAGGCGGGAAAAATCAACACGCTGATGAACGCCCTTCGCGGGCGCAATGAAGAGGAGTCGAACGATGACTGAAGCCGTTATCCTGGAAGAGACGGACGAGGGTGTGACCAATGTCAACGGCAAGCCCTACATGGCCGACGCCAAGGGCAACCTGGTGCCGTGCGAACAGGTGAAGCCGGCCGACAAGCTCGAAGACGAGACAGTCCGCAAGATCATGGGCTTCGCCCGCGATCTCTCCGAGCAGATCGCCCGGTTCCGCGGCCACACCTTCACGGACCTGATGGAGTTCGACGCGCTGCTGGAGCAGGAATACGGGCTGGCCAGGGGCGGGAAGAAGGGCAACCGGACCTACCAGACCTTTGACGGCACGATGAAGGTGCAGGTGCAGGTGGCCGATTTCATCGATTTCGGGCCGCAGCTGCAGGTGGCCAAGGGGCTGATCGACGAATGCCTGAACGAATGGTCGGCCGACAGCCGCCCGGAGATCCGCGCGATCGTGACACGCGCCTTCAATACCGACCGGGAGGGCCAGATCAACCGCTCCGAGATCTTCATGCTCCTGCGCCTCGATATCGGCGACGAGCGCTGGGTCCGCGCCATGGACGCGATCCGCGACGCCATGCGGGTGACCGGGTCGAAGACCTATGTGCGCTTTTACGAGCGGCCGAGCCATGACGGCCAGTGGAAGGCGGTGACGATCGATCTCGCCAAGGCAGGTGCGTGATGGCGGCCCGCACGAACAAGCGCAGCCGTTCCGGCGCGCACCACGAATGCCCCGAGTGCGGCAAGAAGTTGCGCGGGGAGAAGGGGCTCATGGCGCATCGCAAGGCGGAGCACGGGGTGGAGACGAACCCCGCCGACCCGGCCGCGATCCTCCCCTCCGAAAGGGAGGGAGCGCCGTCATGACGAAACGCATGTTGTCCGATCGCGCCAATGAAGTCGCTGGGCACCTCATCGCCGAACTGAATGGCCTGCCGCTTCATGACGGGCTGTCCATCCTGATCTCGATCCTCGCGGCCACCCTGAATGGCCAGGCGGGCGATGCCGCCGATGCCGAAATGCTGTGGCAGGCGGCATGCCATGACCTGCTCACGACCATGCGTGAGGGCTGCGAGGGCATCCTGACGGAAGGACGAATCCAATGAGCAATGTTGAGCGCGTGGAATTCGAGGATCGCGGCCAGGATTTCACCTGGTGGGAGATCGACATGGAGACAGGTCGCGTCGTCGGCTGCGGCCCATTTCAAGGCGGCGTCTGGGCGAATGGCGACATCAGCGTGGACCTGGCCACGATCGGCATCGGCCAGCGCCCGCGCTTCTTCCACAAACGCCGCCCGGACGTTTCCACACTAAATCATGTGATCGTGGCGGCCGGCCCGGCTCCTGTTGGGGGGGGGGGTCGATGATTTCTGATCTTTTCGGAGGATCCGCGTCATGACCGCGCTGCGCGCCATCCATGTCGGCTGCCGGCAACTCGGGCTCGACGAGGACATGCGCCGCGGCCTTTATGTCCGGGTGACCGGCAAGGCTTCGGCGAAGGACATGAGCGAGGCCGAGCAGCGGAAGGTCGTCGAGGAGCTGCGCCGGCAAGGGTTCAAACAGGCTTCGAAGGGCTCCCGAAAGGCCCTTGAAGGCAAGTTTGCAAAGAAGCTCCAGGCGCTATGGATCGGCGCCTGGAATCTCGGCCTCGTCAGGAATCGCGATGATGCCGCGCTACTGGCCTTCGTCAAACGCCAGACCGGTCTGGATCACACGCGCTTCCTGCACCATGCGCAGGATGCCCGCGCGGCGATCGAGGCCCTGAAGGCCTGGATGGCGCGCGGCGCCGGTGTCGACTGGACCGTCGAACGCGCCCGGCCCGACTGGACGCAGCTTGCCGGCTACCGGATTGCACAGGCACAGAGCCGATTGCTGCACCCTCACCTGGGCGACAACGCCTATCTCCAGCGCATCGCCTTCCAGCGCCTGCTCGGCGAGATCGACGGGCAGTATCTCGCGCCGCGAACCGAGGAGGCCAACTGGATCCCGGTGATGAACGAACTCGGCGAGCGCGTCCGGGCGATGAAAGGCGGCTGAACGATGACCGTCACCGTCACCGACCATGCGGTGCTGCGCTATCTGGAGCGCGTTTGCGGCATCGATGTCGATGCGGTGCGGTCGGCGATCGCCTCCGGTTGCGCGCGCGGCGTGGAAGCCGACGCGCCGGTGATCCGGTTTGGCGGCGCCCGGTTTCTGCTGCGCGGCGCGGTGGTGGTGACCAGCCTGCATGACAAGACGATCGTCGGGCACGAGGCGATGACGGAACTCATCCACAATCTGGACCGCTGCGACGACGATGAATGACGCGCCCCGCCATAGCTGGTTGCCGGCGCTGCTTGCCGAGGTCGCCCAGGTGGCCGGCCTCGACGCCGCGCTGAAACTGGCGGAAGTCCGCGGCGGTACCGAGGTCTATATTCCGGCCGCGGCACCGGACGATCACTGGCTGACCGAAGCGGTCGGCCGACGCGCGGCCGACGCGCTTTGCGCCCACTTCACCGGATCCGGCCCCGGCTGCCGGCTGGAGCTACCGCTCGGGCCGGCCGGGACGGCGGCGCAGATCCGCCGCAAGGTCGACAGGATGATCGCCGAGGGCCATTCGGAAAGCGCGATTGCGCTGGCGACCGGCTATACAGGACGCGGCGTCAGGCTGCGCAAGGCGAGGACCCGCCCCGGCGACGACGCCCAGGGCGACATGTTTTCCCGGCACCCGGAACATCTTCCGGGGCGAATGCTATCCCGAAAATAGACGACGATCCGGCGACGTTAAAGCGGCCGGCGGCAAAAGACAAACCCCGTCTTTTCCCGGCCGCGATTGCCAGCCGGAGGCTTTTCATGCCCGACTTCGATTTGCGCCTGGTGCCGTGGACCGGCGGGCATGAAGGCTTCGTCTCCCGCTGGTACCGCGACCCGGTCGGCGTGCCGACGATCGGCTTCGGGTTCACCTGGTCTTCCCGCGTTTTCCGCGAGTACTGGGTGAAGAAGCACGGCCGCAAGTTCCGTTCCGGCGACACGATCTCCAAGGGCGACGCGTTGCGCCTGCTCACCCTGCTGATCGCGGAGGAATATGCGCCGCCGGTGCTCGACCGCCTCAGCGCCGCGACGCCGCACGCGACCGCGGCGGCAATCGACATGAGCTACAATTGCGGGCCGCGTGCCCTGAAATGGAAATGGTTCGCAGCGCTTGCGCGCGGCGAGATCACGAAATCGGCCAGCCTCTATCGCGTGACCGCGCGCACCGCGCGCGGCCGGCGCCTTCCCGGCCTGGTGCGGCGTCGCCGGGAAGGCGCGACCATCCTTGAATTCAACCGCTGGCCGGCCTGGGTGAAGACGCCGCCCGATCTCGGCTCCGTGCCGGCGATCGAGCGCGCCATGCCCGACTGGTGGATCGGTGATGATGATTTTGGGCAGGGTTTGGATTGGCTGGTCCAGCTTGGGTTCCTCGACCGCAATCGTTGGCGCGACAGGAACGACCCGCATATCAAGGCGGCCGTGCTGACCTTTCAGCGCCAGCACAAGCAGCTCGACAATGACGGCGTGCTCGGCCGCGCGACGCTCGACCAGCTTCAGCGCGTGATCGATCTCAAGCGCAAGGCGGCCAGGACCGGTGCGGGCGGCGGCGGAACGGCGGCGGCCGGCGGCGCCGACACGACTGTCGACGCGACCGGCTATGGCGATCTTCTGCTGTGGGGCGGGCTCGCCGTCCTGGTCATTGCCGGAGGCTGGCTCGCCTGGCGGTACCGCGACGAACTCAAGCTCGCGCTCGCGAGCCTTGCCAGGAAAGGAAAACGGGCATGACACGCGCTCCGGATGGCTGCTCGCGCGGCTTCTTCTCCATCCTTCTTGCGGTACTCGTGACTGCCATAGCACTCGGCGCCTGGATTGCCAGCGGCTCAGCGCAAGCGGCGCATTGCGCGCCGTTCGAAACAATGACGCGTTATCTGGAAAGGGACTTCCAGGAGCGCGATATCGGCGGCGGCCTGATCGACGAGACACTGGCCATGCGCATCTTCGCGGCTCCGGCGGGAACAAGCTTTACCGTCCTGACACTGACGCCGGACGGCACCGCCTGCATGGTCATCACAGGCAAGGGCATGGATCTCGACGCGCTGCCTTTCATGGAAAAGGAAAGCTGACATGAGCTTGCTTGCAGGCGGCATCATCGCCGTGCTCGCCAAGGAGATCGGCGCGCCGATCATCGAGGGCATTCTCACCAGAGCGATCGGCAGGAAGGGCGGCGAGATCGCCGGCACCATCATCCGCACCATCGCGACCAAGGCCGGCACGACCGAGGAGGGACTGCCCGGCCTGGCCGAATCCGACCCGGATGCCGTCAAGCAGGCGATCGCCGAGACAGAGGCCGAAATGGCCGAGGTCTGGAAAGCGGGGCTGGAGGGCCAGTTCGCACTCGCCGAGACCGAGGCGAAAAGCGAGAACGTGATCCAGTGGGCCTGGCGGCCGGGCTGGATGTACCTGCTGGCGATCTTCTGGATCTGGCGGCTGATCTTCGTGCCGCTGTTCAACCGCTCGGCGGTCGCACCGATCGAGGCGATCGACCTGGGCACGATGCTGACGCTGACCAGCTGGTTTCTCGCCCTCTACATGGGCGGCCACACGGTGAAGGAATTCGGCAAGTCGATCGCCGGCGCCGTGGCCGGCTGGAGGCGCTCGTGACCGGGTGGGAACGCGCCATCATCGGCGCCATGGCGCTCCTGGCTGTTGTCTGCCTCACCGTGGAGCTGTGGTGGCCGGACCCGGCCACGATCGAGAGGGTGGCGCAGTGAGGGTGCTGCCGACCAATGGGGGGGCGTCGCACAAGACGGTCCTGATGATCGAGCTCGACCTCGACGAGGTCGCGGCGCTGGCCAATGCGCTGCGCCACGAGTGCGAGGCGGTCGAACGCATGGCGGGGGATCCCGAAATGATCGGCGTCCAGGAGCAGGCGCGATACCTGCGCACCTGCCACGGCAAGCTGTTCGCTGCCTGGCGGAGGGCGGTCCGGTGAGGGCGACGGAAGCCGACATCGAGCGCGCCGAGGCCTTCGTCGCCGCCGAGACGGCGGCCGGCATCGCCCGTGTCGGCGCCGCCGTAACGGGAACCGGCGCCGACGTCTGCGCCGACTGCGGCGAGGCGATCGACGCGGCCAGGCGCAAGGCCGCGCCCTTCGCGACGCGCTGCGTCGGCTGTCAAGGCGCATATGAAAGCCGATCGAGGGGGCGTTGATGGATCTTGCAGCGATCATTCCATGGGTCACGGCGGCGCTGGCTGTCATTGCGCTTCTCGGTCACGCAAAGACCTTTTTTGGCTCCGGGGCAAAAGAGAATGCGACAGCGATCAGCAGCCTCAAGACAACCGTCGTGGCACATGACCGGCGTATCCAGTCGGTTGAACAGGAACTGCGCCACCTGCCGTCAAAGGACGATGTCAACGACCTCAAGCTGTCGCTCTCCGACGTGAAGGGATCGATCGGACGGCTCGACGAGAGTGTGACCGGCGTCAACCGGGCGGTTCGCCGGGTCGAAGACTATCTGAACAAGAAAGAGACGACATGAACTTCGAGGAACATCTGCGCGCCGACGCCAGGCTGGTGATCCTGAAGGAGCTGGCGCACCAGACCGACGGCCGGCTCAACGAAACCATCCTGACCAGCGTGCTCGACGGCTTCGGCTATCGCAAGAGCCGCGACTGGGTGCGCACACAATTGCGGGCGCTCGACGATCTTGGCGCGGTCACGATCATCGAGGCCGGAACCGTGATGATCGCCTCGATCACCAGGGCCGGCCTCGACCATGTCGAACGCCGATCGGTGATCGAAGGCGTGGCGCGTCCCTCGCCGGAGGCTTGAGGCGATGGCCGAGGCGCACCGCCTGTCGTCGATCGAGCTGCTGCCGGAGGCGGCAACGCCCGACATCAACTGGGCGATCAACGAGCTCAATGCCGGCCGGCGTACCGACAACGATATCCTGTTCGAGTTCAACGATCGCCTCGCCGTCATCGGCCTGGGGCCGATCTCCCGTTCGGCGTTCGGCCGCTACGCGCTGAAGAAGCGCAAGATCTTCGCAGGCTATGACGAGGCGATGGCGATGACATCCGCCTTCGCCGAGGCCTATGGCCCGGACAAGGCCGACGATTTCACCATCATGCTGGTGCAGATGCTGAAGACGGCAATCTACAATTTCAACGTCACCGGCGATGCCAGGCCCAAGGAGATCCTCGACATGGCCCGCGCGCTCGCGGCCCTGCTGTCTGCGCAGCGGATGAGCGCCGGGGAACGCCAGAAGGCGAAGAGCGAAACCCGCGACCAGGTCGACCAGGCGTTCGACGCGGCCGAGGCGGCGATGGAAAGCGGCGGGCGCAAGGATGGCGCAGACGTGCTGCGGCGTATCCGCGAGGACATTTACGGGATATTCGAACGATGACCGGCCCCGCTGTCCCGCTCTATGCCTACCAGCGCGAGTGGCTCCTCGACCCCGCGCGGTTCAAGATCGGCATGTTCGCGCGCCAGACCGGCAAGACCTTCACCACGACGCTTGAGACGGTCGACGACGCGTTCGAACACGCGGCCGCCGGCCGGCGCACGCGCTGGGTGATCCTGTCGCGCGGCGAGCGCCAGGCGCGCGAGGCGATGAACGAGGGCGTCAAGCGCCACGCCCAGGCCTACGGGCTCGCCTTCCAGGAAGCCGAATATGACTGGGAGGGCGCGGAGGGCTCCTACCGGGCGCTGGAGATCGAGCTGCCGCACGGCTCGCGGATCACCGGGCTGCCGGCCAACCCGGACACGGCGCGCGGTTTCTCGGCCAATTGCTTCCTCGACGAGTTCGCCTTTCACAAGGATTCGAACGAGATCTGGAAAGCGCTGTTTCCTGTGATCTCGGCGGGCTGGAAAATCCGCGTGACATCGACGCCGAACGGCAAGGGCAACAAGTTCTACGAGCTGATGACGTCGGACGGCGACACCTGGTCGAAGCACATCGTCGACATCTACCGGGCCGTGCGCGACGGACTGCCGCGCGATATCGACGAGCTGCGCGCCGGCCTCGCCGACGAGGATGCCTGGTCGCAGGAATACGAGCTGCAATGGCTCGACGAGGCGTCGGCCTGGCTGTCCTACGACCTGATCTCCAGCGTCGAGGACGAGGCTGCCGGAGACCCGGACGGATACCAGGGCGGTGTCTGCTATGTCGGCCGCGACATCGGCCGACGAAACGACCTTCACGTCATCACGGTGCTGGAGGAAGTCGGCGACGTGCTGTGGGAGCGCGAACGCATCGAGCAGAAGCGCGCGACCTTCGCTCAGATGGACGAGGCGTTCGACGACGTGATGGCGCGCTACAACGTGGCCCGCGCCTGCATCGACCAGACCGGCATGGGCGAGAAGGTGGTCGAGGACGCGCAGCGGCGCTACCGCAGCCGGGTCGAGGGCGTGCTGTTTACCAGCTCCTCCAAACTGGTGATGGCGACGGCCGGCAAGGAAGCCTTCGAGGACCGCCGCATCCGCATTCCCCAGGGCGACGCGAAATACCGCGCCGATCTGCACAAGGTGCGCAAGGTGTCATCGCCGACCGGCACACCGCGTTTCGTCGCCGAGCGCGACGACGACCACGCGGACAGGACCTGGGCGCTGTTTCTGGCGATCAATGCCGCCGGCCGCGCAGACCAGGTTCCATGGCGGCCGGTCGGCGATCCGCCCGCGCCGCCGCGCGACAATGAACTGGAGGACGGATGGATCCCGGCATGACCCTTCGACAGGCTCAGGGTGAGGTTTTTCTGGAGGCGCGCAGGAGCGTCGCGGCAGGGTCCGGACAGGCGGTGACACGCGCCAAGGCCGGTTTGCGCGCTGACGGGCTTCCAAAGCCCTTCAAATTTGATCCTTGCTGCCAGCCGGCGACCGCGTTTGCGTCAATAACTCCGGAAAGGGGGCTTTGATGGCCAACTGGCTCACCAAGGCGCTGTCGGCGATGCGCCATCCCGGGACGATGCCGTTCGTGGCCGGCTATCTCAAGCGCACGCGGATCGATTACGCCAAGGAAGTCGGCGACAAGATCGACGCCTCGGTGGTGATGGCGCCGGTGCAATGGGTCCAGCGGGCCATTCCGGAGGCCAGGTTGCGCGTGGTGAAGCGCAAACAGGACGGCTCGGTCGAGGAGCAGGCGTCCCACAGGATGACGGCGCTGGTCAGACAGCCGAATCCGCATTTCGGCGACGTGCATCTGTGGGCGGCAACGACGCTGTCCTATCTCACCGACGGCAACGCCTACTGGATCAAGGTGCGGAACGGCGTCGGGCGGCCGGTCGAGCTGTGGTGGGTTCCGCACTGGGCAATGGAGCCGAAATGGCCGGCCGACGGCTCGGTGTTCATATCGCATTACGAGTACCGGCCGGGCGGCGGCATCGTGCCGGTGCGCATCGAGATCGAGGACGTGGTGCATTTCCGGCACGGCGTCGATCCGCGCAACCCGCGCAAGGGGCTGTCGCCGCTGCACAACGTGATCCGCGAGATCTTCATGGATCTCGAAGCGTCGAACTTCACCGCCGCGCTGCTGCGCAACAAGGGCGTGCCGGGCGTCGTGATCTCGCCGGACGGCGGCGCGCAGCCGGCGCCCGAGGATGTCGAATCGGTCAAGGCCTGGTTCCGCCAGGCGTTCGGCGGCGACAATCGCGGCGCGCCGCTGGTGATGGGCGGGGCGACCAAGGTCCAGGAATACGGATTCAACCCGCAACAGATGGATCTGTCGGCGGTGCGAGACGTGGCCGAGGAGCGGGTCTGCGCGGCGCTCGGGATCCCGGCGGCGATCGTCGGGTTCGGCGCCGGGCTGCAGACCGCCAAGGTCGGGGCGACGATGACCGAGATGCGCAAGCTCGCCTGGGCCAATGGCGTGCTGCCGATCCTGAAAGTGTTCGCCGACGAGATCAGCCGCTCGCTGCTGCCGGACTTCGCCCCACCAGGACGCGCCGCCGGCGAGGAGGCCGAGTTCGACGTCTCGGACGTGCAGGCGCTGCAGGACGAACTCGACAAGCTGTTCACGCGCGTGGACACCGGCGTCAGGGGCGGATGGCTCATGGTGGCCGAGGCGCGCGAGGCGACCGGCTTCGATGTCGACGACAGCCACCGGATCTATCTGCGCCCGTTTTCGGCGATCGAGGTCCCCGCCGGCGCACCGGCACGGCCGGTCGCCGTACCGGACGATCCGGGCAAGACGGGCGCCAAGGCGCGCCGGCGGCCAAGCCAGGCGCAGCGCGGCTATGTCCGGGCGCTGGTGCGGATGGAAGACAGCCTGAGGGCAGCGGCGGAAAAGCGGCTTACAAGTTTCTTCACCGCACTTGGAAAGAGCGCGAAGAAAGCCGCGCGTCCGCTGCTCGACGCCGAGGATCTCGGACAGGCCGCGCGGTCGCAGGGCGAAGTCAAGGCCGACGAACTGCTGGTCGAGCGGATCCTTGCCGGCCTCGACATCGAGGCGCTGAAGGGATCGTTCAGCCAGCTCTATGAGGCGCATTACCTCCAGGTGGCCAAGGAAGTGGCCAAGGCCGGCGAGCTGGTCGGGATCACCACCGGCCTGCCCGATCCGGTCGCGCGCGCCGTGGCGCAGGCCGGTGGCCGCCGTTCCGGCCTGGTCGATCTCGGCAAGCAGTCCAGGCGCGCACTGTTCGATGCGATCGCCGAAGGCCGCGCGGAGGGCGAGGGCGCGGTGCAGCTTGCCCAGCGCATCGCCGGTCACGTCGAGGCAGGGCCGTGGGCCTCGGTGGAGCAGCGGGCGCTGACCATCGCGCGAACCGAAACCAAGTTCGCCCAGAACGTCTCGACCATCGAGATGGCGCGCTCGGCCGGCGCCGGGCAACTGACCGTGTTCGACGGCCGGCTCGGTCCGGACCGCTCGGACCCCGACCACATCGCGCGCGACGGCATTGTGGTGACGGCCGCCGAGGCGGAAGCGATGGCGGCCGAAGAACATCCCAACGGCACGCTGTCATTCGCGCCGTATTTCCAGGAGGACGAGGAATGAAGTGCAGGAAGACCGGCATCGCGCTGAAGGCGATGGACGACGCAGGCAAGGGGCTGGCCCGTATCGCCACCCTGTCGGCAATCGATCATGACGGCGACACATACGCGCCGGGCGCGTTCGGCGGCGACGGCGAGCAATGGACCCAGATCCTCGCCGGCCACAACTGGCAGACGGTACCGCTCGGCAAGGCCCGCGTGTTCGAGAGCGGCAACGAGGCGCTGGCCGAGCTTCATCTCAACCTCGATACCGCCGCCGGCAAGGAATGGCACGCGGCGCTCAAATTCGACCTGGAAAGCCTCGAAGGCAGCTCGGCGCCGGTTCAGGAATGGTCCTACGGGTTCCGCGTGCTGGATGCCGGTTACGAGGACCGCGACGGCGATCGCGTGCGGGTGCTGAAACGGTTGAAGGTGTTCGAGGTCTCGCCCGTGGTCCAGGGCGCAGGCGTCAATACCGGCACGCTGACGATGAAAAGCGCAACGCTGAAGGGCGAGCGGTTCGAGCAGCTGACCGGCGACCTTGCCGACGTGCTGTCGGCAGTCAGGGCCGATCCGACCGCCTTGTCGGCGGCCGGCCTCAAGCAGCTCGCCGATCTGCATGGCGGGCTCGGCGCGGTGATCGAGGCGGCGGAGGCGGAAGAGACACTGGTGGAGCGGCTGATGGCCGGCCAGGCGTACCGCGCCGCGCGGCGCCATCTGCCGCAAGACTGAAACGCCCGGAACCGCTTCCGGGGCGCATTGGCGGGATCGACCGATGCATTGTGAACACAACCATTGGCGGATGCAACCGCCGCAGACAAGAGGAAGAACCGCATGTCGACTGTGAAGGAGCTCCGCGAGAAACTGGCCGCCCGCCAGGACGCCCTCGGCAAGGTGTTTTCGGAAGCAAAGACCGACGACGGCAAATACGACTTTCGCCAGGTCAAGCCCGACACGATCAAGGAATGTCTCGGCGACGAGCTGAAGACCACCGCCCAGATCGTCGAGAAGGTCAACGAGAAGAGCGCCGAGCTCGACGAACTGGCCAAGGAGGCCGAGGGCCTTGAGGCGGCCGAAGTCGCCGCCAAACGCCACGCCGATCGCGAGAAGGCCGGCAAGCGCCCGCCCTTCGCCGATCCGGGAAACCACCCGTCGGCAAAAGAGCGGATCAAATCGATCGGCGAAATGATCGCCGAGGAAAAGAGCTACCAGGAATGGGCCGCCAAGGGCGCGGCCGGCGGCATCTCGTTTGCCTATGACGATGTCTGGCCGTCCGACATGCTGGCCAAGGGCGCCGCATTCGAGACGCTCGGCTCCAAGACGCTGTTCGAGACCAGCGCCGGTTACGCGCCGGAATCGATCCGCATGCCCGGCTTCACCGAGGCGGTCACGCGTCCGATCCAGCTGCTCGACATCATTCCCATGTTCCAGACCGGCTACGAGTCGATCAAGTACATGGAGGAAACGACCCGCACCCACGCGGCGGCGGAAACGGCGGAAGGCGCGACCTTCGCGGAATCGACCTTCGCCTTCACGGAGAAGAGCTCTCCGGTGGAAAAGATCACCGACAGCCTGCCCGTCACCGACGAGCAGCTGGAGGATGCGCCGATGATGGCCGGCTATATCAACAGCCGGCTGATGTTCGGGCTTCGCCAGCGCCTCGACGGGCAATGCCTGGTCGGCAACGGCACCACGCCGAACCTGCGCGGTCTGAAAAACGTCGTCGGGATCCAGACGCAGGCCAAGGGCGCCGACCCGGTGCCGGATGCGTTCTACAAGGCGATGACCAAGATCCGGCTGACCGGCCGCGCGATCCCGACGCATCATCTGATGCACCCGACCGACTGGCAGGGCGTGCGCCTGCTCAGGACCGCCGACGGCGTCTATATCTGGGGCAGCCCGTCGGAGGCAGGTCCGGAGCGGCTGTGGGGCCTGCCGATCGTTCAGCAGGACGCCGATTCGGCGGGCACCGGCTATGTCGGCTCGTTCCAGCCGGCCTGGGTATCGGCCTTCGAGAAGAAGGGCGTCGACATCCAGATCGGCTTCACCGGCACCCAGTTCGTCGAGGGCAAGCGCACCGTGCGCGGCGACATGCGCTACGCGCTGGTCTTCTTCCGCCCGGCCGCGTTCTGCTCGGTCACCGGGCTCTAGCGTTCAGCGCGGCACAGCCCGCGTCGCGCGAGCGGCGCGGGCCATCAACAGGAGACGTGGCATGTCAGTGATTGAGGGTACCCGCGCCGCAAACGAGGGCGTCGGTTATGGCGGCGCCATCAAGGTCGCGCGCGGCGACTACGACTTTGCCGTCGATGGCGGCGCCCAGGGCGATATCGACCTGATGGGTGTTGCCGGCGTTCCTTCCGGGGCCATCGTCATCGGTGGTTTTGTGGAGGTAACCGCTGCGCTCACTTCGGGTGGCGCGGCGACCGCGGCCGTCAAGGTCGAGGGTGCGGACGATCTCGTCGCCGCAGCGGCCGTCTCAGGAGCGCCCTGGTCAACGACCGGCCGCAAATCGGTCGTACCGGATTTCACGGGTGCAAACAGCGTCAAGACGACGGCAGCGCGCGACATCGTGTTGACGATCGCGACTGCCGATTTGACGGCCGGGGCCTTCAAGGCAGTGCTGTTCTACCTCGAACCGCTGCCAGCATAACGGAGGACGACATGAAAGCCCAGGAACGACTCTGGCTGACCGCCGACAGGAAACGTCTCGTGCCGGACGGGCACAGCGACGCCGCTTTCCTTTACGCGGCTCCGGGCGACGAGATCCCCGCCAGCGCTGCCGAGATGTTTGGTCTCGTCGACGGCAATGCGCCGTCGAAGCATGCTGGGCGCGCGTCTCGGGATGAGGACGGCAAATCCCGCAAGGACGGCGAGGACAAGCGGCGCAAGGACGGCGAGGACAAGTCCTTCGAGACGCCGGCCTCGCCGGCTCCTCAGGATGAGGGTGACGATCTGACCGCGATCAAGGGCATCGGGCCGGCGACGGCCGCCAGGCTCGCCGAGGCAGGCATCACCAGCTTTGCCGCGCTGTCGGCTTTCGAGTTCGCGGATCCCCGTTTCGCTTCGCTTGGCGTCAAGGCCCACGATCTGAAGCGCTGGATCGATCAGGCCAAGACCCTGGCGGATCGGGGCAGCGCCGACAATCGCGGGGGCCTCACCATCAACACATCGCCGACCGGCGATTGAGGAGCGCGTGAATGGCACTCATCGACCGGGTCAAGGAACGCACGGGAAGCGATCTCTCCGACAGCGAGCTGCAGGCGATGATCGACGCGATCGTCGCCGAGATCGTGGCGCGGTTCGGCGCGGCCGGCGCGATCACCGTGCATCTGGGCGACCTGTCCGATCCGCATTCGCGCCCGGCGCGCACGCTCAGGCTCAACCGGCCGATCGACACCGGCGAGGCGGTCGCGATCGTCGAGATCGACCCGGGCAATACCGGCGACGCGGCCGACGAGACGGCGCTGGCTGCCGCCGACTATCGGGTGATGCATGGCGGCCGCACGATCGAGCGGCTGACCGGCGGCACCAATGGCCGCGAATACTGGGCGCCGCTGGTGCAGGTGACTTACACGCCGGCCGACATCACTCAGGCCGCCCGCGACGAGGCGGTGATCAAGCTGATGGCGCTCGACCTGTCGAGCAGAGGGCTGCTGAAGAGCGAGAAGGCCGGCGACTATTCCTTCACGCTCGGCGATCCGAAGGCCGAGCGTGAACGCATCCTGGACGCGCTGGGAACCCGCGCGGGCATGGTGCTGGCATGAATCCGGTCGCCGGCAGACTGACCATGCGCGCGGCGGTCGAGCGCAACACGGCCACCGGCACCGATCCCTACGGCAACCCGGTCGCGCCGGTGTTTGCCGCGCACGCGACGCTGGCCTGCTTCGTCTGGTCGAGATCCAGCCGCGAACTGGTCGGCGACGAGCGCACGGCGATGATCGAGGACATGCGGGCGATGTTCGCGCTCGGCGCCGACATCGTGGAGGACGACGAGATCGCCAGTGTCACCGATCGCCAGGGCAACGAGATCATTGCCGGCCGCCTGCGCGTGGAAGGCCCGGTGCAGCGCAAGCACACGCACCTCGAAGCCGCCTTGAAGAGGGTCGGGTGATGGCGGTGAAATGGCTTGGAAAGCAGGTCAGCAAGAAGATGCGCGCCGCGCAGATCAAGGGCGTCAACGCCACCATGGCGGCCTGCGTCACCGAAGCCAAGCGCAATCACGACTGGAACAACCGGACGGGCGTGCTGGAAGGCTCGATCGACATTGCCGAGGCTGCGGCCGCGCAGTCCGCCAGCGGCGGCGTCAAGGGCGTCTGGGGATCCAAGGACGTACGTTACGCGCTGATCCACGAACTGGGCGGCATCATCAAGCCGGTGCGCGCGAAGGCGCTGATGTTCCGCGCCGACGACGGCACCTTCGTGGTGGCCAGCCAGGTCAAGATGCCGGCCAGGCCCTATCTCAGGCCGGCGGCGGACAAGGAATATCCGAAGCTGGCGAAACGCATCCGCCGTGCCTTCGAAGCGCAGGGAGGCAAGCGATGATTGCCGCCGACATGATCGGCGCCGTGGTGGCGCTGCTCAAGGCCGACGCCGATGTAAGCGGCCTGGTCGGCACGCGCGTGTTCGGAATCGAACTGCCGGAAGAGGAGGCCGCCAGCATGCCGCGCAAGGGCGTGGTGATCCGCCCGTCCGGCGGCATCGGTCTTGCCGGCGGCTATGGCGAGATCACGGGGGAACGTATCGACGCCATCTCCTGGGGCGAGACGCCCTACGAGGCGGGCAGGATCTCGCGGGCCGTCTTCGCCGCGCTCAAGCGCGCGCGGCGGCAGATCGTCGATGTCGACGGAGAAAACGTGCTGATCCACTCGGCCGAGGAAGCCGGCGGGCGGCTGGCGCTGCGCGACGCGGAGACGAACTGGCCGGCGGTGACGCAGGCCTTCCAGGTGATCTACGCGCTGAAGACGGCGGCATAACGGCTACAACAGGAGAAACACACCATGGATCCTTATGAAATCATCGCCGCACCGTTCGATGTCTACTGGGCGCCGGTCGGCGAGGCCTTTCCGGCGATCGACGCGGCGCCGGCCGGCAATTGGGCGCTGATCGGTACGTCGGGCGACGAGAACTACACCGAGGACGGTGTCACCGTCGCGCATAGCCAGGCGTTTTCCAAGACGCGCGCGGCGGGCACCACGGGACCGCGCAAGGCCTTCCGCATCGAGGAGGATCTCATGATCCGCCTCACGCTGATGGACATGACGCTGGAGCAGTATCTTCACGCGATGAACGGCAACACGGTGACGACGACGGCCGCCGGCGCCGGCACGGCCGGCTACAAGAAACTGGGCCTGAGTCAGGGCTTGCAGACGACGACGATGGCGCTGCTGATCCGCGGCAGCGCCTCGCCCTATGGCGCGAGCTGGAACTCGCAATACGAGATCCCGCGCTGCTACCAGTCCGGATCGCCGGAGGCGGTGTTCAAGAAGGGCGATCCGGTTGGCCTCGCGCTCGAATTCACGGTGCTGGAGGACCCGAACGCGGCCTCCGACGACGAACGCTTCGGCCTCCTGATCACCCAGCACCAGACGGCGCTCTAGGGATGGACGGCGCGGGCCTGATCGAGGAGCACCGGCGGCTGGGGCGTGAGGCCGACCAGCACAAGCGGGAGGCGCGCAGGCACCGGCAGGCGGCGCGCGCGGCGCGCGAACGCCAGGCCGAAATCGAAAGGCGGTGCCGGGCGCTTGGCATCAAGGTCATTCACCAGGGCGAAGGAGACATCCATGGCCGAAACGAAAAAGCGGCAGCCGCTTCTTGATCTGACGACGCTGATCGAGCGCCCAACGATCGCGATCGACGGCAAGTCGTACGAGATCCTGTCGCCTGACGAGCTCTCGATTCTCGACACGCAGCGGTTCGAAAACTGGGGCCGCGAAATCCAGGCGCTCTGCCAGGACGAGGAGAGAGGCGAGGAACTTAACGCGCTGATCGACACGGTGGCGGCGCGGATCATGACCGGCGTGCCGGACGATGTCGCCGCGAAGCTCACCAGCGCGCACAGGATGCGGGTGATCGCGGTTTTTACCGGGCTCCTGCTCGGCGACCAGGTCGCCGCGGCGGGAGCGACGCTGAAAGCGATGAACCGGTCGACTGGGGAGAGGTCCTCCCCCGCCTCCAGCGGTTCTTCGGCGGTTCGCCAGGCTGGTGGCTCCAAGAAGCGCCGGCGGCGCTCGTGAGGGCCTATGTCGCCATGCTGCCGCGCCTGCAGGCCGAGGAACAGCTCGCGGCAATCAACGCGGCTGCGATCGGAGGCGCACATCTGGACAAGGCGGACATGATGGATGCCGTGAGGCGGCTGGAACGCCGCGCGGCTGGCGGGGAACGGCGCGCCGCGCGGGCCAGCCCGGCGATGCTGGCGGCAATGGGGATCGCGGTGGTCGAGGCGCCCGCCAGGGAGGAAACCGGTGGGTGAACGGCTTGGCGAAGCCCTGCTCGAACTGAGAACCGACGACCGCGGTTTCTCCAAAGGCGTCAACGCCGCCGAACGGCAGGCGCGCGGCCTTGGCGTGCGGTTCGACGCGGTCGCGAAACAGGCGCTGCGCCTTGGCAAGAACCTGGCATTTGCCGCCGCGGGCGCGGCTACGGCGCTCGGCTACATGGTCAAGCGGACGATCGACCATGCGGATGCGATGAGCAAATCGGCGCAGAAGGCCGGCGTGACGACGGAGGCGCTGTCGGAACTCGCCTGGGCGGCCGATCTTTCCGGCGTTAGCCTGCAGGAACTCACGAACGGATTGCAGCGCCTCGGCTACAATATGGGCCAGGCGGCCACAGGCGCCGACAAGACGCTGGCAAAGGCATTTCAGGTGATGGGAATCGAGATTGTCACCGCGTCGGGCGCGCTGCGCTCGGCCGACGCGGTGATGGCGGACATCGCGGAGCGGTTCGCCGGCATGGAGGACGGCGCCGACAAGACCGCATTGGCGCTGAGGATCTTCGGGCGCGCCGGCGCGACGATGATCCCGATGCTGAACGCGGGGCGGACCGGCCTGAAGGACATGGCCGACGAGGCAAACAGGCTCGGCATCGTGATCTCGACCGACATGGGCAAGCGCGCGGAAGTGTTCAACGACACAATGAGCCGCGTTCGAAAGGGGTTTGAAGGCGTCATCACGCGAATTGCCTACGATCTCCTGCCGCAGCTCCAGGCCTTTGCCGACATGCTCAATGATCCGTCCTTTGTCGCCGATGCGGAAGCTATGGCGCGCGGTATCGTGACGGCGTTTGGCTGGATTGTCACCGCGATCCGGACCACGATCGGCTGGATGCGGACCCTTGGTGGATGGTGGAATAAACTCAAAGGATGGGCCGAATGGGCAAAGACACACGACATCCTTGGTCGCGAGCTTAAACCCGGCGCCGATATCCCGGCCGGGATCTTTGGGACGCCCAAGGGGACGCCCGGCGCGCCGGGCCCGGCGCCGGACTTTCATCCCGACCTGCCGCCGGAAAAAACGAAAACGACGACGCCCCCATTTAAATTCGCCGATCTCGCCATCGGCGGCAAAGGCAAGGGCGGCAAGTCTGCGGACGACGAGTACAAGGAACTGACGGCCTCTGCCCTGGAGTTCATCGCGGCGCAGGAGACGGAGCAACAGGCGCTTGGCCTGACCGAACTGGCCGCCGCCGCGCTGCGCTACGAACACGAGCTGCTGAACGAGGCCAAGCGCGCGGGCATCAAACTGTCGCCGGAACAGGTCGCCGAGCTGAAGAATCTCGCACAGCAGATGGCCGAAGCGGAAGCCGCGACCGGGGCGCTGGCCGACAGCCTGGAGTTCCGGCGCGACGTGTTTCGCGGCTTTTTCTCCGACCTGAGATCGGGGCTGAAGGAGGGCAAGACCTTCTGGGAAGCCTTCCGCGACGCCGGACTGAACGCGCTCGACAAGATCGCCGACCGGATCTTCAACAAGATGCTGGACGCCATCGATCAGCTCGACCTTTCGCTGGCCAATGTCGGTTCGGGCGGCAAGTCCGGCGGTGGCGGTTTCCTTGGCGGATTGTTCGGCGGTCTGGGCAAGCTGATTTCGGGGCTGTTCTCCGGCTTCTTCGCCGAGGGTGGGCTGATCCCGCCGGGAAGTTTCGGCATTGTCGGCGATCGCGGCCCGGAACCGGTGTTCGGGACACCCAACGGCGCCGGTGTGCTGCCCAATTCGGCGCTCAGGCGGATGGGCGGCGGCGGCGGCACGCATATCACCTTCGGGCTCGCCACCGACGGCGCGCTCAACATCATGCCGGAAGTCCGAGAGGTTTCGCGCAGCGAGGCCGAGGCGTCCTCCGGCCGGTTGCGCAAGCAGGTGCCCGCGATCGCCCAGTCGGCGGCACAACGGACGAACACGCGGGGAACCCGGCCATGACCGCGCGGCTGCTGAACTGGCCCGTCGGGGTCGAGTGGGCGAATTACGCAATCCTTGAGGGTCCGCGCACGATCGGGGCCGGTGGCGGTTTCAGTTTCGCAGGCTTGGCACAGACGGTGCGCTCACCGTTCGGATTGTGGCGCGTGCGGATCACGTTGCCGGAGATGCGCGGCGCCGAGGCCAGGCGGGTGCGCGGCTGGATCACGGCCCAGCATGGCGGCGCCAATGCCACACGGGTGCCCTGGCAGGAGCCGGAAATCATGACACGGGCAGAAGCCGGCGCCTCAGGGCCGCTGGTCCAGACCTGGTCGAACGGCGAGTACTGGTCGAACGGGCTTGGCTGGTCGGCGCGTTACCCGACCGAAACGGCCGGGGCCGCCGCGGCAAAGGGAGACACTAGCGTCGTCCTGGGCAGCGACCACTGGGGCCAGTCGCTCGATGATGGCGACCGGTTCGGGTTCTTCCCGTTTCACCTGGCGGTCTACGAGGTGACCGAAGTCCTTGCCGCCGGTCAATACCGCATCTGGCCACCGCTCAGAAAGGCGGTCGCGGCGACGGACGGGGCGACGATGCGGCCGACCATGGCGATGAAGCTGCTGACCGAGCCGAAGCTGCCCTACAACCGCAATCTGATGCCCGAGATCGATCTCGACTTCCTGGAAGTCAAGGACGAGATCGTGCGCGCCTGGTTCACGGGGTAGACGCGATGGCCCTGTTTACCGAAGCCGAAATGCACGAGATGGGCCAGAGCCCGGATGTGGCGCGGACCTGGCTGCTGGAAGCCGATCTGGCGGCGGGCACCTATTATTACGTCAAGGGCACCGGCACGCTGACGCTGGACGGGCACGACTGGACCGGTGTGGACGATCCGGCCGGCGGCCAGTTCGTGGCGCTTGGCGCGGTCGACGCCTCGCGGTTTCCCCAGGCGACCGCCATCCAGATCACGATCGCCGCGCCGTCCTATGCCTTCATGCGTTCGATCCACGAGAACGCCCGTGACATCGAGGGCCGCGCGGCGACCCTCTACTGGGCGATGTTCAATCCCGAGACAGAGAAGATCATCGGAACCAAGAAACGCGTTGTCACCGGTTCGCTGTCGCGCCCGCACCGTCATGCCAGCGCCCGCACCGGCGCAAGGCTGATCACCATCAATCTGGAAGGGCCGTGGCTGGCCAAGAACCATCCGTTCGGCGGCCAGTTCACCGACGGGTGGCACCAGCGCGAATGGCCCGGCGACAAGTATTTTGAATATGCCGGCACCGAGGTGGTCGAACCATGGGAGTGATCGACAGGACAGGCCGCGCGCTGCTGGCGCTGGAGACGGAGCTTGCCGGCAAGCGGATCGAATGGGGCGTCGACGACTGCTCGGCGGTGGTGGCGCGGTTCCTGCGCGAAGCGCATGGCGTGACGCCGGACCTGCCGGTCTGGCATTCACGGGAAGAAGCCGAGGCGCTGATTGCGGACGCCGGCAGCCTTGAGGCGCTATGGGAGCGGTGTCTGGGACCGGCCTCGCCCGGCGATCCGGAACGCGGCAGCGTCGGCGTCATCGATGCCGCCCGGTACGGCCATGTCGGCATGATTTGCGCCGGCGCCGGCTATTGGGGCTGGCGCGCCGATGGCGGCTGGACGTGGCGAACGCCCTACCCGAAAAACATCGTCGCGCAATGGAGCTTTACGTCATGAGGCGGATGCTGCGCATTGCCCTGCTGGCCAGTGTGTCGCTGCTGGCGATGAACCGCGCTGCACTGGCGGATCCATTTTCAGTCGGCGTTGCCCTGGTCGGCGCGTTCACCTCGATCACCGGCGTTACGGTTCCGATCGACATTGCCCTGATCGGCCAGATCGCGCTCGGCGCGCTGGCGGTCGGTGCGAACCTGCTATCCGCTTCGCTGTTTTCCGGGCACCAGACGCTGGTGCCCGACAAGTACCAGTCGAATTTCACCGCATCGGACGGGTCCGAGCTGCGCGGCGTCGGACGCGGCCTGCTCGGCGGCCTGGAGGTCTACGGCAACACCTCCGGGGTCAATCGCTACCGGATGATCGCCCACATGAAAGGGGAAATCGACGGCGTCGAGGACGTCTATCTCGGCTATCGCCCGGTGACGGTCGAGGCCGATGGCGCGGTGTCGTCGCCGCCCTGGTCGAAACCCGTCGGCTCCTATGTCTATCTGCGCCGGCAGCCGGGCGACGGCACCGAGACCGCCGATGCCAACGCGGTCGCCGATCTTTCCGAGTGGACGACGGCGCACAAGGGCCAGGGCATTTTCCAGACGACGGCGCAGTTCATCTCGCCGGGGATCACGACCGCGAAGTTCCAGACGCTTTTCCAGTCCGGCGTTCCCGAAGTGGCCTATCTTGCGCGGCTGGAACCGGTCTATGACCCGCGCACGTTGGCGACCGCCTGGACCGACAACGGCATCCTCAATACCGCGCATGTGCTGGCGCAGTTTCCGGGGTTCTCGGCCGCCAGTTTCGACTGGACGACGATCGGAACCGAAGCGACCAGGGCCGACGCCATGGTGGCCAAGCAGGGTGGCACGCGCAAACGGGCCACCGCGCATGGCATCTGGGCTTCGGAGAACAAGCGCGTCGAGATCGCCCAGGCGTTCGTCTCCTCGATCGGCGGCGACGTGCGCGAGGCCAACGACGGCACGATCCAGGTGGTGCTGGTCGACGATGCGCCGACGGCCGAGCGGACGTTTCCAGCCGACTACATTTACGACTACGACTACATCTACGGCGCCGAAGCGACGGACCGGGCCAACAAATGCCGCGTCTGGTACTGGTCGCCGGAGCGCTATTACAAGATCATCGACATCGACATGTCGGGTATCGCGTGGGCGACGATCGACGACGAAGTCACCCGCGTCGGCGACATCTACTACGACGCGCGGTTTCCCTATTGCACCGATGCCGGCCAGGCCCAGCAACTGGCGCGTCGCGAGTTTCTGCTCAAACGCGCCGACCACGGCTTGATCGTGACCAACCAGGCCGGCGCCGCCTTGTGGGATATCAGCTTTGCCGATATCGAGTTTCCCGAGTTCAACGCGGACGGGTCAAGCGAGACCATGCTCTGCCTGATCGGCACGCCGCGCATGAACGACGAGGACGGGACGGTCGAGATCCCGTTTACCGTGTGGCCGCAGGAACTGATCGACGAGCCGTGGACGCCGGCGACGCACGAGGCGGCGGCGCCGAGCCAACTGCCGCCGCGCCAGTTTGAGGCGAAGCTGGATCAGCCGGCCGCGCCGAGCGAGGCGGCCGTGGTGCAATATCCGGGCGGCGGCGCCTACGAGACCAGGGTCAAGTTCGCCGGGGTGACCGGCGGTACGGTCGCCGAGGCCAATTACCGGGGATACACGGCCGGCAACCCGGATTCGTGGGCATCGATGAGCGACGTCGAAGGCGCCGGCACATTCTGGCTGGGTTACGTTGCAGCCGGCGACATGACCGGCGACCAGGCCGACTTCAGGGTGCGGTTTTTCAACGCCGAAGAGCAAGGATCATATTTTTCCGACCTGCTTGAAGTTGGTGCGCTCGCTGTCGACAACAGCACGCCGCCAGCCCCGGATGTGACGATCGTCACGGCCTTCAACGGTTCCAACTGGGAAGACACCATCACGACCGACACTTCGGACATTGCGCCGGTGGAGGTCGAAATCACCGGTAGCGGCGGTGCGAGCGGCTACAGCTACAGCGGCGACATCCGGCCTGGCGAACCGGATGTCCAGGTCAGCAGCGATGCGGGTTACACCAACCCGACCGGCCGGAGCTATTCGGTTGTCGTGAAGACGACCGACGGCACGTCCAGCTCGGCCACCGTCGTCAACTCCTACAACCCGACACCACCGGGACCATGAGCTGAAGAAAAAGAGGAAGCCATGAGCGTTTTCACCAAAAAAGCGACGGAAATATTCAAACCGACCACCGCCGCCGGCGAGGCCCGCGGCGGTGATCTGGAAGAGGTTCAGCTCTGGGGATCGGAAGTGGAAGCGGCCACCGGTGCGCTGGAGGGCCGTGCCAACGCATTGGAGGCCGCGGATGAATCAAATGATGCGCGATTGCTGATATTGGAGGAGAATTTCGGCGCTGGGTATCACCGCGCCGAGACGGTTGCCTGCGCGACGACGGCCAATGTCGATATTGCCGGCGGCGGAATTGCCGCGGGCACGACGCATGACGGCTACACTGTTTCGGCGGGCGAACGCATCCTGGTCAAGGCCCAAACGACGGCGTCGGAGAACGGCCCCTATGACGTGCCGTCATCGGGCGCAGCTTCACGTACTGTCGACGCAGACAGCGACGCCGAGATGGAGGGAATAGCGGTCAAGGTGCAGAACGGCGCCGCGCACGCCAACCAGCTTTGGCACTGCACTACAACGCCGATCACGCTTGGCACGACGGACCTGACCTTCGTTGTGATCGCCGACATGGACATTGCCACCTTCGACGATCTATCAGACGGCGAAACAAACAAAGCCTTTACGACAACGGAAAAGAGCGACCTCGACCGGCTGGCGGGAAGCGGCCTGCTCGATGGCTATCCCGACTACCCCTACGCGTTAGTCGACGGACAGCTCCGGTTGGCCTTCGGCATCAACCGCGCCGGCCATGCAGTTGTTGGAACGCTAGAATTTCTCGCGAATAGCGAGGAGGTATATGTCGGCCGATCGCGCGCTTGGTGGGGTGTGAAGGATAGCAGCGGCAATCTTGGCTTCGCCCTTCTGACGGATGGCAGTTTCCGGCCCGGAAAAATTGAGGTGATCAACCCGGATCAGGTGACCGGGCCGGGAAAGGCAATGCAGGTCCAGCGTCATGGCGCCAATCTCTACCGCTTTTTGGCCGACGGCGAAGGATCATTGCTGTCTTATGTACAGCGCAACGATCTCAAGACCCCCACAACCGCGATGTATGAAGCCGCCGGCCCGCTCGAATTTGTTCCTGGCACAGGGGAGAGCCTGTCGGTCGGTGGCGGATCGCCGGGTGCGCTGACGACGACCGCGCCCTATCCCTACCACGCCTTCATGTTCGATAGCGGGACGCGGGGCGGCAATACAGGAACGTTTGATCCAACCGCCGTTTTTGATTTTGTGCCTCTCAAGGAAGCCGTTGAAAGTACGACAGGAGAGACGCCGGGCTCCGGGATGATACGCTATCTCCATAAGGCGGAGGTCGACGGCAGCGAAACGTTCCGCACATGGCTCTACAACACCTTCGGCATGTCCGGAGCCAAGATCGTAGATATCGCCCAGGGCACGCCGCCCTATTCCAACGGCTTGGCGGTGATGGCAAAAGCCGCAGCTCTGGCCACCATCTATGGGCGTGCATTAGCCGTTCGCGGTTTCCTGTTTGATCTCGGTGTGAATGACCGCGCCGCCGCCACACCGGCAGCAACATGGAAAACTGATGTCGGCACCTATTTCGATGACATACAGGCGGACTTCGCCGCATATCTGGCATCGAACCTGTCGGCCTTTACCTTTTTGATCGGTCAAACCTGCGCCGCGACAACAGGGGCCGGCGACGACATCCAGATCGCTCAGTACGAGTTGGCGCGTGACCGCTCTGATGTTGTGATAGCTGCTCCCAAGTACATGCTGCCGCTTGTCGACACTGTGCATTTGACCGCGACTGGATACGCGATTTATGGAGAATATTTCGGGCGTGCGTGGCGCGAACTGTTTATCACCGGCAACGGATGGACGGGGTTGCGTCCTTCCGCGCTGGCCAAGTCTGGCACGACCGTCACCATCACATTTGATGTGCCAAGCGGATCGCTGCAATGGGACACTACAACCCGCGCTGCGGCGACGGATTACGGCTTCGCGGCAGCAGACACGGGGGGAACTCCGGTGTCGATCTCCAGCGTCACCATTACGGGCACCGACGAGGTGACGGTTGAACTCGCGACCGACCCAGGAACCGTCGATATCTTCTACGCCTATGATGGAGCCGGTGCGTCAGGTTATTCGGGCGCATGGGGCAATCTCATTGACGGTGAGACTGAGGCATCCATCACCGACCCATCATTCACGCTGGCAAATTGGTGCCAGACCTTCAAGGAGCGCGTAAGCTAATGAGCCGATCGATCATCATAAACGACACGTTTACCGATACCTCGCTGCCGGTGCTGCAGACATTTCAGCAGCGCATCGCCGGCATCACCGGTCTGCTTGGCTGGTTTACCGCAGATGCATCCTATCTGACGCTGGATGGTTCGAGCCGCGTCTCGTCGTGGGCCTGCCGAGCCTCCGCCGGCACTACGTTCGACCAGGCCACGAGTGGGAATCGCCCGCTCTACCAAGCCAATCAGATTAACGGAGAGCCTGCCCTGCTTTTCGACCGGGTACGGCCGGACCACATGGTTTGGTCGGGCATGTGGCCGGCGGGGGCCGGGACAGCCTGGTCGAAAGTCGCTGTGATGCGTGCTGAAACGGGTGTCGGAGCGGCCATGCATGTTCTGTCGAACAATACGGACCATGCCCTGTTTGTCGATTCGTCCGAGGTTCTGAAAAACTACATTGCCGGGTCCGGTATTGGCAGCGGCACCGGCACGAGCGTGGTCGGTTCGGCAACGGCCTTTCACGCAGGTGTCACGAGCTTTGTACAATCGACGGCAAAGCAGGCCGTCGAAGTCGACAATAATGGACCGGAGGAGGCAACGGGAGCGTCGTCGACGCTCACCCTTACAACGCTCTATCTTGGCACAGCGAATTCACCGGCCGCCTCCAGCTTCTCCGGGCAGGTCGCCGATATCATGCTGTTCAACAAGGACATCCTTGCCGCTGCCAATGAGGGTGACCTGATCGACATCTACGATTACATCGCGACGCAATATGGGCTGACGGTGTAGCCAAACGGGGCATTGAGAACCTTTTAAAGGCGTCTCAATCGCGGTTTATCAATCCGGCCACGAGCCGATAACCTGCAGTGCGAAACCGGCCAGAATTGAGATTATTGCGGCTGGAACAAAGTTCTGAAACCGCGAGTGCCACATCCGCAACTTGCCGAGGCAAGGGTCGATAAAGCGCTCGGTAGCCAGTTGCCAGCGAACCTCCTCCACTGAGGATGGCGAGGCGCCATAGCGTTTACGGAAGTGAGCGGCGTCAAGTGGAGGGAGTTTTAGTGCCCGAAAATACCGGATCGGACGGGTTGATTTGAGCAGATTTTGAGAAAGCTCTTCGAACGGCGGTCCAACGTGCGTCCTCACCCTGGTGGAGAGATCATCGAAGTCCATCTCCTTTGGTTGGAGGTCAGACCATGATTGTCCATCAAACTCGGGAAAGATATTTCCGTCGCCGAGAACCTTTAGAGATTCATCATATTTTCGGCAAATCTCGGCGATGAGGACAAGTCGTGTTTGGAGAAACAGCTCAGCGGCTATGATTGCAAAGCCAACAAAATCGAGGAGCAATCCTCCAACGGACCACCAACTACCGCCCATCCTGTTTCTCCGCGTCGTTCTTACCCACCTAGAACAGGCGCAAACACATGAACTAAAAAACCGCTTTTGGCCATATCTTGTGCTCTAAAACCCGCTGGCAAAAAATCAGAGATCGGCGGCGAGCTACACTGGACATAGTGCCGTCCGGTCCTTCACGCGATATGCTCCATGCCTGATCCCACGAAAAGTGTGATACAGCACTGGCTAAAAGAGGGAGAACCGGAGCTTCATCTCGAACCTCCAAACGTCGCAAGACATTGGATTTCAGTGATCTTCAGACCGGCATTTTCACGTGGAAAATTTGGTAGCGGAGGAGGGACTCGAACCCCCGACACAAGGATTATGATTTGGCCAAGGAGACTGCGCGCCCCGTCGCTCTCAGCCACAGGCCTTTTCGCCAACCGATTGGCACCGATCAGGATAGCCATTCCGATCCGTCCACTACCATTCCGCTCTCGCCCGCTCAACCAAACGGGTCTCGGACTCCCCGTTGAAACCCAACGGCCTCTGTTGCCAAATCAATCTGCGCGCGGCCAGTGCCATGCGAGCAGTATTTGCGTGCATAAGGCTGGTGAGATTGGGCTCGCCAAACTATGACTGTAGAGGGTTTTTTGATCAGAGCTTTTGGGGGAAATGATGCACTTGGTTATGGGCGGCATCAATGGACATTATTTGAGGAATATCACGCTTAACGCGGCCGAAGGCACGGAAGAGGTCTTGGCGGCTGTTGCTTATGCGACAGACAATTCGTTGCTCTTTGAATGGTGCTCCAAACACAACATCCCGCTCCGCTTTTACGGTCGCTTGGATGAAAACGTAGCGGTCAGCATTCCCGTGCTGGATTTTTTTCTAAAGGCGAAGTCCCCAACCTTAACGTGTCGGCTGGTGCAGCATCACCACGCAAAGGTGATCTGGTGGCGAGGGGTAGGCCTCTATGTCGGTTCAGCCAATTTGACGGGTAGCGCTTGGTATACGAACGTTGAGGCGGGATGCTTCTTCGACGAAGCGGAAGTATCCGACGATATGGCTGCAGATGTATTGGAGTTATTCCGAGTTCTGCACGAGAAATCGACACCCTTGACGGATGAGCTTGCGGAACAGATGCGAAAGCGTGCGACGATCCTCGGCAAATCAAGGCCGGACGCTACCGATTTCTGGCAAAGCCCCAGCTTCAACAAATGGCCAGGGCTGGTCCAAACAACGAAAAAGAAGGCGGCAGATCGCAAACGAGATGAATTTCTCACAGAGTGGCACGCGACCCTGCAAGAGCTTCGCCAGATCGGAGAGCTTGTCTCCGACCCCGATAACCGGCCGATTTGGGTAAACACTTCGACGCCTACCGGCGCGCAAGCTGATCAATTCCTTCATGCTCATTACTACCAGCGTGTCGTTGATGGAACGAAGGCTAGCTATGCCAACTCCTACGAAGAAAACAAATCTCGTAGAGCCGATGCGCTGAATGAAACGCTGCGTTGGTGGAAAGCGTTACCGAAGGCGCCGAACCATGAAGACGAGATGCTCAACGTCACCGCTCCGCACCTGCAAGAGGCGCTTAGCGAGGATGGACTGCAAGAAATGGGCGAACAGCGATTTCGGGACGTTTGTATGGGGGTTCATGCAATCAAGGATTATGCGCGACGAGTGCCGAACCGTGCTGTCGGATTGCCTGACAACGGAACACGGTATTCTATCCCTCAGAAGGTCGAGGCGTTGTCACGCCGTATCTGGAACGATCGAGCACCAAACAGTTCGTCGGTTGTAGATCTTCTAAGATTTGTCCTCTACGTCGGTCCCGACGACCTTCTTCCAGATCGCTTGTGGCAAGCGGTTAGCGACCCGTCTCGGAAGATCGACGGGCTAGGTATTAGTGCGTTGGGAGAACTCGTCGGATGGGCATTGCCTGATCGATTTCCGCCGCGAAACGGCCGCACATCCAAAGCGTTGAGGTCGCTGGGCTACGATGTAGCTGTCCATGTCGAATAGTTCCCACAGAAGATAAACTGGACGAGTAGGATGATGCGAGCCTCGAGGTTGGGTCGGTAAAAATGAAGATCAGCAAGCGGAGCCGACTATCGCTTTGTCAATTCCTGCCGCTTCTGGGGCGACAGAAGGTCGGTATTGTTTTTGAGAAGTACGACATCCCAAGCGACGAATTCACGGATGGTTGGCATCATGCATCATTCGATGAGGCTTTGAAGAATGCACTTCTTCAAGCTTCGGATTGGCAGATAACGGAAATCCTGCAGGAGCTGGCGCGCACGGGCGGGGCTATCCGTAAGAACATCAGCCCCAAAGTACTGTATGACGAGCCGTGGGCCGATTTGGAGTTGTGTCTTCAACTCGATAACATCGTGCGGGCAAAAGATGAGTACGGACAGGAGTTGCCCCGGTTCGTGCCCATCGAACCGACCATTGATGGCGTGCAGCCGATTGATGACGATCTGACCGGCGAGTTAAAAAGATCAAATCTCCTCGGTGTTGAAGAAGTTCTCGCCATGATTGAAGAGTCGGCGAACGAATTCCGCGCTGGGAATGAGAACGCTTGCCTGAATGCTTCTCGGGTGGCGTTGCAGAGCCTCGCGAAGTCTATCGCTGCTCGGCGGCGTGCCAGCCATCCGGGAAGCTTTGATGAGGAGAAATGGGGGCAAGTTGCCGCTTATCTCCGAAAGTCAAACTTCATTACCGACAATGAGGAGAAAGGGCTAACCGGCGTTTATAGTTTTATCAGTCCTGGCTCCCACGTACCATTAGGGTTCTCCGATCTAGAGTTCGCCCGCCTCGGGCGGACGCTCGCCTTTTCTTGTTGCTACTTTCTTACCAAGGCAGCAAATGCCGAGGCTAATCGATAGCATCTTGGCCTTCCTCGCTGCGTGGTTGCTTATCCCGCTCCAAATCATACCCCGACACACGGATTTTTTCATCTTATGTGTCGGGTCATGCGCAAGAAGCTGATCACGAAGACGATCGATGCACTGCCGCCTGCGAAGGGCAAGCGGTACGAGGTACGCGATACCGTGCTGCCCGGCCTGCATGTTCGTGTGTCGGCCACAGGGGCCAAGGTCTGGTATCTCGCGACGCGTGTCAAAGGACGTATGCGTCGCATCAAGCTCGGCGCATACCCGGTCATTTCGCTCTCGGACGCTCGTCAGCGCGCCCAAGGCATTTTGCGCGATATCGCTCTTGGCAAATACGCCGAGAGCGTTCCTGGCTCGCCTGACGCGCCGAGACCGACGCTCGGCGACATCATCCCTCAGTTCATCGACCGTCACGCCAAGCGCCACACGAAGGATTGGAAGGGTACGCAGAGCGTGCTCCTGCGCATGAAGAAGCTGCATGGCAAGCCGATCGACCAGATCAAGCGCGCCGATGTGGTGCGCGAACTCGAGGCGATGATCGCCGATATCGAGGAGACAGGCGGCAAGGGCACGCGGGCGAACCGCGGACTGGCTGCGATCAAGAAGCTGTATTCGTGGTGCATCGATCAAGGCATTGTCGAGATATCGCCTGTGGCCGCTCTGAAGCCTCTTATCAAGGAGGTGGCCCGGGACCGTTGGTTGACCGACGAGGAAATCAAATCCTTCTGGCGCGGCTGCGAGGCCGAAGGTTACCCCTTCGAGCAGTTCGGCAAGCTGCTCCTGCTGACCGGTCAGCGCCTTCGCGAGATTTCCGACATGCGCTGGTCGGAGCTTGATTTGGGTAAGGCAACGCTAACGCTCAAAGGCTCACGCACCAAGAACGGCACGCTGCACGTCTTGCCGTTGTCGCCGCAGGCAGTCGCCATTCTGTCGGACATGCCCCGCTTCCTCGACTCCGATTTCGTATTTACCACGACCGGCAGGACGCCGATATCCGGCTTTGGGCGGTTCAAACAGCGCCTCGACGTGTTCGTTGGCATGGACGCTGAGGATTGGCGTTTCCATGACCTTCGGCGCACCGCCGCCACCAATATGGCAATCATGGGTGTTCAGCCTCACATCATCGAAGCCGTGTTGAACCACAAGACGGGTATCGTCTCCGGCGTCGCCGCCGTCTACAATCGCTACGCGTATGTCGATGAGAAGCGCGAGGCGTTGGAGCGGTGGGGCAAGCATGTCGAGGGGCTGGTCGATCAACCCCCGACAGTCGGTATCTTACACGCGCAGGAGCCGTCGCCTAACCGTGAGAAGAAGATGCCTACACCGTCTCGCCTCGCTCTCCCGGAAAATCGCTTGGAGACTCAGTGATGCCGCCGAAGTCGCTTGAACCACGAGTGCCGAGGGGCGAACAAAAGCAGCGCTCGCGCGACCGCATGGTCAATCTGCTGCTGCAGAGCATCATCGCCGCCAATCCGCATCATGATCGAACGACGACGCCCGAGGTGCGCTTGGCGAAAGCACGCGAAGCCCTATTGGGGGAAAAGCCTTCGAGAGGCCGGAAGGCGAGCCAACAGGATTTGAAGCTGTTCCCGCTGTTCGAGGACGCGCTGAAGGCTGAGAAGGACAAGATGAAGCGCGCCGTCATGAGCGCGCAGAGCGACGAGACGATTGCCGAGTGGACAGAACAGCTTGCTTCGCTCGATCCGACTATGCGCGGCATTGCCGAAAAATACGCCGCCGATTTCGCCAAGCCGATGACCGAGATCGACAGCACGAAGGACTGGCTGCGGCGAACAATTCAGAAGCTTTCCGTCACCGCAAGCGACATGGCTGAACTCGAAGGGCTGTTTTACGGCGACTCCGAGAAAGCCAAGCGCTTGAGGCGTATTCTTGAAGATCTTGAAGCGCTCGGCATCGCGTCCCGCGATCCGTTGGGACGGAATGAACCGACTTAACGCCCAAGCGGGGCGGGTTCCTGTCGGATAAATAGATGGCCTCGCAGAAAAGGAGGCCAGCATGCAAAGCATCTCATCCAAATCACTTGAACCGTCGAAAGTCCTGCTGACACGCGCCGATCTCAAGTCGCTGGGCATCACGGTCAGCAATTCCAGCCTGTTGCGCTGGGAGCAGCACGGCCGTTTTCCTCGTCGTATCCGTATGGCAGGGACCACAGTCGCTTGGCTGAAGGCCGAAGTCGATGCGTGGCTTGAAGCCCGCGCCGAGGAACGCAGCCAGCACGTCTACGCCGACTTTTGATCGGCCCGAAAACTTTCCGAGTTTCCGCGCATATACACCAAGGAAACTCGGAAACTTCCGCCGTTCGTGTGGGACGCAACCGCCGATATAAGTCCCGATACGCAGGGCAGGGTGCATAGTAGATGGGAGTCCTTTTGTTTCAATCGAAAGGACGTCTCCATGAAGCGCACGATCAATTTCGCGCTCACCTCCATCGACGGCGTTGCCGAACGGCTCGAAAATGTGAGGTGGAAGAATGATGGCGGGCTGACCGCACTTTGCCCCGTGCATGACGACCACCGCAACAGCTTGAGCGTCACCGTCGGCGACAAAGGGCGTCCGATCTTTCACTGTCATTCCGGTTGCAGCTACGATGAAATCATCGACGCTTTGCGCGACGCGTCATCGTCGCCGTCCGACGCGAGCCGGAAGAAGCCAGTGCGTGCGAAGGCCAAGCCAAGCGACGGCATGAAGCGCGCGCATTTCGTCGGGCCGAATACGCCCAAGCCCGATTTCGAAGACATCCTCGGACGTAAGCCGGAGGCGACATATCGGTACGCCAACCCCCAAGATCGCACTGTCGGCTATGTCGTGCGCATGAAGGGAAAGGACGGCAAGCGCTTCTACCAGATCACCCCGTGGCGTGACGGTGACGGCACCCTCCGCTGGCTGATCGAGGACTTCGCCAAGCCCCGGCCTCTCTACGGCCTGGCCGAACTGGGGCAGGCTGAAGATGACGAACCGGTGCTGGTTGTCGAGGGCGAAAAGGCCGCCGATGCCGCGCAGAGCCTGTTTCCCTCTCACATCGTCATATCGTGGCATGGCGGCGCACGCGCCGTCCGTCACTCCGACTGGCTGCCGCTGCAAGGGTTCGATGTTGTCATCTGGCCCGATGCCGACGAGCCCGGCGTTGAAGCTGCCGAAGATATTGCACGCACGCTCAGGTCGGTTGGTGCGGCATCAGTCAAGATCGTCGAGTTGCCCGATATCCTGCCCAAAGGCTGGGACTTGGCCGATGAGGTTCCAGAGGGCGTCGATATCAAGGCGCTGGTTCGTAATGCCAAGCCGTCCGAAGAGAACCTGACGAACTTCCTCCTTTCCGCGAAAACGCTCGCCGGGTTGGACATTCCGCCGCGCGACATGATCGTGGTGCCGTTCATCGCCTCCAACAGCATCAACCTGATGTATGCGCGGCGCGGTCTCGGCAAGACATGGGTGGGCTTGACCTTGGCGAAGGCGGTCGCGTTGGGCGAAGACTTCCTCGCCTACGCGGTGCCGGAAGCGCGACCGGTCCTCTTCATCGATGGGGAAATGCCGCTTGCCGACTTGCAGACGCGTGTGAAGGCGATCGGCGCCGGGGACATCGACAACTTCGAGATCCTTTCCTCGGAAATCCTGCATCGTGATCTTCACGCCCTGAACATCAACCGCGAGGAAGACAGGGAATTGATCACGGCGATGCTCGACCGTATGGCCGAAGAGGGCCGCAAGCCGGCGTTGATCATCATCGACAACCTGTCATCCATGCGCATGGGCGTTGAGGAGAACGACAATTCGGCGCTGGACTTGATCCTGCTCTGGCTGCTCTCGTTGCGTCACAAGGGCTATGCGATCCTGCTGGTGCATCACGCCAGCAAGTCGGGCGATCAACGCGGCGCATCCCGGCTCGAAGACCTGCTGGACACCACGATCAAGCTGTCGCCTGCCGCCGAACCGTCCGATGCCGGCGCTTCGCTCGAACTGGAGTTCACCAAGACCCGAGGCGTGATCCCGCAGCCGGCGCATCTGACCCTGCATCTGGTCGAAGATGATGATGACGTTCTGGAATGGGATTTCGGGCAGGCGCACAAGATGGCCCCTCAGGACCACACGCTGCGTGCCATCTACAACGGGTCTGAGGGCGACGGCTCTGTGCCGTTCGAGAAGCAGAAGGATTTGACGAAGGCTACGGGACTACGGCCACCCGCGATCAGCAAGCACCTTGCCTATCTGCGTCGTGACGAGTTGGTCGACAAGGGCAGCCTCACCGTCACGGATGGCGGCAAGGCGCGCTTGGCCAATCTGTTTCCCGGCGAGACCTTCGAATGACGGCTATTGGCGCGCCGGTACCGGCTGACACGTCGCACTTTCCGAGTTTCCTTCACCATATGCCCGGAAACATGGAAAGCGGCTCACGGTCGAAAACCTCGGCAGTCGATATGCCTGCTTGTCCGCGCATGGAGGCGTCCCCGCAAAAAAATCACTCCCCCATACCCACCTGTGGTCATCGGACGCCGGGCGCCTCGGGCTGACAAACGAACTAATGATCAGCATGTCGTGCACCGCCTGATGGCAAATTGATCAACGAATACAACGGCTCCGATCCGGCGCTAGGGATGCGCGCACTCCGTGGGTGTCATGTGGGGTGTTTCGGGGGTCAATTGTCGCGCCCAGGACGCGCCGCGTCGTCGTCGGCGTGTTCACGTACCGACGAGCGCATGCCGGCGGCTCTGGCTTATCAATGAACGTGTGCATGCTCTTGGCTTTTGGTTGTCCGCCATTCCAACGCGGCCACGCGCGCGGTTGTCTGTGTAGAGTGCCGGTTGGTTGCAGGTGCTATTCCCATTCGCCTCGACGGTACCTGCGCCATAGCTCACGACGCACTCGGCGCCATTTCCCCTGGTCGTAGGTGTTGGAGTAGCGCCACGCCCGATCCTCCTCGATATAAGCCATCTCCTCGGCGCGCGGTCCGTGCTTGGCGATGAGTTCGTTCACGACGGCGTTGATCTCGGCTTTAGGAATGAACAAGGGGCGAAGGCGAAAGTCCCACGCGTGCCAGATCGCGACACCGCAGATAAGCCCGATGAAAGCAAAAAGCGGTGCGTAGTCTATGAGTACTGTGGTCATGGGTTCGTGCTCGACGTTGAACGCCAAATACAATAACCCAAAATGGGATAATTCTAAAATAGGATTAGCTCTGGCGCTCGCAGTTGAGGTGAGCGCTTGCCGAGATCGATCCATACAGATGAATATCGCGTGCTAACCGCGATCCTCTTGGAGGCGCGGCAGAAAGCCGGGCTTACCCAACAAGAGGTTGCCAACAGGCTGGGGAAGCCACAGTCCTATGTGGCGAAGGTCGAGGGTGCCGAACGGCGCATCGATGTTGTGGAATTCATTGTGTTGGCAAAGGCAATCGACGCCGATCCGGGCAATCTATTTCACACCGTGCTTGCCACGGTTGACGCGCCAAAAAATTCCCAGGGCTGATTTGGATTTTTCCCTGACACACCCGCATCGGCCATCTTAATAGAAAGATCGTCTGCAACGCCAATAGGAGACGATCACATGGCCATCACGGAAATCATCACCCTCAAGCAGCTCTGCGCCGAACTGAAGCTTGATCCGCGCGAATGCCGCGAGCGCCTGCGCGCTGCCGTGCGCGACGCGAAGAAGTTCCCCGAACTCGCCAAAACCCACAAATCCCGTACGCCTTGGCAGTGGGTGAAGGGATCGGCAGGCGAGAAGGAAGCGCGGGTCGCCGTCGCGAAATAGACGCACGCCTCATCACCCATCGAAGGCGGTTCTTCGGAGCCGCCTTTCTTTTTGGTCAGATATGGGAGCTTGGAGATGTCGTGACCCGTATGCAACAATAGGGTGACGACCCTGGGCTGTTACTCATTAAAACCCAGCCGGGGGCGCGCCCTTCGAGCAAATGACGGCTTGTCGAGCCCCCTTCCTTGTTTCTATCGGGGCTGGTCAATGAATTGTTTCGCCCTTAACAATTCCAGACGGAATTGGGGAAACAAATGGCGCAAGTTCGACCGATATTTCAGCCGATAATGGCAGGCCATCAGCACGTAAACCAGTTAGGCTCGTTGGTTGGAGAGCCTTGGATGACAGAACTCCTCCTGTCTTCGGCCTTTGCCAATTCGGCCGGCGTGGGCGCCGTTTCGGCGGCGCTGGCGCCCGTAGCCGGCCAATGCCGCGCTTTCATTGGTGTACGAAACGGCTCGACCACGGCACAGGCACTCGCTGCGCTGTTGCGGCTCGGCGTCAATCTCTATGGAGTGGACACGGCCACCCGAAGCCGTATCTTCCATCCGAAACTGTTTTTGGCGAAGGGTGTCGTTCGGGCGCGGGCGATCATTGGCAGCGCGAATCTCACCCACCCCGGCCTATTCAACAACATCGAAGCTGGCGCCGACCTCGAGCTCGACTTGAACGATCAGTCAGACAACAACTTTGTGGACGGCTTTCTCAATGGCTTTCAGGACCTCGTGGCGAATCACCCAATTCACTGTTTCCAGATCATCTCCGGCCGCCAGATAGTCGATTTGATGAGGCAGGGTTTGCTCGAGGATGAGCGCAACCCGAAGACACAGACCGCCTACGGCGCGGGCAAACAGGGGTCTCAGACAAGTAAGGCACCAATCGTCCTTCCCCTAACTCCAACCCCGAAGAAGAAGGCCCGGAAGCCCAAGCCCGCCGCGGCTGGTGGCGGCGCGGTCACCGTCCCCGCCCCACCGACGTTTGGCCATTTGGTGTGGGTGAAGCCAACCCTTCCATCTTCGGACTTGCAGCTAAATCAGGGTAGCAATGTGCCGGGAGTTCTGAGATTGACCCAGGCCGGATACCAAGTGAATGGGCAGACGATCGACCAGAAGACCTACTTTCGGAACCAAGTCTTTTCGCAGCTGAACTGGACCTATGATGCTGCCAAGCGGAAGGATGTCGCAGACGTTCCAATTTCACTGATTATCGCAGGCGTGTATGTGGGCGACTTCGACCTGACCCTGAGTCACAAACCGGCGTGGGCAGCAGGTCAGGGCAACTACACTACTGGCCTGCATTGGGCCGGTGCCACCAGTCATATTAAGCAGCAGGGGTTGGTCGGTCGCTCGTTGAAGCTCTATGAGCCCGGCAACGCGCAAACCCGCTTTGTAATTGAGATCAACTAGACCTCGAGCGCCTCGGTCGAGGTGCGGTGGCGTCGGTCGCGTAGCTTGCGCCACCCTGCGAGCGCGCTAGCCTGCTTCGCTCTCGAAATGCCAAGCGCTCCGAGGACAACTTTGCCCTGCTGCTCGAGCGTCTCGTGCGTGGGCCGATCGCGGATAGAGGCATCCAGCCCCTCGAGGTCCAGATCTACCACCTTGGGCAATGGAATCAGTAGGCGCTCAATCTCGGAGGGAATAAGCTCCAAGACGCCGCCGCCGTAGTGCCGCCCTTCAAGTTCCGCACTGAGGGCCGTGAGCGGATTGATGAAGCATCCGACGAGCCGCTCGCCCTCGACCTCACGTGTGCGGATACGATAGGCCGTGTCCGTTGTGTAGGCCCCGATCTTATTCAGTATCAGGCGTGGTGTGTCGTGGCATCGTTTTAGCATCCCCACCTCAGTCGAATAGACCGAGGGCACCTTGTACCAGGGAGCGCGAATGCGACATTTATACCGAGTGTGAAGCTTTTCTGCCTCGCCACGTTCGATGTACTGACGTGCCTGATTCGACATCTTGTTGGGCGCATCATCGAACCATAGGAAGTTCGTTGGACTTCCCTTCTCGGCATTCGCGGCGTGCTGGCGCTCGTCATAGATGATGCCCGGGCAGTGCTCGCTCCGGCCGAACATCGGGTGCGCGTACTTGCTCAGCCCATATGTCGTGACCGTCTCGTTAGGAACGAGGAAGAACTTGTTGGCCCCGGTGACGATGCCCACGTCCACGTGGGCGATGTCCTCAAAGCGATGCACCTCGGAGTGAGCCTCGAGCTCGTCAAAGAGCTCCCGGGTTTCAAGGTCCAGCAGCGCCCGCGTCCACTTGCCTGCGACGGTCTTGCCGTTGATGGATTGGGGCTCCGCGAACACCTCAGATGGCGAGCGGCGGAGGAACTCACGACCGCGAACGGGAACCATGCCGAGGCCCTCCGCCTTCTGCCTTGGGCCGCTGCGCTTCTCGGCCATTAAGATAACCGCCCCTTGCAGCGTCCCGTCGAACCAAAGTTCTTTTGGGTCGATGATGACGAGCCGCCGACATTCCTTGCCGAGGTAGCTGCGCAGCGATTGGGCGTGAGTAACGTGGATTATCTCGGCCGGAACGACCATCGCGAGCCGCCCGCCGGGGCGAAGCAGCGACATGGAGGCGAGGATGAAAGACACCCAAGCATTGGTATGCTTCGTGAACTTGAGCCCGAGTTCATCGAAGATCGCGGCGGCGCGTACCTGAAACTCGGGTGGCAGGAACTGGTAGCGGACGAACGGAGGGTTGCCGACGACCGCATCGAATCGCTCACCTCCGTTGCCCATGTTGGCGATGGCCCAACCGAGGAAGTCCTCGGAGTGCACTGTCGCATCCCACAGGCGGAGGTCCTTCGCGCGCCGCGCGGCCTTCCCGGCCTCGCCCTCGTTAAGCTCAAAGCCGGTTATGGCCGACTTCTCGAAAGCACCAACATCGGCCATTGCCTGAAAAAATGCGCCATCGCCGCAACTAGGTTCGAGGACCTTCTCGGGCTTGAGTTCTGCAATCCAGCGGGCGATGAAAGAAGCGAGATCGAGGGGGGTGTAATAGCCACCCCGCAGCTTTTGGGCCGTCTGGTTCTCCATAAACTTCACGATTGGCCCCTCTGCGTCGATAGCGTTCTATCGGTCGAAATTCGACAGGACAGTCGAATAGCAAGTTCAGAACCAAATAGGAATCCTTAAGGAATGGAAAATTTTCCTAGTCCCTTCATTTAGAAGGCGTTCCCACTTTTCAGAAACCTTGATTTGTTTCTGCTACAAATGATACCCTAACACACGGTTTTTTTCGTCTTATATGTCGGGAAGCGAGAGCCCTGTCTGCCGATAAATTGGAGGCGGTGCGGTGCCAAAGCCACTAAGGAGAATGTGACCACTACCTTGCGAAGAGGCTCCGCAACTTGCTGAGCAGGCTGAGCACTGCTGCCTTCGCTTTCTTCCACCAAGTGGCCGGCCTTGCGTCTGCTGCAACATGTCGAGCGATCTGCGCGTGCATGATATTGGCTGCTTGAGCACTCGTGAATGCGGGGAGCCATTGAACATTGCCAGCACTGATGACGTAGTGCGACTTGCAAGGTGCATCGAAAACGCCAACTGACGGGCGGATCGTAGCGTAGCCGCCTTCATCCCGGACTTGGTGACTGTCTGGCACCAACAGAGTGATCCGGTGACCGCAGCCGCAGGCGCAAAGCAGCCCGGCCAGTTCATATTCTTCGGTGTGGTACACGACGCCTTCTTGCATCTTTGCAGGGATACGGTCCACCAGTAGGTATCGATACTTCATGGGACAACGTTCGGTCTGTCGAGTTCGGAGGACGACGTCTCAAGGATGATCGACGCGGCCTCATCTAGGCGGTCATAGATCGCAAAATGCTGTTTAAACCGGACCACCGCCAAGGCCGCGTTGAGGGCGTTCAATTCCGCGATCTGACCCTGCCGCCGATACTCGCCACCCTCAGGGTCGCCGCCAGGCAAAAAGACAGTTCGTGCCGTGGCTTCATAGGCCGCCCTATCCACGCCGGTGACCCTTACGACCCCGTTCAAACCGACCGGTGCCCGGTTCAGCCCCATGCCGCAGTCCACAAAGGGAATACCACTCGTGCTTAGCCAATCGGCAAGGAAGATGCGGGACGGGCCGTGGTCAATTGCCAAGAAAACAAAATCAAAGTCCCGAAGCCGCTCAATATTTGCCTCTGTGACTCGCTCAGGGACAGGAGTGATGTTGGAATGCCAGTTTGCATATTGCTTAAACAGGGCGTCAACCTTCAGCATACCGATCACTCCCGGAATGAAACCCGGAAAGCGGAAGATAGTGTGCATGTGCACCTTGTCGTCATCGAACAAGGCAATCTCGGCAAGGTGAGTGCGGGCGATAAAGTCCAGAATGTAGGAGCCGGTACCGCCAAGCCCAATGATCGCGACCCTCTTTCCCTCAAGCAGTCTCGACAAATCGTTCATATGGTACCTTGAGGACAACGTGTCGGGGAAGCGCAGTGGGGTGCCTTGTTCTGCGGCCTTCACCTCAATGGCTCGAAGCGGCGTCGTATCCGGAAACGCTGCCAATGCGGGACCGGTAATTGTGTCGAGATAAGTCTGCACTTTCTCTTCGAAAGAAGCGTACGGGCGAGCCCGCCCAGCCGCGTCGAGAAGCTTATAGGAGAACGAATAGTTCGTCTCAAAGCCCTCGCCCACGTTGATTCTGTTCGCTCCACCCCCAAGCCGTAATTGGCGGCCATTCTGGTCGTGTGGGCGCTCCCCTCGAAACCAAGCCTGGTGATCGCTCGGTGGAGCGAGAACTCCTTCGGCGGACAAGTCGACTGGACTTGCCCAGTCGCCGTACACAAGCTCACCCCGCTCGTTGAGATAGGGCAGGCCATAAATTAAGAAGTAGCCCCCGACGAAATCAATTAGATAACCTTGTTCTTCGAGGTTCTGGACGAACAGATTACGACTCGCCAGTGCCCGAAACTCTGAATCGCATTCCATCTTTCACCATCACCTCGTTACCAGGCGCAAGCGTCCCGCTCACATTGTTGGAATGACCGCGAGAATACTTGATCAAATATTCGGTGGATCCTGCCCCGCCGTCGGATAGGTAGAGAGCGACGACCTCGTCGTACGAGATCTTCTCCCTGGGCACCTCATGGTTGTCTTGATTGACCGTAATGGTGACAGTTTTCTCAGGCTTTCCGGCCATAATTGCTTACCTCATAGCAGTGACAGGTTTCTCGACGTCAGCCCTTCGGTGGAAAAGGATCATTCCCGTAGCTCCACGCTTCGCGGAACCGTGCATCACGGCCCTGAATGCGCAACTCAGACCCCTGATTGCGAGCGATCTCACGGCCAAAATCGATGGCCTCGCGCTGCGTTTCGAAGGTACGTGTGAGGCGTTCGTTGCCTTCACCGCGAACACCCCAATTCTTGCCGTTCCTCACGACATACTGGTTCTTGTTTGTCATATGGCGTTCCTTTCACCAGCCCGGCCCCGACCATGTCATGTGCGGCCAATTGCACCTAAGATAGATAATTGCTAACTTGCAATTTCTCGAACGATAGCCGATTCGAGGATAATTGCAAGATCGCAAATGAGGAGCATATGTCGAATTTTTTTGACGCTGAAGGTTTCTATGCGGCGCTTGATGCCCACAGAAACTCATTGGGCATAACCTGGAAGAAGGTTGCCGAAAAAACTGGCGTCTCCCCTTCGACACTGACGAGGATGGGCCAAGGGAAGCGGCCTGACGTTGATAGCCTAGCGGCGCTTGCATCCTGGTCAGGCATCGATGTGAAGTCATTCTATATTCGAGAAGGAGAAACGCCTCAGAGGCCAGAGACGCTTGCCGAGATCACGGCGCTGCTGCGAGCTGATCGTGCCCTCGGCAAGGAAGGATCCGCAATGATGGAACGAATGATCATCTCCCTTTACGAAGAGATGAGGAAGCGCCGTGGCCAACAAGTTTAGGCACGGCTTTAAGTCGGAATCGGAGTTTTATGCGTCCGCCTTCCGGGAGGAGCTGTCCCTAGCTCCACATGCACCGCTGCATGCCAAAGCACTTGCTGAACATCTAGAGATACCTGTGAGGCCGCTCTCCACGCATGACGGCGTCCCTGAGGACATAAAGACGTTTTGGCTGACAAACGGCGAGGACACGTTTTCGGGCGTGACCATAAATGACGGAACCTACAAGGAGATCGTCCACAACGATTTCCATCACCCAAGGCGACAGAACTCAGATGTCGCCCACGAACTCGCACACATTGTGCTCGGGCACCCGCTAACCGCGCCCATCAAAGCCAATGGAGAGCGAGACTACGTTCCTGCTATAGAAGAGGAGGCGAAGTGGTTGGGCGCAACGCTCTTGCTGCCCAAAAAAGCTCTGATTTACATCATCCTCAATGGACTAACGATCGAGACCGTTCAAGACGAGTATGGTGTAAGCGCAAGCTTGTTCCGGTTTCGCGTGCAAGTCACTGACGCATATCAGGCAGCAAAAAACACGCGGAGGAAATACGGAACTGCCGCCGAGTAAGGTTCGCCGCGGTTGGAGGCAACGCGATGTGCATCGTACCGGTGCTGTCCATCGCATTCAAGCGAGCGCTCGTGTTACCCAAAATGGCACCCAGCGCTATCTGCGCGAGGCCACAGGGTAGCGATATTAGATCTATCTTACTGAAATAATTTAAGAAAATTGGTAGCGGAGGAGGGACTCGAACCCCCGACACAAGGATTATGATTCCTCTGCTCTAACCGACTGAGCTACTCCGCCCCGTGGCCGCGCCGGCGGGGCCGACGGCAGGACGGGCGGATATAAGTGCGCGGGTTGGCCCATGTCAAGCGCGCCGACGCGCCATTTGCAGCATTCGGGCACCGGCCCGAAAACCGGAGCCCGTTTTCGGAAAGCACGATGTACGGATTGAATGATCTGCAGTGTCCTTTGCGTGTCCCTATGGACGCACGGCGCAGTCGTGTTCCGCGATCACGCAGCATCTGGCGCCGGCGAAAACCACCGCCGCTTCAATGCACGTGCATCGACGGGGTTGAGTTCCCGTCACCCGCCCGATATGTGTCGCATCAGTTGGAGTTCGGACACGTTATCGATGGCACCGCGCATCGCAGTTCTGGGTTGCGGATACTGGGGAAGCAATCACATCCGCACGCTCAAGGGGCTGGGCGTGCTGGCGGCTATCTCGGATGCCAATGCGCCACGCGCGGAAGGCTTTGCCAGCGAAAACGAATGCGAGGCGATCGAGCCCGACGCCCTTTTCTCGCGGACCGACATCGATGCCATAGTGATGGCGTTGCCGCCGCAGTTCCACGCCGAGATGGCGGTTCGCGCGGCCGAGGCCGGCATGGACATGCTGGTTGAAAAGCCGATCGCGCTGTCGGTGGCGGATGCGGAGCGCGCGGTCGCGGCGGCCCATGCCAATGGCCGCGTGTTCATGGTCGGCCATGTGCTGCGCTATCACCCGGCCTTCGAACAGCTCAAGGCGCTGGTCGATGAGGGCGAGCTCGGCGAAGTGAAATACATCCACTCCCACCGCCTCGGGCTTGGCAAATTCCACACCGAAAACGATGCGCTGTGGGATCTCGCGCCGCACGACCTGTCGATGATCCTGGCGATCACCGGCTCGCAGCCGCTGGAAGTGCGCGGCGAGGGTGCGGCGATCCTCGATCATCTGAGCGATTTCGCCCATTTGCACCTGCGTTTTGCCGGAAATGTGCGCGGCCACCTGTTCACTTCCCGGCTCAATCCCTACCGCGAAAGGCGGTTGACGGTGGTCGGCACCCGCGCCATGGCGGTGTTCGACGACGTGGAAAGCTGGGACCGGAAGCTCGCCATCTACCGCCACGCGGTGTGGCAGGATTCCGGCCAGTGGGCGTTCACGACCAACGAGCCCAGCTACCAGCCAGTGGCCGACGGCATGCCGCTGACCCGCGAACTGCAGCATTTCATCCATTGCGTTGAAACGCGCGAGGAACCGCGCACCGGCGGCGCGGAGGCTATCACGGTGCTGAAGATCCTGACCGCCGGGACTGTTACCCACGACTGACGGGTGTGCGGCTGGCGGAATGGCGGTAAAGCGCCGAAGGGTGTTACGCAGGCAGGTGCTGCAACTGCGCCAGCATGGCCTCGGCTTCCGCGGTGCGCTCTGAGCGCTCGATGAAGCCGCCGCCGAGTATGCGGGCGTCATTTCCACTGTCGGCATAAAGCACGCAGGCCTGGCCCGGCGCGACACCGGTTTCGCCGTCGAGCAGTTCGACGGAGGCAATCCCCTTGTCGTAGTGGAGGATGGCCGGGCGCGGCGGGCGCGTCGAGCGCACCTTGGCGTGGCATTCGAAACCGGTCGGGCCGATCGCTTCGAGCGGTACGTCGCCCAGCCAGTTCATGCCGCGCAGATACAGACGGTGGGTCTCCAGCGCTTCGCGCGGGCCAACCACGACGCGGGCGCTGACCGCATCGAGATGGACGACATAGAGCGGTTCGCCGGCCGCGACGCCGATGCCGCGGCGCTGACCGATCGTGTAGCGCAGGATGCCTTCGTGGCGGCCGAGCACGCGGCCGTCGATATGAACGATATCGCCTGGCTCGGCGGCGCCCGGCTTCAATCTGGAGATCACGTCCGAATACCGGCCCTGGGGCACGAAGCAGATATCCTGGCTGTCCTGCTTTGCGGCGACAGACAGGCCCATTTCCTCCGCGATCCGGCGCACCTGCGCCTTGGGCAGGTCGCCGAGCGGGAACCGCAGGAAATCGATCTGGTCCTGGGTTGTGGCAAAGAGGAAGTAGCTCTGGTCGCGCTCGGTATCGACCGGGCGGAACAGCGCACGATGCGGCCCGTTGGCGCGGCTGCGGATATAATGGCCGGTGGCAAGCGCATCGGCGCCAAGTTCGCGCGCGGTATCGAGCAGGTCGGCAAACTTGACCGTCTGGTTGCAGGCTACGCAGGGGATCGGGGTTTCGCCGGCGGCATAGCTTGCGGCGAAGGGGTCGATCACCGCTTCGCGGAAACGCCGTTCGTAGTCGAGCACGTAATGCGGGATGCCCAGGGTTTCGGAGACGCGACGCGCGTCGTCGATATCCTGTCCGGCACAGCACGAACCCGGCCGATGGGTGGCCGCACCATGATCATAGAGCTGAAGCGTCACGCCGACGACGTCATATCGCTCGCGCTTGAGAATGCCGGCAACGACCGACGAATCCACCCCGCCCGACATGGCGACCACCACGCGGGTATCCTCGGGATGTCCCGGAAGATCGAGGCTGTTCATTGCATCACCGTTTCATGCAGCTTGCGCGTCTGCTGCCATCAACCTCAATATAGGTCAAGGCCTTCGCGCCCGCCATAACAAGCTGACCGAAGCGGCGTTGGCCCGCGTTTACCAAGCCTAACAGGTGATTCAGCTTCATTACCAGCTGGTTACCCCCGCTTTAGGTCTTTCTTAAAGTTGCCACGGTAACATCGCTGCGATTGGGTCCTTGAGTTTGTGTAGAGAGTACAATGACCGATCTGGCGAGACCACGCGTAAAATATGTCATCGGTCCTGATGGCAGCCCGCTCACCATAGCCGATCTTCCGCCGACCAACACGCGGCGGTGGGTTATCCGCCGCAAGGCGGAAGTCGTGGCTGCGGTAAGGGGCGGCTTGCTCAGCCTGGAAGAAGCCTGCCACCGCTACAAGCTGACGGTGGAGGAGTTCCTGTCATGGCAGTCCTCTATCGACGAATACGGCCTTGCCGGACTCAGGACCACGCGAATCCAGCAATACCGTCACTAAACGGCATCGATCTGACAAACGGTGGCCGGAGGCGCCTGCGCGCCGACGGCCGTTTCGTCATGTCCTGTGCCCCGCCATCCAGGAGGCGGCCGCGGTCAGCGCCACCGAAAGGGCGAAGAACCACAGTCCCGGCTTCGTGACCGCGGTGGCGAGGCCCGAAGTCTTCGCCGCGAAGATCACCAGTGCCACAAGCACGACGTCAAGCATCGACCAGTTGGCGATCGCCCTGAACCATCCCGGCAGGCCGGGGCGTTCCGCATCGCTGGCCGCCAAATGCAGCAGCATCAGCTTGGCGGCCGGCGCGACGACGGAAAACAGGGCCACGATCACGGCAAGGAACCGGTCTTCGCTCTCCCAAAGGCTCGCGATCATGGCGACCAGGGACGGCTCGTCGTTAAAAATCCACAACCGCTCGACATGAATGAGGGGCAAGGTGATCCCGAGCGCGTAGCAAAGCGTCGCGAAGAACAGGGTGAGGGCGAGGGCGTGGCGCATGCTTTTTGTAGTAGCCAAGGCGCCGGGGAATTGAAACAGCACACATGACCGGCAGGAACTTTTCCGCCCATCAGCACAAGAGCGCGCGCCAGGCCATGGAAATCACGGAACAAGCCGCAGCAAGCGGCGGGCGTCATGTGCCGAAGATCGACGGGCTGGAGGCAGAACTGACCTACAGCCGGTTATCGCAAAGAACCATCATCGTCGACCACATGGGCGCGCCTGATGCCCTGCGCGGAAGAGGCACCGGCGATACGTTGTCGGCGCATGCGGTCGAGGAGGCGCGAAAGGGCGGCTGGAAGATCATTCCGCTATGCCCGCTCTTCAAAAGCCAGTTGCCGCGCCATCCCGAATGGGCCGACGTCATCCGGTAGTGTTTGCAGCTTTTCCTCTGCCGCTGCAAAGAAACAAGCCGCCCAATCGGCGGCCCGTCAAAAACAGGGAAATGACCCGTCCAGCCTATCCGATCATCGCGCGCGGGTTTTCCGCCACGTCGCGGATCTTCATGTCGCGGTTTTCCAGCAACTCGGCCTTGCCAAGTTCCGCCTCGGCCTCCGCAAGCGCGGATTCGCCCGCCTTTTTCTGCGCGACGAGATCGCCCTGCGAGGCGAGCAGGTTATCCCGGCGCTGGCGGGCCGCCTTGGCAAATGTCGGATAGGCGAAGTGATTGATGTCCTCGATGCCGGCTTTTTTCTCTTCGGCGGCGATCTGCAGGTCGAGTTCGGTCGCCTTGCGCTCGAATTCGGCAATCATCATTTCAAGCTGTGCCAGCTGGCGGCGCTTTTCGTTGACCTGGAACTGCTTAAGACGGACGAGATTCTCGCGCGATTTCATAACTGGTTACTCCACAACTCGATACGCAGGGTCCGAACCCGGCCCGCAAACGAAAGACATCGGCTTCAAGTGATTCGTCGGGAATTGGACCCGCAGCCGCGCCGGTAACCTTTCGTTTACGGGCATTGTTAATCATAGGGCCCGGAACTTAAGGCGCGGTAAAAAAAACCTGTCGCTTTGGTTAAAGGCAGCAAGTCGAGTCATATGAATCTCTTAGCGAGATTCATTAAGATTCGGCGTTAACTTCGAAATCATGGATTATCCATTTATTTCAATTGGTTGATCCTGGAAATTCAATTACACCCCTCGAACTTGCAATGCGAATTTGGAATTTGTTAACCATTGCATGGCAGCCTTCGGTTCAGACATAGTCTGGTCCGCAGGGATTTGGGGGTGACCTGTTTCGGTTGCGGAAAAGGGGATCGAAATGCGCGTTTTGCTAATTGAGGACGACGGTGCCACCGCACAAAGCATCGAACTGATGCTGAAGTCCGAAAGTTTTAATGTCTATACGACGGATCTCGGGGAAGAGGGGGTCGACCTCGGGAAGCTCTATGACTACGACATCATCCTTCTCGATCTCAACCTCCCCGACATGTCGGGTTATGAAGTCCTGCGCACGCTGCGTCTGTCGAAGGTCAAGACCCCCATCCTGATCCTCTCCGGCATGGCCGGGATCGAAGACAAGGTTCGCGGCCTGGGATTCGGCGCCGACGACTACATGACCAAGCCGTTCCACAAGGACGAGCTCGTGGCGCGCATCCACGCGATCGTGCGGCGCTCGAAAGGTCACGCGCAATCGGTCATCACCACCGGCGACCTGCTGGTCAATCTCGATGCCAAGACCGTCGAAGTGGGCGGCCAGCGCGTTCACCTGACCGGCAAGGAATACCAGATGCTGGAACTGCTTTCCCTGCGCAAGGGCACGACCCTGACCAAGGAAATGTTCCTCAACCATCTCTATGGCGGCATGGACGAACCGGAACTGAAGATCATCGACGTCTTCATCTGCAAGCTGCGCAAGAAACTGGATACGGCGTCGGGCGGCCAGAACTACATCGAAACCGTTTGGGGCCGCGGCTATGTGTTGCGCGAGCCGGAAGAAATCCGCGACAGCGCCTGACGGGCGATCGATGATCCAGAGCATAAGGAACCCGGCAAACAAGGCCGGGTTTTTCGTGTCCGGGCGAGACGGATCGGCGACGCCATCCGGAAATGACGGATAATTCTATGCCGCGCGCGTGGCGTTCCTGCGCTCGGCCGTGTCGCGGGCCTTGGCAAAAGCCGTCAGCAACTGGCTGCGGTTGAACGGCTTGAGAACGTGACCCGACGAGCCGGCGCGCTTGGCTTTCATGATCGGACCGATTTCCATCTCGTTGACCATGAGCAGCACCATCGGCATCTGCCCGCGATAGACATCCTTGAGCGCGGTCAGGAATTCGACGCTCGTGTGATCTGGAAGCATGGAATCCAGCAGGATATAGTCCGGACGGGATTCCCGGCAGACGGCCAGGCCCGCCGTGCCACTGCTGGCCTGGTCGATCTCGACCTCCAGATCCCGCAGTATCCGTTCTGCAACCTTGCGGACAACCGCAGAGTCATCGATGATCAATAGGCGCTTCATTTCAGTCAGCCGTCAAAAACACTTCGTGGGATTGCTCGACGCAGCCTCACTGTAGAGCCAAACTGTAAACAAGTCTGAAATCAGCGGTGAAATTTTGAGGCTAATCGTCAACTGGCGGTCAGGACAACTTCCTCGCCATTCGCGCGGATGCCGATCGCCATGCCGGATTCGCGCCCGAGCAGCAGCGTATAGTAGGGCTGCACCGCGTGGGCATCGATCGGCTCCTCGGGGATGTTGCCGCCATGAAGCTCCAGGAATTTCGCGGGGACCCGAACCATCTTGCCGGCGGCCGTCAGCTTGAAACGCGGCGCTGTGGCGAGGTCTTCCAGGCGAACGGATATCTTGCCGCCGCGCGGGATGGCGGCGTTGGCGATCAGGATCAGGTTGAGCAGAAGCTTGACCTTGTTCTTGGGCAGCAGCGCCCGCTCTCCGCTCCACTCCAGTTCCGGCTTTTCGTTGGCGAAAAGGGCCATGGCCACCGCCTGTGCGTCGCCGGTATCGATCTGCATGCCTGCCGAACCCGCCGCGCCAAACGCGATCCGGGCGAATTGCAGCTTGGCCGAAGCATTGCGCGCGCTGGCGCGAATGAGGTTCATGGCGTCTTCGTCGGCGCCGCCCTCATCCAGCAGTTCCAGGCCGTTGTTGATCGCCCCGACAGGCGAGATGATGTCGTGGCAGACCCGGCTGCAGAGCAGGGCACCCAGTTCGGGCGCGCCAAGAGTGAAGATATCGGCCATCAAAAAGAACTCCCCAGGTCGGCTCTATCTGTTTCCCAAAGGCGCCTTTCGCTTCATTCGTTGCGAATCACGCATCCCGCACAAGTCAACCGATACACAGCCGCTTGTGACTGGGCAAGGAACCTTGCCTCAACAGATTGCCACACCATCGCCATGCCGCCGCCCGATTTTTTCAGCATTTCTTAAGCAATGAAAAAGGATTGCGGGTTAGATTCGGGTAACCATGTCGGCGTAACCGCCATGAGCGCTGGACGCCGCGCAGGAAGGGCCGGCAGGACCGCGCCCAATCGGAGAAAAAACATGTTTGCGACAAGAGCGGTCAGGGCGATCGTACACTCCATCATCGTTGTTTCGGCCCTGGCGTGGACAGCGCTGGCATCGGTGCAGCCCGCCCGGGCGGCCAGCACCTACAGCTTGCAGGAAGTGGTCGATTCAGGGCACCGGTTCTTCGGCTCGACATCCGGTGGGATTGCGACCGTGATCGAACGTGTTTTCTCCCAGTACGGCCTGCCCAACGGATACGTACTCGGGGAAGAAGGTTCGGGTGCCGTCGTGGGCGGGCTGACCTATGGCGAAGGCACGCTGTTCACCAAGAACGCGGGCGACTTCAAGGTGTTCTGGCAGGGGCCGTCTATCGGTTGGGACTTCGGCGGGCAGGGGTCGCGGACCATGATGCTGATCTACAATCTTGCCTCGGTCGACGATCTCTATCATCGTTATATCGGCGTTTCCGGCTCGGCTTACGCAATAGCGGGTGCCGGGTTCCACGTGCTCAAGCGCGGCGACGTGCTGCTCGTTCCGATCAAGACCGGTGTCGGCGCCCGGCTCGGGCTCAATATCGGCTATCTGAAACTGACCCAGCGGCCGACCTGGAATCCGTTCTAGGCGGATTGCCCGGCGCGGAACTACAAGCCGGCGGTTTGGGAATTGCGCTGTGCCGCCGGCCGGCAATAAGGTAGTAGTGCCAAAGCAACCGGGGCGCAAACTGTCCCGGTCACCGTTGTCCAGTTTCGGGAATTTCTGCCGTGGTCCAGTCCGTCCTGCTGTTTTCGCTCGGATTTCTTTGTGCTGCTTTTCTCGCCCTGATGATCGCCCCTGCGATCTGGCGTCGCGCGGTCCTGCTGACCCGCAAGCGCATCGAGGCATCCGTTCCGCTCACGCTCAACGAAATCCAGGCCGACAAGGATCGTATGCGTGCTGAATTCGCGATGTCGACTCGGCGGCTCGAGATGAGCGTGAAGAGCTTTCGAGAGAAGGCCGCCGTCCAGGTTGCCGAGATCAACCGGAACCGGCAGGAACTCAAGTATCTGAGCGAAGCGCGCGACGTGAAGGCGCTGGCCTTGAGCCAGCTGGAGACCCAGGCGGCCGCATTGCGCAGGGAACTGGGCCAGCGCGAGCAACAGCTCGAGCAGGTGAGCGAACGATTGGCCGGGGCCGAGCAGACACTGGAAGCGCGCGCCGGCGAAATCGACCGGTTGGGTCAGATGAACGACGAATTGTCGGTTGCCTCCAGCAACCGGCAGATCGAACTCGTGTCGCGCGACACGCAAATCGAGAAGCTGTCAACAGACGTGGATTCGTTGCGTGCGGCGCGGCGCGAAAATGAAAAGCGGATGCGTCAGCTCGAGACCGACGAGAAGAACGCGCGCCGGGCGCTTGGTGTCGAGACCAGGAAGCTGAAGGACGCCGAAAAGAAGATCGAGCGCCTGATGGCTTCCCTGTCGGACCGCGAAGACAAACTGGAGCGTCGCGACAAGGAACTGGCCCGGCTGCGCGCGGAACAGAAAGCCATCCGCGCGGAGGTCGACGCCGTGACCCGGGAGATCACCGAGGCCGGCAACGAGAAGGTCGAACTCGAGGCGCGCCTGGCGGACATGACGCTGCAAATGACGAACCTGCTGTCACGGGTCGATGACGGCACGGTTGAAAAGGCGGTTGCGGGCCTGACGGAGGACCACGCCCGCATCGCGACGGAGCTCAAGACGCTTAGAGGTGAAAACGAGGCGTTGCGCGAGAACGTCACCATCATGGAGCGCGGCAAGACAGACGACTGGGACGACCAGAAGCGCGAGAACGCGATCCTGCGCGAGCGGATCAACGATCTGGCGGCCGAAGTCGTCGCGATGACCGCGATGCTCGAGGGACCGGCATCGCCGATCGGCGAAATCATTCGGGAGCCGGCCGGCGCGAACGTCGTGTCAGGCGGCGGCGGCGAGGTAACCAGCCTGGCTTCGCGTGTCCGCGCCCTGCAAAAGGCCGCGGCAAGCAGGGTGGAATAACGGACCCGGGCCGCAATGGCCGAATGGGCTTTGGCGCCGGTCAGTCCCCGTGCTGGAAGTGATGCAACGCGATGGCGGATGCCGCAGCCACGTTAAGGCTGTCGAAGTCGTTGCGCATGGCGATGCGCACTGTCGCCAGCGTTTCCATCAGGTCGGCGGGCAGGCCTTCTCCCTCGGCGCCGAGAAGAAGTGCCACGCGGCGCGGTGGCATTACCTTTGTCAACTCGCGCGCTGATGCGCAGGGGGTTAATGCAAAGACGGTGTGGCCGGTGCGTTGCAGCAGTTCGACCATTTCGCCATGGGAAGGCGCGACTGCAAACGGTATCTTGAGCACACCGCCGACCGAGACGCGGATCGCCTTGCGATAGAGCGGATCGCAGCAGGTTGGATCGAGCAGCACGGCGTCGGCGCCAAAGGCTGCGGCGTTGCGGAAGATCCCGCCGGCATTGTCGTGATTGGAGATGCCGACCAGGCCGACGACGAGCGATGGTGCGGCAGCGGGTGGCAGAAGGGTGGCAGGGTCGACCGGGGCCGGGCGGCTCGCGACGGCCAGGACGCCGCGGTGGATGGGAAAACCCGCTGCAGTGTCCATCACGGCACGGTCGGCGACATAGACCGGCATGTCGGGTGGTGCGGCGGCGAGCGCTGCGGCCATGCCCTCCAGGCGGTTTTCAAGGATCAGCGCCGAGCAGACCTCGAAGCGGCGGGACGAAAACAGCACGTTGAGCACGACCTTGCCCTCCGCAATGAACAAGCCCTGGCGACCGGCGAGATCGCGCTCGCGGATGTCGCGGTAGGCCGCGATACGCGGATCGGCGGGGTCATCTATGTGTATTATGCGGGCCACGGATTTCAGTCGCTGGAACGGTATGTGCCGCGCTTTTACCGTGTTGGTGCCGTCTCGGGCAACCGGGCGGCGCGTGCAAGCGCGCGAACCGCGGTGACCTTCTCCTCCGGCTGGAGGCCGAACCGGATATCGTCCTTTCCCGCTTGCGCCGCGATTGCACGCGCCGCCGTCTCGCCGTCGCCCGTCAGCATGATCGTCTCAAGTGCGCGGGCCTGCAGCGCCACAACGGCTTGCCGACGGCGACGCGCTTGCCCTCGACGGTTCCCACCAGCCCCAGACCGGGGGCGGCGGTGACACCCTCAATCTTGCGCAGCACGATGCCGGCGCGCGCGGGCTTCGTGATGTTTGCCGAGTATGACAAGGGTAAGAACCACTGCTGCGGTTTCGAATTGGAGATGGCCACCGCCCGCGACCACCTTCCAAAGGGACCATACGAGGCGACGGTCGTGCCAAGCGACACGAGGCCGGACATGTTGGCGCCGCCGCCGCGCAGCGCGGTGAATGCCTTCCGATAACACAGTGTCCCGAAAACCGGCATGACGCCCGCCGTCAGCACGGCATGCGACCAAGGAGCGATGAGTGCCGGTCCCATGCCCAGCATCATGCCATCCAAATGAATGGTAGCCAGGGCGCATATAGGGCTTCCGGCAGATGGAAGGGCAAGGCGGTGACGGCAGCCGGTTTCGAATTATCTGTGCTTGCTTCCGTTGAATTCGATCCTTGTGAGAAGATCGAGCGCCTCGGTCGCCGATCGGCCGTTGATCGAATAATAGATCGTCTGGCCGTCGCGGCGGGTCTTGACCAGTTCCTGGGCGCGCAATTTCGCGAGATGTTGCGACAGTGCCGATTGGCTAAGCGAAACCATGTCAGCCAAGGTGCTAACCGATCTTTCGCCATCCAGCAGAATGTCCAGGATTTTTATCCGCTTCGCATTGGCCAAAGCCGACAGGTAAGCGGCCGCTTCGTTCACATGATCGATGCGATTTCGCATAGGCATCCCCCAATAGGATTATAGTTCCTAATTTGGTGCTCTATGACCCGGGGGCAAGATCAAAGAACATTTATTATTTATATACGTTTTCGCATTGGGAACGCAAGAGTGCAGATCCTTTGTGCCACCAGGCCGGTTCGAGCGGCCCCCCATAAATTTTTCCGCTCAACAACCGCTGCAAAAACCCCCTGAATTCAGATATTTAGATCTCTTTTCCCGGCGAATTCAAAAATAGTACATCGATACGCGAGTACAGGGATTTTTATACAAAATAATAGTTATAAATAGTAACTAATACAATCTTAGCGCGAATCACCGCCTGATATCTCATGAAGCGCGAGTTTCAGGTCCTGCGGCCCCCGGACGGGCACGCGAAACGCAATCCGCGCCGCCCGATCGCCGCAAGCCAGGTCGATACCGTCCGGATCGAGACCTGTCGTGGTCCAGTTGCCGGCGGACCTGGGTGCCAGCAGCGCCATTTTATCCCGGTGCTCGGCATTGAGCTCGGCGATCGCCGCCTGTTCGACCGGCGCGAGGGCCTCGCATGGCTCGGCTTCCAGAATGATGTCGTCGCGCCTGAGCCGGTAAGCCTTGCCGAATCCGCCATTGAGCGCGGCCCGTTCGACGTCGAGCGCGTACCAAGAGAAATCGGCGAACCCCGCATAGAGCTCGGCCTTGGGATTACGGTTGAGATAACGCCTTGCGGCGTCGCGTCCCTCGGCGCTGTCGCGATCCAGCTTGCGCGCCTTGCACGCGATCGTCATGCGGGGGTGGGCCAGCGGGTCGCCTTTTCCCGGTTCGCCCACCAGCAACGAACAGCGTGGATCCGCGGCAAGCCCCGCGGTATGCGCGGCGAGCGTCGAGATCAGGACGATCGGGGTGCTGTCCAGCGCCGTCGCCAATGCCACGCGGCTGACCAAAGGCGCGCCGGTTTGCGGATCAAGGACGCCAAGCGCGCCGAAACGGGCGGAGCGCAACAGCCTGCGTGCAAGGCCGATGGCCTCGGCATCAGCGTCGCGGAACGGATCGGATTTCTTCTCGGTCATGGGCGAGCCCGCGGTTTCCTCCCGACTATCGCGGGCCGGCGCGGCCAGATCAAGCGTGCATGAAAAGCCGGCGCGGCACAGGGCCGGCGCCGGCTTAGCTGTCCACGGCTCAGCGCGGCGCCATGCGGATCGCGCCGTCGAGGCGGATCACCTCGCCATTGAGCATCTGGTTTTCCACGATATGGACCGCCAGTGCACCATATTCCGCCGGTTCGCCAAGACGGGGCGGGAAGGGGACCTGCTGGCCGAGCGAGTCCTGGGCTTCCTGGGGCAGGCCGGCAAGCATCGGCGTCTTGAAGATGCCGGGGGCAATCGTCATCACGCGGATACCGTCGCGCGAAAGGTCGCGGGCGATCGGCAGCGTCATGCCGACAATGCCGCCTTTGGAGGACGAATAGGCCGCCTGGCCGATCTGACCGTCATAAGCGGCGACAGAAGCGGTATTGATGATGACGCCGCGCTCGTTGCCTTCGAGCGGTTCGAGAAGCTGGCAGCGCGCGGCCATCAGCCGGATCATGTTGAACGAGCCGATGAGATTGACCTCGATCACCTTGCGGTAGAGGTCAAGCGAGTGCGGGCCTTCCTTGCTCACGGTCTTGGCCGCGATGCCGATACCGGCGCAATTAACCAGGATCCGCGGATCGGAACCCAGCTTTGCCTTGATCTCGTCGAAGGCCGCTTCGCCGTTCTCCGCGCTCGAAACATCGCATTTGATGGCAACGCCGCCGAGGTCGGCGGCGACAGCCTCGGCGCCTTTCATGTTGACATCGAGAATGGCCACTTTCGCGCCGCGGGCCGCGAGCGCGCGTGCGGTTGCTTCGCCAAGGCCCGAACCGCCGCCGGTTACCGCTGCCACTTGTCCGTCTATTCTCATCAATTTTCCTCCGCTTACGGATACGTCGAACTGTGTGACGTCGGTCATAAGTGGCGGCAACCACGCTGGCAATGGGCCATGGCGGGCTGTCAGGGGAAAAACCGCGACTCAGTTGCCGAGCTGATAACGGGCGATCGCGGCGACAATGTCGTCGGCCGTGACTTCGCCGATCACCGCGCCCTTTTCCACGATGCCCACAACGCCGCCGTTCCTGGCGATTGAGCGGATGATGTCGGCGACGGGCGCGTCTCGCGAAGCGGTACCGGCCATCGGCTTGTCACGCCCGGACTTGCCGGAGCGCATGACGTCTGCCGCGGTCAGCACACCGAGCGGATTCATGTGGGTGACGAAATCGGCGACATAGTCGTCGGCAGGGTTGATCAGGATTTCCTGGGCCGTTCCGCACTGGACGATGCGCCCGCCCTCCATGATGGCGATGCGGTTGCCGATCTTCATCGCCTCGTCGAGGTCGTGGCTCACGAAGACGATGGTCTTCTTCAAGCGCGATTGCAGATCGAGGAGTTCATCCTGCAGGCGGGCACGGATCAGCGGATCGAGCGCGGAGAACGGCTCGTCCATGAGCAGGATCGGTGCGCCGGTGGCGAAGGCCCGCGCCAAGCCGACACGCTGCTGCATACCGCCGGAGAGTTCCGACACCTGCCGGTCCGCCCAGTCCGAAAGCCCGACCAATTGAAGCTGCTCGTTGATGCGCGCAGTGCGCTCCGCCTTGTCCACGCCCGAAAGCTCCAGTCCGAACCCGACATTTTCGGCGACGGTGCGCCACGGCAGCAGCGCGAATTGCTGGAACACCATCGAGACATATTCGGATCGGATCTCGCGCAGCGATTTCTCGTCGGCGTTGGCGACGGTGCGGGCTTCGCCTTCGCAGAACACCGTTACCTCGCCGCGGGTGATCGGGTTGAGGCGGTTGATGGCGCGCAGCAAGGTCGACTTGCCCGAGCCGGACAACCCCATCAATACGAGGATCTCGCCCTCCGCTATGTCGACGGAGCAGTTGTGGACGCCCAGCACGTTTCCGGTCGCGGCCTGGATTTCAGCGCGTGACTTGCCTTCATCGGCGAGTGCAAGTGCATCGGTGGTGTCAGGTCCGAAAATGATAGACACATTGTCGATCTGGATGGCGCGGCTCATTGGCTGTCACCCCCGCGCATGCGGCTGATGCGGTCGAGGATGATCGCCAGGATCACGATGGCGATGCCGGCCTCCAGTCCGAGCGGAATGTTGACGGTGTTGAGCGCGCGAACCACCGGCTTGCCAAGGCCGTTGGCCCCGATCAGCGCGGCGATCACGACCATGGATAGCGACAGCATGATGCATTGGGTCAGCCCGGCCATGATCGTCGGCATCGCGGCTGGCAACTCGATCTTGCGCAGGAGCTGGCGCGGCGTGGCGCCAAATGCCAGCCCGGCCTCGATCATCGGTTGGGGGACGGAGGTTATGCCGAGATAGGTGAGTCGAATCGGCGCCGGCGCGGCGAATATGATGGTGACCAGCAAGCCCGGCGCGAGGCCGAGGCCGAACAGGATCAGGACCGGAATCAGGTAAACGAATGTCGGCATCGTCTGCATCAGGTCGAGCAGCGGCTGGACGTAGGCAAAGAGCTTCGTGCGGTGGGCCAGCCAGATGCCGATCGGCACGCCTATGGCCATCGACAGGAACGCCGCAGCGACCACCAGCACCAGGGTCTCCACGGTTTCCTTCCACAGGCCCTGGTTGATGATGAAGGCGAAGCCCAGGACGATGCCGAGACCGAGCTTCCAGGACTTCTGCAGGTACCAGCCGAGCGCGGCGATGGCGAGCACCACCACGAAGGCCGGCAGCCAGAGGAATCCGTCGATCAGTCCGTCGAGCAGGAATTTCAGCGAATTGGCGATCGCATCGAAGAACCACTCGAAATTCTCGGTCAGGAAATTGAAAAGGCTCTTGCCCCACTGGCCGATCGGAATCTTGTGCGCTGTCAGCGCGCCGGAAACCGGGTCCATCTTGTTCCCCTCTCAAGTGCGGCCCGCGATGACAGGGCGGGCCGCACCTTTTTCATTCTCTTGCTTTTACATTCCGAGCTTGGCCCTGACGGCGGCGGCGGCGTCGCCGCCATCGCGTGCCGTAACCCCGGCAAGCCACGGGGTAATGGCATCGGGATTTGCTTTCAGCCAGGCCAGACCGGCCTCGTTGGGATCCGTACCCTTGAGGATGTCGTCCATGATCTTGTTTTCCATGGACAGGGTGAAGGAGAGGTTCTTGATGAACTGGCCGGCATTGGGGCACTCGGCCGTGTAGCCGGCGCGTACATTGGTATAGACCTCGGCCGCGCCGAAGCCTGAGTCACCCATGCCGTCGAGATAGGCGATGTCCATCTCGCCCATGATCGGGTGCGGCGTCCAGCCCAGGAAAACGATCCATTCCTTGTTCTTGATCGCCTTCGCAGCCTGCGCGAGCATGCCGGCTTCCGAAGACTCGACCAGTTCGAAGCCGTCAAGGCCATTTGCCGGATCGGCGATCATGTCGAGGACGATGCGGTTTCCGTCATTGCCCGGCTCGATACCGTAGATCTTGGCGTCGAACTTGTCCTTGAACTTGCCGATATCGGTCAGGCTCTGGACGCCACCCTCGGCGGCGTAGGCAGGCACGACGAGGCCATAGCCGGCGCCTTCGAGATTTAGGGAAATCGATTCCACCGATTTGTCGTCAAGGAACGGCTGCACGTCGGCGGCCATCGAGGGCATCCAGTTGCCGAGGAAGACGTCGATGTCCTTGTTCTTCAGCGACTGGTAGGTCACCGGGACCGACAGCACCTGAACCTCCGGCGTATAGCCGAGCGCATCAAGGACGACGCCGGCAACCGCGGTTGTTGCCTGGATGTCGGTCCATCCGACATCGGAAAACCGGACGGACTTGCAGCTGTCGGGGTCCGCGGCCAAAGCCGCCGTGGAAATGCTGGTGGCCGCGATCAAGGCGGCGGCAAGGGTCTTGTGCATATGGTATCTCCCATTTGTCTGATACACGAACTGACCGTTAGAGATCGGCGATTTTTTTCAATCGCGCCACAAGTAAGTTTGAAATGCAAGTTTTTTGTTGAACGTACATTCAATAAAAACCAGAATGCGGCCTGGAGGATTCGGGCATGCCGAAAATCGGAATGGAGCCGATTCGGCGCAAATCGTTGATCGAAGCGGCAATCGCTGCCATCCAGGCACGTGGTTCGCTCGACGTCACGATGAGCGACATAGCGCGGCGAGCGGGTGTGAGCCAGGGGCTCGCCCATCACTATTTCGGTTCCAAGGAGGAACTCATCGTCTCAGCGATGCGTTACCTGCTGACCGAATTCGGCCAGTCCGTTCGCACAAGGCTGAATGCGGCGCGGACGCCGCGCGAGCGGATCAGCGCCATCATCGAGGCGAGCCTTGCCAGCGAGCAGTTTCAGCCGGGCATCGTTTCTGCCTGGCTCGTTTTCTACAACCATGCCCAGAGCTCGAGCGCGGCCCGCCGGCTGCTCAACGTCTATCACAAGAGGCTCAATTCCAACCTGATCTCGGCACTGAAGCCGATCGCAGGACCGCTCGCGCCGGAAATCGCGGAAGGTGTGGCCTCGCTCATCGACGGGCTCTACATCCGCGAAGCCCTGTCGCCCCAGGGACGGCAGCCGATCGCGCCGCGCGCGCTGGTGGAGCGCTATGTCGACCGGATGACGAGCGAAGAACAATCGGGCGGGGGATAATCGGAAGGCCGGTCTTTCCGGCCTGCCGCCTCGAACCCTATCTTGGCGCCTGAAACCCTCGACCGCGTGAGGAAGGATTTGGCGAAGCTCTATTTCCACTATTCGGCGATGAATGCCGGCAAGTCGACGCTGCTGCTCCAGGCTGCCTACAACTACAATGAGCGCGGCATGTCGACGATGCTGTTCACCGCGGCGCTCGACAATCGCGCAGGCGCGGGCCGCATCGCCTCGCGCATCGGGCTTGGCCGGGAAGCGCTGGCTTTCCGGGCCGGCGACGACCTGTTCGCGCGCATCCGCGATCGCAGCGAGGCCCATGGCCCGCTTCACTGCGTCTTTCTCGACGAGGCGCAGTTCCTGACCGAAGACCAGGTGTGGCAACTTGCGCGCGTCGCAGACCGGCTTTCCATACCCGTCATGTCCTACGGCCTTCGAACGGATTTCCGGGGCCAGCTGTTTCCGGGTTCGCGTGCGCTGCTGGCGATCGCCGATGATCTGCGCGAGATCCGCACGATATGCCGCTGCGGGCGCAAGGCTTCGATGGTGGTCAGGCTCGGCGCGGACGGAAAGGTCGTTCGCCAGGGTGCACAGGTGGAGATCGGCGGCAATGACCGCTATGTTTCGTTGTGCAGGCGCCATTGGGAGGAGGAAATGGGCCGTTGGGACGCTGACGACATGATCGGATTTACGAGAAAATAGGCCAGTCTGCGGCTCCAGTGGCTTTTTTGTCCGCTTTTTACACGCAAAACCGGAATAACCAAAATGTCCCATAGCATTTGCGCAGCGAATATGGTGTGTTCCGCGCCCGAGGGACTGCCTACGTGTTAAACGACGGACGAAGGAGGATCAGAAAATGATTCGAACCGCAATTGCCGCAGCCGCACTCGCTATCGCGGCGGCCGGTGCAACTCCCGCTTTTGCTGACGGCGATGCCGAAAAGGGCAGGAAAGTATTCAACAAGTGCAAGGCCTGCCATGACGCGGAAGCGGAGAAGAACAAGGTCGGTCCGCATCTGGTCGGCATCATGGGCCGCGGCGCAGCGTCAGTGGAAGGGTTCAAGTATTCCGACGCGATGATCGCCAAGGGCGCCGAAGGTTTCGTCTGGGACGAGGACACCATCGCCGAATACCTGAAGGATCCCAAGGGTTACATCCCGAAGAACAAGATGGCGTTTGCCGGCCTCAAGAAGGACGATGATATCGAGGATGTGATCGCCTACCTGAAGGCTGATCCCAAGCCGTAATACCTCGCCACGACCGGCTGGTTCAAAAACGACCGGCGCGGCCTTTGCCGCGCCGTTTTCTTTTCACGGCAAGGCTCCGGCGCCTTTAATTCGTTATTGGGCGTGCCTATAGTCCGATCACACATCCTTTGCTCGAGGAAACAACGATGGCTGAACTTCGCAACTTCGATCAGGAAATCGAGAAGACCCGCAGGCAGGTCGAGGAGATGCGCACCAAGATCGAGCAGTCCGGCGTGGTGCTCGAGGAGTTGGCCAAATCGGACGCCAGGATCGGGAAGGCGGATTTCGACATCGAGAACGCCCGGATCGAGGACGTGCTCGCCCAGCAGAAGACGATGGAAGCGAATATCGCCGACCTGATCATCGGGCTGGAGGACGCGACCAATGTGTTTGGGACCGAATTCGAAAGCATGAAGAGCTATACCGGCATCGAAAAGCTGATCGGGATCTTCTCCAAGGCGCGCATGCAGCGCATGCGCACCGAGCGGGTGCGGAACATGTCGCTTGCCGGCAACCTGCAGGAACTGCTTGCGAAATCCGACACCATCGTTGGCATCCTGAAAGACCAGAAGACGGTGCTGGAAAACCGGTATTCGACATCGGAAGCAAGCCTCAAGCAGGTTCTGCAGCGACGCAAGGGCGCCATGGAGCGCCTTGAGGTGACCCAAATGCGCATCGAGGAACTCAATCCGCTGCTGCTCGACATCGAGAACCGCATCGCCGCCTCGACCGATCAGAAGAACCGGACCGAACTGGAGAGCGAACGGTCCGGACTGGCGACCGAATACAACGAGAAGCAGGCGAAGGAGCAGGAGTTGCTCGCCGAGAGCCAGACGCTGGAGCGCTACACGTCGATGTTCCAGACCTTTGTCGATTCGCTCAACAACCAGATGGCGGCGCAGGCGACGCTGATCAACAAGCTGACCATCGATACCGAGCAGCGCATCGTGCTCTACAAGGCGCTGGAGGACAGCTTGAAGACAGCCGCGCAGCAGGATGTCGCCCACAAGATCAACACGCTCGGATCGCAGGTGGACAATACCGCCGAGGAGACCATGGCCGGAATCGGCGCTGCGGCGCAGTCCCATATCGGCGACCTGCTGGAGATGCACGAGAAGAACATGGTGCTCACCGCCGATATCCAGCGGCGCAAGAAGCTTGCCGATGACGCGTTCGCACGGCGTTTCGACGAGGTCATGCGCAAGCACGACGCCGCCGACTACGTGAAGGCTTGATGAAAGCGGCCGAGAGGCGCGCAAGCCATGCCTGATGCCACAAATCCCGCGGAACGATACTTCACGGCCATATCTTCGGCGCTTGACGGGCTGGACATATTCCTGCGCGACGACCGTTCGCCTCTCTACCGCCATCCGGTCGTAGCCGAGGTTCTGGTGGAATACCTGGCGCGGCTGGAAACCTCTTTTACCTGCTGGCGCAACAAGCTCGGCTTTACCGAGAGATTCCGCATCTCGCGCGCCGACAGCGGCTATCCGGTGTTCCAGAACGTGTTGGAGCTTGAGAACGACCGCAATCAGGCGGAAACCGCGCTGGCCGGGATTCCAGACGCCGATATGTTGCGTGCGGAAATGGCCGATTTCATCCTGCGCCACAAGGCAATGCCCGACGGCCTGCAGAAGTCGATGGCCGAGCGGCTGTATCTGGAAAGCCTGAAGGGCGGCCAGGTGTTCTCGCCCTTCGTGCTGCCGCGCACGGTGCGCGTATCGGTCAACCCGACGACGAAGCGGCCGTACTATCTTGTCCACTGGGGCGCTTTCGACGGCGTCGCCAACCTGCCGCTGGTCTATATGGCCGCCGTCGAGGATTCGTCGGAACGGATGGTGAAGGACCTGGTCACCCCGGACGGCACGCTGAACGAAAGGGTGAATATCCCGCTTCCCGTGGAAGGCTTGCTCAATCCCGATCTCGCCCACGCTTTCGACGATTTTGCGGCGAAGAATTCGGCCTATTCGCTGTCGCCGGCGACGATCGCGGGCAATCTCGACCAGGACTTCGACACGCTGCACCCCAAGCAGCTCAGGCGCATCGTGCTGGGGCCGTTCTATTCCGCGGGCATCACCGAAAACAACACGGTGGTGACCGAGGTCCTGTCGAAAGTGTCCAAACCGCAAAATGCCTGGATGCTGACCTGGACGGTGCAGGAGGTCCAGTCGAAGGCGGAGCGGCCGGGCAAGCGCGGGTTGTGGGCGTCGACGCCGCCGCGCCAGGAATTCTTCATCAACACCGACGACCTGGAAGCCGCGCGCACCGGCGTGTCGGCCTACGAGAAGCACGCGCTGCTGCCGCACGAGGCCTACCAGGCGCTCTATGCGGTCGGCGAAACGGAGAAGATATTTGACGGCTACACGGTGCACATCGTTTCCGGCGGGCACGTGATTTCAGATGTTTGAGGTTTGATGATGGATACCGGCCTGACAACGATCCATGAGGACGACATCGCCAGGCATGTCGCTGCCGCGCAGTCGATGATCACGCGCATCATCGTGCTGGAGGACGGCGACGGCAAGTCGAAGACAGCGCTCGCCGGCACCGGGCGGCGCTTTGTCTCCACCGTTTCAACCGGCGCGGTGCGCCGCACGCGCGAGGTGGAGCTTTCGAAGACCATCGCGGCGACCGGCAAGGGCGACCAGCTTCTGTCGATCCCGGCGCATACGCTGCTCTATCGCGCACGGCGGGGATTGGCCATCGCGCTGGCCGTGGCCGACGTGTTCGCCCAGGGTTCGGAACTGGAAAGCCTGCAGGCGAAGAACGTCCGCGCGCCGCTTGAGGGCGAGGATGCGGTGGCGTTCCGCAAGCTGCTCAACTCGGCGGCCTATGTCGCCGCCTTTACCTTCGCGTCCTACCTGTCGCAACTGATCGACGGATCGGACGAAGTGGCCAATGATGTCGAGGAGCCCGATTTCCTGTTCGACACCGTGCAGGACGCGCTGAAATCGCTTGTGGCCGGACTCGACCGCGCTATTGCGGGCGCGGCGGATGACGCGGTGATGACCGCGCGCGCGACGGGCTTTGCCCGGGTGGCGCTGGAGGGCTTGCTTTCCCGCAAGGGCCGGTTCGATGCGCTGGGCTCCTTCGAGGACATTCATCTGAGGATCGAGGCGGACGACTTCACGCTCAATGGTTTCGACGTTATGCCGGGGCAGAAACGCAAGCCGCTGGCGATGAGCTTCAAGAAGCCCGACGAGATCATCGGCAACCACATCGCCAAGTACCAGGCGATGCGACTGGCCAAGATGCTGATGGCCTATGATTTCGACCGGCAGATGAATCCGTTCGTGGAACTGGGCGGTTTCCTGTTCACCTTCATCGGCGACGGGGCGCCCGGCACCGGCAAGACGATCCTGATCCAGATGACCGCGGGGCTGATCAACGGCTACTGCCAGGTCGCCGGCTATCCGTTCACCTACCAGAATTTCGGCGTCGACCAGATATCCTCCTACCAGGGCAAGTCGGGCCAGAATTGCCGTGCCTTCGTCGACAACGTCATGGGCACGCGGGCGATCGGCTTCGGCACGATCGACGATATCGACCAGGTTGCGGCGCGCCGCTCCGACGACCGCGCCTCGGCCGGCCAGCACGAGATTACCGGCGTACTGATGAACGCGTTCGCCGGCGCCGAAACGGTGGTGCGCGGCAATTGCTCCTTCGGCATGTTCTCCAACTATCCGGAAAATGTCGATGATGCGCTGCGCCAGCGCGCCGGCGCGCGCTGGCTGGTCGACGGGCCGCAGACGCTCGACGACTATGTCGACATCTTCGTGCTGCTTGCCGGCAAGAACCACGACATCCCGCTCGGCGACCACGATCTCTACGGCGCCCAGCAGATCCGGCAGGCGGTGGCGACGGCCTATGAGGAGCATTCGAAGCCGCAGGAGGACGGGCTGAAGGCAGTGCACGAGCGGTTCATGAACGATCGCGGCGAACCGCGCACCATGGCCGATGTCGGCGCCTATCTGCACCTGATCAAGCTCGCCGAACCGCGCTTCACCGGTCGCGCGATCAAGAACATCACCGACGCGATCAAGATGCGGGCGATGGATATCGACCTGCCCGACGAATGGTTCGAAAAGCCGGAAGCCTTCATGCACAAGGGCTACGACGCCAAGAAGGCGATGATCGAGGAACTGCGCGGGCCGTTCACGATGGCGATGGTGATGCAGGAGATCAACCGCTACGCCGATAGCGAGTTCCGCTATTCCGACCGGGCGGACGACGTCGCGGTTTCGCAGATCGTGCGCGACCAGCGCCTGCGCGAGCGGGCGGTCAGGGAAATCGAGGCGATGAAGCGCGACGGGCGGTGGGGTGACGGATGAAGCGTCTCCTCGACTCCGAACTGATCTACGGCCGGCTGCTGCCGGTGAGCGAACCGCATCTGGTGGGGCGATACAACAAGGCATTGCGCGCCTTCGGCCTGCCGGAGACGAAACTGACCTCGTTCGAGATCGACCGTACCGGATTCTCGCCGCAGATCGCCGAGGAGATCGGCGACGACGACTATCTTGATCCCAATGGCGTCAACCGCCGTTTCATCATCCTGACGCCAGCGCAGATCGATCTGCCGGTCGTCCACACGCAGTTTTCCAACACGTCGGAACTGATGTTCGAGTTCATGAGCGCCAATTCACGGGCCATCAACGCACTGACGATCAAGGACGTAATCTACGGCGAGATCGAGGATTCGGTTGCCATCGTCGACGATATCGAGGACCTGCTGTCGATCAATCAGGTGCAGTTCCGGGTGCTGTCGGCGGAAGACGTGGTCGGCAAGGCCGGCGAATTGCGCATGCTGGTCGACCGGCTGAAGAAGGAGCCGGATGCCTGGCGCGACAATGCCATGCTTCAGCGCATGGTGGATCTCGCCAAGGTTACCGGAGACATCCGCGAAAACGCGCTGGTGCCCGACGCGGTGGTGTTTCGCCACAACGCGTTCTGGACCAGCCATTTCGGCGGGCTCTACGTCTTCGTTGACGAACGGATGACGACCGTGGTGGCGCATCCGCAGGCGCCGGGCTTCCGCCGCTCACGCCCGTGGCAGGTGAGCTATCTGTCGCTGGACGACCCTGAGCCGGTATTCCGGTTCCTTGCCGAAAGCGGACGGCTGGACCTGCCGCGCGCCTCGTGGCTCGAACAGTCGGGTTATCTGGAGCACCGGGCGGACATGGTGCTGCGGCGACTGATGAACCGGCTGGAGCCGGAGCGCGATCTTAATGCGATCGACAGCGTGTGGGTGCAGACTTGGATGCACCGCAATGCCGACATGGTCAATGAGGAGGGAACCTATCCGTTCCTGATGGCCGCCAGGCGCGCGATCGCCCAGTCGGGCACGCTCGACATCAAGGAAGTGAAGCCCGACCGGCGCTTCCTGGTGGTACGGGCGAAACCCGATCATCCCGATGCGTGGTTGACCAACCGGCTGATCAGCGATTTCGTGCCGAGCGACTTCGTTTCGCGCTACGTTTTCAACAAGCAGGGTTTCTATGCGGAATACCAGGACTATACAGAGACTTGGCGCGACCATGTTGTGGCGACGATGAGAAGCACATATCTGAAGGACAAGGCAGGTTTTCGCCTGCGGCTGTACGGATTGAAGGATTAGATTTCAATGCTCGACCCGGTAATCAATTTCTTCACCCGTATCTTCTACTGGATCGGCCGCGGCATCGGCATCGTGGTCGCCTGGCTGCTTTGGCCGTTCCTGTGGGTTGGCCGGTGGTATCGCTCCAAGGGCTGGGTCCTGAAAGCCGTCGTCGGCGCACTGTTGGTCGTGCTCGTTGCGTCCTACGCCTATTTCGGTGTCCAGACGCAGTACTGGCGCAATTTCAATCCCGATTATGTGGACGCCTACGAAATAGCCAAGCGCGATGTGAAGCCCGGCGAAGCGGTGCCGGGCGCGACCAATGCGTGCGGAACCTCGGCCATCGTCGAGGTGGCGGCCGATCTGGCCGACTTCAACGTCAACCAGAATCCGTGGGTGCCTTCGATGCTGCTGTCGAAGACAGGCTTTTTCGGCGTTCCCTGGCGCCATACGCCCTTCTTCGACAACAAGGCGGCCTTCCAGCTCGGCATCAACCAGGTTCTGCGGCGCACGACCGTGGAACTGGTGGACACATTGGGGCGCGTGCGCGGCACGTCGCAGATCGACGAAAACCTGCAGGATGCCCGCAGTGCCTTCGCCTATAACGAAGAGTACTGGTATTTCTCATGGCACGATTTCGGCCCCGTGAAGCCGACCCCGACCATCTATCGCTCGGGCGTTCAAAAACTCAGGGCTTTCAACGACCGGCTGGCGAAATGCGACGCGACCTTCGATCCGCGCGCGGACAACCTGATTCAGTTCCTCGACCGGATCGCCAGCGACATCGGCTCGACCTCCGACATCCTGCGCGGCCAGATCGAGGCGTCGAACGCCGGCTGGTTCGATGTTCGGGCGGATGACCGGTTCTGGTTCGCCTACGGGCAGCTCTATGCCTACTACGGTATCCTGTCGGCAACGCAGAGCGACTTCGCCGGTGTCTATCGCGAGCGCAATATCACGAAGATCGCCGCCCAGGCGGTGGACCAGTTGCGTTCGGCTCTCAACATGCAACCCCTGATCATTTCCAATGGCGCGGAATCGGCCTTCATCATGCCGTCGCATCTGGCGACGATGGGCTTTTACCTGCTGCGGGTACGCTCCAACCTTATCGAGATGCGTTCGATCCTCGACCGGTGACAATGCCGCCGACCCTGGTCGGCGCCTGTCGTTTTTGGTCTATCGCGCGACCGTTTCTGAATGGCTGCGGGCGCATGATTCCGATTTATTCGCCGCGAGATATTCACGAGCAAAGAATGAAATGTTCCGTCTGTTTTTCATGGAAGGTCTCTTCCTTTTGTGGATCCAGTCGCAGCCCAAAGTTCTCGAAATGGAGGAACAGGAATGGCCGAGGTAAAGTCCGATATCGAAATCGCGCGCGCCGCAAACAAGAAACCCATCCAGGAGATCGGAGCGAAGCTCGGTATCGCGTCGGAGCACCTTCTGCCCTACGGGCATGACAAGGCAAAGGTGTCGGCGGAGTTCATCCGGTCCGTCCAGGGCAAAAAGGACGGCAGGCTGATCCTGGTGACGGCAATCAACCCGACGCCGGCCGGAGAGGGCAAGACGACGACGACAGTGGGCCTGGGCGACGGGCTCAACCGCATCGGCAAGAAGGCGGCGATATGCATCCGCGAGGCTTCGCTCGGCCCGTGCTTTGGCGTCAAGGGCGGCGCGGCCGGCGGCGGCTATGCGCAGGTCGTGCCGATGGAGGACATGAACCTGCATTTCACCGGCGACTTCCACGCGATCACGGCGGCGCACAACCTGCTGTCGGCGATGATCGACAACCACATCTACTGGGGCAACGAGCAGAACATCGACATCCGCCGCGTTGCGTGGCGCCGGGTCATGGACATGAACGACCGGGCGCTGCGCGAGATCGTGTGTTCGCTGGGCGGCGTGGCGAACGGGTTTCCGCGCGAGGCCGGCTTTGACATCACCGTCGCCTCGGAGGTGATGGCGATCCTGTGCCTGGCGACCGACCTGAAGGATCTGGAGCGCCGCCTCGGCGACATCATCATCGCGTACCGCCGCGACCGCACGCCGGTCTATTGCCGCGACATCAAGGCTGACGGCGCAATGACGGTGTTGCTGAAGGACGCCATGCAGCCGAACCTGGTGCAGACGCTGGAAAACAATCCGGCCTTCGTTCACGGCGGGCCGTTCGCCAATATCGCGCATGGCTGCAACTCGGTGGTGGCCACGACGACAGCCCTCAAGATCGCGGACTACGTGGTCACCGAGGCCGGCTTCGGCGCCGATCTGGGGGCCGAAAAGTTCTTCGACATCAAGTGCCGCAAGGCGGGTTTGAAACCGGCTGCCGCCGTCATCGTGGCGACCGTGCGTGCGATGAAGATGAATGGCGGCGTCAAGAAGGAAGACCTCGGCGCGGAGAATGTCGAGGCGGTGAAGAAGGGCTGCGCCAATCTCGGACGCCACATCGAGAACGTGAAGCAGTTCGGCGTGCCCGCGGTCGTCGCCATCAACCACTTCGTCTCCGATTCCGAGGCGGAGATCGCGGCGATGAAGGATTATGTCGCTTCAATGGGCGCCGAGGCGATCTTGTGCATGCACTGGGCCAAGGGGTCCGAGGGCATCGAGGAACTGGCGCGCAAGGTGGTGGAACTCGCTGAGTCCGGTGCCTCCCAGTTTTCGCCACTCTACAACGACGAGATGGGCCTGTTCGACAAGATCGACACCATCGTCAAGCGCATTTACCGCGGATCGGAAGCAATCGCCGACAAGAACGTGCGGGCGCAGCTCAAGCAGTGGGAGGACCAGGGGTATGGCAAGCTTCCCGTTTGCATGGCCAAGACGCAATATTCATTCTCGACCGATCCAAACCTTCGCGGAGCGCCGACCGGTCATGTCGTGCCCGTGCGCGAAGTGCGGCTTTCGGCCGGCGCCGGTTTCGTCGTCGCCATCTGCGGCGAGATCATGACCATGCCCGGATTGCCCAAGGTGCCGTCGGCCGATTCCATCGACGTCAACGCCGAAGGCAAGATCGTTGGCCTGTTCTGACGGCGATGGGGGCTCTTCGTCGTCACCCGGAGGAGCGAGCGGCATTGCCGTGAGCCTCGAAGGCTGACGGACCATCGGAAGAGGATTCGTGATGCTCAGGTTCTATTACAGCACTGCACCCAATCCGATGAAGGTGGCGCTGTTCCTGGAGGAGGCCGGCTTGCCCTACGAGGCGATCCCGGTCGATACCCGCAAGGGCGACCAGCACAAGCCGGACTATCTCGCCATCAATCCGAACGCGAAAGTGCCGGCGATCGTCGACGGTGATGCGGTGGTGTTCGATTCCAATGCCATCCTGCTCTATCTCGCCGAGAAGACCGGCAAGTTCCTGCCGGCCGAGAAGACGCCGAAGGTACGCGGCGAACTGCTGTCATGGCTGATGTTCGTGGCGTCGGGCGTCGGCCCCTATTCGGGGCAGTCGGTTCATTTCCGCCATTACGCGCCCGAGAAATCGCCCTATGTCGTCAATCGCTACGGCTACGAGGCGCAGCGCCATTACGGCATCCTCAATGAGCGTCTCGCCACCCGCAAATACATGCTGGGCGAGACCTATACCATCGTGGACATGGATGTGTGGGGCTGGGCGCGGCTCATTCCCGTGGTGCTCGGCGAGGAGCACTGGGCGAAGTTTGCGCATCTCAAGCGCCTGGTCGACGAGATCACCGCGCGTCCGGCCGCCGCGCGCGCGATCGCGATCAAGGACCGCCATGCCTTCAAGGCCGAGATGGATGAAGAGGCGCGCCGCAACATGTTCCGGCACATCGAGGTGAAGGTGATGTGACTGCCGGCCGGCGGCAGCGAGCGGCCGGCTCAATCGCTCAGCGCCGGCGCGAGGCGCTGGGCTTCCGCCACCAGCGCGGCGGTGAGCGGAGTCATCGGTTCGCGCTGCGGAATGACGAGGCCGATCGTATGCACTTCGTCCGGCTCCACGATGGGAATGGCGCGCAGGGTCTGCGTCAGGCCGAGCGTTTCGGCGAGCTTGGCCGGCATCACGCTCGCCCATTTTCCGGTCCGCACGTGCGAGAACAGGACGATCATCGAATCCGATTCCAGCATCGGGCGCGATTCGGCGCCGGTGCGGTTGAGCAGGCGGTTGATGATGCGGCGGTTCTGCATGTCTGGCGTCAGCAGGCAGAGTGGCACCTGCGCCACTTCCGCCCAGGTGACGCTCGTACGCTCGCCGAGCGGGGCGCCGGTCGAGGTCAGCAGGCGATAGCGTTCGGGGTAAAGCGGGACCGTGTTCACCCGCCCGAGCGGCTCGTTGTCGAGATAGGTGATGCCGGCATCGATCTCCAGATTGTCGAGCTCGGCGAGGACCTCGATCGAGGTGCGCGACAGGATCGTGAACTGCACATTGGGATGGCGCGCGCGAAACGGCGTGGTCAGGCTCGCCACCATGGCGAGCGCGGTCGGGATGGCGGCGATGCGCAGCCGGCCGGTGAGGCCGTGGCGCAGCGCATTGATGTCCTCGCGCAGGGCGCGCGCGTCGCCCACGATCCGGCGCGCCCAGTCGAGCACCCGCTCGCCCTCCGGCGTGAAGCTGCGGAAGCGCGAGCCGCGATTGACCAAAAGGACGCCGAGCGTCTCCTCAAGCTGCTTGATGCCCGCCGACAAGGTTGGCTGGGTGACCCCGCAGGCGTCGGCTGCGCGGCCGAAATGGCACTCCCGGGCCAGGGCGAGCAGGAAATCGAGTTTGTCGATCAAGATGATGGGTCTCGATTGGAATTCTTGCTCATGTCGCATTTTCAATAGGCTAAATCAATCAAACAATCGTCATTGTGGGGTTGTTTCTGAATGACGGAATGGGCTCTTCTAGAAAAAATCCAGGGTGTGTCATGAACGTTCATGCCGGAACGCGGGGCGGCGAGGGGCGGGGGACCGGGCGCAAGGCGCGCCGGACCCCCAAGGGCCGTCAGGTCGAGTTGCAGGCGCTGGCCGAGGTGCAGGGGCTGCTCACCGACCGGCCGCGCCGCCGCGACCTTCTGATCGAGCACCTGCATCTGATCCAGGACAAGTACGGCCACCTCGCGGCGGCGCATCTGGCCGCGCTTGCCGCCGAGATGAAGATGTCGCTCGCCGAGGTGTACGAGGTTGCGACCTTCTACGCGCATTTCGACGTCGTCAGGGAAGGCGAAACCCCGCCGCCGGCGATCACCGTGCGGGTGTGCGATTCTCTATCTTGCGCCATGCACGGCGCGGAAAAGCTGCTCGAAAAGCTGCCGACCATTCTCGGCAAGGACGTGCGCGTCATCCGCGCGCCCTGCATGGGTGCCTGCGAGCGTGCGCCGGTCGCCGCGGTCGGTCATGTGCAGACCTTCAACGCCACGGCCGAAAGTGTGGCTGCGGCGGCGAAAGGTGATACGCATGCGCACGCGACCAAGCCGAGAGTTTCATTCGACGATTACCGTGCGAGCGGCGGCTACAAGCTTCTGAACGATTGCCTTTCCGGCGCGCGCACGCGCGAGGACCTGATCAAGGCGGTGGACGCCGCCGGACTGCGCGGCCTTGGCGGCGCGGGTTTCCCGACCGGACGCAAATGGACGCTCGTACGCAACGAGCCTGCGCCGCGCCTGATGGCGGTCAATGGCGACGAAGGCGAACCGGGCACCTTCAAGGACCGGCATTATCTCGATCTCGATCCGCACCGCTTCCTCGAAGGCATGCTGCTCGCCGCCTGGGTGGTGGAAGCGAGCCAGGTCTATTTCTATCTGCGCGACGAATATCCCGAACTACGGCTGATGCTGCTCGAGGAGATCGTGCGGGCTGACGAAGCCGGTCTCTCGCCGCACACGAAAGTGCATCTGCGACGCGGCGCGGGCGCCTATATCTGCGGCGAGGAATCCGCCATGATCGAATCGATCGAGGGCAAGCGCGGCTTGCCACGCCATCGCCCGCCTTATGTGGCGCAGGTCGGCGTGTTCGGACGCCCGACGCTGGTGCAGAATGTCGAGACGCTTTACTGGGTCCGCGACATTGTCGAGAAGGGCGCGGACTGGTTTACGTCGCACGGCCGCAACGGCCGCAAGGGCTTGCGCTCGTTCTCGGTTTCCGGCCGCGTGAAGAATCCGGGCGTCAAGCTCGCCCCCGCCGGCATCACCGCGCAGGAACTGATCGACGAATTCTGCGGCGGCATGGCCGACGGCCACCGCTTCAAGGCCTATCTGCCCGGCGGCGCTTCGGGCGGCATCCTGCCGGCGACGATGGCGAATGTTCCGCTCGATTTTGGCACGCTCGAACCGCATGGCTGCTTCGTCGGCTCGCACGCGGTTGTCATTCTGTCGGACCGGGACGACATGAAGGCGGTCGCGCTCAACCTGATGAAGTTTTTCGAGGATGAAAGCTGCGGCCAATGTACGCCCTGCCGGGTCGGCACCGAGAAGGCGGCCAAATTGATGGAACAGAGCCCCTGGGACGAAGCCTTGCTGGAAGAATTGTCGAACGCCATGCGCGATGCGTCGATCTGCGGCCTCGGTCAGGCCGCGCCCAATCCTCTGGTCAGCGTGATCAAGCGCTTCCCGGAGGAACTGAAAACGCCGCTGCGCAAGTGGTAACCGTTATGGCGACTGCGACGTCACCGCCCCATGCTGCCCTGGGAGGAGCGCGAACCAGGCGCGCCGCCCGGCGACACCGGGCGCATCTGCGCATCGCAGCCGAGATTTCCGCCCTCGCTGACGGCAAGCTTTCCCTGCTGCCCGGTGCGCTTGGTGGTCCAGGTCGCCTCGATGCGGCGCGGGAATTCGGTCAGACGGCCCTTGTGGCTACCGTCGGTGACGAATTTCGGATCGCCGACCGGGCTCGATTCCCAGATTTCGACATCGAGCGAGGGCTCGTCGACCGCCATCTTGATGCGGATATTGGTGATCACGCCGTTGGCGTTGTAACGGCCGCAGCCAATGGCTTCGAGGCGAGTCTGACTGACGCGGTTGACATCGACGATGCGTATGTCGACGACTTGCCGGATGCGATCGCCGTTCCAGCGGAATTCTCCGGTATAGTTTCCCTTCAGCCGCGTTTCGAGCGACTCCTGCTGAGCGGCGGCGACCCCGGTCGTCAAGACGGCGACGGCGATTATCGCAACGCATTGGCCAAATCCGGAAAAGGGGTACTGCATGGTCAGGATGCCGAACGTTTAATGAATATTTATCATAGCAGAAATTCGCGCGCGGCAATTATCCATTTCCGGAAGACATGGGTGCAGGCATGAGCACCAAAAACGAGAAATCCATCACGTTCTCGCTCGACGGCCGCGAAGTGACCGCCGCCCCGGGCGAAACCATCTGGCAGGTCGCCAAACGCGAAGGCATCGAAATCCCGCATCTGTGCTATTCGCCCGAGCCCGGCTACCGGGCGGACGGCAATTGCCGCGCCTGCATGGTGGAGATCGAAGGCGAGCGCGTGCTGGCGGCAAGCTGCATCCGCAAGCCGGCGCCCGGCATGAAGGTCAACGCCTCGAACCATCGCACCACGACTGCGCGCAAGATGGTGTTCGAGCTGCTGGTTTCGGACCAGCCCGATCGCAAGAGCGAGGCGCACGATCCGGTCTCCAGGTTCTGGACCTGGGCCGACAAGATGGGGATCGCAACCGGCCGCTTTCCCGAGCGCGCGAAAAAGCTGCTGCCCGACCGCAGTCATGTGGCCATGGCGGTCAATCTCGACGCCTGCATCCACTGCAATCTTTGCGTGCGCGCCTGCCGCGAGGTCCAGGTCAACGACGTGATCGGCATGGCCGGCCGTGGCCACAACGAGAAGATCGTCTTCGACTTCGACGATCCGATGGGTCAGTCCACCTGCGTTGCCTGCGGCGAATGCGTGCAGGCCTGCCCGACCGGCGCGCTGATGCCGGCCACGCTGGTCGACGACCAGAACGTGCGTAGCGGCTACCCCGACCGCAGCGTAAACTCGGTCTGCCCCTATTGCGGTGTCGGCTGCCAGCTCACCTACCAGATCAAGGACGACAAGCTGCTTTACGTCACCGGCAAGAACGGGCTGGCGAACGAGAACCGGCTGTGCGTCAAAGGTCGCTTCGGTTTCGACTATGTGCACAATCCGCAGCGCCTGACCAAGCCGATGATCCGCAAGGAGGGCGTGCCGAAAGTCCCGCACGAGTTCATCGATTCGGCCAACCCCTGGACGCATTTCCGCGAAGCGACCTGGGAGGAGGCGCTCGACCGCGCCGCCGCCGGCCTCAAGAAAATCCGCGACGGCCATGGCTCCAGGGCGCTCGCCGGCTTCGGCTCGGCCAAGTGTTCGAACGAGGAGGCGTATCTTTTCCAGAAACTGATACGCACCGGCCTGCGCACCAACAATGTCGACCATTGCACGCGGCTCTGCCACGCGTCTTCGGTCGCCGCCCTGCTCGAAGGCGTGGGGTCAGCCGCGGTCTCGGCGACCTTCAACGAAGTGAAGAATTCCGACTTCATCATCGTGATCGGCGCCAACCCGACCGAAAACCACCCGGTCGCGGCGACCTATTTCAAGCAGGCGGCCAAGCGCGGCGCCAAACTCGTGGTCATGGATCCGCGCGGGCAGGCGCTCAAGCGTCATGCCTGGAAGATGATGCAGTTCAAGAACGGCACCGACGTGGCGATGCTCAACGCCATGCTCAACGTGATCGTGACCGAGGGTCTCTACGACCAGCAATATGTGCAGACCTATACCGAGGGCTTCGAGGCGTTCGCCGAGCACATCAAGGACTTTACGCCGGAGGAAATGGCGCCGATCTGCGGCATCGATGCCGATACGCTGCGCGAGGTCGCGCGCAGCTATGCACGTGCGGAGAACGCCATCATTTTTTGGGGCATGGGCGTTTCGCAGCACACCCATGGCACCGACAATGCGCGCTGCCTGATCGCGCTTGCGCTCACCACCGGTCAGATCGGCCGTCCCGGCACCGGCCTGCATCCGCTGCGCGGCCAGAACAACGTGCAGGGCGCCTCCGACGCCGGTCTGATCCCGATGTTCTTCCCCGATTACAGGTCGGTGGAAAGCGAGGAAATCCGCACCCGGTACGAGCTGGCTTGGGGCACGAAGCTCGATCCCAAGCGTGGTCTCACCGTCGTGGAGATCATGGACGCGATCCATGCCGGCACGATCAGGGGCATGTACATCATGGGTGAGAATCCCGCGATGTCCGATCCCGACCTCAATCACGCGCGCGAGGCGCTCGCCCATCTTGAACATCTCGTGGTGCAGGACATCTTCCTGACCGAGACCGCAGTCTATGCCGACGTGGTGCTGCCCTCGTCGGCCTGGCCGGAAAAGGACGGCACGGTCACCAACACCAACCGGCAGGTCCAGATGGGCCGCGCCGCGCTTCCCTTGCCGGGCAATGCGAAGCCGGACTGGTGGATTACGACCGAGATCGCCAAACGTATCGGGCTGAGCTGGACCTACGCGCATCCGCGCGATGTTTTTGCCGAGATGACAACATTGATGCCCTCGCTCGCCAACATCACCTGGCAGCGCCTCGAACGCGAGGATGCGGTGACCTATCCGTGCGATGCGTCCGACAAGCCCGGCCGCGACGTCGTTTTCGACAAGGGCTTCCCGCGTCCGGGCGGCTTTGGCAAGCTGGTGGCGGCGAAACTCACGCCTCCCGACGAGACGCCCGACCACGAGTATCCGTTCATTCTGACCACCGGCCGCCAGCTCGAACACTGGCACACCGGCGCGATGACACGGCGCGCGAGCGTGCTCGACGCGATCGAGCCCTCGCCGGTGGCCTGCGTGTCGCGCGGCACGATTGCCAGGCTTGGAGTCAGTCCGGGCGACCGGCTGCGGGTAACGACCCGGCGCGGCACCGTTGAATTGCAGGCACGTCAGGACGATGCCGTGCCGGACGGCGTGGTCTTCATTCCGTTCGCCTATCAGGAAGCGGCAGCGAACCTGCTCACCAACCCGGCGCTCGATCCGTTCGGGAAGATTCCGGAGTTCAAGTTCTGCGCGGCGAAGGTCGAACCGGTCGCGGATGTTCCGCGCGCGGCGGCCGAATAGGGCATCCGGCTCCGGTGACAAAAGGCCCCGCGCACAGGCGCGGGGCCTCTTTATGCGGGTGCGGACATCAGCGCCGGTAAACCCGTGCGTTGGCGCGCTCGGCGGTTCGATAGCCGACATATTGACCATTCACGCAGCCGGACGGTGCGGCGACGAACGGACTGAACAGCGCGCGGAATCCCTTGCAGGGCTGGGTTGCGGCATCGATCAGCGCAATCGTGCCGATGCCCGCGACAAGGCCAGTCGTCGCCGCACCGCCGGCGGATGCCGGAAGCGAGGAGGCGAACGCGCCGCTTCCGTACCAGCCATGATAGAGGCCGAGGCCGACTGCGGCGCCGACCGCTGCCCCCGCCAGCGGAACGGCCGGGTGCGCGACCGGCTCGCGGTCGAACGATTGCGCAAGCGCGGTGCTCGGGAAGGCCAGCGCTGCGGCGATCGGCAATGCAAATAAGGTTCTACGCATATCCTGCTCCTGTTCCGATGACCCGCCAGCCGAGTGGTTTGAACGCCTCCCGCGTGGATGCGTTCCGGCGCGCGCGCGTCGGATGGTTGATCATTGGTTGATGATTGCGTGGCGATCGGTTGGAGATCGTGTGGCGTCAATATGCCCGCGCGTCCTGCGGTCCGGCCGGCGGCAAGGGAAGTGCCGCGCGGTGCATTTTGTCCGAGCGTGAACGCCCCGTGCACCGGGCCCGGGATGGCGCCGCCCATGATCGGGCCGCCGCCGGCGAATCGAGGGCATGTCACGCCTTCTTGGGCGCGGCGGGCGCGGTCTTGATCGCCGGATTGGTAAGGTGCCAATAAACCGGGTCGTGACCGGCTGCCGCGCGAGCGCCGGAAGGCCGGCGGCTGTGGTACCGGGCGGGGCGGGCGGGCTGCGGCGGGAAATCCTGCGGCCGCTTCTTGCGGCGGCATGTCCGACAACCGCGCGGCGCGGTCTGTATTCCAGGACCTTGGCTTGCCCGCATGTCTATGACATGTAGCGGGCGGCAAGACGGAGAAGGACCATCGATGACCATTGAAACAGCCGAAAATGGCCGCTTTTCGGGCGGGATGCTGCCCGGCGCCGTGCGTCACGACTGGACGCGGGCGGAGGTTGCCGCGCTGTTCGCCTTGCCGTTCCCGGACCTGCTTTACCAGGCGCAGACCGTCCATCGCGCCTTCTTCGATCCCTGCGAGGTGCAGGTCTCGACCCTGCTCTCGATCAAGACCGGGGGTTGCCCGGAAGATTGCGCCTATTGCCCGCAGAGCGCCAAATACGACACCGGCGTCACGGCCGAAAAGCTCATGAATATCGACGCCGTGCTCGAAGCAGCGCGCGCCGCCAAGGCCGCAGGCGCGCGCCGCTTCTGCATGGGCGCGGCCTGGCGCGAGCCGAAGGACCGCGATCTCGACAGGGTCTGCGCCATGATCGAGGGCGTGCGCGCTCTCGGCCTTGAGACCTGCGTCACGCTCGGCATGTTGACCCGCGTGCAGGCGCAGCGGCTCAAGCGAGCCGGCCTCGATTACTACAACCACAATCTCGATACCTCGCCGGAATTCTACGGCAACATCATTACGACCCGCACCTACCAGGACCGGCTCGATACGCTCGCTTATGTGCGCGACGCCGGCATTCATGTGTGCTGCGGCGGCATCGTCGGGATGGGGGAGAGCGCCGAGGATCGGATCGGCATGATCGCGACGCTGGCGAGCCTGCCCGTGCATCCGGAAAGCGTGCCGATCAATATGCTGGTGCAGGTCGCGGGCACGCCGCTCGCCGGCGCCGGCACGCTCGATCCATTCGATTTCGTGCGTACCGTCGCCGCCGCCCGCATCGCCATGCCGCGCTCGCTGGTCCGCCTCTCCGCTGGGCGCGAGGACATGCGCGACGAAATGCAGGCGCTGTGTTTCCTCGCCGGAGCGAATTCGATTTTCTACGGGCCGAAGCTTCTGACCACGCCCAACCCCGCCGCCGACCGCGACCGGCAATTGATGGATCGTCTCGGTCTGCGGCCGATGGAGTGACGGGGAATCCCGTGCCGGCGCCGCCCGACTGGTATGCTACCGGCCTGCCGCATATCTGGCTGCCCTATGCGCAGATGAAGACGGCGCTGCCGCCGCTGCCGGTGGTGCGCACGCACGATACGCGCATCCACCTCGCCGACGGCCGCGAACTGGTCGACGGCATCGCCTCGTGGTGGACCGCCTGCCACGGCTACAATCATCCGCATATCCGGCAGGCCGTGCAGGATCAGCTCGCGGTCCTGCCGCACGTCATGTTTGGCGGGCTCGTGCACGAACAGGCTTTGCGGCTGGCGCGGCGGCTCGCGGCGCTGCTGCCGGACGATCTGGAGCGGGTGTTCTTTGCCGACTCAGGTTCGGTCGCGGTCGAGGTGGCGCTGAAAATGGCGACGCAATTCTGGCTCAACAAGGGTCAGCGCCGCCGCCGCTTTGTCTGCTTTGAAGGCGGCTACCACGGCGACACGCTCGCAACCATGGCTGTTTCCGATCTCGATGTCGGGATGCACGACATGTTCAAAGGCCTTTTGCCCGATCATCATTGCGTGCCCTTGCCGCGCGACGCGGACGGCGAAGCCGTTCTCGCGCAAGTGCTGGAACGTCATGCCGGGGACATTGCCGGCATCGTGGTCGAGCCGCTGGTGCAGGGGGCAGGCGGCATGCTGTTCCACGAGACCGACGTCTTGCGGCGCCTGCGCGCGGCCGCCGACCGCTTCGATCTTCTCCTGATTTTCGACGAGATATTCACCGGGTTCGGCCGCACCGGCACAATGTTTGCGTGCGCGAGTGCCGGCGTCAGGCCGGATATCGTTACGCTGTCCAAGGCGCTGACCGGCGGCACGCTGCCGCTTGCGGCGACGGTCGCGCGTCGCAAGGTGTTCGATGCGTTCTGGTCGGACGACCCGATGCACGCGCTGATGCACGGTCCGACCTATATGGCAAACGCGCTTGCCTGCGCCGCCGCCAATGCCTCGCTCGATCTGTTCGAGCGTGAGCCGCGCATCGCACAGGCGGGACGGCTGGAACAGTTTCTGAAGCAGGGGCTCGCGCCGTGCCGTGACCTGCCGGGCGTGCGCGATGTGCGGGTACGCGGCGCAATCGGAGTGGTCGAGCTTGAAACCGCGCCCGATCTCAATGCGCTGCGCCGGCGCTTTGTCGAGGCGGGCGCGTTTGTGCGCCCGTTCGGCCGAACGGTCTATCTCACGCCGGCCTTGACCATCGGCGAAGAGGACCTTGCGCGCCTGACCGGCGCGGTTCTGCAGGTGCTGCGCGAACCGCGTTAAAGACCAAGCACCGCCGCGACCGAAGCAACAAAGCGATCGCTGTTCCCGTCATCCACGATATACGGGAGCGGGCAGACCGGCACGCCGCGCGCAAATCGCGCAATTGTCGCGCGCGTCTCCTCGGCGCCGACGCGGCTCCCGGGCGTTTCGTTCAGGACGACTGCCTGCACCACGCAATTGCGGTGCGATAGCGCATCGAGCGCGGTCAGCGCGTGGCTGATGGCACCGAGATAGGTGCCGGCCAAGAGCACGCTTGGAAACGCAAGCGCTTCGATCCAGTCGAGCACCGTGTGCGTGTCGTCGAGCGGCACCATCACCCCGCCGACGCCTTCGATGAAGACGACGTCGGCGCTGGTCGCGACCTTGCGGGAAAAGCCGACGAGCGCCGGAAAATCGATCGCGCGGTTTTCGCGGGCGGCGGCCATGTCGGGCGACAACGGCGCGGAGAACCGCCAGGGCGAAATCGCCAGACCTTCGCCGTCCGTCAACGGGCGCTGCATGGCTGCCAGCAGACGACCGGTATCGCTCGCCGCAATCGCGGCAGGATCATATCCGCTCACGACCGGCTTGACGGCGGCCGCGTCGCGCCCCCTTGCCCGCAGATAACGGATGAGCGCGGCCGTGAGGAAGGTCTTGCCCGCGTCCGTTCCGGTGGCGGTGATGAAAAACGCAGCCATGGCTCAGTGCATGATGCGTTCGCGGACGATGCCGGCAAGGCGCTCGATATCGGCATCCGCGTGCGCGGCGCTGAACGTAAAGCGCAGCCGCGCCGTGCCCGCGGGCACCGTCGGCGGGCGGATCGCGATCACCAGAAAGCCTTCCTGTTCGAGCAGACGCGAGGCGGCGAGCGTGCGGTCGGCGTCGCCCAGCATCAGCGGCACGATGGCACTTTGTGCTTCGGGCAGATTGGTCAGGCGCGTGAACAGGCGCGCCTTGCGGAGCGGACTGGCGGCGTAGTCGGGCTCGTTCTCGATGATGTCGAGCGCGGCAATGGCGGCGGCCACGACGCCCGGCGGCAGGCCGGTCGTATAAATGAAGGTGCGCGCCCGGTTGTGCATGAGCGCGACCACCGGCCCGCTCGCGCACAGATAGCCGCCATAGCCGCCGACCGCCTTCGAGAGCGTCCCCATCTGGAGCGGGACATCGACCGCACGGCCGCCGGCAAAGGCGCTGCCGCGGCCATCGCCGACCACGCCGATGCCGTGCGCGTCGTCGGTAAGCAGCCACGCATCGTAACGCTGCGCGATGGCCGACAATGCCGCCAGTGGGGCGAGATCGCCGTCCATCGAAAATACGCCTTCGGTTGCGATGACGGCGCGCGGATGACGCGCGCGGTGCTCGGCAAGAAGCTGCGACACATGTTCCACGTCGTTGTGCCGGAACAGCACGACGTCGGCGCCGCTCAGGCTCGCTCCGGTGCGGATGCAGGAATGGGACAGCTCGTCGCAGAGAACAAGATCGCCGGCACCCGCCAAGGTCGGAAGAATTCCGGTATTGGCGAGATAGCCGGAACCGAACACGCAGGCCGCCTCCGTGCCCTTGAGGCGGGCGAGCCGCCGTTCCAGCTCGGCATAGAGCGGATGGCTTCCGGTGATCAGGCGCGATGCGCCGGCACCGGCGCCGTATTGCTGGACGGCCGACACGGCCGCGGCCTTCACGGCCGGATGCTGGGACAAATTGAGATAATCATTGGTGCAGAAGGCCAGCAGGCGCCGCCCCTCCCGCTCGACGCTGACGCCGTCGAGCGAGGCGGTTTCCACAACCTGGCGCCGCAAGTTGCCGGCGTCGCGGGCGGAGAGCTTGTCGCGGGCGAATTGATCGAGCGAGTTCATTTCCCGATTGTTCGTTGCATCCGGACAGCGGTATAGACAAAAACGTCACCGGTCACGAGCGTCTTGTCCAAAATCGCGGCATTCGAGAGGCGTCGATGGATTACCTGATCGTTTTTCTCGGCGGGGGCGTCGGGTCGGCGTTGCGCCACGGCGTGAACCTGGCCGGAAGCCGCTGGCTCGGGATGGCCTTTCCCTATAGCACGTTGACCGTCAATATTATTGGTTCGCTGGTCATGGGTCTGCTGGCGGCCTTTTTCGCGTTCAAGGGCGAGGCGAGCCAGCCCTGGCGGTTGTTCCTGACGACCGGCATGCTCGGCGGATTTACGACGTTCTCGGCCTTCTCGCTGGACGTTGCCGTGCTTTACGAACGCGGCGATCTTGTTCTGGCGGCGTTCTATATCATGGCTTCGGTTTTCTTTGCGCTCACCGGTCTGTTCGCGGGACTTTACATCATGCGGCACTTTGCGTGAGCCGCGCTTCTTCAGTGCACGGCCGCACTTGTTCGCGGGATGATGGCGCCGCGCTGCTGGATCACCTCGGCCGCGAGGCGGTGACCGGCGAGGGCCGCGCCGGCCGGATTGTCGCCACCGAGGCGCGCGGCGAGATAGCCGGCATTGAAGCTGTCGCCGGCGGCCGTGGTGTCGACCGGTTTGACGACGTCAGGCACGGCAACGAAATCGCGCTCTCCGTCCGCGGCGACGAGCGCCGGATTGTGGCCGTTCTTGACGGCGACCTCGGCGATCCCGAACGACTGAAGCCGCTCGACGGTCATTTCCGGACTGGCATCACCCCATAGCAACGCCTCGTCGTCGAACGTCGGCAGCGCGATGTCGACGCGCTTGAGCGCTTCCATGAACACCGTGCGCGTGCGCTGGATGTCGCCCTTCCATGACCGCGGTCGGTAATTGCCGTCGAATGCAACCTTTATTCCCTGCTGGCGTGCCAATTCCAACAAGGCGAGAAAACGTCCGAGCCCCTGGTTCGAATAGATCGACAGCGTAATGCCGGAGAAATAGACCAGGCGCGCGGACATGATGCTCCCGGCAAGCCGGCTCCATTCGCCAAGCTCGAACAGTTCGCGTGCGGGTGCATGGTCGCGCCAATAATAGAAGGTCCGCTCGCCCGCCGCGTCGGTCTCGATCAGGTAGAGGCCGGGAAGCCGGCCCGGCACACGGACGACGAGGTCGGTGGCCATTCCTTCCGCGCCGGCCAGCGCGAGAATCGCGTCCGAATAGGGATCGTCGCCGAGCGCGCTGGCATAGGCGACATCGAGTCCCGCCCGCGCCAGATAGACCGCCGTATTGAAAGTGTCGCCGCCGCAGCCGAGGGCGAAACGGCCGTCGCTGCCGCGCGCCATTTCGATCATGACCTCGCCGACCGAAACGATGCGCTTTCTTTGACCGGTCATGGCCGCGGGGTTCGCTTTTGGGAGGGGGTGCCGGCGGGCAGGACCGACCGGAGGGTTTCAAGCATGGCTCCGCCCCGCGATATTGGCAATTTGCCGTCGCGATCTGGCGGCCGGAGGGGTGTTGAAATCCTTGAATTTTGCCACTTGCGGGCGTGAATTATGTTATAATATAACATTTCATGAACGGTCGCCATCCGCTTCACCATCATCACCGGGACCACGCGCCCGGCCATGCCCATCCGCCAGTGTCCGCGACGCCTTCGCTCCTGCGATTGCCGGTGTGGCGGCGGCTCGCGGTGTCCGGCGCACTGATCGCGGTGTTGTGGATCGCCGTAATGTTGGCGCTGACCTGACGAAAGCAGCGATATCGATGCAGCTTCGATTTCAGAACCTGACGCTCGGCTATGACCGGCATCCCGCTATTCATCACCTCGACGGCGAGGTGGCAAGCGGCGCGCTCATTGCCGTCGTCGGCCCGAACGGCGCCGGCAAGTCGACGCTGTTCAAGGGCGTCGTCGGCGCGCTCAATCCGTTGTCCGGCCACATTGAGCGCGCGGGGATCGGCGCGCGCGACATCGCCTATCTGCCGCAAGCCGCCGAGATCGATCGGACCTTTCCCATCCACGTCTATGACATGGTTGCGATGGGCCTCTGGCATCAGGTCGGCGTGTTCGGTGGCATTGGCGACCGCGAGCACCGGAAGATCAAGGACGCGATTGCCGCCGTCGGGTTGACCGGTTTCGAACGGCGCACCATCGGCACGTTGTCGGGCGGGCAGATGCAACGGATGCTGTTCGCCCGCCTCCTGTTGCAGGATGCGCGCCTGATCGTGCTCGACGAGCCGTTCAACGCCATCGATTCCAGAACCTGCACCGACCTTCTGGAACTGGTGCGCCGCTGGCATCGGGAACGGCGAACCGTGCTTGCGGCCTTGCACGATATCGATCTGGTTAAGTCGCATTTCCCGGAGACGCTGCTGTTGGCGCGCGAAAAAGTCGCGTGGGGCGAAACGGCGAAAGTGCTTACGGCCGAGAATCTGCTCAAAGCGCGACGCATGTGCGAGGCCTTCGATGAGGAGGCGGCCGCCTGCGCGGCCTGATGCGGCATGTACGAGGCGCTGGTCGCTCCCTTTGTCGAGTTCGAATTCATGCGCCGCGCGCTGGTCGGGGTGGGCGCACTCGCGCTTGGCGCGGCCCCGGTCGGCGTATTCCTGATGCTGCGCCGCATGAGTCTCGTCGGCGACGCCATGGCGCACGCCATCCTGCCGGGCGCTGCCATCGGGTTCCTCGTTTCCGGTCTCAGCCTGTTTGCGATGACATCGGGCGGCCTGATCGCCGGCTTCGTTGTAGCGTTGCTGGCCGGGTTGGTGGCGCGGGCGACCGAGCTGAAGGAGGATGCCTCGCTGGCGGTGTTTTTCCTGATTTCGCTCGCGCTCGGCGTCACTATCGTGTCCATGAAAGGCACGAACGTCGATCTTCTACACTTCCTGTTCGGCAATGTGCTCGCCCTCGACGATGCCATGCTCGCTTTCATGGCGGTGAACACCAGCGTCTCGCTCCTCGCGCTGTCGGTCATCTACCGCCCGCTGGTGATCGAATGCGTCGATCCGAATTTCCTGCGCTCGGTCAGCCGGCTCGGCGCCCCGGTCCATATGGCGTTCATGGCGCTGGTCGTGATCAACCTGGTCTCCGGCTTCCATGCGCTCGGAACGCTGCTCGGGGTCGGGATCATGATGATCCCGGCGGCGGTCGCGCGGTTCTGGACGCGCGACATCACCGCCATGATCGCGATCGCGGTGCTGACCGGGATCGTGTCCGGCGTCGCCGGCCTGGTTGTGTCGTTCCACGTCAGCGTCCCCTCGGGGCCCGCCGTCATTCTCGCGGCGGCGGTGCTCTACCTGATGTCGATTGTGTTCGGCCGCGTCGGCGGCCTGTGGCGCCAGCTTTTTCCCGGGCGCCACCTGGAAGCATGAAGGAGACCGCCATGATGCATACCCGTTTCGCTTCGCTCGCGGTTGCGGCCGCCCTGATCCTCGGGGCCGTTCCCGGCCATGCCCAGGACAAGCTGAAAACGGTCGCCACCTTCTCGATTCTCGCGGACTTCGTGAAGAATGTCGGCGGCGATCGCGTCGAGGTGAAAAGCCTTGTTCCGGTCAACAGCGATGCCCACGTCTATGCGCCGACCCCGGCCGACGCCCGGATGCTGACCGGGGCGCGGCTGGTTTTCACCAACGGCCTCGGGTTCGAAGGCTGGATCGAGCGGCTGGTCAAATCGTCCGGCACCAAAGCGACGGTCGCGGTCGCCACCAAAAGCATCAAGGCGCGCGCGATGGAAGGCGGCGATGGTCACCGGCAGGAGCCCAAGCACGGCCATGGCCATAGCGAATCCGATCCGCATGCCTGGCAGTCGGTCGCCAATGCGAAAGTCTATGCGGCCAATATCCGCGATGCCCTGATCGCGGCCGACCCCGCCGGCAAGGCCGCTTACGAGGCCAATGCCGCAGCCTATCTCGCCAGGCTCGACGCGCTCGAGCGCGAGGTCCGGGAAACGGTCGCCCGGGTACCGGCCGACCGCCGGCGCATCATCACGACTCATGACGCGTTCGGCTATTTCCGGGCCGCTTACGGGATCGAGTTCGTCGCCCCGCAAGGCGTCTCCACCGAATCGGAGGCCTCGGCCCGCGACGTGGCCCGCATCATCAGCCAGATCAGGAAGCAGAAAATTCCCGCGGTTTTCCTGGAAAATGTGACTGATTCCAGGCTCTTGAAGCGGATTTCGGACGAAACCGGCGCGCGCATCGGCGGCACGCTCTATTCCGATGCCCTGACCGACGAAAAGGGCGAGGCTCCCACTTACATCGACATGATCCGGCACAATATAAGAACGCTCAGCGCGGCGCTGATG
>JAIOIW010000116.1 GCA_019912385.1 Notoacmeibacter sp. | reverse complement strand
ATCATTCCCCGTGCCCCGCGCGCAGCCCCTCGCGGACACGGTGGGCGACCTCCAGGAATTCCGGCGTCTCGCGGATATCCAGCGGGCGCTCACGCGGAAGCGGGCTGTCGATCACGTCGGTGATCCGCCCCGGGCGCGGCGACATCACCACGATACGGGTGGACAGATACACCGCCTCGGGAATCGAGTGGGTGACAAAACAGATGGTCTTGCCGGTGCGATCCCACAGCTGCAGGAGCTGCTCGTTCAGGTGGTCGCGCACGATCTCGTCCAGCGCGCCGAATGGCTCGTCCATCAGCAGGATATCGGCGTCGAAGGCAAGCGCACGGGCGATCGAGGCGCGTTGCTGCATGCCGCCGGACAGTTGCCAGGGATACTTCTTCTCGAAGCCGGACAGGTTGACCAGATCCAGCGTGCGCCGGATGCGTTCCTTCCGCTCGGCAGCCGAAAATCCCATGATCTCCAGCGGCAGGGCGACATTGTTCTCGATGGTGCGCCACGGAAACAGCGCGGCGGCCTGGAACACGTAGCCGTAGGCGCGTTTCTCGCGCGCCTGGTGCGGGGTCATGCCGTTGACGAGCACTTCGCCGCCGGTTGGCTGCTCAAGATCGGCGATGACGCGTAGCAGCGTGGTCTTGCCGCAGCCCGAGGGTCCGATGAAGGACACGAATTCGCCCTTGGAGATGTCGAGATCGACATTCGAAAGCGCGTTGACGGGCCCGTCATCGGTATGGAACGTCAGGTCGAGCCTGGAAGCGGAGATGACGGAGTTCATGTCCATGCTCTGGTGCAGCTTCGCGGCCATCACACCCCGCTCGCCGGAATGCCGGTGCGTTTCACCTTGCGCGGCGCGACCAGTTCCTTCCAGGTCGACAGCGCCTTGTTGACCGCCATGTTCGGTTCGCGGGCAACAAACTCGCCGTGGCCGGGCTCAGCATGCAACACGCCGTTGTCGACCGCGATGTGGCCGCGCGACAGCACGTATTTCGGCAGGCCCTTCACCTTGATGCCCTCGAATACGTTGTAGTCGATCGCCGATTGCTGCTTGTCCGCCGTGATCGTTTTTTCCGCCTCCGGATCCCAGACGATGATGTCGGCATCCGCACCTTCCACGATCGCACCCTTCTTTGGGTACATGTTGAGAATCTTGGCTATGTTGGTCGAGGTAACGGCCACAAACTCGTTCATGGTCAGCCGGCCCGTGCCGACGCCGTAGGTCCACAGCACCGGCAGGCGATCCTCCAGCCCGCCGGTTCCGTTCGGGATTTTGGTGAAATCGCCGACGCCGTAGCGCTTCTGCTCGGTGGTGAAAGCGCAGTGGTCGGTCGCCACGACCTGCAGCGAACCCGCCTGCAGGCCGGCCCACAGCGAATCCTGGTGCATCTTGTTGCGGAAGGGCGGGCTCATCACCCGGCGCGCGGAATGATCCCAGTCCTTGTCGAAATACTCGCTCTCGTCGAGGGTCAGGTGCTGGATCAGCGGTTCGCCGAAAACGCGCATGCCCTTCTGGCGCGCGCGCCGGATCGCCTCGTGGCTCTGCTCGCAGGAGGTATGCACGACATAGAGCGGGACGCCGGCCATGTCCGCGATCATGATCGCGCGGTTGGTGGCTTCCCCTTCCACCTCCGGCGGCCGCGAATAGGCATGCGCCTCCGGCCCGTCATTGCCTTCCGCCAGCAACTTTTGCTGCAGCGAGGCAACCACATCGCCGTTCTCGGCGTGAACGAGCGGCAGCGCGCCCAGTTCCGCGCAGCGCTGGAACGAGGCGTACATCTCGTCGTCGTTGACCATCAGCGCACCCTTGTAGGCCATGAAGTGCTTGAAGGAGGTGATGCCCTTCTCCACCACGAGCGGCATCTCGTTGAACACCTGTTCGCCCCACCAGGTGATCGCCATGTGATAGGAATAGTCGCAGCATGCACGCGTCGACTTGTTGGACCACCGGTCAATTGCCGTGAGCAACGACTCGCCGGGGTTCGGCAGACAGAAATCAACCACCATGGTTGTCCCGCCCGAAACGGCAGCGCGCGTGCCGCTCTCGAAATCGTCCGACGAATAGGTGCCCATGAACGGCATTTCCAGATGCGTGTGCGGGTCGATGCCGCCGGGCATCACGTAGCAGCCCGTCGCGTCGATCTCGTGGTCGGCATGCAGGTCGGGCCCGATGGCAACGATCTTGTCGTGCTTGATGAGGACATCGGCCTTCCAGGTGCGGTCGGCGGTGACGATCGTTCCGTTCTTGATGACTTTGCTCATTGCTCCGCTTTCCTTCAGTTCCGGGTTTTCAACTGCCGGTCAATCGGCATAGGACGGGTCTTCCCGATCCAGGATTCGCTTCATTTCCGCGAAATGGGAGAACTCGGCGCCCTTGTAGGTCTCCCATTCGCACGCCGTCTCTTCCGCCAGGTCGTCATTCATGATGCTGAGCGGCTGCCCGGTCGAATAGGCCAGCACCAGTTGGCGGGCGGCGCGTTCCAGATGGTACATGGCGTCGAAGGCTTCGGCGACGGTCGGCGCCAGCGTGGTGACTCCGTGATTGCCCATCATCACCTGGCGATGGTTGCCGATGGTCGCCGCGATGCGCTCACCCTCGGCCTCCCCGGTTGCGATCCCGCCAAAACGCAAGTCGTAGACGATGCGGCGGAAGAACCGCGCCGTCACCTGGTCGATCGGATGGATCGTCGGATCCTTCAGGCAGGCGAGCGTCGTCGCGTAGGGCGGATGCAGATGCAGCGCCACGCGCGCATGCGGCAGGTTGCGGTGGATCGCCGAATGGATCGACCACGCCGACGGGTCCGGCGCGTCGGGCCGCTTCATCGTCTTCGGGTCGTCGGCATCGACCAGCAGCAGCTCCGAGGCCTTTGCGAGCGAAAAATGTTTCCAGCGCGGATTGACCAGGAATTTCCGGCCATCCGGCGAAACGGCGGCGGAGAAGTGGTTCGCCACGCCCTCGTGCCAGTCGGCGCGCGCCGCAAGGCGCAATGCTGCGGCCAGATCGATGCGCAACTGGCGTTCGTCGGCGTTCACGAGGGAAACAATGTTGGATTTCATGGCCTGCCCCTCCTCAATATCCCTTCACACCGACCCGAAACAGCCCATGGCATCGCCATGGACGCCGATATCGACAGGACCGTATCTTGACTCCACCGCCAGCGAAAAGTGCCCGGTCCAGGGTATGTAGATCACACGGTAGGCGCCGTTGCTCCTGGTGACCGACCAGCACATCAGTGACGCCCCGCCACTGAACAGCACCTCGGTTTCCTGCGGTTCGATCAGCGCCTCCAGGAAGTCCATTATGGTCTGCCGGTGCCAATCGGGCGACATCGGTTCGCCCTGTCCAACCTTCCGGGTTGCCGGACCATCCGGGTCGTATGCCCGGATCTCGTCCGACAGCAGCACCTTTATGTGACCGGGCATATTCATGAAATCGGGACTTCATCTCCAGGGAACGCTGACGGCATCATCGTCGGAACCAGGCGCCGATGCCGCCGGTTGGAATTCACCGGTCACTCGACGATCCCTGCCGTTTCGACCACCGCATGGAACAGCACATCGGCGCCTGCCTGGGCCCACTCCTTGGAGATTTCCTCTGCCTCGTTGTGGGAAAGACCGTCGACGCACGGGCACATCACCATCGCCGTCGGCGCCACCCGGTTGATCCAGCAGGCGTCGTGCCCGGCGCCGGAAATGATGTTGCGGTGCGAGTAGCCGAGCCGCTCGGCCGCGTCGCGCACCGCCTTCACGCAGGTCTCGTCGAAGGTCACCGGGTCGAAGCCGCCCACCTTTTCCAGTTCCATGCCAAGCCCCATGTCGTCGCAGATCTTCTGCGCGCCGACAGCCAGCCGTTTTTCCATGTCCTGGATGACGGCAAGATCGGGAGAGCGGAAATCGACCGTGAATACCACCTTGCCGGGGATCACGTTGCGTGAATTGGGATAGACGTCGATATGGCCCGCCGCGCCCACCGCGTGCGGCGCGTGCGACAGCGCGATCTCGTCGACCAGTTCGAGAATGCGCGCCATGCCGAGCCCGGCATTCTTGCGCATCGGCATCGGCGTCGAGCCGGTATGCGCTTCCTTGCCGGTCACCGTCACCTGGGTCCAGGACAGGCCCTGCCCATGGGTGACGACACCGATGTCCTTGCCCTCGGCCTCCAGGATCGGCCCTTGCTCGATGTGCAGTTCGAAGAAGGCGTGCATCTTGCGTGCGCCCACCTTCTCGTCGCCCTTCCAGCCGATGCGCCCGAGCTCATCGCCGAACTTCAGGCCCTTTGCATCCTCGCGCGCATAGGCCCAGTCCTGCGTGTGAATGCCGGCGAACACACCCGATGCCAGCATGGCGGGGGCAAACCGCGTCCCCTCCTCGTTGGTCCAGTTGGTGACCACGATCGGATGCCTGGTCCTGATGCCGAGATCGTTCAGCGTGCGCACGATCTCCAGCCCGCCGAGCACGCCGAGTATGCCGTCATAACGCCCGCCGGTCGGCTGCGTGTCGAGATGCGAGCCGACATAGACGGGCAGCGCATCGGGGTCGGTGCCGGGCCGGGTGGCAAACATCGTGCCCATCTCGTCGATGCCCATGGTGCAGCCGGCTTCCTCGCACCATCTGCGGAAAAGCTTGCGCCCCTCGCCATCCTCGTCGGTCAGCGTCTGGCGATTGTTGCCGCCCGCCACGCCCGGGCCGATCCTGGCGATCTCGTGGATCGTGTCCCAGAGCCGGTCGCCATTGATGCGAAGGTTGGATTCAAAAGGCATCAGCATCTCCTTGCCGGTTTTTGCGTGTTGCTAGTCGACCTCGCCCAATACGGTGCGAACCGTGTCGATCAACTCGTCGATCTGGTTCTTCTCGATGATCAGCGGCGGGCTGAGCGCAATGATGTCGCCCGTCGTGCGGATCAGACAGCCCTTCTCGAACGCCTTCACGAAAGCGGAGAAAGCGCGCTTGGTCGGCTCGCCGGCGGCCGGCTCCAGTTCGATCGCGCCGATCAGGCCGATATTGCGGATATCGATGACATGCCTTGTATCTTTCAGCGAATGAAGCGCGTCGGCCCAGTAGTCGGCGAGTTCCGCCCCGCGCGTCAGCAGACCTTCCTCGCGATAGGTGTCGAGCGTGCCGAGCGCGGCGGCCGAGGCCATCGGGTTGCCGGAATAGGTGTAACCGTGGAAGAACTCGATCAGGTGCTCCGGCCCGGTCATGAACGCGTTGTGGATTTCGTCGGTCACGAACACCGCGCCCATCGGGATCACGCCGTTGGTCAAGCCCTTCGCCGTGGTCACGATATCGGGCTTCACGTCGAAATAGTCGGCCGCAAACGGCGTTCCGAGGCGTCCGAACCCGGTGATCACCTCGTCGAAGATCAGCAGGATACCGTGCTTGTCGCAGATCTCGCGCAGACGTTTCAGATAACCCTTCGGCGGGATCAGCACGCCGGTCGAGCCCGCCACCGGCTCGACGATCACGGCCGCGATCGTGGAGGCGTCGTGAAGCGTGACGATGCGCTCCAGTTCGTCGGCCAGGTCCGCGCCATGTTCCGGTTCGCCGCGCGTATAGGCGTTCTTGGCCGGCAGATGGGTATGCGGCAGGTGGTCGACGCCCGTCAGCAGCGTGCCGAACATCTTGCGGTTGGAGACGATGCCGCCGACCGAGATGCCGCCGAAATTGACGCCGTGGTAGCCGCGCTCGCGGCCGATCAGGCGGAAGCGGGAACCGTTGCCCTTGGCGCGGTGGTAGGCGAGCGCGACCTTGAGCGCCGTTTCCACCGATTCCGAGCCGGAATTGGTGAACATCACGTGGTTGAGATGGTCGGGCGCGAGATCGACCAGCCGGTTGGCCAGCTCGAACACCTTGGGATGGCCCATCTGGAACGCCGGCGCGTAGTCGAGTTCGCCGGCCTGTTCTCGGATCGCCTCCGTGATCTTCGGGCGGCAGTGGCCGGCATTGACGCACCAAAGCCCCGCCGTGCCGTCGAGGATCTTGCGGCCGTCGGCTGCCACGTAGTGCATGTCCTGCGCACCCACCAGCATCCGCGGCGCCTTCTTGAACTGACGATTCGCGGTAAACGGCATCCAGAAGGCGCTGAGATCATTTGGCGCCACGTTCAACCGGTTCGACATGCAACTTCCTCCAGATTGGGGCTTGATCGGAGCAATTGCCGCTCCGGGGATTGGTAATCCGGTCCGCTTGTGTTACGCATTTTTTACCGGTTGGACAAATCCTAACACCGGCATTTGGCCGGTCAAGGGATTAGTATCGCCTTGAGTGACTGTTCGTACCGGAAAGAGAAGCGGAGGAGAAGGCACGGTGATGAATGCACCGACAGCGGCAAGCCAACCGCGCACGCGCATCCAGCGTGAGAAGCGCGAACTCATCCTCGAAGCAGCCCTCGAAGTTTTCTCCTCACACGGGTTCCGCGGCTCGACCATCGACCAGATCGCCGATGCCGCCGGCATGTCGAAGCCGAACCTGCTCTACTATTTCAGGAACAAGGAAGAAATCTTCCAGACCCTGATCCACCGCCTGCTCGACACCTGGCTGGCGCCATTGCGAGAGCTTGACGAAGCCGGCGATCCGGAAACCGAACTGCGCAGCTACATCAGAAGGAAGATCGAGATGTCGCGCGACTACCCGCGCGAAAGCCGCCTGTTCGCCAACGAAATCCTGCAGGGCGCGCCGCGCATCATGGAGATGCTCAGGGGCGAGTTGAAACCGCTCGTGGACGAGAAGGCGAAAGTGATCCGCGGCTGGATGCGCACGGGCAAGCTGGCTACGGCCGATCCCTACCACCTCATCTTCGCCATCTGGGCGACGACCCAGCACTATGCCGATTTCGACGTGCAGGTGTGCGCCGTGCTCGGTCCCGACCGGGGCGGTGAAGGCCGCTTCGAGGACGCGGCGCGGTTTCTGGAAAAGCTCTTCTTCGACGGCTTGCGGCCGCGCTAGGGCATTTTGCAGTCAGGTGGAATCACCTGACGTCGCACAATGCGGCAAGAGTAAATTGACGGAGCGTCCTTTGTTCGCCCAAATGGACGCACGGCGCTCCAGGCGCAGCGCCCTCACGTGTCCGGAGAGACTGCCAGCACGACCAGTCCCGCGACGATGAGCAGCGCGCCGGCCATTACCTGCGCGCCGGCCCAGCCGTGGCCGAGCAGTCCTTCCAGTGCGATGATCAGTGCCGGCGTCAGGTAACCATAGGCGAAAACCTTTGCCGCCGGCAGCCGCATCGACGCGAATTGCAGCAGAAACAGCGTCGCTGCCGTGGTAAAGACAGCGAGATATGCGATGACCAGCCAAACGACTACCGGAAGTGATGCCCAGTCCGTGGCGCCGATATCGGACCAGCCGTAGAGCGATATGCAAAGCGCGGTTGCCGCCAGCGACCAGAATGTCGAGACGGCGAGCGGTTCGCCGCGCGAAAACCGCCGCATCAACGGCGCATAGGCCGAGTGGCAGATGACGCCGAAGAGATAGACCAGTTCGCCTCGGCCGAGCCGCAGGCCGAGCATTGCCTGGATATCGCCGCGAAAGATCACCCACAACGCGCCGGCACCCGCCACGCCCAGGCTGACCAGGACGATCGGCCGCGGCACCTGGCGCAGGAATATCCAGCCCCAGATCGCCGAGAAGAACGGATTGAGCGTGAACACGGCCCCCACCGAGACCGGGCTGGTCATCGACAGGGCGACGAACATGGTGACGAAATAGACACCCATCAGCGCGCCGAGGACGAGGAACCGCCATGGCGCTTCCGGCCATCTCGGAACTGCCCGCGTCAACTGCCAGGCGATGACGCCCATCACCGACCCGCCGAGCACGAACCGCACCGCGTTGAGCGGCGCCGGACCGATATGCGGCACTGCCATGGCACCGAAAGAGAACGATCCGGCGATCAGCGTCGCAAAAAGCATCATCGCCAGGTGGCCCAGCCATTTCTGCCGGCCGGTCGCATGGAGGGTGCGCAGCAGCGCCGTCGCGTCGTTCATGGCCTTCTCACGGGCGGAGCCGCATTCCCTACTTCTACGCCGGAACCGCGGCCCCGCCCGGAGCGGGAGGAACTGTTCTGACCCTAAAAGCGGAATACTATTCCGCCGCCACTTTGGCCATCGGGTTGTTGGGATGCGTCGTCCAGTTGGTGTACTCCGGGTCCACCGTCTTGCCTGTCCGCCTGTCGATCGCGCCGGCTTCCAACTGCACCATTGTGATGCAGCCCTCGACCGGACAGACATCGACGCACAGGTTGCAGGCGACGCACTCTTCTTCCTTCACCTCGAAGACACGGCCGTCCGACATCGCGATCGCCTGGTGCGAGGTGTCTTCGCAGGCCGCATAGCAGCGGCCGCACTTGATGCAGGCATCCTGGTCGATGTGCGCCTTGGTGATGTAATTGAGGTTGAGATACTGCCAGTCGGTCACGTTCGGCACCGCCCGGCCGACGATGGAGGCGACGCTCGTGTGGCCCTTCTCGTCCATCCAGTTTTCGAGGCCCGCGATCATCTCCTGCACGATCTTGAATCCGTAGGTCATGGCCGCTGTGCACACCTGCACGTTCTGCGCCCCGAGGCTAAGGAACTCCGCCGCGTCGCGCCATGTCGTCACCCCGCCGATGCCCGAGATCGGGAGATCGGCTGTCTCAGAGTTGCGCGCGATCTCCGCCACCATGTTGAGCGCGATGGGCTTGACCGCCGGGCCGCAATAGCCGCCATGGGTGCCTTTGCCGTCGATCGTCGGCTCCGGCGCGAAATTGTCGAGATTGACGCCGGTGATCGAGTTGATCGTGTTGATCAGGCTCACCGCGTCCGCACCGCCGCGCTTGGCGGCCTCGGCCGGATAGAGGATATTGGTGATGTTCGGCGTCAGCTTGACGATGACGGGCATCCGCGTGTTGGCCTTGCACCAGCGGGTGACCATCTCGATATATTCCGGCACCTGCCCGACCGCCGAGCCCATGCCGCGCTCGGCCATGCCGTGCGGACAGCCGAAATTGAGTTCGATGCCGTCGGCGCCGGTCTCCTCGACCAGCGGCAGGATCGCCTTCCAGGCCTCTTCCTGGCAGGGCACCATCAGGCTGACCACCAGTGCCCGGTCGGGATAATCGCGCTTGACCGCCTTGATCTCGCGCAGGTTCACCTCCAGCGGCCGGTCGGTGATGAGCTCGATATTGTTGAGGCCGAGGAGGCGCCGGTCGGCGCCCCAGATCGCGCCGTAGCGCGGGCCGTTCACGTTGACGACCGGCGGGCCGTCCTCGCCCAGCGTCTTCCACACGACGCCGCCCCATCCGGCCTCGTAGGCGCGCCGCACATTGTATTCCTTGTCGGTCGGCGGCGCCGAGGCCAGCCAGAACGGATTGGGCGATTTGATACCGACGAAATTACTCGCAAGATTGGCCATGTTGTCCTCCTCTCGCCTCAGCGCATCGGCCTGAAAACCGGAATCGGTTTTCGGAAAGCACGATGCGCAGATTCAATGACTTGCAGCGCCAAGCGCCCGGTGAATGCTTTCCGCGGCGTCGCGACCTTCCGCGACCGCCGTCACGGTGAGATCGTCGCCGCCGGTCGCGCAATCGCCGCCGGCCCACACCTTGGCCATCGAGGTGCGGCCCTCGGCATTGACCTTGATCTTGCCGCCCGCCAGTTCGACGGTCGCCGCCGCGCCGTTGAGCGCGCGCGCCTCCAGCGTCTGGCCGATCGCCTTGAACACCTGGTCGCACGCGATCGTGACGGTTTCGCCGCCATGGTCGAACTCGATTCCCGTCACCTTGCCGCTCTCGGCGATGATGCGCTTCGGCGCCATTCCGGTACGCAGGGTCACGCCGCGCGTCTGCGCAAGCTCCTGCTCGAAGGCGGAGGCCTTCATGCGCGATTGCGGTCCGCGGTAGCAGATCGTTACCTCTTCCGCGCCGAGCGCTTTCGACTGCACCGCCGCGTCGACGGCCGTCATGCCGCCGCCGATCACCACCACGCGCCGGCCGACCGGCACGCTTGCCGGGTCCGACGCCTGGCGCAGTTCCGCGATCCATTCCACGGCATCGTCCGAACCCTCGGCCTCGGCGTCCGCGGCACCCAGTGCATTGACGCCGCCAAGGCCCATGCTGAGGAACACCGCGTCATAGTCCTTGACCAGCGAGGCGAGTTGCAGGTCGCGCCCGAGCGCCTTGCCGTGATGGACGGTGATGCCGCCAATGGCGGTGACATAGTCCACTTCCGCCTGCGCGAAGCCGTCGACCGTCTTGTAGGCGGCAATGCCGTACTCGCTCAGACCGCCGGTCTTGGATTTCGCCTCGAAGAGGTCGACTCCATGGCCTTTCACTGCCAGCCGGTGGGCACAGGCAAGGCCCGCCGGCCCGGCCCCGATGACCGCGATCTTCTTTCCGCTCGGCGCCGCGCGGGTGAAAAACTGCCGCCCGGCCGCCATTGCCGTGTCGGTAGCATAACGTTGCAGCATGCCGATCTTGACCGGCTTGCCTTCTGCCGTCTCGCGCACACAGACCTCTTCGCACAACGTCTCGGTGGGACAGACGCGTGCGCACATGCCGCCAAGGATGTTCTGATTGAAGATGGTCCTCGCCGCGCCCATCGCATTGCCGGTCGAGATCTGGCGGATGAACAACGGGATATCGATCGACGTCGGGCATGCGTTCATGCACGGCGCGTCGTGACAGAAATAGCAGCGATCAGCCTCCACCGCGGCCTCATGGGAATCCAGCGGCGGATGAAGATCGGAAAAATTGGCACGATAGTCTTCGGGCGCAAGCCGCCCTGCTGCAATGCCTGGCTTGGGTGCTGTATCAGCCATCGCGTTCCCCATGGTTCTTGTTTCTTTGGGAAAGGCTAACCCGAATTCTTTTTTTTATCAATCGGTCAAATTTTACTTCTTCTCAAAACGCGATCGGGCCGGGTGCGCCCTGCCCGGCCCGATCTGCTCCTGCTGATTTGCGTCAATGCGAAGCACCCCGTTATGGCGCGCCGCCGGCGTCTTCGCCCCTCACGCCCTGAGCTTGAAGCGCTGCACCTTGCCGGTCGCCGTCTTCGGCAGATCGTCGACAATCTCGATCCAGCGCGGATACTTCCACTTCCCGACTGCGTTCTTGACATGCTCGCGCAATGCTCCGGCCAAGTCGTCGGTCGCCGCGTTCCTGTCCTTGAGCACCACGTAGGCCTTCGGTTTTTCCAGGCCATCGGCGTCGCGCGCCGCCACGACCGCAGCTTCCAGAACGGCGTCATGGGTCACCAGCGCCTGCTCGACCTCGAAGGGCGAGACCCAGATGCCCGACACCTTGAACATGTCGTCCGTGCGCCCGCAATAGACCAGCCGCCCCGAGGCGGTGCGCTCGTATTTGTCGCCGGTGCGCGTCCAGCACCCCTCGAAGGTCGAGCGGCTCTTGTCGCGCTGGTTCCAGTAGCCGTCGGCGGCCGAAGGACCATTGACCAGCAACTCGCCCACCTCTCCGACACCGACCTCCACGCCATTCTCGTCGACGAGACGCAGGTCATAACCCGGCACCGCCACGCCCGACGTGCCGTATTCGATGTTGCCCGGCGCATTCGACAGGAAGATATGCAGCATCTCGGTCGAACCGACGCCGTCGAAAATGTCGGTGCCGGCCATTGCCTTCCAGCGGTTGCCGATTTCCGCCGGCAGTGCTTCGCCGGCCGAAACCGATCGGCGCAGGCGGTTGAATCCCGCCGGTTTTTCACCCTTCGTCGCAGCCAGGATCGCCGCGTAGAGCGTCGGCACACCGTAGAAAATCGTCGGCTGGAACCTTGCCATCACGTCGAGCACGCTGTCGGGAGTCGGGCGCTCGGCCAGCAGCACCGTCGTCGCGCCGACCGCCATCGGGAAGGTCATGCCGTTGCCGAGCCCGTAGGCGAAGAACAGTTTCGCCGCCGAGAAGACGACATCGTCCTGGGCAATGCCCAGCACCTCGCCGCCATAGGTGTCGGCGGTGGCCTTCAGGCTGCCATGGACATGGCGCACGCCCTTCGGCTTGCCGGTCGAACCGGACGAATAGAGCCAGAACGCGCTTTCATCAGCCTGCGCGTCCACCATCGGCCGCGGCTCGCTCGCCGCCAGTTCGCTGGCGAAATCCAGGCAACCCGCCGGCGCATCGTCGCCGATGAACACCACGTGGCGCAGGAACGGCTGGTCCTTCAGGATCGGTTCGACAACCGGATAGAGCGCGGCGGAAACGAACAGCACCTGCGCGCGGCTGTCGCGCAGAATCACGTCATAGAGATCCGCAGCAAGCAGCGTATTGAGCGGCACCGGAATGACGCCCGCCTTGAGGCTGCCCCAGAAAATCACCGGGAATTCTGCCTGGTCGAGCACGATCATCAGCGCACGGTCCTCGCGCCGCACCGCGAGGTGTTCGTAGAACGAGGCCATGCGGTCGCTCTCGTCGGCGAGCGCGCCATAGGTCAGCGTCCGGCCGCCGGGCCGCGATTCGATGAATGCCGCCTTGTCACCGAGTTTTTCGCGATGACGGTCGACAAAATACAATGCGGCGTTGGCACCGTTGTCACTCATGGCTGCTCCTCCCATCATGGCGCCCAAAATGGTACGCCACAGCAACGCCTTGTTGAATATGACGAGCGCATGCCGCCCCTGATGGAGCTCTATGCGCCCGTTAGGCCTGATCGGCCATGCGTCTTGTGTATTATTATGCATATACCTCGACAGCACCGCAAGATAGTTCCGGGGCAAAAACCACGGTCGGCACGTCAATTCCGAAACCTTCGCCTGCGAATGCGGATTTTTGGGAAACGGGCGGAGATATTCCCTTGGGTCGGCCAAATATCGGACAGGATTTGCCGGTTTTCATATCATTATGCGGATTTCCGGTCTCGACTCGGCGATTTGAAATCCTATGTTGAGGAGATGAAAGGTTGCGTATGCCCGAGGCCTCGCCGTGCTTGTCAAAAATGGGTCCACGGTGTATGTTGCCGCAGAAGGATAATGCAAAATAATGCAGAACGGACAGAATACTGAACTGCGCAACGGCCAGGCTCCGGCCTGCTGGGCCTCACGGCTTCGCGAGCGGATGCGCCAGTCGGGCCTGCGTCCGACCCGTCAGCGCATGCACCTGGCGACATTGCTGTTCAGCCGCGGCGACCGCCACGTAACGGCGGAGGAGGTCCACGCCGAGGCACTGGGCGAAAACATGTCGGTGTCGCTGGCGACCGTCTACAACACGTTGCACCAATTCACCGAAGCGGGCCTGCTGAGGGTTTTGGCGGTGGAATCGAACAAGACCTATTTCGACACCAATATTTCCGACCACCAGCACTTCTTCATCGAGGGTCGCAACGAGGTCATCGACATCCCCGACAGCATGATCTCGGTGCAGAACCTGCCGGAAGTTCCCGAGGGCATGGAAGTGGCGCATGTCGATATCGTCGTGCGCCTGCGCCCGAAAAAGAACTGATCTCCATATTGTGGCCAATCGGGTTGGCTTGCCCGGCGCCGGATGAATCCGGCGCCTTTTTCGTTTCCCCGTCGCCCGGAATCGATGCCGGACCGCAGGGGTCGCGGACAAGACGGCTTCACATTTGCGCAAAGCTCCCTGCGCTGGCACATTTCCACGCTGGATCAGGTCGGCACGGACAGGCGGCATCATGAAGATCGCACTCACGCAATTCGCAATGCGCCAGTGGGACGACACCGGCGGCAGGGCGAAGATCGTCGGCCTGTCTCCCGGCGGTCTGGTAGCCCGATGTAACCATGCCGTCACCGCCGGAGCCGCTCTCACCGAGGGCTACGCGCCGTTCTGCCGCCATCTCTTCCTGGAAAATCCCTCGCCGACGCCGTGTTCGTTCGCGCCGATCACGCAAGAGAACAGTCATCTGCTCAGGAGCGGCTATATTGCACGGCGCGAGGGTGAGCTGGCCGTGCTCGAACGCTGGTTTGAAGGCCTGGAAGCGCCGCGCGCCAACTATCTCGACGTGATCCTATACAGCAAGCAACAGCTTGACGCGGAGGCGACGGAAGGGCCGGACCCGGAGGACACGCCTGACTGCGACTGGGGGATCGTCTCCGTCATCGGGACGCTTGAACCGAGCGAACCGCCGATGCCGCCGATCACCCAGATGCGCAACAGCCTCGGCCGCGGTGAAGGCGGCTCCGGAGTGCCTATCGATCGCGAGGCCTATCGCAGGGCGGTCGAATTCTGGGAGAATCACGCACCGGTGCGGTAGGATGCAATCACGTTTCACCGGATACGTCCGGCGACCTGCCGGAAGGCGCAATTACCCTATTCCACGAACAAATTGACGCTCGCCGCCCGGCCCGCCGCATCGATGACGGTCAGGGTCGCCGCGCCCCGTCCGTCGGGCTGCCATTGGCGGGTTCGCCGGCGCGATATGTCGGCGAGCGGCCGGCCGTTTGCCAGCCAGCGGAAGGGAGCCCGCCCGCCCTGCAGCTTGAGCACGAGCGGCAGGAGCGCGGCCCCGTCGGCAAGCGCCACGCGGGCGCCGGTCGGCGGATAGACGATCGCCGGCGGCGGTTCGGCAGGGGCTGTCATGGACGCGGCGGCGGCATCGCCCGAAAAGCGCCTGAGCGAGGGTGGCAGGTCGGCGCGCGCCAGCGCCTGGGCGCCGCTTGGCCGGGACGGTAGCGGGACGGCGTCAAGCCCGGCCTTCGAAAATGCCTCGAACAGGATCGGAGCCGCCGCCGTTATCCCGGTCAATCCGGGCACCGAAGCGTTGTCGGCACGCCCGACCCACACGCCCAGCACATGCGCACCATCGTAACCGACCGACCAGGCGTCGCGATAGCCATAGCTGGTGCCGGTTTTGTAGGCGACCGCCGCCGGCGCCGCGCCAGGCGGCGACGCGACCCCCGACAGGATGTCGGAGACCTGCCAGCTCGCCGCTGGCGACAGGAAATCGGCCTTCGCCGGCCGCTGTGACGGGTCGAACGTGCTGCGCAGGCGCCCCGCCCTGCCCCCGTCTGCAAGCCCGGTATAGAGCGTGACGAGATCCTCCAGGGTGATCCCCGCGCCGCCAAGGCCGATCGCCAGTCCGGGCGCTTCTCCGGCGGGCAGTTTGAGCGTGACGCCGGCGCGGCGGAACCGTGCCGCCAGGCGCATCGGGCCGACGGCCTCCAGCAGCTTGACCGCCGGCACGTTGAGCGACAGCTGCAGCGCCTCGCGCACCGACACGTCGCCGCGATAGGCCATGTCGAAATTGCGCGGCCGGTAACCGGAAAAATCGGCCGGCCGGTCCGCGATGATCGTCTCGGCGGCGACCACGCCCTCCTCGAAGGCCAGCCCGTAGATGAAGGGCTTCAGCGTTGAGCCCGGCGATCGCGCGACACCGGTCATGTCGATCCAGCCCGCGCGCCGGTCGTCGCCATAATCGGCCGATCCCACATGCGCCAGCACCTCACCCGTCGCCGCATCGGCCATCACCATCGCCACCGACAGGCGCGGCCCCAGCCGTTCGGCCGCTTCACGGGCTACCTGCTCCAGCGCGGACTGCACATCGCGGTCGATGGTCAGCCGGTGAACACGCACCGCAGGCGCGAAGGCGACCGAACGCCCGGCCAGGTGCGCCGCGAACGCGGGCAGCGGCCGCCGCGCATGCGGCACATCGCCCGTCGAGGCCCGCGCGATCTCGCTTGCGACAATGACACCCGCTTCCGCCATGCGTTTCAGCACGCGGTCGCGCGCCGCCCGTGCCTCCCGGGGAAACCGGTCCGGCCTGCGCGTCTCCGGCGATTGGGGCAGCGCGACCAGCAGCGCAGCCTCCGAAAGCCGCAGCTTCGCCGGTTCCTTGCCGAACCAGGCGAGCGAGGCCGCCCGGATACCCTCCAGATTGCCGCCATAGGGCGCCAGCGTCAGGTAACGGGCGAGGATTTCGTCCTTGGTCAGCCGCCGCTCGACCTGGACCGCGCGAACCATCTGCCTGAACTTGGCGACGAGCGAGCGGCTTTCGCGCGGTTCGATCAGGCGTGCCAGTTGCATGGTCAGTGTCGACCCGCCGGAAACGATCCGCCCGTTGAGGACGAATTGCAGCGCCGCCCGCGCCATCGCCCAGGGATCGACGCCGCGATGGGTGCGGAACCGCCGGTCCTCGTAGGCGATCAGCATCTCGATGAATTGCGGGTCGACGGCCTTCGGATCGACGGCCAGTCGCCACCGCCCCTCGCCGGTCGCATAGGCGCGCAGCAGATCGCCGTTGCGGTCCAGGACCTCCGTGGAGACCTCCTTCCCGGTATCGATCGGCGGCGGAAAGGCGTGGTCGAGCTCGACAAGCCCGGCGACCATCACCAGCGCGGCCGCCATGCCTGCAGCACACCATTTGACGATGGAAAGCAGGCGCATCATTGCGCCGTCCTAGGGACAGGACCCATTGATTTGACCGAAATGGTCGGAGCGGATTTGTGCGGATACGAGGAGCAAGCCCGCAGGAAGGCTGAAGCCTTGCAAGGGATTGCGACGCTGTAGGTCGTACAAATCCGCCCGATCCGAAGGACGATCGAGCTGACATCGAACTGCCGCGTCAAAGCCCTTGGCCGGGGAAACGCCCCGCCCTGCGGCTTTTTCCTGGCATTTCTCGTCATCTCGAACGCCATTGCGGTCAAATTAACGGGTCCTGTCCCTAACCTCCATGAACCCGGTTGCCGTGCGCGCCGACAGTTCGGGCCGGTACATGTCCTCCACGCTCGCCGCTGGATGGACATATGTGCCTGGCGTCACCGCGCGCACCACATAGCCGAGATTGAACCGCCGCTCCTCGTTTCCGCTGCGATCAAGAGCAGCGATGAACCGGTCGTCCCTGAACTCCAGATGCGCGGGCTCGGTCTGGCCGAGCCAGTCGAAGTTTTTCAACTCGGCGCTGCCCATGATCCGCGGATTGTCGATCTCCAGGCCCGCAGGCAGCAGGTCGTTGACGATGATCCGGCTCGGCCACGCGTTGAGTTCGGTCACCTGGATCACCGCGACCAGCCGTTCGTTCTGCTTCACCGACGAGAGGTTCACCGGCGAACCGTCCATTCGGTAATAGCCCCGCGTGATCGTGAAGCCGGCGCCGCCAGCGGGAAGCGGCTGGACCGGCGAGGCAACCGCCGTCACCACCGCCGTCAGCCTTTCGCCGGTGCGGTTCTCGATCCGGATCGGGTTGTCGATCAGCTCGGCGCCGTCGATCCGCCGCGAGAACGACCCCTGGTGCGGCACCCCGTCGACGGCAAGCGAGATCGTCTTGCCGCTCTCGGCAAGCGCGCGGGCGGCCAGCAGCATCCAGGCATCCTCCTGCGTCGAAGTATGGCGCCGCGCCTGCCTTTGGCTCGCAACGAAGTCGATCATCTGCGGAATGCCCGCCGGTGCCGGGCGGCTCTCAGCCGCCAGCGCCAGGATCGCCGCCCCGTCGCGCAGCCGCGAACCGTAATCGGAGCGTCCCGTACCGTCGGTATCGGCTGTATCACTGGCCAGCCGGAATGCTGCACCGAAGGCCTGCGCCGAGCGCTGCCCGTCGCCGTAGAGCGCGAGGCTGGCACCAAGTTGCGCGCGCGCCATCGGGCTGTCGAACGCGTCCATCTGCGTGTCGCTGTAATAACGCAGATCGCCGGCCGAGGCTTTGCGGTTTCGCGCCAGCACATAGAGTGCGTAGGCAATCTCGCGGCCCCTTTCCTTGACGTCGCTGACATAGGCCAGCGCGTTTTCCAGGTTCTGCAACGCCAGCGTCATGCCCTGTTCGGGAACGTCGAAACCCTTCTCGCGCGCCCGCGTCAGGAAGTCGGTGACATAGGCGTCGAGCCACAGGTCGCCCGAGCCCGGCCCCCACAGGCCGAAGGCGCCGGACGCCGACTGGTAGGCCAGAACCCGGGTAATCGCCCCCTCGATGCGCTCGGCAATCTCGGGATCGGTCTCCATGCCCGCCGCCTGCTGCAACTCGCTGAGATAGAGCAGCGGCAGCGCGCGGCTGGTGGTCTGTTCCGCGCAGCCATAGGGATAGCGGTCGAGCGACATCAGCATCGCCGGCACGTCGAGGGCGGCAAGCGGCGACACGCTGACCGACACCGAAGCGCCGCGCAGGATCGATGCGGCGAGCAGTTGCCGGTCAATCAACAGGCTGCCGCCATCTGCCGCCAGCGGGATTTCCATGCGCGTGGTCACCGGCAGCGTCGCCGGCCGCACGGGAACCGAAAGCGCGTGGCGCACGGTCACGCCATCGCCATGGGTGAGCGTAATGTCGAGGTCGGCGACGCCGGGGGCGCCTGCCGCGATCGGCACGATCAGCGTCTGCCGGCCTCCGGCCGCAAGCGATATCGACGACGGCACGCCGCTTCCCGTGACCGAAACCGGTCCGCTGGCCGCGATCGCCACAGCATAGTCGCCGGCAGGCCCGTCGGTATTGGCGATATCGAGGCGCATTTGCGCCACGTCGCCGGTCGCCATGAAGCGCGGCAGGCCGGCCGTCACCACCACCGGTTCGCGCACGATCACGTCCTGTGCCGCCGAACCGACCGCCGTCCTGGACCAGGCCACTGCCATGACACGCACCGTGCCGTTGAACTGCGGCATGTCGAAGGAGACCGTCGCCCGGCCAGCGCTGTCGAGGCGCACCGGGCCGGAGAAGAAGGCGACCAGCTTGCCCTTGGGCGGGCTGCCCTGCGACTGCATCATCGCGCCGTCGCCGCCGGTGCGGATGCGCCCTGCAGCCCCTAGCGATCCGTCGATCAGGCGGCCATAGATGTCGCGTAACTCAAGTCCCATCTGCCGCTGGCCATAGTACCAGCCCTGCGGTTCCGGCGGCGTGTAGGCGGTCAGGTTGAGGATGCCGACATCGACCGCGGCAACCGTGGCATAGACGGTCTCGCCGGCCTTGGTACCGGTGACCGTCAAGGGGATGTCCAGCGCCTGGTTCGGCAGCGCCTGCGCCGGCGTTGCGATGGCGACATCGAGCGTCCGGTCCGACGCATCGACCTTGAGCCATTTGAGCCCGATGGCCCGCATCGGCATGCGGCTTTCGGCCGCCGATCCCGGCCTGAACAGAGTCGCGGTGACATAGGCGCCCGCGCCCCAGTCCTCGCCGACGGGAATGTCGAGCGTCGCCCCATCGGCCGGCACCGAAGCGAAGTACCGCGCCAGCAGCCGGTCGGCGCCCACCGTCACCATCAGCTCTCCGGCAAAGCGCGGCGACACCTTCAGCTTCGCGACGTAGCCTGCCTTGTAGCTTTCGCGGTCGAGCGCGATCTCCAGGCCGTCGGGCGTATCGAGTGAGGAGGATTCCACGTACCAGCCGGCGTAGAAATCGGTGCTGGTTGCCGGCCCGGACACATCGGCCGTCTCCAGTTGCAGCCGGTAGTGGCCCCAATCGACCGGCGCGGTGATCTTCACCTCTTCCCCGGCAACGGCGTCAACCGTGCCGCTTGCCACCTGCTCGGTGAAGTCGACCGCCTCGTAGCGCCAGCCGGAACCCTCGCGGTACCATTGGTAATTGCGCGATATGCGCACAAGCGACCAACCGATGCCGGCAAGGCCGGTGCGCTGGCCGTCGGGCGCGACCGCGATCACCCTGAAGGACGCGGTGGAGCCTTCGCGAACCTGGTCGCCATCGAACTCGGGCTTCACCCCGATCAACGTTCCCTCGGCCAGCACGGGGAGATCGAGCGTGCGCTCCACTGCGCGCCCGCCACCCTCGCGCATGCGCACCGTCACCTTGGCGACCTGCGGCCGCGTCGTTGCCGGCAATCCTTCCACGGCGACGTCGAGCACCGCCTTTCCGTCGGCGTCGAGCAGCGGCAGATTGTCGAGCGGAATGGTCGTGACGCCATCCTCGTCGGTATCGCCCAGCCCGAAGACATAGCCCGGCTGCCCGTCGCGGTTGCTGACCGCCGTCACCCGCACCTCGCCCTCGATGGTCAGCCCCGCCGCCGGCGCGCCATAGAGATAGCGTCCGTCGACGATCACCTGCGCGCCCGCCTCGCGGTCGACCGCCTTCTGCTCGCTCGTCAGGTCGAATTCGATCCGGTCAGGCACGAAATCCTCGACCAGAAAGGTGTGTTCGGCCAGCACGTCGCCCTTGGGATCGGCAAAGATGCGCATCTGCCAGGCGCCCTGCATGGCGTTGACCGGCAGGTCGAGATCGACGACATGGCCGCCGGCAAGCGGCGCGCTGGAAACGATCTTGCGGTCTTCCTTGCCGTCGGGACGGCGGAACACGAAGGTAAGCGGCAGCGCGTCGATCGCTTGCGCCGCGTCGCTGCGCGCCAGTGCGGCCGCATGCACGGTGTCGCCGCCGCGGTAGATGCCGCGCTCCGTCCACGCGAAGACATCGATGGCGCCCGGCGCCGCGCGCCCTTCGACGCCGCGGTCCGAGAGGTCGAAGCCGGCCTGCGTCATGTCCATGAACACGAAGCCCGCGCTGTCGTGCGTGGCCAGCAGAACAGCAGGCTCCATTCCGCCGCGCCCGCGCATCAGCCCGGCGTCGAAACGGGCCAGCCCTTGCCCGTCGGTGGTCGTTTCGCCAAGAACCTCGTTGTTGCGCGCGATCAGCTTCAGCGCCACGTCGCCCAGCGGCGCGGCACTGTCGAGCGAGCGCGTGAACACCGAAAGCCCATCGGTGCCGGCCTGGCTGGACAGGCCGATGTCGGAGACGACGAACCACTGCGTCGCACGGTCGTCCCACTCCTCGGTCAGTTGCTCGGCGGCCGATGCTGTCAGCACATAGATGCCGGCCTTGCGCACGGGCAGTACGTCGTCGACCGGGAAACTGGTCGTGACTTCCTTGTTGAGAGATGAGCGCACGTCGAGCGTGCCTTCCCAGACCAGTTCGCCGGTCGTCTCGGTGATCCTGTCGGCCTGGTAGGCATTGAGCTGTCGGAGGAAATCGTCATTGGCCAGCAGGCTCGCAAGCGCCCTGTCGCCCAGGCGGTGCAACTTCAGCTTGACCGACGAAGTGTTGATGCTGACGAGCGGAATGCCGTGACGCATGGAACCGGGAAGCACGAAATTGTCGCCGGTGAAACGCACGGACGGATCCCGGTCGCGCACATAAACGCTGATCGGCACCGCCTGTTCCAGCTTCTCGCCGATCGCCGCCGGCAGGCCCGCGCGCAGCGACACGTCATAATGCTCGCCATGGGCGAGACCCTCGACGCAGATCTGGCGGCCCTTGGCTTCCAGTGCGGGCGCGGGGCCGGAATTGAGTTGCACATAGGCGCTGTAGTCCACGCCGCTCTTCACAAGCTCTTCCGAGAGCTGGATGCAGACCCTTGGCGATGCATTGTCCGCATCGATCGAATGGTCGATCACACGGAAGCCCTTGCGCGCCTTCAGATCCACGTAATCGGCCTCCACCCGCGGCGAGGCGACCAACGCAAGGCTTGCCTTGTAGGCCTCGAGCGCGGGACGGAACTGGCTGCGCATTTCGAGCGCTTTCGCCATGACTTCGAGCGCGCCGGCGCGATCATCCGCCGTCCGCGAGGTCAGATACGCGCTGAAGGCGGTCGAGGTCGCATATTGCTGAAGCTGGTAGCGCTCCTGGTTGTTGGCGGGCTCGGTCGCCTGGATCGCGCGCGACAGGTCCGACCATGCCGCGGAGTCGGATTCGTCGAGCGCCAACGCGGCGCTGAGGAACGACATCGCGCGCCGCGGATCGCCCTGCGCAAGTGCCTGGCGCCCGGCATCGATCATCCCGGCAATGCCCCGGCCCTCGAACCGGGTCGCGGCTGCGGCCAGCCGGTCGCGATAGGCCTGCGCCTCCGCGCGAATCCCGTCGGAAACGAAAACAAGTTCGTCCGGCGCGCCAAGATCGGGTCCGTCGCCCGCGACGACCACCTTGCCCGCTACCGCCCCGGCAAACGGATTGAGTGTCGAGAAGTCCGACTTCAGAAAGCACCATTCGGCCCGCGTATTGTAGGTAAAGGCCCGGCATTGGCGATCGGCAAGGCAGCCGCGCTTGCATTCGTCGAGCGATACATTGCGCTCGGTGCGCAGGTCGAAGCCGAAATAGTCCGCGTCGTCTGTCGTGACGATGCGCCGAATCTCCTGAGCGCCGGCTATCGCCGTCAGGTTCAAGGTCAGCATCAATATCGTGAAAGACAGGACCAATGCACGCCGCAGCATGGACACCTCCTCAGGCTGCCGTTCGTCGCCCCTACTGTGGCGATGTTCGGACCCGGCCCTGTAAAAGTCAACACAAGGCAGCCGGTCACGGCGTCGCGGAAGGCGCCTGGATTTTGACAGCCCGCAGAGGCGGTTTGGTAGCGGGAAAAGCGGAAAAGGCTTCGAAACCAGGCCACGCGGCGAGGTACGGCAGATGAGATCGTAGCGGCGTGTCAGTGCGACCGGGAGGGCTTACCCGGCAAGGAACTTCTTCTCGTCGATCACGTCCAGGACGGCAGCAAGGCTTGCCTCCACCGTCAGGCCCGATGTGTTCACGCTCGCCTCCGCCTTGGAGTAGAGCGCCTCGCGGCTGGTCAGGATGGAGCGCAATTCGTCCATCGCTTCCGGATTGCCCGCCATCGGCCGTTCGTCGCCCTGGCCGCGCACGCGCGCCATGTGCTCTTCAGGCAGGGCCTTGAGCCAGATCGTGTGGAAGTTGCGCAACAGGAAGGAAAAGGTCTCCGGCTCCGAAACGATGCCGCCCGCCACCGCCAGCACGAGCTTCTCGTGAGTCCCGGCCAGCCTGCCGATCACCTGCTGCTCCAGCCGCCGGTAACCCTCCTGGCCGTATAGCGCGATCAGTTCGTCGACCGCCATACCGCTCTGCTCCTCGATCTCCTGGTTGAGTTCGACGAAATCCACGCGCATTTGCTGCGCCGCCAGCCGTCCCAGTGTCGACTTGCCCGCTCCGCGCAGGCCGATCAGCGCGATCCGCCCGTCGCGCCGCGGCCCGTGCAGGTCGGGATTGAGCAGTTCGAGCACCTTCTCGCGAAGCCGGGGCGTCGCGGTACGATAAAGCCGTATCACCGTCACGAGGTCGGACGCCCACGGATCCTCCGCCGACACCAGCCATTCGATGTCGATGTCGAGCGATTTTGCGATCCGGCGCAGTAGCGCGATCGACACATTGCCGTCCCCGCCTTCGAGCTGCGCCAGATAGCGTTGCGAGACGCCGGAAAGTTCCGATAGCGCGCGCCGGGAAATGCCCTTGCGCGCGCGCGCGTCGCGCACGCGCTCGCCAACCATCGAAATAAATACGGCTTCGTTTGCCGTGTCATGTGCCTTGTCGTGCATGCCCGCCATCCGGATGTAATTTTATGCAATATAATGCATGCTTGTGGATGCAGCAATGCAGGAATCGAAAGTATATGGTACTTTTCGGCTGCCGACGGCGGCAGGTAAAGGGTGGAGGCCGGGCCTTTCTATCCTGCTTGCCCGCGCACCAAGGGCGCGATTTTTGCACGGATCTCGGCCGGCGCCGCGATCTTGCGATGGGCGGCGGCGGCGACGAATACCTCGACGAACTCGCCCTTGAAGCACAGCGTCCCGGCCTGGTGGCCGCGCACCGAAAACCGGATCGAACTTTCTCCGAGCCGAATCAGCCGCACCACGCAATCGAGCCGGTGACGCGGCGTCACCGGAGAACTGAAGTCGATGCTCATATGCACGAATGGCGTGCCCAGATCGCGATCGACATTCATGGTGAACCAGTCTTCCCCGACATGGGCTTGCCACCACGCGTCGATCGCCTCCAGAGCGAAATATGGGATGCGCCCGGTATAGGCGATGCGCGCCGGGTCGCAATCGGCCCAGCCGACGCGAATGGAATGAACGAAGTCGCCGGCGTCGACATCAGGCTGCGCCTCGACGCCAGCCTCAATAGGTTTCGACATGGTAGCGTCCTTCCTGCCGCATCTCGGTGCGGATTGCCTCCCATTCGAGGCCCGCTCCCCGCGCAATATCCTGGAAGGCTTGCTCCACGCCAACCTCCATCGCCTTGAGTCCGCAGACATAGACGTGCGTGCGCGGATCCTGCAAGGCGGTAGCGATCGTGTCTCCCTCGGCGCGCATCCGGTCCTGCACATACTCCTTTTTCTGGCCGGTCACGCGCGAGAACGCGAAGAGTTTCCTGAGCACGCTGTCGGGTACCTTCTTCAATGGCCCGAAATACGGCAGCGATTGCGGCGTACGCGCGCCGAAGAACAGCGTCATGCCGCCGGACGCCTCCGGCTCGGTGCGCTGGCGCCGCATGGTAAAGGCGCGGAACGGCGCCGAACCGGTGCCCGTACAGATCATGATCAGATGCGCCTGCGGATCGTTGGGCATCAGGAATGTCGCGCCGAACGGACCGGTGATCTGCACCCGATCGCCCTTTTTCAGGTCGCATACATAATTGGAGCACAGCCCGCCCGGCTCGCGCTTGACGGTCAGCGACAGGTTGTTCGTGTTCGGCCGTTCGCCGTCGCGCGGGCTGGAAACCGAATAGAGCCGCGCGACATGCGGTCGGCCGATTTTATCTGTTCCCGGTGGAATGATGCCGACGCTCTGTCCCTCGATGACCGGAAAGGTCTGGCTGCCGAGATCGAGGATGATATGGCGGACATCGGAATCCGCGCTTTCATCGGTCAGGCGGAAATTGCCCTGCACCGTCGCCGTCGCCTGGTGGCCGGAATTGTAGAGGTTGACCGTCGGCTTCGATGCCGAGGCCGGCGCGGTCACCTTGCCGCCCGAGCCGGCATGCGCTTCGGCAAGCAGCTTCTCGATCGCCTCGTCCAGCGCCTCGATGGCGCCCGCAACCTCGCCGCTGCCGCGGGCATCGGTGATGAGTTCCTTCTGTTCCGGCAGTTCCAGCCATTCCAGTTGTTCATCGAGCGTATAGGGCGTCATCACCACGCGCCAATTGTCGATCGAACCGGTCGGGCAAGGTGCGATGCAATCCATGCAATAGTTGCACTTGGCGGCATCGACGACGACGTTTTCGTCGTTGTGGGTGATGGCGCCGACCGTGCACATCTCCTCGCAGGTGTAGCAGCGGATGCAGATTTCCGGATCGATCAGGTGCTGCTTGATCGGTTTTGTCATGGTGCGATCCCTCGCATGCTTTTTTCGGGGCTGCTGTGCCCTCTTATGATCTTCCACCCCCGGTCCGGGGGTGGAAACGCGCCGCGCCCGTTCGCGAACCGCCAGGGCGCGGTTACGCCATGTGCAGCTTCACATATTCGAAGTCGCCCGGCTTGTTGTCGATGCCGACCTTGGGCGACTTGATCCAGCCCGCATATTGGCCCGGCTCCGTGACCGGCTTCATCAGCGACTGGATATAGTCGCCGTCGGCCTTCGACGGCAGCCATTCGTCGCGCCGCCTGGACCATTCGTCACGGCTGATGACGGTTCCATCCGGTGTGATCGGCGCACCGGCAAAGGTGCCGATCTGGCGATGGAACCCTTCATGCGGCAACGCCAGTTCGAAATCGACATTGTGCTTCTTGATGATCTGGTTCCAGCGGCGCACGCCGCCTGCGGCATCGTCGGAATAGTCGTCGCGAAGGCGCATGTTGATTGCGGAGATCGCGCCCATTTCCTTGTAGACGACCTTCTCGCCGTCGAATTCGGCCACCGAGTAGGTCGAATCCTTCAGCTGATGGTCGTCTTCGAGCTTGTTCTCGCGGTAGCGGCCTTTCAGACCCCAGTTGAACGCGTTCGCCGCGTTGGTTGAAACCTCCGAACCGAACAGGTCGAGCGACAGCGTATAGTGCATGTTCAGCTTCTTCTGGATCGTCGGCAGATCGATGACGCCCAGGGCGCGAACCGCGTTGATGTCGTAGGGGTCGGCGATTCCCGCCTGGTTCATCGCCTCGCAGGTGCGTTCGATCGTGCGGCCAACGCCCGTCTCGCCGACGAACATGTGGTGCGCCTCTTCGGTCAGCATGAACCGGCAGGAGCGCGACAGCGGGTCGAAGCCGGATTGCGCCAGGCTTTCGAGCTGCATCTTGCCGTCACGGTCGGTGAAATAGGTGAACATGAAGAAGGACAGCCAATCCGGCGTTTCCTCGTTGAACGCACCGAGCATGCGCGGCGCTTCCTCCGATCCGGACTGGCGGCGCAGCAGTTCGTCGGCCTCTTCGCGGCCATCGGCGCCGAAATATTTCTGCAGGAGATAGACCATCGCCCACAGATGCCGGCCTTCCTCGACATTGACCTGAAACAGGTTGCGCATGTCGTAGAGCGACGGCGCCGTCAGCGCCAGGAAGCGCTGCTGCTCCACCGATGCCGGCTCCGTATCGCCCTGGATCACGATCAGGCGGCGCAGCAGCGAGCGGTATTCGCCGGGCACTTCCTGCCAGGCCGGCTCGCCATAATGCTCGCCGCACGGAATGATGCGGTTCTCCACCTGCGGCGCGAGCAGGATGCCCCAGCGGTATTCAGGCATCTTGACGTAGTCGAACTTGGCCCATCCCTGCGGATCGACGCTGACCGCGGTGCGCAGGTAGACCAGGCTTTTCTGGAAGTTCTGGGGGATAAGGTCGTTCCACCAGTTGATGTAGCCGGGATGCCACTTCTCCAGCGCCTTGAGCACGCGGCGGTCCGACGACAGGCCCACATTGTTGGGGATGAGCGTGTCGTAGGAAACATTCATCAGATCGGTCATTGTTGATTTCCTCCTGGGTGATTGCTTGGGCGATTCACACGCGGCGCATGTCGTAATTGCCGCGCTCGCCGGTTCCGTAGCGCTGCAGCGCTCCCGTTTCGCCGACCGCATTGGGGCGCTGGAAAATCCAGTTCTGCCATGCCGTCAGCCGGCCGAAGATGCGCGTTTCCATGGTTTCGGGTCCGGGGAAGCGGAGATTGGCCTCCATACCGGTCATCGCGTCGGGCGAGAACGACGCGCGTTCTTCCAGGAAGATGCGGATCTCGTCGTCCCAGTCGATGTCGTCGAACGCGAAGGTGACGAGACCCAGAGTGTCGGCATCGCCGGCTTCCAGCGCCTCGCCCTTGCGGGCTGCCGCCTCGTCCACCTTTTCCGGCGTGCCGAGAAAGCGGGTCGCAAGGCGGGTCAGGTCGTTGGCCATCGGATAGGGTCCGAAATTGGCATCGGTCAGCAGGATCGACGCGAGGGGACGGTTGTCGCCCTCGAACGCGCCTTCGGCCATGTAGGACCGGTCGACCGCGAAGAGAATCTCGGCGAGCGTACCGGCAAAGCACGAACCCGGCTCGACCAGCGCCACCAGCGAGCGCGACGTCATGTCGATGCGCTTGAGCACGCGCTTCCAGTAAAGCGCGATCTCGCGGGCGAACCAGTTGTCGCGATTGTCCATTACCGCCTTTTCGTGCGCCGCGACCTTCTGCGCGTCGCCCTGGGTGCGGAACACCATGACACCCAGTTCCAGTTCGTTGAGGCGCAGATGCAGGATGGCGTCGTCGAGTTCGCGCGCCGCGCGCAGCATCCAGGTCGCGGCACCCTCCGCCAGCAGCGCTTCGGCCGAAGCCGGCGCATCGGTTTCCGGTCCCTTGATGGTGACGGTCACGACGCGCTTGTCGCGGTCCACCGACACTTCCACGGTCGAATAGGAAACCGAACCGTCCGCCGTGAAGGTACGGTCCAGAGGCGTCAGCGCAACGCCCTTCGCGTTCGACGGGCGATCGGACTTGGCGGCGAATTCCTTTGCCCGCTCGGTAACCACCTCTTCGAATTTCGAGTTCGCGACCACCTCGTCGACCAGGCGCCAGTCCTTGGCCTTCTTTCCGCGCACGCCTTCCTCGATGGAGCAGAACACGTCGGCGAGGTCGCGGCGCACCTTGCGCTTGTCGGTCACGCGTGTCAGCCCGCCGGTACCCGGAAGGACAGCCAGCAGCGGCACCTCGGGCAACGCGACCGACGACGAACCGTCATCGGTGAGAATGATGTGATCGGTGGCCAGCGCCAGCTCGTAGCCGCCGCCCGCGCACGCGCCCCTGACGGCGCTGATGTAGAACTGGCCGGATTCGGCGCCCGCCGCCTCGAAGGTGTTGCGCGTCTCGTTGGTGAATTTGCAGAAATTGACCTTGTGGGCATGGGCCGCACCCCCGAGCATGCGGATGTTGGCGCCAGCGCAGAACACCCTGTCCTTGCCCGACTGCAGGACCACGGCCTTGACCTCGGGATGCTCGAAGCGCAGCCGCTGGACCGCGTCGGCAAGTTCGATGTCGACGCCGAGGTCGTAGGAATTGAGCTTGAGCTGGTAGCCATCGAACAGGCCGCCGTTCTCGTCGACATCCATGATCAGGCGGGCAATTTCACCCTCCAGCTCGATGCGCCAATGCCGGTACTTCGACGGATCCGTTTGAAAATCGATTCGCTTGTTCACTGATCCATATCCCTCGGTTTTTTGGTTTGGCGCATTATAATGCAGAATAATGCACATGGCCACCCACGAGAGGAGATATTTCGGAACTTTTTTATGCTATATATTTCAATTAGTTGTGCATCTCTTAGCGTTGTCTGTACTGTGCATTATATTTCACATTCGTGGAATCAGCCTAACCCGAGATGCCGAACGCCCCCGCCGGATAGGGTTTGGGCGTGACCGGCAGATAGCGTGGACCGTCGCGCAACAGGAAGCGGTTGAACGCCGCCATGGTCGGCGATTCCCCGCGATCGCGCCGCGCGACCGAAAACCATTGCCGGCGGATCGGCATGCCCGCGACATCGAGAATGACGATACGGCCGAGTTGCAGCTCCTGCTCCACCGTATGGGCCGATATGAAGGCGATCCCGAGCCCCGCGATCACCGCCTGCTTGATCGTTTCGTTGGAATCCATCTCCGCGCCAAGGTCTTCCAGCTTCTGGGGCAGGTCGGCAAAGAACATTTCAAGCGAGGTGCGCGTGCCCGACCCGCGCTCTCGGATCAGGAAATGCTCGTTGGCCAGCATTTCCTTGGAAATGTCGCGCCGCCCGGCAAGGGGATGGTCGGCGCGCGCGACGATGACCAGCGGATGATCCCCGAATACCGCCGAACGCACCGGAATGTCGCGCGGCGGACGCCCCATGATGGCGATATCGATCTCGTGGTGACGGAGCGCCTCGATCGTTTGCAGACGGTTGCCGATCTTGAGTTCGAAATCGATCCCCGGATGGGTTTCCAGAAAACCCGCGATCATGCGCGGCACGAAATATTTGGCGGTGGAAACTGCGCCGAGCCTCAGGCTGCCGGTCCGCGCGCCCGCAATTCCGTCGAGCCGGTCTGCGAGCACCCTGAGCTGCTCGTCGATCGCTTCCGCCGCCTCCAGCACCGCCAGCCCTGCGGCAGTGGGACGCAGCCCCTCGCCCGTGCGGTCGAACAGGGTCAGCCCTGCTTCCTCCTCCATCTGCTTCAATTGCAGCGTCACGGCCGGGCCGGTAAGCCCCAAGATTTTGGCCGCATTGATGATTTTCTCGTGACGATGGATCGCCTGGATGCCTCTGAACTGGCGGAGTGTGAAATTGCGCATGGCCAAGTTACTTTTTTTAACTGAGGATATAAGAATTATAAATTTTACTTTCATATTAGCAAATGAAATGTCCACCCCGGGCTGGCGCCGCGATGGCGAGGTGCCGGCACGGGAGGATTTCATGAGCGCGTCCACACTCGATGCCCATCTCAATTCCTTCGCCGCCGCGGGCGGCGTCAGGGCGGATATTGCCGAAACAATCCGTGCCCTGGCCGCAGGCGCGCTGAAAGTGCGCAAGGTCATCAAGGAAGGTGCGCTCGGCGCTGCCTTCGCCGAGAGCCGCGGCGCCGGCCATGCCGCCGGCGACGCCCAGAAAGACCTCGACATCGTGGCCGACGACATATTCCTCGACGCCATGCGCCATGCGCCGATCGCCCACTACGGTTCGGAAGAACTGGCCAACCCCGTCGTCCTCAACCGCGAAGCGAACCTGGCACTGGCGATCGATCCCCTCGACGGATCGTCGAACATCGATACCAACGTCTCGATCGGCACGATCTTCTCCATCGTTCCCGCGCTCGAAGACGAGACCGCGACGTTTCTCCAGCCGGGATGCAACCAGCTCGCCGCCGGTTTCTTCATCTTCGGCCCGCAATTCGCCCTGGTTCTGACCATGGGTGCTGGCACCACCATTTTCGTCTTCTCGCCGCGCCTCGGCACATTCGTGGAGGCTTACAGAAGCATCGCGATTGCGTCGGACGCCAGGGAGTTCGCCATCAACATGTCGAACTATCGCCACTGGGACGAGTCGGTCAGGCTCTATGTCGACGATTGCCTGCAAGGCACGGAGGGTCCGCGCGAGAAGGATTTCAACATGCGCTGGATCGCGTCGCTGGTTGCCGACACCTACCGCATCCTGATTCGCTCCGGCGTGTTCCTCTACCCCGGCGACACCCGCAAGGGCTACCGGTCCGGGCGCCTGCGGCTGGTTTACGAGGCGAACCCCATCGCATTCCTCGTCGAGCAGGCGGGCGGCGCGGCAACCGACGGCGTCGGGCGCATTCTCGACATCCAGCCGACCGACCTCCACCAGCGCACGCCGCTTGTTTTCGGGTCTTCCAAGGAGGTCGCCAAGATCGTCCGCTACCACACCGATCCCTCGGCGATCAGCAACCGTCATCCCCTGTTCGGCAATCGCGGCCTGTTCCGCGCCTGAGAAAGTAATCAAAGATGTCCGCAAAACATCCGATCATCGCAATCACCGGCTCTTCGGGCGCAGGCACGACGACAGTCAAGTCGACCTTCGAAAAGATATTCGACCGCGAGGGCATTACCGCGTCGTTCATCGAGGGCGACGCGTTCCACAAGTACGACCGTGCCGGCATGAAGGAGAAGATGGCCGAGGAGGAAGCGAAGGGAAACAGGAATTTCTCCCACTTCAGCCCCGAGGCCAACGAACTGGAAATCCTGGAATCCGTGTTCGAGGAATACGGCCGCAAGGGCACCGGCAAGACCCGCCATTACGTCCATGACGAAGCTGAAGCCGCGGCTTTCGGTTCTGCGCCCGGCACATTCACCGGCTGGACGGACCTGCCGGAAAGCGACCTGCTGTTCTACGAAGGGCTGCATGGCTGCGCTGTGACCGGCGACGTCAACGTCGCCCGCCATGCCGACCTGAAGATCGGCGTCGTGCCGGTCATCAACCTGGAGTGGATCCAGAAGATCCACCGCGACAAGATCTCGCGCGGCTACACCACTGAGGCCGTGACCGACACCATCCTAAGGCGGATGCCCGACTACGCGAAATACATCTGCCCTCAGTTTTCGCAGACCAACATCAACTTCCAGCGCGTGCCGACGGTCGACACCTCCAACCCCTTCGTCGCGCGATGGATCCCGACGCCCGCCGAGTCGATGCTAGTGATCCGATTCGCCAATCCCCGCGGCATCGACTTTCCCTACCTGCTGTCCATGCTCGACGAATCGTTCATGAGCCGCGCCAATTCCATCGTCTGCTCGGGCGAGAAGCTCGACCTCGCCATGCAGCTCATCTTCACCCCGCTGATCCACAAGCTGATGGACAACAAGCGCCGCGCTTCGTGAGGAATCCCGCCATGAACATCCGTGCCCAGGAACAGACGACTACAGCGAGCGAGCGCGACATGGCCAACGCCATCCGGGCGCTCGCCATGGATGCGGTCCAGAAGGCCAATTCCGGCCACCCCGGCATGCCGATGGGCATGGCCGATGTCGCCACGGTGCTGTTCAACCGTTTCATCAACATCGACCCGGCCGCTCCGGCCTGGCCCGACCGCGACCGCTTCGTGCTGTCGGCGGGCCATGGATCCATGCTGCAATACGCGATCCATTACCTGCTCGGCTATGCCGACATGCCGATGGACGAGATAAAGCGCTTCCGGCAACTGGGCGCGCGCACCGCAGGCCACCCCGAATTCGGCCACGCGGACGGAATCGAAGTGACCACCGGCCCGCTCGGACAGGGCATCTCGACGGCCGTCGGCATGGCGCTTGCCGAGCGCATGATGGCGGCGCGTTTCGGGCCCAGGCTGGTCGACCACTACACCTATGTGATCGCGGGCGACGGCTGCCTGCAGGAGGGAATCAGCCACGAAGCAATCGATCTCGCCGGCCATCTGAAGCTGTCGCGCCTGATCGTGCTGTGGGACGACAACCACATTTCCATCGACGGCCCGACCTCGCTGTCGACCTCGATGAACCAGCAGGCCCGCTTCAAGGCCGCCGGCTGGGACGTCCAGGCCGTCGACGGCCATGACATGGGCGCTGTTGCGGCGGCAATAGAAAAGGCGCGCAAATCGCGCAAACCGTCGCTCATCGCCTGCCGCACGATCATCGGCAAGGGCGCACCCAACATGCAGGGCTCCGAGAAGACCCACGGCGCGCCGCTGGGCGATGCCGAGATCGCGGCCGCCCGCGCCAATATCGGCTGGGCCCACGAGCCTTTCTTCATCCCCGAAAACATCGCCTCGGCATGGCGCGCGATCGCCGCGCGCGGTGCCGCACGGCATGACGATTGGAAAATCCGCCACGCCACCGCACCGCGGCGCAAGGCGTTCGATGCAGCGATTGAAGGCGAGATGCCGGCGTCCGTCGCCCGCGCATTGGCAACCTTCCGCAAGGAGCACGTGGAGAAGGCCACCAAGGTCGCCACCCGCAAGGCCTCCGAAATGGCGCTGACCGCGATCAATGCCGCGACCGCCTTGACCGTCGGCGGCTCCGCCGATCTGACCCATTCGAACCTGACGGTCACGAAGGGCATGGAATCGGTCACGCCCGGCAGGTTCAAGGGCCGCTACATTCACTACGGCATCCGCGAACACGCCATGGCGGCGGTGATGAACGGCATCGCCCTGCATCGCGGTTTCGTGCCCTATGGCGGCACTTTCCTGGTCTTCACCGACTATGCCCGCGGCGCCATGCGCCTGTCGGCGCTGATGGGCCAGCGGGTCATCTACGTCATGACCCATGATTCCATCGGCCTTGGCGAGGATGGACCGACGCACCAGCCCGTCGAGCACCTTGCCATGCTGCGCGCCACGCCCAACGTGAACGTTTTCCGCCCCGCCGACATCGTCGAGACGGCGGAAGCCTGGGAACTGGCGCTGACGACCACGGACCGCCCGAGCGTCCTCGTGCTGTCGCGCCAGGGTTTGCCGATGCTGCGCGAAAACCATGCCAGGGAGAACCGTTCGGCGCGCGGCGCCTACGTCCTGCGCGAGGCCAACGGCGCCCGCGACGTCACGCTCATCGCCACCGGCTCCGAACTTGAGATCGCCAAGGCCGCTTCCGACCGGCTGGCCGCCGAGCACGGCATTCGCGCGGCCGTTGTGTCCATGCCAAGTTGGGAACTGTTCGAGCAGCAGGACAAGGCCTATCGCGATGCGGTTCTGGGCACCGCGCCGCGCGTCGCGGTGGAAGCCGCCGCCCGGCTCGGCTGGGACCGCTGGATCGGCGCCGACGGCGCATTCATCGGCATGAACTCTTTCGGCGCCAGCGCGCCGGCCGGCGACCTCTACAGGCATTTCGGCATCACGGCGGAAACCGTTGCCGATGCCGCGCTCGACTTGGTCAGATCGCGGAAAGAACAATCATGATGGCCGCACTCTCCATGACAGACGCGGGCTTCGTGCTTGCCGGAAAGACCGTGCTGGTGCGGACCAGTTTCGACGACGCTGTCTCCGATCGCCTGGCGACGCTGCTCGCCGGTCTTGCCGACCGCGGCGCGCGCGTCGCCGTCATTGCCGGACTCGGCAATCCGGCGGGCGACATCAATCCCGCGCTCAGCCTCGCACAATTCGTCGCGCCGCTGGCCGCGGCAACCGGCAAGCCCGTCACCTTCATCGGCGAAAGCGTCGGTACGGGCGCCGAAGCACGGCTTGCCCAGGTCGACTATGGCGCGATCGCGCTGCTGGAGAACCTGCGTTTCAATACCGACGAACGCCGGCAGGCCAGCATCTTCGCCATGCGCTTGTCGGTGCTTGGCGATTTCTACATCGACGCCGGTGACCCGCCGACCAGCCCGAACGGATGGCAGGAAACCCTGAAGACGCTTCTGCCCGAACCCTTCACCGCCCAGTACGAACACCGAACTGAACAGGAGGCTTGAGACATGGCCCGCATCACTCTTCGCCAGTTGCTCGACCACGCCGCCGAACGCGGCTACGGCGTGCCGGCATTCAACATCAACAACATGGAACAGGGACTCGCCATCATGGAGGCCGCCAAGGCCTGCGATGCGCCGGTCATCATCCAGGCTTCGCGCGGCGCTCGGTCCTATGCCAATGACATCATGCTGGCCCGCATGATCGACGCGCTGGTCGACATCTATCCCGACATTCCGGTGTGCATGCACCAGGACCACGGCAACAACGAAGCCACCTGCATGACCGCCATCCGCCACGGATTCACCTCGGTGATGATGGACGGCTCGCTGGAAGCCGACGCCAAGACGCCGGCGTCCTACGAATACAATGTCGCGATCACCGAGCGCGTTTCGCGCATGGCCCACTGGGTCGGCGCCTCCGTCGAGGGCGAACTCGGCGTGCTTGGCTCGCTGGAGACCGGCGAAGGCGAGGCCGAGGACGGCCATGGCGCGGAAGGCAAGCTCAGCCATGACCAGCTGCTGACCGATCCAGACCAGGCTGTCGACTTCGTCATGCGCACCAAGGTCGACGCGCTGGCAATCGCCTGCGGCACCTCGCACGGTGCCTACAAGTTCTCGCGCAAGCCCGATGGCGACATCCTCGCCATGAAGGTGATCGAGGAGATCCACGCCAAGCTGCCGAATACCCACCTCGTCATGCACGGCTCCTCCTCGGTGCCGCAGGAACTGCAGGACATCATCAACGAGTTTGGCGGCGCCATGCCGCAGACCTTCGGCGTCCCTGTCGAGGAGATCGTGCGCGGCATCAGGCATGGCGTGCGCAAGGTCAATATCGACACCGATTGCCGCATGGCGATGACCGGCCAGTTCCGCCGCATTGCGAAGGAAAACCCGGCCGAGTTCGATCCGCGCAAGTTCCTCAAGCCCGCCATGGACGCCATGCGCGACCTTTGCCGGGATCGCTTCGAGGCGTTCGGCACCGCCGGCAATGCCTCGAGAATCAAGGTTATCCCGATGGACGAAATGGCCAGGCGCTACGCCGCCGGCACCCTTGCCCCGCAAGCCACTGCCGCCAAGGCGGCATGAACCAACGACGGAGAATACGATCATGGACCAGTCCGGACGTTACGCGAACCTCGCGCTGAAAGAAGAAGACCTGATCGCTGGTGGACGGCACGTGCTGTGCGCCTACATCATGAAGCCGAAGAAGGGTTTCGGCACCTATCTGGAAACAGCCGCCCATTTCGCGGCAGAGTCCTCCACCGGCACCAATGTCGAGGTCTCGACCACCGACGACTTCACCCGCGGCGTCGATGCGATCGTCTACGAGATCGACGAGGCGAAGGAGATCATGAAGATCGCTTATCCCGTCGAACTGTTCGACCGCAACATCATCGACGGCCGGGCCATGCTCGCCTCGTTCCTGACGCTGACCATCGGCAACAACCAGGGCATGGGCGACGTCGAATACGGCAAGATGCACGACTTCTACATGCCGCCGGCGTTCATGCGGCTGTTCGACGGCCCGTCGACCACGATCAAGGATCTGTGGCGCGTGCTTGGCCGCCCGGTCGTCGACGGCGGCTTCATCGTCGGCACGATCATCAAGCCGAAGCTCGGCCTTCGGCCCAAGCCTTTTGCCGATGCCTGCTACGACTTCTGGCTCGGCGGCGATTTCATCAAGAATGACGAGCCGCAGGGCAACCAGGTCTTCGCGCCCTACAAGGAAATGGTCAACGCGGTCAACGACGCCATGATCCGCGCCCAGGACAAGACCGGCATGCCCAAGCTGTTCTCGTTCAACATCACCGCCGACGACCACTACGAGATGCTCGCGCGCGGCGAATACATCCTGGAGACCTTCGGCGAAAACGCCGATCACGTTGCCTTCCTGGTGGATGGCTACGTGGCCGGCCCGGCGGCGATCACCACCGCGCGCCGCGCCTTCCCCAAGCAGTACCTGCACTATCACCGTGCGGGACATGGCGCGGTCACCTCGCCTCAGTCGAAGCGCGGCTATACCGCCTTCGTGCTGTCCAAGATGGCGCGCCTCCAGGGAGCCTCAGGAATCCACACCGGAACCATGGGTTTCGGCAAGATGGAAGGCGAACCGGCCGACAAGCAGATGGCCTACATGATAACCGACGACAGCGCCGAGGGGCCGTTCTACCACCAGGAGTGGCAGGGCATGAACCCGACCACGCCGATCATCTCGGGCGGCATGAATGCGCTGCGCATGCCCGGCTTCTTCGAAAATCTCGGCCACTCCAACCTGATCATGACGGCCGGCGGCGGCGCATTCGGCCACATCGACGGCGGCGCGGCCGGCGCCATTTCGCTGCGCCAGGCCGAGCAATGCTGGAAGGCCGGTGCCGATCCGGTGGAATTTGCCAAGGATCACTATGAATTCGCGCGGGCCTTCCAGAGCTTTCCGGGCGATGCGGACAAGATTTATCCGGGCTGGCGCCAGGCCTTGCGGATCAACACGGCCGCCTGACAATATCCGCTCGAGCCGGTCATCTTCAAATGGAAGCAGTTTGATGGCGTGGATTTTTCGTGCCGGCAAGGAGAACACCGCAGCGCGATGTGACCATCGCGCGAGGAATTCGACGGTGAGGTCGGTTTTTTGGGCAAGTCCGAAAGGCAGACGCGAAAAAGACCGCCAAGTCGCGAAAGGTTCAACGCACTGAATGTCATGAACAAACCGCAATCGTTTGAAGATGAATGGCTCGAACCGCGCTTCCCTTCGGGCGAAGCGCGGCTTATGACGGGCACGATCTGATCAGGGAGAACGAAATGGCGACAATCATTGCCCCGTCCGTGCTGTCGGCCGATTTTTCGAGGCTTGGCGACGAGATCGAAACTGTAGTCCGTGCAGGTGCCGACTGGATCCATCTTGACGTGATGGACGGCCATTTCGTGCCCAACATCACCTTCGGCCCGCCGGTCATCAAGGCTGTCAGAAACCGCACGACGCAAATCTTCGACTGCCACCTGATGATCGAGCCGGCCGATCCCTTCCTTGCCGCCTTTGCCGATGCCGGCGCCGATATCATCACCGTCCACGCCGAGGCCTGTACCCATCTCGACCGGTCGTTGCAGGCGATCCGCGATCTTGGCAGGAAGGCCGGCGTCTCGCTCAATCCGCACACGCCGGAAAACGTCATCGAATACGTCCTCGACCGGCTTGATCTGGTCCTGCTGATGACGGTCAACCCCGGTTTCGGCGGCCAGGCCTTCATCCCGTCGGTTGTCGAGAAGACGCGGCGGATCAAGGCGATGATCGGCGACCGGCCGATCGACATCGAGATCGATGGCGGCGTGACGCCGCAGACCGCGCCGCTGGTCGCCGCCGCCGGAGCGAACGTACTGGTTGCCGGCTCCGCCGTGTTCAAGGGCGGGACCGAGGACGCATACCGGTCAAATATCTCTGCGATAAGAAAAGCGGCGGACGGCGCGATGGCCGCCGCCGCCTGACAACAGGCGAAGAGGAGGCTCAAATGGCTGTTGTACCCCCCATCTGCGATTTCGGCTGGAAAGCGATCGACGCGCGACTGCCCGGCGCCGACGGCCGCGCCTACTCGGTTCTCGATCAGGCCGGCCCCAACGGCCTGGTCGTCGCCTTCATCTGCAACCACTGCCCCTATGTGAAGGCGGTGGTTGACCGGATCGTGCGCGATGCGATCTACCTGGAGGACCACGGCATCGGATTCGCCGCCATAAATGCCAACGACGCGGAAGCCTATCCTGAGGATTCGTTCGCCAACATGAAGGCCTTTGCCGCGGCCCACGATTTCCCCTTTCCCTACCTCCACGACGAGGACCAGTCGGTGGCCCGCGCCTATGACGCGGTCTGCACGCCGGATTTCTTCGGTTTCAACGCCAACATGGAATTGCAGTATCGCGGCCGCCTCGACGCCTCGCGCAAGGAGACCGGCCCGGCGGACCTGAAGCGCGACCTTTACGACGCCATGGTCATGGTGGCCAAGACCGGCAAGGGCCCGCGCGACCAGATCGCCTCGATGGGATGCTCCATCAAGTGGAAGGAGGCCGCGTGAGCGCCATTTTCGCGCAACCGGGCGATCGTTGCGGCTGGCCGCAGGCGATCCTGTTCGACCTTGACGGGACGCTGATCGATTCCGCCCCCGACCTCGCCGCCGCCGTCAACGAACTGCTGGCGGCGGACGGGCTTCCGCCCGTGACCACGGATGCCGTGCGCTCCATGGTCGGCGCCGGTGTGAAGAAACTGGTCGCGCGCGCCTATGCGACAGTAGGTTCACCGCTTGACGAAGGCGCTCTTGAAGCCAAGACCGACGTCATGATGCAGGTCTATGGCCGGCAACTGACTGCGAATACGATCCTCATGCCAGGTGCCGCCGAAATCCTTGCCGCCTACCACAAGGCCCGCGTCAGGCTTGCCGTCGTCACCAACAAGCCGGAAGCGTTCAGCCGCGAGATCCTGGATCACTTCGGGTTCGGCGATATCGTCGACATCGTCGTCGGCGGCGACACCGGCCCGGAAAAGAAGCCCGCGCCCGACATGCTGCTCCACGCCGTCGAGGCCATGGGACTGAGCGCGACCCGCGCGTTGATGGTCGGAGACAGTCCGGCCGATATCGGCGCCGCCAGGGCCGCCCATATGGCATCGGTCGCCGTGCGCGGCGGCTACACCACCGTGCCCGTCGACGATCTTGGCGCCGACATCGTCATCGACAGCCTCAATGCACTTCCCCAGGCGATCGAACGGCTCAAGGAACCGGCCTGAATGGCAAGCTTGCGCGGGCTGATCTTCGACGTCGACGGCACCCTGGCCGAAACCGAGGAACTGCATCGCGCCGCCTTCAACCAGGCATTCGAGGAAGCCGGGCTCGGCTGGACATGGAGGCGCGACGACTACCGCCGGCTTCTCAGGACCACCGGCGGCAAGGAGCGCATCGCCCAGTATGCCGGCGAGGTTGGAAAGCCCGGCCTCGACATTGCCGCCCTCCATCGGCGCAAGACCGCGATCTACGGCGAGCGCATGGCGTCGGGCCGCATCGCTTTGCGCCCGGGTGTGGAAAACCTGATCCGTACCGCCCGCGAACGCGAGATCGCGCTCGCGATCGCAACGACGACCACGCGCGCCAATGTCGAGGCCCTGTTCGCGGCAACGCTGGGAACCGAAGCGCTCGACTGGTTTGCAGCCGTCTGCACGGCCAACGAGGCTCCGGTGAAGAAACCCGATCCGCAGGTCTATTTGCTGGCCCTTCAAATCCTTGGCCTCGGCCCCGATGAATGCCTCGCATTCGAGGATTCCGCCAATGGCCTCAAGGCGGCGCTTGCCGCCGGCATCACGACCGTCGTCACGCCGAGCACATATACGGCCGATGATGACTTTTCGGGCGCAGCCCTGGTCATTCGTGACCTGGAGGGCCTGGCCGAGGCGCAGGACCGCTGGACCGGGAGCAATCCGGCAGGCGGCGTTACCGCACTGCTCCGTTCCATCGCCGCGTAATTTCCCGGTTCCGGTCGACCCGCTTGACGGCGACACGCATTCGATAAATACTGACTGGGCGATCAGTCAGGCGGCAACGGGATTGCCAGCCTGCTCCAGCCGAGAGAAAGCCGGATCGCGACGGGAGCATCGAGGTGGGCCAGGCGGCGCTGAAGACATCGGGGGAAAACGCGGCAGAGCGGCATGTCCGCCTCGCCTCACGGGCCGACGCGATCCTGGACGCAGCCGAACAGGTCTTCGCGACCTCCGGCTTTGCCGGCGCCAGCATGCGGGAGATCGCCAACCGCGCGGGTGTCGCGCAGGCGCTGATCCACTATCATTTCAACAACAAGGAAAAGCTGTTCGAGGCGGTCATCGGGCGTCGTTCGGGCGAGATAAACACACGCCGGGGCGAGTTGCTCGACGCGCTGCTCGACAATCCGGCCCCGCCCCGCCTGGAGAAGATCGTGGAGGCGCTGTTCCGCCCGACGATCGAGAAAGGTCATTCGCTGGCCAAGGGCGGAGGCTCCTTCTCGCGCATCCTGGTGTGGTTCGCCAATTCGTCGGACGAGCGCGACCTGAAGCTGGCCGAAACCTACTACGACCCAATCGCCCGGCGCTTTATCGACGCCTTTTGCCGCGTACACCCGCAGCTTTCGCGCGCGGACGCGGTCTGGGCCTACATGTTCTCGATCGGTGTCGGCATGACGATGATGGCACGGACCGGCCGCTCCATGCGCCTGTCAAAAGGTGAATGCGACGATTCCGACATCGAGACCATGCTTGAAAAGATCGTCATCTATGTGTGCGGCGGCATCCGCGCACTGGATGCCGCAGGGAGTTGAACCGCCTATCTGCAACAGGGAGGAAACGATGAATAGACTGCTCATGACACTGGCCTTGGGGCTCGCCGCCGTCACGACGGCGGCGGCCGAAGACATCGATGCCACATTGGTCGCCGGCCACCCGCCGGTCTTTCGCTGGGTGAAGCACGCCAACTCCACCTTCATCCCCGCCGTCAACAAGGCGCTGGAAGGCAGCGGCTACACCATCAAGTGGAGCGAGCAATATGGCGGATCGCTGGCCAAGGTCGGCGACGAACTGGAAGCCGTACAGGAAGGCCTGGCCGAAATCGGGCTCGTCTCCTCGCTTTTCGATCCGGCCAAGCTCGCCGTGCAGAACGTCACCTACTTCACGCCATTCGTGGCGTCGGATCCGGCCCTTATCTCCGAACTGATCGACAATCTGCATATCGAGAACGCCGACCTGCGCGCGTCGTGGGAGGAGAACGGCCTTGAATATCTCGGCGGTGCCATCGGCATCGACGATTACCTGCTGATGACCAACTTCCCGGTCAATTCGATCGCGGATCTGGAAGGCAAGAAGATCGGCGCGCCCGGCCCCGCGGTCAACTGGCTGAAGGGCACCGGCGCAGTCGGCGTCTCGGGTAACCTCACCACCTACTACAACGAGATCAAGACCGGCGTTTACGACGGCGTGATCGTGTTTGCCTCCGCCGCCCTGCCCGGCAAGCTGTTCGAGGTCGCGCCCTACATCATCAAGGTCGGCTTTGGTGCGCAGTATGCGGGAGGCTTCGCGGCCAACAAGGACTGGTTCGACAGCCAGCCGGACGTCGTGCAGAAGGCGCTCAAGGAAGCAGCCGTCGCCGACCGCATCGCCTATCACAAGGATCTCGACGAGGCGGTTGCCAAGGCCTTCGAGGCAATGAAGGCCGCGGGCGCAACCGTGACCGAAGTCGACCAGGCATTCCGCGAGCAATGGGCGTCCGGCATGGATAACGTCGCCAAGGTCTGGGCCGACAAGCTCGACAGCGAAGGCAAGCCCGGCACCGCTGTGCTCAAGACCTACATGGACGCCATGCGCGCTTCCGGCGCCACGCCGGTTCGCAACTGGGACCAGGAATAGGCGGTTCGAAAGCACCCGCAATGTCCAGTTCCGAAAACGGACGGGGTGCGCCCATGGCGGCGCACTCCCTTGGTGGCCGATTGCTGCTTGCGACCGACCGCATCACCATGGCGCTCAACGTGATCGGCACCCTGCTCATCGTCGCGATGATGGTGCTGGTCAATGCCGACGTCATCGGCCGAGGCCTGTTCAGTGCGCCGATCTCCGGCGTGCCCGAACTGGTGTCGATGTCGATCGTCGCCATCGTGTTCCTGCAGGTCGCCCAGACGTTCCGCAGTGGCCGCCTCACCCGCACAGATGCGCTACTCGCAACCGTACAGCGAAGGGCGCCGCGCCTGCGCGCGGCGATTGAGTTCGTCTATGCGGCGGTCGCGCTGTTCATCATGGGGCAGTTGCTCATGGCCAGCACGCCGCTGTTCGTGCGCTCCTGGCAACGCAATACGTTCGAGGGCACGATCGGCGATTTCACCGCGCCGATCTGGCCGGTCAAGCTGATCATCCTGATCGGTTGCACCGCATTGATGATCCAACTGTTCATCACCGCGCTGTTTGCGGCAAAGGCCGCGATCAAGGGCGGGGACTTCTCGCAGGAAGCCGCCGATGAGCCATTTTGAAATCGGGCTTGCCTCTCTCGCCGCCATCGTCGTGCTCGTCTATGGCGGGTTGTGGGTGCCATTCGCGTTGATGACCACATCCTATGTCGGGGTGTGGATCATGAAAGGTTCGCCCCTGCTTGCCGGCAAGCTGCTGGCGCTCGCGGCATCGGAGACGATCTCCAGCTATTTCTTCGGCGTCGTGCCGCTGTTCGTGCTGATGGGGTATATTGTTTCCGTCACCGGCATGGGCCGCGATGCTTTCGACGTCGCCAACCAGCTGTTCCGGCGCCTGCGCGGCGGCCTTGGCGTCGGCACGGTGGGCGCCAACGCGATTTTCGCGGCCATCACCGGCATTTCCATCGCTTCCGCCGCCGTCTTCACCCGCATCGCGGTGCCCGAAATGGTCCGCCACGGCTACACGAAGCGCTTTTCGGTCGGTGTCGTCGCCGGTTCGTCGGTGCTCGGCATGCTGATCCCGCCGAGTTTGCTGCTGATCCTCTATGGCCTGCTCACCGAGCAATCGGTCGGCGACCTGTTCATCGCGGGTATCCTGCCGGGCCTGCTGCTGGCCGGCACATTCGGTGTCGGTGTGGTCGCCATGGCGACCTTCTGGCCGGCATTCGTCGGCCGTGACATCTCCGCGCCGATCGACGCCCAAGCCTGGCTGTCAGGAACGCAAGTGGCGATCAAGGGCCTGCCGATCGCCTTGCTTGTCACCCTCGTGCTCGGCGGCATCTATGGCGGATTTTTCACCCCCATCGAGGCCGGCGCGGTCGGCTGCCTCGGCGCCATCGTCATCGGCCTTGTACGCCGCAAGCTGAGCCTGCGCGATTTCTGGCAGGTGTTGACCGACACGGGTCTCATCACCGCCTCAATCTGTTTCCTCATCATCGCCGCGCAGATGTATTCGCGCATGCTGGCGCTTTCTGGCGTGCCGGCCGGTTTCGGCGAGTTCGTCGCCCACGCCGATATCGGCTTCTGGGGCATCATCATCGCCTATGTGGCGCTGGTGATCGCCATGGGCACCATCCTCGACTCCTCGTCGATCATGCTGATCCTCGTGCCGCTGATGCTGCCCGTCGTTTCGTCCATGGACGTCGACCTGATCTGGTTCGGCGTCGTCACCGTGCTCGCGGTGGAAATCGGCCTTCTTACCCCGCCCTTCGGCATCTCGGTCTTCGTGATCAAGTCGGCGCTCGATGATCCCGACATTACGCTCGGTGACATCTTCGCCGGCGCGGCGCCCTTTGCCGTCATGATGCTTGTCGTCCTCGTCTGCCTGCTCGTCTTCCCGTCGCTTGCGACCGCACTTCTGTAGGAAAGGAACTACCCGATGGCCCGCCGTTTCGTTGACCTGTCGGTCCCGCTCGAAGCCGAGATCGCCTCCGATCCGCCGCCGATGCTGCCGAAGATCGACTACATGAACCACAAGCAGACCGCCGGGCAGATGACGACATTCTTCCCCGGCCTGACCGTCGACCAGCTACCCGGCGGCGAGGGCTGGGCCGTGGAGATGCTGCAGATTTCGACCCACAACGGCACCCATCTCGACGCGCCGTACCACTACCATTCGACCATGAACAACGGCGAGCGGGCGATCACCATCGACGAGGTGCCGCTGGAGTGGTGTCTCAATCCCGGCGTCAAGCTCGACTTCCGCCATCTCGACGACGGCTATGTCGCGACCGCGGTCGACGTCGAGGCCGAGCTGAAGCGCATCGGCCACGAATTGCAGCCGCTCGACATCGTCGTCGTCAACACCTCTGCCGGCGCCCATTACGGCAAGCCCGACTACCTGATGAAGGGCTGCGGCATGGGCCGCGAGGCAACGCTCTTCCTGCTGGAGCGCGGTGTGCGGGTGACAGGCACTGACGCCTGGAGCTGGGACGCGCCGTTCGCCTTCACAGCTCAGCAATTCGGCAAGACCCATGATCCGTCGATCATCTGGGAAGGCCACCGCGCCGGCATGGAGATCGGCTATTGCCACATCGAGAAGCTGGGCAATCTGGAGAGCCTGCCGGCGGCCGGTTTCCAGATCTCCTGCTTCCCCTGGAAGATCAAGGGCGCGTCGGCGGGATTCACCCGCGCCGTTGCCATTTTCGAAGACTGACGAGGAGTAAGACCAATGGCCAGGAAAATGAAGAACGTCATCATCACCTGCGCGGTGACCGGCGGTGTCCACACGCCAACCATGTCCGATGCGCTTCCGATCACGCCCGACGAGATCGCGAAGCAGTCTATCGACGCGGCGGAAGCCGGCGCGTCCATCATCCACCTGCATGCGCGCGATCCGAAGACCGGCAGGCCGACACCCGATCCTGACGTCTTCATGCAGTTCCTGCCGCGCATCAAGCAGGCGACCAACGCTGTGGTCAACATCACCACGGGCGGCGGATTGGGCATGACGATCGAACAGCGCCTTGCCGCGCCGCTGAAGGCGGAGCCGGAGATGTGCTCGCTCAACATGGGCTCGATGAACTTCGCGCTTCATCCCATGGCGTCGAAATATTCCACCTGGAAGCACGACTGGGAAAAGCCGTTCCTGGAAGCCTCCGACGACTTCATCTTCCGCAACACCTTCCGTGACATCGCCTATATCCTCAAGCATCTCGGCGAAGGTTGCGGCACCAAGTTCGAGCACGAGTGCTACGACATCGGCCATCTCTACAACCTCGCCCATTTCGTCGATGCGGGCCTGGTGAAGCCGCCCTTCCTCATCCAGTCGATCTTCGGCATTCTCGGCGGCATCGGCGCCGAGATGGAAAACGTCACCGTCATGAAGCAGACCGCCGACCGCCTGTTTGGCGACGACTATGTGTGGTCGGTGCTGGCGGCGGGCCGCTTCCAGATGCCGTTCATCACCCAGGCAGCGATGATGGGCGGCAATGTGCGCGTCGGGCTGGAGGATTCGCTCCATATCGGCCGCGGCAAGCTTGCCAATTCGAACGCCGAGCAGGTAGCCAAGATCCGCCGCATCCTGGAGGAACTCGGCCTCGGCGTCGCCTCGCCCGAGGAAGCCCGCGAGGTGCTTCAGCTCAAGGGCGGCGACATGGTGAAGTTCTGATGGCCGCCAACCCGCTTGACGGGTTCGAGGTAGACCGGGCGGCGATCCGCACCGTCGGGCACGACCTCCAGCGCCCCGAATGCATCCTGGCCGAGCGCGACGGCTCGCTGTGGTCGGCCGACGCGCGCGGCGGCGTGGTGCACATCCGCTCCGACGGAACGCAGGAGATCGTCACCCAGAAGGTTGAATCGGCCTTCTCCAGGGCGACCGACGAGGCCGCCCGCTTCACCCAGGGTACGCTGCCCAACGGCCTCGCCTTCGCCCGCAACGGCGACATCCTCATTTCCAATTTCGGCACCGACCGGCTGGAGGTGATGACGCGCACCGGCGAGTCCCGCGTGCTCCACGACCAGATCGGCGGCAAACCGATCGGCAAGGTCAACTTCGTGCTGCGGGATTCAAGGGACCGCATATGGCTCACCGTCTCGACCCTCATCCCAAACTGGATGCAGGCGGCAAGTTCGCTGCGCCATGACGGCTTCGTCGCGGTGGCCGACGAGAAGGGGCTGAGGATCGTCGCCGATGGCTTCGCCTTCACCAACGAGATCCGTTTCGACGCCAACGAGGAATGGCTCTATGTCGTGGAAACCACCGGCATGAAGGTGACCCGGCTGCGCGTCGGCGATGACGGCTCGCTGACCGGCCGCGAGACCTTCGGGCCGGAAAGCCATGGCGCCTTCATCGACGGCATCGCCTTCGACGCCTACGGCAACCTCTGGGGCACGCATGTGATGACCGACCGCATCTTCGCGATCACGCCGGAAGGCGATCTGCGGATCCTGCTCGACGACGATCACGGGTCGGCGGCCGGCAAGGCGCTGCTGGCGGCATTCGAAAAAGGCGCCGTCACGCCGGACATGATGATGGCCTGCGGCGGCACGATCGCTCCCTGGATGGCGTCGATCACATTCGGCGGACCCGATCTGAAAAACGTCTATATCGGTAGCCTGCGCGGCACGACCATTCCCTGGTTCCGCTCTCCCGTCGCCGGCCTGCCCATGATTCATTGGAACGAAAGGGGCTGACAATGACCGAAGGTGGGGCACTGCAAAGAGCACAGGTGCGGTTCGACTGCCACGGGCACGCGACGGGCAAGATGCGCAACGAACTCGAGGTCCATATGGCCCTGCCCTTCCAGGAGGGGCCGTTCACGCTCGCCACCGACGAAGGCGCGTTCCATGGCGGCGACGCCAGCGCCCCGCCGCCGCTCGCCCTGTTCGTCGGCAGTCTCACGGGCTGCATCATGACCCAGATCCGCGCCTTCGCCAAAAGGCTGCGGGTCAATCTGAACGACCTTGACGTCGAAACCCGCATCACCTGGGACTGGGAGGCCAAGGGAAGGGTTTACGAAACCGCGCCGTTCTCTTTCGAGATCGATGTCATGATCGACAGCGACGATCCAACCGAACGGGTCATCGAACTGATCGAGACGGCCAAGAAGGGCTGTTTCATCGAGCAGACGCTCGGCCGAGCCAACACTATCCGTCACCGGATGAAGACGCCCGGCGGCTGGGTGGAGGTTTAGGACAAGCCGCTCAGCCGGCTTTGACGCCCCTGGTGCCCGTCGCCGGCGGCGTCTCCGGCGGGCCCGCGAAACACTGCGCGTTTCGCATCCACAGTTCCGCGACCGGACCGTGCATGACGAGGCCCGTGTCCATGACATTGCGCGTCTGCGTCACCACCCGGCAGAAGTCGACCGCGCTGCCTTCGACCATGTCCGGCGTCTCCGCCTCGCCGAATTCCCAGATCGCGCCTGAAGGTGCTATCAGCCTCAGTCGCGGCATCGGTCCGGGCAATGCCATGCCCCGCACCTTGAAGCCCCATTGATAGGTGTTGACGCCGAGCACGACGATGTTGCCGATGCGGTCGTCTTCCACCCGTTCCACGCCCATCAGGTCGAACAGTTCCTGGCCGTGCGCCCAGGTTTCCATCTGCCGTGCGGTGATCGACGAGCGCACCGACATTTCCGGACCGGCCCATTTCACGCGGATCTTCGGATCGAGATCGCGCCAGCGCGCCGCCATGCCGCGGTAGAAGCCGTGCCAGGCCGCCAGAAGGGCAGGTCCGCGCTCGGTAACCTTCGCGTTTTCGAGCACCCGCAGCCCGCCTGCCTGCATCCCGCCCATCACTTCGCCCATCAGCGCCGCGAACCGGTCTGGATCGTTGAGCGACTGGTCGGCCGCCCGGTTCCAGAAATGCAGGTGCATCAGCACGTCGTTCACGGTCCAGCCCTTGAACTGGGTGGACCTGGCGAAGTCGGCCTCCGCCAGCGGCGCGAGCAGGGCGTGGAGCGTTTCGCACTCGGCCAGGAAATCATCAGCTTCTTTCAGCATGTCCAGTTCTCCATCAGACAGCGCTTTCGCCAGCGCCGGTATCGTCCTTGACGATCGGTTCGATCTCCACCAGCAGGTCGTCGGCTCCAACCTGTGTTCCCGGCGCGCAGGCAACCGCCTTCACTTCGCCGGCGATGGAAGCCGTGATCTCGTGCTGCATCTTCATCGCCTCGAGCACCAGCAGACGCGCGCCGGGCTGCACGACGTCTCCCGGCGTGACGAAAACGCCGATCACCACGCCATGCATCGGCGCCGTCACATGCCCGCCGCCCGCCATGGCTTCCGCTTCCCCGCCGAGACCGATTAGGTTGCGGAACCCGAACGCGCGCCCGCCGATCGCCACGTCGAGCAGGCCGGGACCGGCGATCATCACCGCGACGCCAAGCCTGCGTCCGCCCGTGTCAGCCACCATGCCGCCATCGCCATCCGCACCGATCGCGACTGCTGTCTCCCCGGTTTCACCGGCAACGCGGTAGCGGTCGCGCCCGAGCGGCTGCACGGTCAGCGCATGGCGGGCCTCGCCGCTGGCATGGTCGAACGGCGTCACAAGACTGCCCCCGCTCGACCATTCCGCCAGCAGCGGCGGCACGCCGACCGCCTTTGCCATCGCCGCGTCGCGCAGCGCCCTGAAATGCAGCACCGCCGCTATCGCCGCTTCCTGGAAATCCGGATCGGCGCCGGGAATGCCGTCACCGAATTCCTCGCCGATGAAAGCCGTCGTTGCTTCACCGGCGGCAAAGGCCGGGCGTTCCAGGATTTCGGTAAGGAACGCCGCATTGGTGCGCAGACCGAACAGGACGGTTTTCTTCAATGCCTTGACCAGCCTGTTGCGCGCAATCTCCCGCGTAGGCCCGCAGGCGATGATCTTGGCCACCATCGGATCGTAGAACGGGCTGATTTCCTGTCCGGTCTCGACGCCGCTGTCGATTCGGACGCCCTCCCCCGCGGACGGACACCACAGCGCAATTCTGCCGGTCTGCGGCAGGAAATCCTGCGCCGGGTCTTCCGCATAGAGCCGCGCCTCGATCGCGTGGCCGTCAAGCACGATGTCATCCTGGGAAAGCCCGAGCGGCTCGCCCTGCGCCACCGTGATCTGCAACGCGACGAGATCGAGCCCGGTTATCATTTCGGTCACCGGGTGTTCCACCTGCAGCCGCGTGTTCATCTCCAGGAAATAGAACGCGTCGTCGCCGTCGAGCAGGAATTCCACGGTTCCCGCGCCGCGATAGCCGACCGCGCGCGCCGCCTCCACCGCCGCCGCCCCCATCCGCTCGCGCAGGTCCGGCGTCATCACCGGGCACGGCGCCTCCTCGATCACCTTCTGGTGGCGCCGCTGCACCGAGCAGTCGCGCTCGCCCATGTGGATGATCGTTCCGTGATCGTCGCAAAACACCTGCATTTCGACATGGCGCGGTCGCGTAATCGCCTTTTCGAGGATCAGTTCGCCGGAACCGAACGCGTTCTCGGCTTCCGAGTGCGCTGTCGCCAAGGCTTTCGCCAGGTTTGCCGCGTCGCCCACCAGGCGCATGCCGCGCCCACCGCCGCCCGCCGCCGCCTTGACCATCACCGGATAGCCGATCCTATCCGCTTCGGCGGCGAAAACACTGTCCGACTGGTCCTCACCCTCATAGCCCGGAACGCAGGGCACACCCGCCGCGATCATCCGCCGCTTCGCTTCGCCCTTGTTGCCCATGGCCGCAATGGCGCTGGCCGGCGGCCCGATGAACACCAGCCCGGCCACCGCGCAGGCTTCGGCGAATCCGGCGTTCTCCGACAGGAAACCGTAGCCAGGATGGATCGCTTGCGCGCCGCTTGCCCTGGCCGCCTCGATGATCCGCGCGCCGTCGAGATAGGACTGGCCCGCAGGCGACGGCCCGATATGCACCGCGTCGTCGGCCAGGCGCACATGCGGCGCATCCCGGTCGGCATCCGACCAGACCGCGACGGTACGGTATCCGAGCGCTTTGGCCGTGCGGATGATCCGCACTGCGATTTCCCCGCGATTGGCGATGAGAATGGAGTTGAACTTCGCCATGTGCCCCTCGTCACTCCGCCCAGCGCGGTTTGCGTTTTTCGACGAAGGAGGCGACGCCTTCGCGCCCCTCTTCGCTCAACATCCGGTCGGCGAAATTCTCTGCCGCCATGCG